>CAVDSY010000001.1:0-5690 GCA_963611815.1 bacterium
GGGTTTGGCGAAATGGTAGACGCAAGGGACTTAAAATCCCTCGGGTGATGAGCCCGTGCCGGTTCGAGTCCGGCAACCCGCACCATTGGTTCTGTTGGTCTGGTGAATTGCCATCAGGCCTTTTTTCTTTCTTTTGGCATGCAGGCCAAAACGCTTAAAAACCCCGCTGAGGGGCTTTTTATTCGGGGATTGTGTCAGAACTTTTGAATCAGGACTTTAACGCCTATCGAGCCGTCTTTCGAGGTGAAGACCTTGAAGGTGACCTCAACATCCTCCACGGCCGAATCGTCATTGAAGTAATCGCAGCAAAACCACTGATAGTCCCCAAGCTCTTTGCTGGAGCCAGACTGCCAAGCATCATCGCCCGCGGTCGAGAATCCCACCGGAATCAGATTCGCCACGACAAAGCTCTTCCCTTCCTCTGCCGTGTTGACGGTTGGGGGGTATATGGTCAAAGAATAGCCGGCGCTCTCTTTTTTCTCATTGATGAGGGAAGGGGTCGCATAGCCTTCATCGCTGCTATCCAAGTTAAAATAGGCATTATAGAGCTCGGCGATTTTATAAGCGGTTTTCTTAAGGTCGTAAGACTCAGGGATTGAGATGAAGCAAGTGGCTGTGCGAGCCGCCTCTTCCCCTTCCGCCTTGATGGTGGCGGTGATGGTGGCGGAATCGCCTCTTTCCGCGGAGGAGGATACGCTCACAAGCCCATCCTGGCTAACCGCAAATTTCCCCTCATTTGACGAGGAGTAGGTTATCTCGCCTGAAAGCATGTCGCAAACCAAATCGAGGCTATATGTCTTGCCGGCTTCGGCGCTCATGTTGACGGTCTCAAAATAGAAAGCAGGCTGATGTGCCACCCCAGAACCATGAGAGAAGACGAGGCTCGTGATATCGTTATTGCGCGTAAGCCCGACGAGAACGCTTCCAGTCGGATCTTCATAAGCCGCGTCATAGGCATAGCTGCTCACTTTTGCCCAGCCGATGCCTTTGAGGGCGGATTTCAAGTATTCGTAAGTTTCGCGCGTATCTTCGCTTGCGTCTTTTGGATCATAAGCTTTGATGGCTATGCTGACATCATTTTTGGCGATTTTCCTCGCTGTTTCCTCAATTTCGCCATCGCTTGCCTCTTCGCTAAGCCCATAGGCATCAGGATCCGTCGAGACATTCTCATAAGCCTCTTTGTACGCCTCGTCGAAATTCTTTGTGCTCACTCTCAAGGGTTTCTGCTCGCCATTAGGCAAGACATCGAAAGAAGGGACTTCGACGCCCGCCATGCCGTTAGCGGAAAGGAATGATGCTATTTTGTCGCTTGGCCAAGACGCGCAAAGATCATCATAAGGCTCGGAGAGCACGGCAAAGGAAACAACGAAGATTTTCTCGTAGGTGCCCAAATCATAATCGCGCGTCGCCTCGCATTCGATCCACCAATTCTCCTCCCAGTCAGTGAAAAAGCGCCGTGAGCTATCGAAAATCGCCCCATTCTCATTCAACAGTCCTTCATAAGTCGCGGAGAGGCTGTCATTTTCGGTGTAGGCGAAAATATAAGAGATGCCCTTCTTGGTGCAGTAATAGTACTTTTTGATGTCCGAGGCGGTGAACTCAGGAATCGTGAACCCGGTTTGCTTTTCGAAGGAAGAGAGAAATTCCTTGGGCCACGAGGCGGATTCCTGGAAGTCGGCGGTATAAGAAAAAGTGACGTAGTTGCCAGAAGAATAATAGACTGTAGCATAAATTGGCGCGCCGTCTGCAGCCTTTTTCTCAAACGTCCATTTTCCGCTTTCCTGGCTCTGTTTTTCATCAAGTGCCCATCCATCTCCCTTGAGGATTTCAACATTGTCAGCAGTTAAGTTGATGGCGCAGAGATCATGGACGTAGGAAAAATCGTTTGTGAGGGCGCTCACATAGCCATCCGCGCCGAGCTTCACCTTCGCGGGGACGATGGATAAGGTGCTTGAAAAAGCCTCCTTCTGGCTCTCATTCCAATCCGCCTTGCCATCCAAATCCGTTTCAAGATCGTTGTAGCATTGGATGATGTTGTAGTTCCCCTCTTCGGATTCATAGAAATAATAAAGGAGATCGTAACCGGTCTTGCCGTCGGAAGAGACCTTAGTAAGCTCATAATAAAGGGTGCCGTTGTTGTTAATCTGGCCTGCCTCGCCGTTGTAATTGACGATGCAGTCCCAGCCAAAAGCTTCCAAAGATTCGTGATAATCCGCGATGGTGAAGGAGGAATCAGCGCAGAAAATCATCAGGCAATCATTCTCGTCGCCATCTTCCGCCTCGGTGACGTAAACATCAGAATAAAAGGAGGCAGGGTAAGGAAGAAGGCCGCCGCAATATTCTTCAAGCAATGCCTTGGCATCTTCGTCCCAGCCTTCCACGCTAGGCAATGACGAGGAAGAGCCGTCGGAGCTCGTCCCTCCGTCCGTTTTCGGTCCACAGGCGCAAAGAGCGAGCGAAGCAGCTCCCAGAACAAGCAATTTGCAATGTTTACTCATACATAGCCCCCTTTGATTAGGCACAGGAGGGATGATAGACCCACGGGAGCGAAAGTACACGCTTATTCTTTGAATAAGGAGGGTGATCGAGGGCATGAAAAAAGCATGCCGATGAGAATCCAGAAGGAATATTCCATCGCGGCGGCAAGGGATTCCCCTGTCTTAGCCCAAAAAAGAGAAAAGATTTACTCAAGAAAGGGAAGCCGACCGTCAAAAAGACAACGGAGATAATGATTGCTCCAACGCTCCAATTGCCGATGAAAGGCTGATCGACGATGTTGCAAGGGGCGCTGATGGGAAGAGAAACGATGCACGGGATCGAAAACTTAAACAAGAGCTTAAGCGGCTTCTCCTCCAAAAAATAAGAGGTTTGCTGCATTGAAATTCCATCCTTGTCACAGCTCTTTTTGTGATGTTGCTGCCAAAGTGGAAACCGATTTCACTCTCGTTACAAAAGTCGTTACTAATTTCTCAACGCGTTTTTAACCGCCGCAAAAATCGAATTTCAAATGTCTTTTGGTTTTTTTACCAAGGAAGGCCAATCTGAGAATCGACGAATCTCCTCAAGCGATAGCCACTGAAAGTGGCAAGGGCTATTTTGATTGCGTCCCCAGGCAAGAAAGGGACGACGCAAAGAAGCATCGCCTTCGCGAAATCGTAATTCCCATTCCCGTAAATCAAAAACCAGCCGGTCCCAAGCGCATAAAGAAGAACCGTCCCGGCAAGCATGGCCACGGGGTAGACCCAGACTTTCTTTTTCCACTTGGAAACAAGCAAAGACTCAAGCAAAACACAAGGGATGTAGCCAATCAAAAAGCCGCCCGTGGGTCCGGCGAGGACCTGAAAACCGCCTTGGAATTTGGAGAAAATAGGCATGCCAGCCATTCCTAGAAGCAAATACAAAATAACGATGGGCAGCGCTATTTTCCAAGAGAACACCGCACCGAGCAGATAAACGACCAAAGTGGCCAAAGTGATGGAGACAGGCTCAAGCGGGATTGAAATCGGCGATAGAACGCACATCAAAGCAGTGAAAATGGCGACGATGCACATCGCATGGACCGTATTCACATCCCCGAAACGTGATTGCTTTTTACTCGTTTTCAGGCCTGTTTTATCCTCTTTGCCCATAACGGCAGGATTCTACTCTAGAAGAAGGGAAACTAAAAATAATATAATTTGGCACTCATCACTTGACAGTGCCAAATTAAAGACTAAATTACTTGTTGCGAATTCGAAAGGAAAAGCATTATGAAAGAAGAAAAAGAATTCCAGGCCGAGTCCAAGCAGCTCCTGGACCTCATGATCAACAGCATCTACTCCAATAAAGAGATCTTCCTCAGGGAAATCGTTTCCAACGCGAGCGATGCGATAGACAAATATCGCTTCCTGTCTCTGACCGACGGGGCGAATTACCCATTGACGGACGGGGAAATCCGCATCGCCAAGGATAAAAACGCCAGAACGATATCCGTCACCGACAACGGCATCGGCATGTCGAAAGAGGATATGGAGACGAATCTGGGCACCATTGCCAAGTCAGGCTCCAAGGATTTCGCTAGGAAATACCAGCAAGCCAAAGAGGCCAAAGACCTCTCTATAATCGGGCAATTCGGCGTTGGCTTCTACTCCGCTTTCATGGTCGCCGATTCGGTTGAGGTCATCTCCAAGCCCCATGGCGGAAAAGCCCATCGTTTCGTCTCTTCCGGCAAAGACACCTACACCATCGAAGACAGCGACGCCTCCTTCGATCACGGCACGCAGGTCATCATCCATCTAAAAGCCGATGCCCAAAGCGAAGACTATTCTGACTATCTGAACGATTGGACGGTCGAGAATCTAATCCGCAAATACTCGGACTACATCCGTTACCCCATCAAAATGATGGAAACGCGCAAAGAGGCGGAAAAAGACGCAAACGGCAAGGAAATCGAAGGCAAGACCATCGACGTCAGCGAGGATAAGACCCTCAATTCCATGGTCCCGCTTTGGAAGAAGAGCCAAAAGGAGATAACCGAGCAAGCCCTCAACGACTTCTACAAAAGCAAATACAATGACTTCGAGGACCCCCTCATCTCGTTGAGCGTCCATATCGAAGGGCTTTATTCCTACGATGCTCTTGTCTTCATTCCGGCGCATGCCCCATATGACCTATATAGCAGCAATTATGAGAAAGGGCTCGCCCTCTACAGCAAGGGCATTTTCATCCAAGACAAATGCAAGGAGCTCGTCCCCGACTTTCTGAAGTTCTGCTGCGGCCTCGTCGATTCGGAAGATTTCCCCCTCAATATCTCCCGCGAGATGCTCCAAAAATCATCCCTCATCATGAAAATAGAGAGCTCTTTGGAGAAAAAGATAATCGAAAAGCTCGCTGCCATAAGGAAAAACGACAAGGAACGCTACAAAAAGTTCTTCGAACTATATGGCAACAATATAAAGTACGGGATCTATTCGAGTTTTGGAACCAAAGGCAATGATCTGCGCGATTTGCTCCAGTTCTCCTCTTTGAACAGCGAGGAGCCGATTACCTTCAAAGAGTACGTCGCTTCCATGAAAGAAGGGCAAAAGGACATCTTCTACGCTTCGGGGAGAACGAAAGAGGAAATCATGATGCTCCCGCAGCTGGAGAAATTCAAAAGCCAAGGCATCGACGTTCTTGTTCTCGACCAGGAAATCGACGAGTTCGCGATCATGTCCCTCAACGATTACGACAAGCACAACTTCAAGAACATATCTTCCGAAGACAAGGATTCTTTAACGGAGGAAGAGAAGAGCAAGATCGATTCCTTGAACGCCGAGAACAAGCGCATTCTCGATGAGATGAAAGCAGGCCTCAGCGGCAAGGTCGACGACGTCGCTTTCTCAACTAAGCTCGTTGACTCGCCCGTTTGCATCACCACCAAAAACGGTCTTTCCATGAATGTCGAAAGAGTCCTCGACGAGCAAAGAGCCCCCGGCGAAAAAGAAAACGCGAAAGCCACAAAGATCCTTGAAATCAATGCCGACCACCCATTGTTCAAAGCCATCGCCACGATAAAAGACGATGCGGAGATCCAAAAATGTGGCAAATTGCTCTACAACGAGGCTTTGCTGCTAGAAGGCTTCGAGATCGAGGACAAAAAAGAATTCATCGATGGCCTGAACGCCTTGATGATGAAAGCCTTCCGCTGATGATTGACCCGCTTGAAAAAG
>CAVDSY010000002.1:0-13955 GCA_963611815.1 bacterium
CCGCCCCGATTTGGGGCGGATCATTTTTTATAACTTATTTTCAGAAACGGGGATGTAAGTTACAGAAACCCACCTAAACCCCCTTAAATAGAAGAGGGCTCCGTTTTTCCGTGCTTAGCGAAGCTAGCTATGTCTTTAGATATTGTTGCAAAGACGAAAACGAAACCGCTTCACTCCCCTTTGAAGCCTTTGTTTCCGTCGGAGAAAGGCATGTTAGCCTCAAGATCAGCGTATTTGGTGTTGTAGGTGGCTGGGGTAGGGAAGCCGACTTTGCCGATGGCTTTGCTTTCGATGTAGGTGCGGCTATGGAGGAAATAATCCGGAAGGGGTTCGGCGGATATATCGGTTTTGCCGCTTGGCTTCTCTTTCTTTGAGCAGAGGTCGCTCACCTCATGAAGGAGCATCGCCCCCCTGGTGAGGGAGGTGGTAACCTTATTCACCGTCCCCTCCTTCAAATTGTCCCTAATCGCCATGAGGGTGCCTAACGCCAAGATGAAGCCAGGGATGTAATCAAGGGGCACGCCGTTGAGGTTGACGGGGTTCTCCTTGCTGCCGTTGCGGATGGAAAGCCCTGTGATGTCCTCGGCTAGAGGCGCCCAGCCTGGGCGCTCCTTCCAGACGGAGTCGGAGAAGCAATTGAGATTGGAATAGATTACGTTAGGGTTTATCTTCCTTATGTCCTCTTCGCTGAGGCCGAACTTGTCGAAGCAGCCGTTCTGGTAGGAATAGGTGATGACATCGGCTTCCTTGATGAGCTCTTTGATGCGGAGGAGATCCTCTTCCTTATTGAGGTCGAGCTGAATCGAATCCTTGCCCGCCCAGCCGTCCAGCTCAAGCATCGCCTGCTCCTGTTCCTTGTAGGAGCCTCTTCTGACGAGCAAGACGTCGGCCCCGTATTCAGCGAGGATCCTCGAGCAGGCGGGGCCGGCGATTATGTGGGTGAGGTCAAGCACCTTTATGCCCGTCAAGGGCCCTCTAGACAAAGAGGCGGGCAATTCCATCTTGTGATTCCCTTTCTCTTCGAAACGGATAAGCGGCATCGCCTTGACCGCTTTGCCCACTTCCGTGGCTTCCCATTCCTCCCTGGAGCGGAGGATGCAGGCGCAGGCCCCGCAGGAGAAAGAGAGCTCCTCGAGTTCCTTGCTGTCCCATTTGGCAATCTCTTTCTTCAGATAAGACCTGTCCGCCTTCATCGAGGTGAGGGTGAACTTGTCGTAAGGCTTCTTGAGTTTTAAAGCCTCGACGAGCTTCTTCTGCTGGGATTGGTAATAGACGTGGAAAGAGATGTATCTCCCGTCCTTCGTCCTGTACTTATAGAAAGAGCCGTTGAGCGCGTTATCGACTCTTATCGCCGAAGCTAGGCGGCTCTTCTTGAATTCCTTGTCGTAATAGTTGGCCATGTAGAGGCGGATGGCCTGCAGGCCTGCATAAGAGACGTCGCAGTAGATCCTGTTGCCTTTGACCTCATCTCCGCGCAGTTCCCCAATCTCTGAGGCAAGGTTGCTGCAAAGAGAGAGCACCGCGGCGATGACGCTAGTCTGAAGGACCTTCTCATCCTCGAAGAGGCGCTCCACCGCTTTCTTCCTGAGCTTCGCCAAAACGAAGGCGATCACATGAGGGAAGGGATTCTCTTTGAGGTAGTTTTTCTTGAATTCCTTCTCCGCTTTCGTCTCGGCGATGAAAGTCACGGGCAAAGTGGACTCTATCCCCAAAAGATCGGAGAGGTAATCGTAGACGATCTGTGCCTCCTCGGCTTTTTTCAGCAAAACTTCTTCGCTGTTCATATCATTGGCTCCTTTGTATTGGCGTTGCCTTGATATTGTAACAGGCGAAAAGGCCGTCACCAAAGGCAAACGGCACCGCGAATTTAGCCAGGAATGATGCAAAATCGATATAAAGTGGCGGTTCTGCGGGCTTTTGCCCTAAAAGAAAAGCCGCGGTTTTCGCCGCGGCCAGGCTAATTAGGTCTATTAGTCTTTGAGGGAGACGGTGACGACGACGTCGCCGGTGACATACCAGTAAGAGCCATTCCAATCGCTCTTGCCTTCATCCTCGACTCCGTTGATCGTGACCTTGTCGACTTTATAGAAGTTGTTGTAAGGATAGCCCAGGGAGAACTTGGTGCCTTCAAGCACCTTGTTTTCGGCAGTGAAATCAAGAGGCTGATTGTTGTCGTCGACCATGAACGAAGTCGCATCGTCCCCGTCAACGGTCTTGGCAGTGAAGGAATAAGTGCCATTGAATTCGACATCGATGTTGACGCCTTTGACGTCGCTTACATACCCAAGGTCGGCTTTGTAAGCGGTCTTGCCGTCGATAGTCGTGGTCGAGAGGTTGACGGTCATCTCATCGTCTTCCTCCATGTATTCGTCATAATAGGTGGCGGTGACGGTCGGGACGGCGACTTTGCCTTCCTCGCTGGAATCGATCGTGAAGTAGAAGACGTCATAGGGATAGACGGCAAAGTTAGAGGCTTTCGAAGAAGCGTCTTCGCTCGTGTAGAAGCTGAACGAGACGCCCTCAGGAAGGGTCAAAGGAACAGAATCGACGCTGTCGCCGGCTTCAATCTCGATGCTCGCCCCGCCATCGGGGATTTCGATGTAGCCATTGTAGGCGCCATCGTAGGAGGCGAAGGAGAGGGAGATCTCTTCTTTGCCTTCGGAGGTGACGAGATAAGCCTTCACTTTCTTACTGTGATCAGAGCCAGTTCCGATAGTAAGGCTCGCGCTTTCGCCGGCGATAAAGGAAGAGGAAGAGGTGCCTTCTCCGAAGCTCGCGCCGCTATCGTCGCCTTCAAGGGTGACGCTGGAAACAAGGTCGCCGGCGTTGTTGGTATAGGAGACGGATACTCTCTTCGGCTGGTAGAGCTCAGCTTTGATGGTCGCTTTCTCATAAGGCATCGTGAAGTAATAGGAACCATCGTAGCCATAAATCTCATCCTCATCCTCGCCATAGCAGAGGGTCAGGGATTTGATGAGCCAAGAGGAAGCGTATTCGTCTTTCACCTTCGCGGTGAAGTAAACGCTGGCGCTGGGGAGGAAGCCATTGCTGCCGCCATCGAATTCGATGTCGAGCTTGTCGCAAGAGCTATCGAGATCGACTTTGGAAGTCTCCCCGAGATCGAAGATGAGCTTCGCCTCATAATCAAGGCTGAATTCGATGACGCAACGCCCATCAACCGTGTTTTCGCAGACATCGTAATCGTCGTAATAGTCGTAGCCGCCGTCATCATCATCGCCCCAGTCGAAATCATCATCGTCATCGTCCCAGTCGAAATCATCATCGTCATCGCCCCAGTCGAAATCGTCATCGTCATCGCCTTCATACGCTGCGAAGAGCGCGGCGCTGCTGACGTCCGAAGAGTCACCGTTTGCCGGAGCTAGGCTCAATCCGGTCGGGGCGTAGCCGTCGGCGACGTTGAAGGCAACGTAGACGGATCCTTTGCCGATGGTGTACTCGGTGATCGGGTCGACCACAGTGGTGCCGTCGTCGACGAAATCGCGGTTCGCATAGAAGCCGACGTTGCTGACTTTGTCGTTGCTTTCATAGCTGAGAGTGATCGCGTCGCCGTTAGACAGATCGACGATGATGTCCTCATCGGGCATCTGAACGGTGTAATGGGTGAAGCTTTCGTCGAAGGGGTTGACGAAGGAATATCCCATATAGGCGTCCTCATCGACGTATTTGACGTTGACGTTGGTCATGCCATAGCCAGACAAGGTCTTGAAGGAGAAGGCGATTTGCTCCCCGCCGACGAAACTAGTCGGCATGTAGGAAGAAGAGGCGTCCATGTGGGCCTCATAGGCTTCGACGTCGTAATTGTAGGTGATCTTATGAGTGGAGCCCTTCTTGACTTTGACGCTCAGAACGAGGTCGCAGTTGAAGGTTGCCGAGTAGCTTGAATAAATCGAATAGGTCCCGTTGGATTCGCTGAGGTAAACCGGGGCTTTCCCCTCCCCTTTGTAAGAGGTCTCCTCGACGACATAGCCAACGTCCGGGACGACAGCGAAGTTGACGCCGCTAACGTCTGAGACGGAATACTTGCCGCCAGAGGTGATGCCGACGATGGTGTAGTGCTCGCCCTGCTCGAAGGTGACCTTGTGCCCGTTGTCGTCGGTGGCGGTCTTCTTGACGATCGCGACGACCATGTCCGCGCCGTTGTCGACCTTATAGTCATACGTATAGGTGATTCCGTCGGAAGCCATCTTCATGTCGGCGATGGTCTTGTTGACGAGAATCTGGTAATTATTCTCGCCTTTGGAGTCGCTGTCGACGAAGGTGATGGTGCCTTTGCTGTCGACGCTGTCGCCGGTGCCGATGCTCAGCTTGCTGCCGTAGGTGCTGTTGTAAACGGCTTTGACGGTGCTTTTGCCGATGACTTCCTCGGAGCTGGTCGTGACGGATTCCTCGCTGGAAGAGCCGCCCTGCTGCCCGAGCCCGCAGCTGGCAAGCGTCAGCAAAGCGGAAAGCGAGAGGATCAATAATGCTGGTTTTTTCATATGTTTCCTTTTTTCCTTTCATCGTGTGGCATCAAGCAAAAAGGAGATGCCTGCGAAATATGGCGAAATTCTAAAACCCGTTTCGCTTCCGTCAATCGTTTTTTGATATCCGCGCAAATTAAGCGCTTACATTTAGGGAAAAAGGCTATTTCCCTTTGGGGAAAGCCACTTCCCCGGATAGCATCCTCGCGTATTCTTCCTCAGGCACCGGCTTAGAGAAGTAGTACCCTTGCATCAGCTCGCAGCCAAACTCGAGGAGCATGTCGGCCTGCTCCTTGCTCTCCACTCCCTCGGCGATGACCTCCATCCCGAGCCTTTTCACCATCTCGATGACTGAGGAGAGGATGATCTTGCTTCGTTTTCCTTCCTCCTCTCCCCCAAGGAAGCGCAGATCTAGCTTCACCACGTCGACGTGGATGCTTTTGAGGGAATTGAGGGAGGAATAGGCCGAGCCGAAATCATCCATCTCGCAGATGAAGCCCTCTTTCCTCAGGCGCGAGGCGACTTTCTCGATGAGCTCAGCGTCTTTGACGTAAGCCCCCTCGGTTATTTCGAAATGGATGGCTTTTTTGGGCAAAGAAGACTCGCCGACCGCGCCTTCTAGGAAAGAGGGCAGGCTCGCGTCTAGGAGATAGGCGCGGGAGAGGTTGCAGGAGAAGCTAGGCGTGTCCCCGCCTTTTTCCTTCGCCCATTCAAGAGCGAAGGAGAGGACGCGCCTGATGGTCGCCTTGTCTAGATCGCCTATCTTCCCCGCCCTTTCTATGACGGGCAGAAAGCGTCCCGGCGCCAAGAGCCCTTTGCTCGGATGGCGCCACCTCACGAGGGCCTCCCCTCCGACGAGCTTGCCGCTGGCGTAATTGACCTGCGGCTGATACCAAACCTCGAACTGCCCTTCCGCCAAGCCCTCATCGAAGGAGGCGAGGAGCTCTTGTTCCTCCACTTCCTCCTTCATCATTCCTTTTTTGTAATAGGCGATGGTGCGCGCATAATCCCCCTTGATGGTCTGCAAAGCCAAAAGCGCCTTGTAGGCCATGAGGGCGCTGTCGTTATCTTCCTCGCAGAGGTCGTAGACCCCGATGTGGACCTTGATCGGCATTTTGAGGTGATAGGAGGCGAAAGCCTTCGGAACCAGGCGCGCGTATTCATCCACGCTTTTCGTCTCTCCCCCGCAGAAGCGGGCGAAGTGGTCGGCGTTAAGGTGCGCGGAGAAAGAATCGGGCGTGTCGTATTTCCTCATGTAGGAGCCGAAATCCTTGAGCAATTGGTCGCCTGAAGCGTGGCCGTATATGCCGTTGATGTCGCGGAAGTGATCGATGTTGTAACGCTGGATGCGGTATTTCTTCCCGGGGTTTTCCTTGATCCAAGAGGCGACGCGGTCATGGAAGCCAGAGGCGTCAAGCAGCCCCGTCAAAGGGTCGATGTCGCCGCGCCTTAGGCTCGTGACGTCCTCGCAAGAGACGACGAGGCTCCCCTTCATCTCCTCGCAGAAAGAGTAATTGAGCCTTTTGAAAAGGATGAGGCCGCTTTCCTCCTTAATCTTGAATTCCAATGAGTAGATGGGGAGTTTCTTGAGCTTATCGAGGACGTTGCTTAGCTTGACTCTTTCCTTGAGGAAGCCACCTTCGCTGGAAACGACGGCCTTGTCGATGAGGATGTCGCAGGTCCTTTCATACGAGAGGTCGCTGAGGTCCATCAGACCCCACAGCTTGCCGGTCAACGACCTGCTTAGGGGGACGAGAGTGCCCGTCGCGATGTCTATGAGCAAAGCCCCGTCGATGCGGTTGGAGAGCAATTTCATGCTGACGAGGCGCTCAAGCGCCGCGCTTTGGCTATCCAAGGCGGACAATGAAAGTTCCCCACGCCTCAAAGCACTTTCGGGCTCTGCTTTTTCTTTTGCCATCGCTTAAGTTTGTCCCCGAAAACGGCTTTAGGCAAGCGAAAGAAGGCAAAAAGATGGGCGATTCGCGGAAATGGAGTCTCTGAGCGCTCCTTTTTGCTTCCCTGAGCAAGAGGCGAAACGAAAGAAAAGGCAGCCCGGGAAGGGCTGCCAAAATCTCTTATCCTTATTATTAATAGGCCTTGCCGAAATAGACCTTCATCTTCGCCTTCTTGCCGCAGCAAGGGCAGGTGGCGTTTTCGTCGACGTCGGTGGAGGCGATGCAGCGGGTGCTCGCCCCGCCGGTCATCTCCTTGATGCGATCCTCGCAGTCGGGGTCGCCGCAGAAATCCATCTTCGCGAAGCCGCCTTTCGCATCGAGGACGTTTTTCATCTCCTCGACGGAGCTCACCTCGTAGATGTGACTCTCCAGGTTCTCTTTGGCCTTTTGGTACATCGCCTCGTGGATCTCGTCGAGCAATCCGGGGATCTCCTCCTCGATGGCCTCGATCTTGAGGGTCTGCTTGAGCCCGTCGACGCGCCTAGTGAGCACCGCTTCCCCGTTTTCCAAGTCGCGGGGGCCCACTTCGATGCGTAGAGGAACGCCCTTCATCTCATACTGGGCGAATTTCCAGCCCGGCGTGCGGGAATCATCCTCGTCGAGATAAACGCGGACCCCTTTGTTTTTGATGACTTGCTCCATCTTGCGGCAGGCTTCCAATACCCCGGGGGTCTGCATGCGGATGGGGACGATGACGACTTGGATGGGGGCCACGCGCGGAGGGAGGACGAGGCCATTGTCGTCCCCGTGCACCATGATGACCGCCCCGATGAGGCGCGTGGAGACGCCCCAAGAGGTCTGATGCGGAGCCTCAAGTTTGTTCTGCCTGCCGAGGAACTTGACCCCGAAGGCCTCGGTGAAGCCGGTGCCGAGATAATGCGAGGTGCCGGATTGGAGGGTTTTGCCGTCGTGCATCAAAGCCTCGATGGTGTAGGTGTGGACGGCGCCGGCGAAGCGCTCATGCTCGGTCTTCTCCCCGGTGAGGAAAGGGATCGCGAGGAGCTCTTTGCCAAGGTCCTCGTAGACTTGTCTGGCCTTGAGGGCGTTGGTGACGGCCTCTTCCTCGGTCTCGAAGATGCAGTGCCCTTCTTGCCAAAGGAACTCCGACCCTCTTAGGAAGGGGCGCGTCGTCTTCTCCCAGCGCACCACCGAGCACCACTGGTTGCAGCACTTGGGGAGATCGCGGTAAGAGGAGACGAGCCTCTTGTAGAGATCGGTGAAAAGGATCTCGGAGGTCGGGCGGATGACGAGGGGATCGTCGAGCTTCTTGCCTCCGCCCATCGTCGCGACGAGGGTCTCCGGGGCGAAGCCTTCGACATGCTCCTTCTCCTTATTGAAAAGGGAGGTGGGGATCACCATCGGAAGGTAGACGTTGCTCGAACCAAGGTCCTCCTTGAAGCGTTTGTTGAGATAATTCTGGATTTCCTCCCAAATCGCATAGCTGTAAGGGAGGTAGTCGATGAAGCCTTTCACTGAGGCGTAGTCCATGAGTTCCGCCTTGCGGCAGACGTCGGTGTACCATTGCGCGAAATCGACCTCGCGCGCCGTGATGGAGTCGTTCTTCTTATTGTTGTTGTTTCCCATTGTTCTCTTGCCTTTCTTCAAACGAGCGGTAGTTTACTACTTTTTCATGTCGCCGACCTTGCGCATCGCCTTCGCGGGGATCGGCAGGATCATCGCGTCATAGGGGGCGAAGTCTTGACTCGAGATGTATTCGAGCCCCGAGCGGACGAGGATCTCTATTGGCCCCCATCCCTGGATGTCGGTGGCGATGATCGGCTTCTTGTATTTGAGCAGCTTCTCGACGAGGGCGTGGAGCTTGGCCCTGATGCGGGCGTCCATCTCGGCGGCGCTGCCGGAATTGGCGAAGCCGCAGACGTAGTAATCGAAGGCGGGGTAGACCACGGAAGGCAGGGTGAGCTCGGCCTTGTCGAGATACACCGCGACTTCAAATCCCTTGGCTTTGATGCCCAGGATGTCGGCGTTGACGCTCCCGGGGTTCCCCGGATCCATGTGGGCGAGGAGGTCGCTCTCATCGAAGAGGAAGACGAGGTTGGCTTCCTTGGCTTTGGCGATGCGCGGGAAGACGGAGAGCATATAGGCCCTCTCCTCCGTGCGCACGGGGAGGAAGAGCTTCTCTTCGCGCGAGAGCCTCTCGCTGACGAAGAGGGGGATGACGTTGCGCGCCACCGTGGTGAACAGTTCCTTGTCGTCCTGGGTCCTGGCCGCGTAGTCCTTGAGCTCGTCCATGGAGTCGAAATAGGTGTCTTTTGGCTCGGCTTTGGCGAAATAGCCGATCGGCCTCCCCTCCTTCACCGCGTAGATCGGACGGAAGAAATAGACGAGCTTCTTCTCGCTGATGATGCGCTCGACCTCGGTGCGGTAGCTTGAGTCCTTGAGGAAGGCTTGGTTCTCCTTGCCCTTCTCGTACCAGACGATGCTTTGATCCTCCTCGTAGGCGAGCTCGGCCATCTTCCTCGCCTCGGCGATGATGTCTTCGGCGGAGGCCGGATGGGCATAATGCTCAACCGCGCCGCAGCGCACCTCGATCTGATTGGACAAAGCGTTGAGCGAAAGGCAGCGATTGGCAAGGATCAGGCCGCTTCTGGCGAGGAAAAGGGCCTTGGCTCTCTCGCTTATCTGCACGTCGCTGAGCATCAGCTCGTTGCCAGAGCAGGCGATGAGGAAGCCTTTCGGGGGCAATATGTAGGCCAAGGCGTTCTTGAGCTGGTTGAAGACAAGGGGGTCGATGTCTCTGTCTTTCTTCTGGGTCTTCTTGTAGATGAAGCGGTAGACGATGCTGACGCCTTTCTTCTTGCCTTTGGCGTTAATGGCCTTGGCGAAGTCCTTCGAGGTGGAGAGGCCATGATGGTTGACCCCGCTTGAGCCGCTCTTGCTCGAAGCCATGTATTTGAAGAGGTAGGACTGCAGATGGATTATCTTCCTCTTAGAGTCCACCGCTTCGACCTGGAGAGTTGAGAAGTACTGCTTCTTGTCGAAGGTGTCGTTGACGTCGACCTCGAGCAGATCGCTCTCATCCGTGCCGGACTCGGCGATCGCATTGATCCAGTTCATGACCCTTTTTTGCTCGGAGGAAGGGAAATGGCGGTAGAAATCGTTCAGACTCTCCCTTTTGACTTTGCCGAGGGAGAGAACGTTGAAATAGGAGACCGCGTTCTGGGGGAGGTTGATCACATAGACGCGGACGCTGTTGACCTTATCGAAAAGGGAAGCTTCATATTCCCTCCTCCGATGGATGTCCATGGCGAAGGTGACGATCAGGAAAACGAGGCCTGCGAGCAAAACCAGCGCGACGAGGATGGCTGGCCAATGCTGCGAGAGGAATTCAAGGAGTTTTTCGCCCATGGCGGAAAGTGTACCACTTAGTGGTAACTATCACAAAGACCCCGTTGCCTAAGAAAGTCGCGTTGGTGTATGATAACGCCGCTCCGGAGGAATACCCAAGCGGTCGAAGGGGTCAGTTTCGAAAACTGATAGTGGGGCCCTGCTCCAGCTGGGGTTCGAATCCCCATTCCTCCGCCAGTTTGACACCGTACGAACAATATACGTTCATCGTAGCGCGTTCGAATCAATAATTGAGCTTCCTAAAACTAGGAAGAAGACAAGAAAACCCGTATAACTGCGGGCTTTTTTGTATCTGTGTCCTTTAGCATATTGAACGACCAGGCATTTTTGATCGGCCTCATTATTGATTCAATTCCAGATTCGTTATTCTCAATCATTGTGCCATTTATCACAATCGGAATCAGATGCTTCTGCATTGAGCCGACCAACGGCTTGATGTCTATTGGAATCGCTGGCTGAACTTTCTTGTTTCTTAGCAAAAACATTATGCGGAAACCATTGGCCGCCCGCTGGCGTTCGCGAGCCGGCGGCTTTTCATTTACACAACTTTCTGGACACTCTCCTTGCAACTCTCGCTTTTTCAACAAAGTGTATAAATGAATGTATTAAAAAGCGTGTTAAAAGTGTATAGAAGAAGATTGTTTTGCGTGTTAGAAGTGTATAATAACCTTGGAGGTGGACGCCATGAAATTACCCGTTCAATTCGAAGACGAGACGCAGGAGTTCAAAGCCTCGCTGAGCCAGCTGGACGCCGGCATTGATTCTTTGGGTGCCATGCTCAACAAGCATCGCCGCGGAAATGTTTACTTTGGCGTCGCTAACGACGGGGAGATCCTCGGCTTAGAATGCGAGCTCGGGGAAGAGACTCTAAAGAAGGTCGGCACGAGGATAGACGAGCAGCTTAAGCCGATTACCGCCCCTGAGGTCGCTTACCAATATTTCGACGGCAAAGCAATCATCAAGGTCTCCGTAAGCGGGAACAACCGCCCGTACGCCTCGCGCGGGAATTATTTGATAAGAATCGGCAGCCAAAACAAGAAGGTCGATCCCGATTTGCTTGGCGAGCTCTTCTACTCCTCGCACTCCTCCTCCCTCGAAACCCTGGAATCTCTGAACCAAAGTCCGAGGTTCAACGAGCTGAAGCAGATGTACGCCGGCGCAGGGCTCACCATCAACGAGGGGAATTTCGACGAGAACATGCATTTCCTGACAAAAGGAAAATACAACTATCTGGCCAATCTGCTCGCGGATGAGAACGATATCTCCATCAAAGTGGTCCGTTTCGAAGGGAAGGACAAACTCAAGATGGTTTCCCGGAACGAATTCGGCTTCAGATGCCTTTTCTTGGCGATGAAGCAGGCCTTGAATTTCACCCTCTCCCTCAACGAGACCAGGGTCGACATCGAATCCGAGCTCGAGCGGAAGGAGACCCCACTCTTCGACCGCCACGCCTTCGAAGAGGCCTGGACGAATGCCTGCCTTCACAACAAATGGACAAGGAACGTCCCTCCGGCGATTTATATTTTCTCCGACCGCATCGAGATCATCTCCACGGGAGGGCTCCCCTTCGACTACAGCGCCGATATGTTCTATCGGGGCGTCTCGAACCCAGTGAATCCTGAGTTGGAGAGAATCATGCTTCAGCTTGGCTTAGTGGAGCAGACGGGGCACGGCAATCTGCTCATCATCTCGAAATACGGCAAGGGGGCGTTCGCCCTCGGCGAGAATTACATCAACGTGACGATCCCATTCGCCTTTGTGCCCACGATGGCCTTGGCGAATCAGCCGGGCCTGCTTCCTTCGCAGAGACAAGTGCTTGAGGCCATCGCGAACCATCCGACCCATTCCTTGAAAGAGGTCTCCTCGCTCGTCGGGCTAGGTACGACAAGGGTGAGCCAAATCGTCGATGAGCTAAAAACGATGGGGGTTCTGGAGCGCGTCGGAGGAAGAAAAGGCGGATATTGGCTGGTGAAAGGAAGAAAAGAGGAGTGAAAGGGCGCCTTTCCTCCTTTTTCAAAGTGCCGGTACCGTTAAGGCGAAAGCAAGGCGGAGCGCCGCCGCGACCGCCTTGGGGAATCCGCCCACACAGAGATATTCTTTGAACGAAGAGGCGAAGGAATCATGCATGGATTTCGAAATTCACCTGCTTCGCTAGCGCGAGGGAACAAGCCGGAGGATGTCCCTGCGCTCAGGCTAAGCGAATGGGCTCGCCAGAAGCCGGGTCGGAAAGAATCAATCGCCTGAGAGAAGGCCGGCCATTTTTCTACATAAGCCAAGAAACCGCATAGGAACTAGGGGTATCAAGCGCATAAATAAAGACATTGACGAAGTGTCCTGCTTTCGAGGCGCTCGTCGGCCAAGCCTACTCCTGCAAAAACGGAAAAACTCTGGCAAATTTCGGTGCCATCAGGACAAAAAACTACGATCGGAAGCATTAGCGATATCACGGACGACGTTCGTATAGAGAAGCCACTCCCCCGCCGCCAGAAAAACATCCTATCCATATACGTTCATCGTTATGGATTCGGGTTGATAATAAAGCTTCCTTCAATCAAGGGAAACCATAGTCATTGAGGCAACAATCTCTGTGGCTTTTTTGATTCTTGATTAATTCATCATTCAAACTACCTATGCAAAACTAGTTTTAAAAAGCGATGAGCATCACCGATATCGTGTGAGGTTTTTAATCTTTGCAGATGATTGGCGTAATAAATGGCGTAATAAGTTGAAATATGCTTCGGAGAGATTAAAAGCCGATGCCGAGGTTGCTTCGCTAACTTTGAAACGTAATCTTTACACTTTGAGATTCGCCAAAAATAAAGAAATAGTAGTTAACCTTCTAAAAAGATAAAACTTTGTTTGAATTTGCAGAAGAATTCCAAATCGATAATGAACGTAGAGAGATTGCAGGATTGCCTGCGATAGAATATCCCACTTATTCATCAGACGACGGTGATGCTTTTTAATCACAAGCAGAAAGCACCAATCATTTATGCGCCAAAGGATATATTGAATACATTATCAAACGATTGGCAAATAATCCATTTCACTTGCCATGAGAGCAGAGAAATCACCGAAAATTAGTGTGGTTTTGCACCCTAAGCAACTTGTCTGAAATCGTTGCTGAGGCATCTTCGTTGATATATTTGAACGTTTCTTGAAAGAGATATTTCGCTTGTTCAAACATTTAAACGATTCGATGAAGCGTATGGCTCCTTTAAACTCGCCCGTAATTAAGAAAATCCAATGTCACTTGAAAAAAGTGGCAGATATGCCAAAGAAATTAAGCGAGGTGCGACATAGAGATAAAACGAGACAAATACTTGAAGATGTTGCAAATCAGAAAGCACAATGGCTTTGTAAAGGTCATAACCGAAAAAGGATACTCAATCATAGGGATAAAGGAATTTTTGTTAGATCCAAACAGCCTAGAGCAATAAGAGAGACGCCTTTAGCCCTTCTAATCCATATAGCTTGGCAGAGTTCTGCAAATGCTATCCTAAGATTTTGCGCACGACGTCTGCAAAATCTTCTCTATCACGCTCGCATTGACTAGTTCTTTTGCAAGCAGAAGACGGTAACGCTAGAGGCTGGTATGAGAAGGAGGCGCTGAGCCAAGCCTGGAGCGTTCGCGCCCTCCAAAGAAACGTTTCATCCCAACATTGCCAACGCCTTTTGAAATCGCAGAAAAAGGATTTGGCCGAGAAAGAAACGCCAGAAAAGGCAAAAAATCACAAATGATGGCTCAATGCTCGAATTCATCAAAAATCCAGCAATTTTGGAATTAGGGAAAGGCTAGGCCTTTGCGACAAATTAGAAAAGAATCCGCACAAAGAAAGAGGATTATTTTATCGACCTCGTCTTCTATAACTACATTCTTGAATGTTTTGCGTTGATTGATCTGGAGATGGGAAAACTCTGCCACCAGGATGTAGGTCAGATGGACATGCATGTGAAGATTCATGGCGAGATGGAGAAACGGGAAGATGAAAGCCAACGATTGGTATCCTTGTTTGCTCAAACACCGACGAAGACGTTGCAAGGTATTCGAATCTCCATGCAAGCAACCAGCTTTATGCTGCAAACCACAAGACTTATCTTCCTAGTGAAATGATCCATAGGAATGCTAGCTTTCATTTGTCTTTGCTTTTAG
>CAVDSY010000003.1:0-102328 GCA_963611815.1 bacterium
GATGATGAAGTCGGCGAGATCGGTCGTGTCGATGACGTTGCAGGGGTAGTCTTTTCTTCCGAGAAGGGTGACTTTCCCTTTCTCTATCATCGGCATGAAGACTTTAGCGATGTCGTAGAAATAGCCGGTGGGGCGGACGATGACATAATCAACGCCGCTCTCCTTGAGCTTCTCTTCGAACTGATGCTTGGCCTCAAGCATTGGGACGCTTGGGTCGGTATCGCATTTGATGACGGAAACGTAGACGAATTTCTTGACCCCGGCCTTCTTGGCTTCCTCAAGGAGATTGAGGTTGCCATTGAGGTCGATGTCGTAGTTAGTGAGCGTGGCCGAGGCCCTGACGAGTCCGACGGTTGTGATGACCGCGTCGGCGCCTTCGCATGTGCCTGCCAGAGTCTCTTTCTTGGTGACGTCGATCGAATGGAATTCGTATTTGCCTTTGCATTCGGGGATTTCTTTCTCCTTCATGTCGAGGGCGATGACTTCATTCCCTTTGGCGATCAGCTGACGGAGGATGTCGCTTCCGAGATTGCCGAAAGCTCCTGCTAGAACGACTTTCATTTCACTTGTCCTTGCCTTTCTCTTTCGCGCGCTTGTCGTTGATGATCTTCATCTCTTTCTCGGTGATCACCTTGACGTTATGCTCCTCGGCCCATTTGATGCAGCCTTTGAGAGCGGTGGGGAGGAAGATGCGTGGGACCTTGACGAGGCAAGCCAGCGCATCATCGGTGAATTTGATGTCGGTCTGGATGCGATCGGCGGCGTAGCGGACGCTGGAGACGGAGGTTTCTCTCATCGGCAGCAGTTCGGGGCGCGGCTTCTTGAATTTGGAGCACCAGAAGTTCTTGGAATCGCGGTAACCGTAATCGACGGGGACGCGGGGGAAGCCCGAGGCGGTGACGCCGTTGACGATGGTGTTGTAATACTTCTCCTTCATCAGGATCTTGTCGACTCTGAGAATGAAATGCGCGCCGAATTTAGAGGTGATGCCGTTGAAATCGTGATAGGGCTCGGGGTAGCCATTGAGCTCGCCGGCCTTGTCGTTTTGAGCGTTGTCCAATTCCTTCATCCAGGTGCACTCGATGACTTGGAAGGATTGTTTGACTACTTTCGGGAATTTCTCGTCTGGGTGCTCTTTGGCCATTTCGCCGTCTTCAAGCTCGAAGAGGCAATCTTTCATTTTCTCTTCGGTGGTGTCGCCAGGCCAACCCATGCGGACGGCTTCTTTGAAAAGTTTCTTGTCGTCGGGGAAGAAGTTGATGGAGCATTTGCCGGTTTTGAGGATGTTCTGCGCGGTGTTCGAAGAATTGCGGCATTCCAAAATCATCGCGTAGTAGCCTTTGCCAGCGATGTAATAAGGCGCGAGCAAGGAATAGGGGCCGAGGCTCGTCTGCCCATTGTCGGCCAAGGTGCCGATCATGACCACCGGCATCGGGAAGAAAAGGGACGTCTGATAGAAATTGTCCTTTGGTTCCAACGTCTTGAAACTGCTCATTTAAATACCTCCTGAAAGCAATTTTTCTAACGATTCATAAACGTCTTCGAAGGAGATGCCGTAGATGCTTGGGGCCTGAATCAAGACGATGCAGGCGGCGCGTCTAGAGCTCTCGCTGGAAGAGAGGGAGAAGCGGGTTTGGCAGGAAGAGACGTGGCCTTCGATTGTTCGAAGGAAAATCTCATGGCCATTCCGCAGCCGCCCTCTGACCGAAGAAGGGATGCTGACGGAGAAAAACAATTCGCGGTGGGAAGCGAAGAAAGCAGAGATCTCATCATAGATCGCCTTAATCGCATCGCGGAAAGAAGAAGAGCTTTCGATTTCGCTCTTCAGTTTCTTTTCATCGCTTCGCCATTCCTCAAGCAGCAAAGATGCCAAGATGGAAAGCTTGCTGGGAAAATAGTTGTAGATGGTCCCTACCCCATACCCGCTTTCTTTCGCAACGTCGCGGATGGTGAGGGCGTTAAACCCTTTATCCTCGATGATCTTCTCAGCGACATCCAAGATGTTTTCTTTGGCGTCCTCGATGATTTTCGGCATCAGAATCCTTTCTTAATGAACACGTTCACAAAAATTATATCCGCCGCTTTCGAAGCTTCAATATTTCGGTGAATAAATACCGATTTATTGATATGACTTATATTTTCTTGCCGTGTTTCTTCGTGCTTTCGGCATCACCAAAAACATTCGCAGAAGGCAAGATGTGTTGAAAACACCGCAAAAGTGGCTTATTTATTTGCCTTCAAATGACCTGGCTACTTCTCCTAATAATTTTCTTATTGGGAGATGCTGCGGGCAGATTTTCTCGCACTTTCCGCATTTTAGACACTCGGAGGCTTTGCCGTTATGAGTGGTGTAGACGTTGTGGTAGTAATAATCCGCGTTCCAATCGTGGTAGGCCTCTTTCGTGTTCATCGTCGCGAAAAGGTCGGGGATTGAGATGTGCTTTGGACAGCCGTCAATGCAGTAGCGGCAGGCGGTGCAGGGGATCAGATGCTTGGACTTGAAAACCTCGCAGACCTTTTTGATTGCCTCTTCTTCTTTGGGCTCAAGCTTCTTGAAGTCTTTCATGAACGAGATGTTGTCTTCCATCTGGGACATATTGCTCATGCCGGAAAGGACCATCATGATCCCTTCGAAACCAGCGGCGAAACGGATCGCATAGGAGGCCGGACTGCCGCCATGAAGGTCCTCGATTATTGCCTTTGCCTCAGGAGGTAGATTGACCAGATTGCCCCCTTTGACCGGCTCCATCACAATGACTGGCTTGTTGAATTTGCGGCAAACCTCGTAGACTTTCTTACTTTGGACGGCAGGATCTTCAAAATCGACGTAATTGAGCTGAATTTGCACGACCTCCACTTCGGGATGATCGGTGAGAATGCGTTCCAAGAGCTCCGCTTTGTCGTGGAATGATATGCCAAGATGGCGGATCTTTCCTTCCGCTTTCAGCTGTTTGCCAACGTCATAGGCGTGGCAGGCCTGATATTGGTCGTAGTTGTTTGAGCCCTGCGAATGCATCAAATAGAAGTCGAAATAGTCGACTCCGCATATCTCAAGTTGCTTCTCGAAGAAGGGACGGATGTCTTCCTCTTTGTGAAAGAAGGGCGATGACAGTTTGTTTGTGAGGATGTACCTGTCCCTTGGATAGCGGGAGGTCAGGCATTCTTTCAACGCCGTTTCGCTTTGCCCTGAAAGATAGCCGTGGGCCGTATCGAAATAGTTGAATCCAGCTCCCAAAAAGGCGTCGACCATCCTTTTCGTTTCCTCGATGTCGACCCTTTCGCCTTTCATCGGCAAGCGCATGCATCCAAACCCGAAGTTCTTTTTGACTTTGTCCATTTTTGCTCCCTCTCCTCAACTGCCAACATTTTAATCTTGAAGTCCACTTTAGATGGAATGATTTTCCAAAAGCCCGCAAAACCTTTGCATGTGATCTAAGACAAGTGATTTTCAATGACGGTGTTCAAAGCCCAAAAGTTCCCGCTATATCGAAGATAGTGTGATAAGAAACAGTTGATAATGACGGGAATTTGTGATATTCTAAATCAATAAATATTTATCGATTACCGATATGAAAGCCACCGACAAGCAAGAGCTGATCGCCCTCATCAACTACATGATTAACCATAACGAGCACCATAACGAGGAGCTCGAGGAGCTCGCATCCTCATTGAAAGGATTGAACGAAGGCGCTTATGCCGACGTCGAGAAAGCCATCGGGATGTTCAAGCAAGGAAATCTAGTTTTGGGCGAGGCTTTGAAAGAGCTTGATAAGTGAATATGTGCCTTTCCATCGCCTACAAAAACAGCAAGGATGAGAAAAACATCCTGATGAGGAACGTCATGTCCATTGAGGACAGAAAAGGGCTTTTGATTCTCACTGACCTCATGGAAAGGAAACTCGAAGTGAAAGGCGCGCTTGCGCAAGCCAATCTCGTCGACGGGTTTTTGATAATAGACACGGAAGGTAAATAAAATGGGAAAGCCGATCATCCTCGCCTTCTGTGGAAAAGGCGGCGTGGGGAAAACCTCGATATCCGCCCTCAGCGTGCGCTTGCTTCATGAGGCTCATCCTGATAAGAAAATCCTCGCCATCGACGCCGATCCGGCGATTGGGCTAGCCACAGCTTTGGGAGTTGAGTCCGGCTCGACGGTCGACGATATAAGAAAACTCTTCATCGAGCACGTCGAAAGCGGTGAATCGAAAGCCGCTTTGGAAATCCTCTCGGAAGCCAAATACCAGATCTTCGACGCCCTCGTGGAAATCGAGAACATCTCTTTCCTTGCCATCGGCAGGCCCGAGGCCAGCGGATGCTACTGCAAGGTCAACGCTTATCTGAAAGAAGTGATCAGCCTGCTTGCCAACAGCTTTGATTACGTCGTCATCGACGGAGAGGCCGGCATTGAGCAGGTGAACAGGAGAGTGATGGAGAAAGTCACTCACCTCATCCTCGTAAGCGATGCCTCCAAAAAAGGCATCGAGGTCACCAAAACCATCAAGAAGGTCGCCAAGGACCTCGTTATGTACGAGACCGATGGCTTGATTCTCAACCGCGTGAGCGAGAACGTCGACGCCAATAAGCTCGACCTCAGCTCGCTGAATCTTCTAAGTGTCATCCCCGACGACAAGCAGATGATGCTTTCTGACGTCGAAGGGAAATCGGTTTTCTCTCTCGATCAAAGCGCCTTCGTCGTCTCAGGCACCAAAGAGGCGCTAGTTAAATTAGGAATAATATAA
Source organism: bacterium (assembly GCA_963611815.1). Classification (GTDB taxonomy): domain Bacteria; phylum Bacillota_I; class Bacilli_A; order RFN20; family CAG-826; genus Alloenteromonas. Next base: position 4,737 of record CAVDSY010000003.1, read on the forward strand.
AAAGGAGGCTTCATGAAAGACCTAAAGCATTTGTATTACTTCGAAAAGCTGTTGGAAGACGCCAACAACGAGCTCGTGAGGAAGGCCAAGGAAGACGGGCTTAAGTGCGTCGGCTCCACCTGCTACCAGATCCCCGAGGTGCTTTGCAACCTCAACGGCTGCTTCTCCGCGAGGCTCCGCGCTCCGCGCACTGGCTCGATGGAGATGGGCACTTATTACATGACCTCTTTCCTTTGCGAGTACTCGCGCGCACTGCTCGAAAGGGCCATCGAAGGCGGATACCAGTTCCTCGATTGTCTTCTCACCCCCGACGGCTGCACGATGATCAATCGCTGCGTCGAGAACATGGAGCTTTTGAACACCGTCCCCCAGGAAGGCTTCTTCTACAAATACCTCGAAGTCCCGATGAAGGATGACGACAATGGCCTCAGCCTTTATGTTTCCGAATGCCGCAAAAAGATCCTTGATCCGTTGCACGAGAAGTTTGGGACTGATATATCCGACAAGGCATTAAGGGAAGCGGTGGAGGAGCACAACAAGCTTTGCCGCCTCATCACCGAACTTGGCGAATTCAGGAAAGAAGACAACCCGCGCATCACCGGTTATGAGTTCCACATCATCACGATGTGCACCTACGTCTGCCCTCATTATCTGCTCTTAGACAAGCTTGAGGAGACCCTTGAAGAAGTCAAAAACAGAGTACCGGATGAGAAAAAGAAATTCCGCGCAAGGGTTCTCGTCGTGGGCTCGGAAGTCGATGACGTCGATATGATCAAGCTCATCGAGGAATCCGGCGCGAGAGTGGTCGCCGACCGCTACTGCTTCGGCTCTCTCCCCGGCAGGCAAGAGATCGTCTTGAACGACAAGGATGACGTTTTGACCCAGATTTGCGCCCAATACATGCACTCATGCATGTGCCCGCGTCATATGAATCTTCCTAAATTCAGGAGAAGGAAGGAATACGTCAACCAACTCGCGAAGGAATACAAGGCCGACGGCATCATCTACGAGCAGATGAAATTCTGCGATCCTTGGGCTTATGAGCGCATGACCGGCACCCACATGCTCCGCGATGATTACGAATACCCCGTCCTCTCCATCGACCGCCCCTACGCGGTCGGCACCTCCGGCCAAATAAGGACCAGGGTGCAGGCATTCGTCGAAAGCATTGAGATCAAGAAGATCCAAGGAGGCAAAAAATAATGGGAAGCAAAGTTGGTTCCGAGCCGTTAGGCAAGCTCTATAACGGCAAAAGAGTCAGGAAGAGAAGAGAATGGAGAGGCGTCGTCGACACCCTCTATGACTTCCGCTGCTGGCTCAAGATCATGTGGATGCTTGCCAAATTCATCGTCAAGCCGAACAACCTCAAAGGTTTCTTCCGCTACCGCTGGATGTGCAACTACCTCGCCGTCCCGATGATGATCGACAAGCACACGATCGGCCTTAGGAAAGAGGCCCTTCGCATCGCCCACACCGAATACGACCTCGTCGCCTTGGACGTCGCCCAGCTTCTTGGCAGGGTTTTCAAGGCCGACAAGAGATGCGGGAACAACGAGAAGTTCTCCAAGAAGATCGTCATCCTCGACGAGAACGAGATGTTCCACATCATGTGCGGCTTCCCGAATCTCTACGCGGTGAGCTGGGAGACCGCGGCCATCTATGTCTCCGTCCTTCTTAACGGAGGGGCCGTCACCCATTACCTCGACGTCCTTCAGGAGATGGGCATTCCGGGCGACGTCTGCCCGATGCCGGCCGCTGAAGCCGGCGCGGCCGTCGATGAGGATATGCCGATTTATGGCGCCTGCTCCATTCAATGCAACACCACCTGCGATGGTTCGCTTATGGGCAATGGCATCATGAGCAAGAAGTACGAGGAAGCGGGCATCCCTTGCTTCCAAATTGCCGCCCCTCTCCGCCACACGGAAGAAGGCGTCCAAGAATACGCCGCTCAGGAAATCAGGAACGCGATCAAGTTCATCGAAGAGAAGACCGGCGAGAAGTGGGACTGGGACAATTACTTCAAATGCGCCAAACGCTTCAACGAGGAAAATAGGCTCCGCAAATCCTGGATGGAGATGTCGAAAACCGATAATCCTCAGGTTTATGGCGCTAACCTTGCTCTCTACGCCGAGACCACCTACATGGCCGTTGCCGGAAGAAGCGACGACTTCGTCAAAGCCGATAAGAAGATCACCAAGCTCGCCGAGAAAGCCTTCAAGAGAAAGGCAAATGTCTGCAAGGAAACCCGCCATAGGGCCATCATCTGGGGCGTCCAGTCCCAGTTCTACACCGACTTCCTGCCTTGGCTGCAGAACTGCTGGGGCATCTTGCCTCTAGTGGACATGCTCTCCCTCGTCTACTTCGACGAGATCTCCGAGGATGATCCGGAGCAAGCGATATACGACATTGCCAAGCTCTATCAAGAGATGATCATGAGGAACAGAACCCACGGCGGTTATGAAGTCCTCATCGATGATCTCTGGAGATTCTGCGAAGAATACCACGCTGACATCGTCATCCTCTGGGAGCACATTTCCTGCAAAGCCCTCGCTGGCATGCATGGCCTCTTCGAGGAGAGGGCGAGAGAGCACGGGATCAAACTGATCTGGGTCAACCACGACCTGATGGATCCCCGCGTCATCTCGAAGCAGTCGATCAGAGACGACGTCAACCGTTATATGCGCTCGGTCATGAGGGAAGAGCCCGTCGACCCGAGCCTCGAAGTAATCGACGACGCAAAATCATGGTAAGGAGATAAAAGAACTATGAAGTATTTTGGTGGATGCGATTCCGGCAGCACTTACACGAAGTGCGTGATTATCGACGAAAACGGCAAGATGGTCGCCAATGTGACCATCAGAAGCCGCATCAACTCCGTCCTCAGCGCCCAAGAGGCCCTCGATCAGGCTATCGCCCAGGTCAAGGATCTCAGCTCGCCGAAGGACCTTGCTTATCTTGTAGGGACGGGATATGGCAGGAACAAAGTCCCCTTCGCCGACGAGAACATCTCCGAGATCTCCTGTCACGCGATGGGCGTTCACGTCACCGATCCTAATGTCAAAGCCATCATCGACATCGGCGGCCAAGACGTCAAAGGCATCGCCGTCGATAAGGACGGCACCGTCCTCAATTTCGCCATGAACGACAAATGCGCGGCTGGCACCGGCAGGTTCTTCGAGGCGATGGCCAGGGCCTTCGAAATGGACCTAGACACCTTCTCCAACCTTTCTTTGAGCGCCAAAAACATCATTCCCATCACCGCCCAGTGCACCGTCTTCGCCGAAAGCGAGGTCATTTCTTTGGTGGGCGAGGGCAAGCCGATGGATGAAATCGCCGCCGGCATCGAGTTCTCCGTTGCCAAGCGCTGCTTCGTCATGGCCAAGAAAGCCGGCGCCACCGATTCCATCACCCTCACGGGCGGATGCGCGAAAAACGCCGGGCTTAAAGACGCCATCGAGAAGGTCCTCCATCTGAAGGTGGTCAACCTCCCGATCGATCCTCAGCTCATGGGCGCCCTCGGCGCGGCTGAGTTCGCCAGGCAAAAAGGCCTTGCGGAGGGCAGATAACATGGGCACCGCATTGATCGTTCTCAGCTGGACCCTCTTCCCTTCTCTTGGGGTTTGGCTATGGGTCAGCATCGTCTGCACCGTCGTCGGGGCTTTCATCGCCCTCTTCGGCCTCCTCTTCATCGTCTATTTCTTCAATCTCGACATGAAGCTCACCTCTTCTCTTGAACCTTTGCTCAACAAGCATTACGACAAGATTGAGAGAAAACGCAAAATCTGAGTATGTTCATCTTTGATGATCTCTATTCCAAAGTCGAAGAGATCAACAAGAAATATCAAGCCAAGTCGCTTGCGGTGGATTTGAATCAAGGGTTCGTCGAGAATCCCAATCAATTCATCTTCAGCTCTGACAAAGCCTTCGAGTTAGGGGCGAATCCTTACAAAGGAATCGCCCTTGATTTGCTTTTGGATCTGCCTTTTGAGGATGGGGTTTTCCTTATCGGGGACGATTTGTCTTCCGCCCTCAAAGCAAGGAATTACGCGCGCATAACCCTCGCTAGCTGCGACACCGCTCAGATAGGCTCAGGCAATGCCTTATACAATTCGATCCGGAAATTCGATTATGTGAAGTATCACTTCGCCTATGACGGGGTGATGGTCAGGGAATCTGTCTTCAATAAGAAGGAAAGCCTGCTTGTTTCAAAAAAAGCCGTCTCCAATGACAAAACTGATTTCGCTAGACTCGGCAGCTACTTCATCAAAAAACACAAAGAGCTTCCTTTCGTCAAAAGCGTGAAGGTCATCTTCGTGACTTTGGATGATTACGACTACGCCGCTCTTTCGCAGCTCGTCACCAAATGCGAGAGCATCACCAAAGCACTCGACCACCTCACCAACAAAGTGAAGATGGACTGCCATTCCTGCTCTTTGCAGGTCATCTGCGATGAGGTCGAGAAGAAAGTGAAAGAGGATTTCAAAAAAGAATGAAAGACGGTCTAATCGCTTTGGAAAACGAAGAACTTCTGGTGGAAGTCTCGCCTTTCGGCTCGGAGCTTAAGCGCGTTTTTTTGAAAAGCGTCAGCCAAGATGTCCTCTACGACGGCAAAGGGAGCTGGGACCATTCCGATCACATCCTTTTCCCAATCATCGGAAACAACCGCTCATTCGCCCTGGAAGGCCGGCAATATCTGATGCCGAACACCCATGGTTATGCGCGCGTCTCTGCTTTTGATGTCGATAGCCAAAGCGAGGATTCTTTGACTTTGTCTCTTCTTCATCAAGGGGACGAGACTTATCCCTTCGATTGCAAGATATCCGTCACGACTAAATTGGAGAAGAACCGCGTTGTGCGCGAGGCAAAGGTAATCTCGAATAGCGGGCAGGAAATGGCTTTCCAATATGGCTTGCATCCCGGCTTCATCAATGACTTCTCCGATTCGAGCTTGGAATTGGGCGAGGGCACAATCCTTTTGGAATTGGAAAACGGGATCATCCAAAGGAGGATTGCGTGGCCGCATCCTTTGGATTGGGAAATAGAGCGTCCCTTTATAGAGAAACGCGACACCCTTGTGCTCACTAATCCAAAAGGGCGCATAACCCTCCATAACGGCCAAGGAAGAACGATAACCCTTCTTTCGCCTTGTCCATATTTTGCGGTTTGGACGCCTCAAAAACGCTGCAAAAACGACTTTATTTGTCTTGAATCGTGGTATGGACTGTCCCCATATGCCGGGATGCCTAATGAACTTGGCGACAGGGACCACGTCCAAAAAACAAAAGACATCGCGGCTTATCGCGATGTCTTGATTATCGAATAGGCTTACTTCGCCTTCAGGTAATCCCTCATCCCATCGAAGATGATCTCGACGATTTTCTCGGCGCCCAAATCGCTTGGGTGGAGACCGTCGTAAGTCATGCCGATGGCTTCTTTTGGATAAGGGTAAACGCCCGCTTCCGGATCGTAGATGCCTTGGCGGTAGTTGGGGTAGGGGAGGTCAACGAGCTTGCCATGCAAGTAGCAGCGCTTGAATTTGACCGCATTCATGCAGGTGAAGCCAGCTTTGTCGTGGGTGTTGATGTTGACGACGCCTTGCTCCCTCGCGTAGAGGAAGATGGCGTTGGCGATATCGTTGAGGGTCCTGCCGTTGCGCGGTTCATAGCTCCCTTTCCCGTAGTTTTCAGGGTCGTTGATATTGACGCAGTCGCCTCTTTCCAAGGGATTGCAAAGGAAGATCAGGGCTTTTGGCGAAAGCTTTTTGATGCGCGCTATGATGCATCCGAGGTTGCCTAGAATAGTGCCTTGCTCTCTTTTGAGGTAATTTTCCCTTGTTCCAATGGGAAGCGCTTTTTCGTCGCTCCAGTCGTTGGTGCCCAGCAAAATGAGGTAAATGCCACCTTTTTCGATCGGAGCTTCCAACCAAGTTTCGGTGGTGGCTCCGCTGATACCGAGATTCGTTATTTTGTAACCTGGCAGTCTGTCCCCGAGAAGCGTGAGGATGCCTCTGGTCAATCTGTAGCCAGTCTCTTGAAGATGGGAATCCAGATAGAAGAAAGAGTCTCCAATGGCGATGATTTGCTTTTCTTTCATAACAATTAATTATCGCATACGAAACGTCATTGAAAACTAGATTTTTGCTTCTATGTCGCTTTGAGTACGACCAAGACGACGCAAAACGGCAATTTCTATAATCTATGAAATTTCAAAAATAGGTTATAAAGCCAAAGGCACCACAACGAAAAGCAAGCCGACCTGCTCCATGCCCTTTATCGAGGCGCGAATGAGAGGTTTGAAAATAGGGTGTAATATCTTGGTCTTTTCGCTACGTCTTGCATCGGGCAAAACCTTTGGCTAAGACGCCTTCCTGTTTAATTAGCCAATAACCAAAACTTTATGAGAAAAGACTTTGGCGCTGCGACTTTCTAACGATTGGAGGACTCACTCGTTCAACTACCTTTTTAGACGATTTCGATTAGAACCTGTGAAAAATATGGAAAAGAGTCTTCTCCTTCCCTCGTATAATGTTGAGGCTATGCTCAAACGCCTTTCCATTATCAATCTTGCGATTCTAGAGAACGTCGACATCGTTTTTCAAAATGGCTTCACGGTCTTGATGGGCGGAACGGGCGCCGGCAAGAGCCTGATCATCGATTCCTTGTCTTTGCTTCTTGGCCAACGCGCCTCTAGCGAGCTTATCCGCCAAGGAGAAAACAAAGCAAGCATCCGCGGGGAATTCGAGGCAAAATCTCCAAAATTGGAAGCGCTCCTTGCTTCGCTGGACATCCCTTTCGATGGATTTCTGACCATTGAAAGGGTCATCGGCAAAACGAAGAGCTATATCAAAGCCAACGGGACCCTCATCTCCTTGGGCGACCTATCCCGTCTTGCTCCTCTTCTTGCTAACATCCATTCGCAATTCGATGCGATGAAGCTGCTCAACCCCGAGAATTACCTTTCCCTCATCGATTCCTATCGTTCATCGATGGTCGCGCCATATCTAGAGAGCTACCGCTTTGCTTTGTCTTCTTACCGTGAGAAGCAAAGCCGTTACGAGGAGCTTGAGGAAAAGAAAAACAAGCTCGAGTCCGAACGCGACTTCTATGAGTATCAATACAATGAGCTCAAAGGCATGGGGCTAGAAGAAGGTGAACAAGAAAGGATCGAGAACGAGATATCCTTGCTTAGGAACTACGATTCCATTTATTCCCTTGTTCAAGATTCCTCGTCAATCGTGCATGGCGACGCCATAGAAAAACTCTACGATCTCAACAAAAACGTCGCAAAACTCGTTTCTTTGCAGTCCCAATATCAAGAATCGTCAAAGCGCCTTGATGAAGCTTATTACGAATTAGAGGACATCTTCTCCGCTTTGAAGGGTCTTTTCTCTTCCTTGGATTATGATCCTGCCAGACTTGAGGAGCTGGAGCAGCGCGACAGCGAGCTCTCATCCCTAGAGAGGAAGTACAGGAAATCGATTCCCGAGTTGATCGCTTACCAGGCTGAGCTTGAGTCTCTCCTTGGGAAGGGCTCCACCTTCGAGGATGATCTAGAAAAGGCAAAACTAGATGCCGGCAAGGCCTTTGACGAGGCTTATCAAAAAGGGATCGATCTTTCCAAGATCAGGCAAGAGGTCGCGTCTTTGATTGAAAAGAATATGAAGAAGAGCCTCAAGGATCTCTTGCTGCGCGATGAGTTCAAAATTGCCTTCTCCACATTCAAGAAAGAGCCATCTTCTCTAAAAGACGACGGGCTTGATGAGGTGCAGTTCCTTATCGAGACCAACGTGGGCGAAGGTCTTAAGCCGATGGAAAAGATCGTTTCAGGTGGCGAGACGAGCCGCATCATGCTCGCTTTCCATTCGATCTTCCTTTCCGCGAACAAAGTTGGGACGGCAATCTTCGATGAGATCGATACAGGCATATCCGGAGAAGCCTCGAAGGCCGTCGCGAGCAAGATTTACGAGATCTCCCTTTCCACCCAAGTTATTGCGATCACTCACGCGCCTCAAGTCGCCTGTTTGTCCGATCATGCGATCCTCATCGAAAAAAGCGTCAAAGATGGCAGAACCAGCACCTCTATCCATGAGCTAGGATTGGAAGAGAAGATCGACGCGGTGGCAAGCCTCATCTCCAATGGCAGGATAACCGAAAAGCAAAGGGAATACGCGAAAGAGATGGTTTTGGAGAAGGGGAAATAGTTTTGTCGCTTCTTTGCTGGCTTTTAGGAAACCAGGGAAGAACGGCATCAGATGAACATGATGTCGTAAATTGGAATATAGACTAGCTTTCCTTCTTCTCAAAGTATTCCTTCAAATGGGAAATCACATCCTCATCTATGGAATTGGCCAAAAGGAACTCTTCGAAATCCATCGGATGCATTCTTTTCTCAATAATCGATCCCATGGGGGTCAAAGTTGTTTTTTGCATCGCGATTCCTAACTCCGATCCGCTGCAAATGTATTTGTAACGATTGTCTAGATTCAAAAGCTTAAGCAATGTGAAAAGCTTGGGGCAGACCTGTATTTCATCAAGAAAGACCAATGTGTTCTTTCTCTCTCAGCTTTCCGCCGGCGAAAGAACCAAAGGCTAAGTAAAATGATTCGAGGGTGCTCGCATGCTCAAAAAGCCTTGCCCCGGCTTTGTCGTCCGCCATGTTGATCTCGACATGGTTTGGAAAGTGTTTTTTCGCAAGCTCACCGATTATGGTAGTTTTGCCTATTTGCCTCGCTCCATCAATGCACAGGATATAGTTCTATCATCTGTTAGATATTCTTCGATATAGGCGCTTTTTTACGGTACATATATCTTTGTCCTTTTGGGTTTTCCAACAAAAATATATTGAAAAACTGCACTTTTCCAACATCTGTTTTATTAATCGATAAGTGACATGAATAGCTGCAAGGAGTTTATGTTCCGACACGCAAAGACCGCGCTTAGAAGGTTAGGAAGGCAGCAAAAGAAAATTCAACCACGTCGCTGCCGTTATGATTTACAATTGTCCCCGATTAAGGAGGCCTATGTAAAATGGCTAAATCTACAGCAGGACGAGTGTGGTATGCGCTAGCGTTGCTCGTCGCCGGCATTATGCTCATTGTCGGAGGGGTCGATGGCGCAAACTGGATTATGGGGATGATCGTCACCGTTATCGGCGTTATCACGATCGTTCTCGGGGTGATGTCCATCTGCAGCCGCAATGTGATGTTCGGCATCATCGAAATCATCTTCGGCATATTGATGGTCTCGTTTGCTTGGACTATTGCCTGGGTGGCCTTCCTCGTTAACGGGGTCATGCTGATTGCTTATGGCATCTCTGGGCTAGTCTCCAGGAGAGGCATCTTTAGCAACATTATGAACATCCTCATCGGCGTCATGATCGTCTTCCTCGGCTGCGGGAATGCGGCGGCTTGGGATTTCATGAACATCTTCTTCTATGTCTCAGGAGGCTTCCTCATCGTCGATAGCATCCTGGTCTTGTTCAACGTCTGATTCAAAGTCAAATATAGCAAAACAACCGCGGGGAATAACTCGCGGTTGTTTTTGTTTTGCTTAGGTTTTGCGGGGTTTCTGCTTGCACTCTGCGATTGCAGTCAAACATTTGATTAGTTGCTTGCGCTTGTGCTTTTCACGACGGAGAGCTCGGTCAAGTCGCTGTAAAGAGGGTAACTTATATTGATCCCTGAGCTGCCACCGGCGTCATTCATTTGGTCGATGAAAGCATTAATTAGGCCGTTTGTTGTGCCGCTGTATGTTGTGTTTTTGCCGTCATCGTAATCAATCCATACATAGACGATGCAGGTTTTGTCGCTCGCCGCTGCGTATGTAAGGTCAAAGCTAATGGAAGCGTTTTTTGTGGTCTCAGTGGCGCCGTTAACGGTCTTCAGCGTTTTCACAAAATACTTTTGCTCTACATTCTTAAACTCATTTTTCAGCGTCTGGAAGTTGGTCTCAGAGCTGCCGCTATCCCAAGTATAGGTATGTTCGCCTCCCGTTACGGGTTCCACCATTGCCTTCACTGAGATAACGGAGGAAATGTAATTTGAGAGATCGTATTTTTGCCCAGAAGCGCCAGACGCGTCTTCACTTACTGACTCAGATGAAGAACTGTCGGTTGTCACTGTTTTGATAGCATGATCTTTATCCGTATTGTGCGTGATCGCTAAAGAAAGCTTGTTATCAGTGGTGGTGTATGTTCCGCCGCTGAGCTTGAGCTTCAATAAAATGGGGGTGTAGTCGTTGTCTTCTTGGAAGACCTGGTCATAACGCAGCAAAGAAAGATCCATCTTGCCTGTGTCATTGCCATTCGCATCTTTGATTGTTGGGTTTTCTGCGAATTCGTGGCTTCCGTTATCGTTCTGGATGTATTTGTAGACGGTCATGTCTACTGAGGCATTCTCGTCCGTTTTAACCTGGATCGCCATGCCGCTTGCGTCTACTTCTTTGTTGGATGCGAACCAAGAGAAAGTGGAGGATGTGCTGAACCAAGCAAACAACGATACCGCAAGCGTGCCCAAAGAAAGGAAATAGGCAACGCTTGCCAAGCGGAATCCTTTTCTTCTGAAGAGCTTGCTCATGGGCTAATTCTACACCTGATACTTCGATTGAGCCTCTCGCATAGGAACAAAATACAGCCCCTGCTAGAAACCCTTTCGGGTTGGCAGCTGGCTGTCTTAGGAAGACCCTTTAGCTTTGCGTCGCCAGATTGCCCTGGCTTTGCTTTTGACGAGGGGAATTATAAGGGATACGCGCGTACGCGCAAGGGCTAATTCTTTCTTGGGCGTCCTTTCCCCAAAATGCAGACAGCTTCAAAAAAATGGCTTTTCCCATAATTCGTCGACTTTTGTATTTGAAAGCAAAATAGCGTGTCCCCATCGGAAGAATTAGATCTTTTTGGCTTTGCCAAATCGCAGAAAGCCAAAGGGGTCATTGTTGGCGAATTGCTTTTCTTGAGCAAATTTACGTTATCAAAAAACGATCATTTGCATTTACTGGCCCTTGCGTGGTCTGCGCGTTTGTTGAAATGAGAACGGAAAGCGTCAAAGTTCTTCTTTAGAAAGCCGTTTAAGACCATTCTTTTGGCGGGGACAAAAAGCCTGTCTTAGGCGCTCGAAGTCGTATCTTTAGGGGAATAGTCTTCTTTGCTGCCGGTGGCCGTTATGCCTGTTCCTGTTATGCTCGTTGTTCCGCCTGCGGTATCAACGTAATAGACCGTTATCGTTTCGTTTTCACCATCAACTGTTCTAACGCGGTAAAAATAGACTGTGGTAGGGTTGCCACTTATAGCGAAGGTTACTTTTGATGGGGTGTAATCGGATTCGGTGGTTATGTTGCCTTCGCTGTCCGTTGTTTCTTTCGTAGAGTTGATTGGCTTGATGGTTTTATCTGTAGTGTTGGAATAGTAGACGAAGTCGATGGGAGGAACTTCCTCTTCGCCCGTATCCTTTTTCCCGTCCGCTCCGTTGGCGCCGATATCGAAATACATGATGTAGGGGCAGTTGGTCGCGGAGGAATCCGCGCCGACGAAGTAATCTCCTGCGCTCAGAGGGATCTCCATGTAGTAGGCGCACCCATTTTTGAGAACGCCCTCCCCGCTCTTCCCACTGATTGGGTATATGGCGTTCAGGTCGAATATTTTCTCTGCGCCGTTAGGGATCGTCGCGGAGTCATCTGTGTATTGGTTGTAGTACTTGCCATCAAATTTGTAGATGGCGCTGATTTTCTTCGCGCTCTCGATTTGCTTCTTGTCCGTGGAACGGATAATTTCGTAAACGGAAGGCATGGCGTGCCCAGACGAGCTCGAGGCTGAGGTGTAAGTTCCGAGGATCATCTTCAGCGAGCCGGAACTCGATAGTTCGAAGTTGAAGCCGGCTTTATACATCTCGTAGCCTGAATCGTAAGTGACACCGTTTATCTGTATATCACTGTAAGTCCCTTTTTCCAGGGCTCCGTAATTTTTAATGTCGTTAGAGCCGATTTTGTAGAGTTGGATTCCATCCAAACTGATTATGCCGCTGGCTAAGGTGTCGGGCTTGTTCTCACTCGAAATCATCTTCGCGAAATTGTGTTTAACCTTGTAGTAGCCATTCTCAATGTCACCGAAGCCGCAATCCGCGATGTCTTTGCTGTTTGAGGTCGTGCTCGTCGACCATGATTTGCCGCTGTTTTCCGTATCCGAGATGCGATAGGTGGCGTTTTCTAGATTGGTCGCCAGAGTGTCAATGTAGAAAAAAGAGAGGCTGTCGTATCCGAAAACTGGGTAAATTCCGGTGGCGTCTTTTGTCCTATCCGCTTCGGATATGGATGTAGCGCCTTTGTCTGATACGTATATCGAATAACGAATTCCGTTTTTTTAGTTTCGCTTGAACTATTCAAGTTCATCCCTTTGTTATAGAGACGCGGCGTTGCGTTGGATGATGAGATGGTGCCGTCGCCGCCTCTGCCGACGAGATAGCCCGTATTGCTGTCTGAGACAGGCTCACCCGTATTGCTGCCTTTTGTGTAGTAGGTTCCGATGTCTTCAGTATCTATGTAAGAACTGGAGATCGTCGCTTTATCCAAATCGATATTGAGTGGGAGGCAGGTTCCATTTTGCAAATTGACGCTTTGCCCGAGGTCCTTTGTTGTATCCCAGGTGAAAGGTGTGCTGTAGTAGTAAATGTTCGCCTTGAACCGCTCGGTCATATCGTATGCCTTCGTGGCTGATCCAGCCGTCATCCCTTTTGCCGCGGCTATGTAGGTGATTCGCTTGGCGAGGCTCGCGATGTCGATTGATCCGCCCCAGCTGCCGCTGGTGTCGCTGCCCGATCCTCCCGGCTTCCCTTTGTAGTCGAAGTGGTTTGAATTATAAGCCCCGATCAAAGAGTGTTGGCTGAGCTTGTCGTTGTCAGCAAGTGCTCCACTGTTAATCACTGAAACATTCGCGTTTTGAAAATCGAAATAGCCTGATCTGACGCCACAATTGGTCAATTGGCCATTCGCATAGCCGGCGATTAGCCCGACGAGCGTTTGATCGGTATTGGTCTCGACGGTTAGATAGTCAAAGTAGAGGTCTTTTACTTCGTTTACTTCAACGGTGTAGCCTGTGACCTCGGCGTCGCTTTCGTATTCGCCGACGATGCCGAAGAAACCAACGATGGAGATGCTGCCTTTGACGTTGCTGTCAGCCCCGGAAGGCCAGCCGGTCTTTTTTAGATTGTCTTCGTTATTGCTGATCGTGAGGTTGCTTATTTTATAGCCCGCCCCATTGAAGTTCCCTATGAAGGGGTATTTCGTGGTTCCTGCAGGAGGCAAATAATAACCGTCCGCGTCGATGTCGTTATTCAGTACGAAGTAGACCTGTTCGTAATCGCTGGTTTCGTTCCCGGAGGCGTCTTTTTTCTTTTTGTTGAAATACCCTGGGTCTTGCAGCCAGTTGAAATAGTAGAGCTGTTTTGGCGTTTCTATTTGATATGCGGTTTCCGCGGTTTTCCCATCGCCTCCAGCGAAGTAGCTTCCGACGGCCGCTCCATCCACCCCATCCACTTTCTGAGTGGTCGTAGGTCTGATGAACCACGCGAGCGATGATACGCCCAAAGTGCAGCCGATGACGACGAAAGAGATCCCGAGGATCAGAATCGGTTTGTTGACGTTGCTGCGGCTTTTTTTCTCTTTCATGGGCGTCCCTTTCTTAGGAACTAAGAAACGATACATCGATAGAAGGCAAAAGACAAAAGGAATAATCATGTATAAAGGCAAGGTCCGATATCACTATTTTCGATGCGCCGTTGTTATCAATGGTTTGCATTTCTTCTATGCTTTCAGGCCTTCTCGGCTTTGTTGATGGAAACAGATAACTTCGTTCCTAAAAGGGATGAGCAAATCCGTTAAAGCATGTAAGGAGGGAACAAACGCATGCTTTACACCAAGATAAGAATGGATTTCAAATACGCGGATAAGGGCCGCTTCTACCGCGTCTTGCTCATAAAAGGAAATCAGGATTTGCTAACTTTAGGAGTGGCTTTGGGCGATGCGGTATCCGCCGAATTCGAGCATTGCTTCCTCATCACGACTGGGAGGAAAGGCCCTTCTTACGTCATGGCCCCTTTCATGGAGGATCCCTTGCCTGGTTATTGCGCTTTAGCAAGGCATACGCTTGATGAGCTGCCTGAACACTTCGATTATGAATACGATACCGGGGATGGCTGGGACTTCGCCTGCAAACGCTACAAGAAAAAGGTGGAACTCGACTCAAAGCAAGACGTTATCCTGCTTGAAGGAGCTGGCCAAGGCGTGTGGGAAGATAACATCGGCACCCTCTATGATTATTTCGCCGGTAGGATAAGCAAGGATTCCGGCGAAGAGGATCCCGATAACGGCATTGCCAAACCATGGAATTTCTCCATCGACACCTATGACGAATTCGATTCGCCTTTGGACATCGACTCGCTCAACGACGACCTCGCTTCGAAGTTCCCCGCGGACTGCCGCCTCATCAAGAAGCAAGAGAACGACTACATCAAGAAGAACGAAATCAACATGGACGATTACACCCATGATGATGCATCTGGCGATGTGCAGATCTTCCCTGAAAGCCTCTATTTGGACATCGAAGAGCAGATCTCTACCAAAAAACGCGCGGAGAAGGTCTTCGACGAGCTATCCGCCCTTTATAGCGGCGGCAAGGCCAGGAACATCATGGCCGCGGTCTATTACAAAACCGTGATAATCGCCTACATTACAAAGAAGATAGATATCGATGAGGAAAGCTATTTGACCGAGCTTGAAGAGCTGACGGCCAAGCTTAAAGAAGAGAAGAAATAACAAAACTCGCATTCTTTTAGGCGCGTGGATGGCCCAGCGACCGCCGGCTTTTTCGCCTCATCCCTTAGCTGACCAATGGACTTTCCATCAAGCGTTTGGGAGAGTAGGGCTTTTAAGCGTTAGCTTGGGCGCCGTTGCGCGGCGTTAATTTCGCGTTTTAATTAGCTTTTGCGGCTTTTTTGAGGTGGTTTGGGATAAATGCGCTGAACCCAATTCTTTTCCTAACGCTGAAATGAGCGTAGATTATGCGAGGTGGTACCAAGCATGAGAAAACCCACTGTATTGCTGATGATTCCTTTGCTGCTCGGATGTTCAGGCGGACCCGATCCCAAAAAACTCGATGGATATAAGCTTGTTTTTGAAGATGATTTCGAAGGCAGCCGTCTCAATACCGATGTCTGGACGTATGAGAAAGGCAATCGTGGTGGCTGGGGAAACCAGGAATTGGAGTACTACACGGAAGAAAATGCCTCAGTCAAAGACGGCATTCTCACCATCACTGCTAAAAGAGAAGAGAAGGAAGGCTTCCATTTCACGAGCAGCCGCATCAAAACGGCAGGGAAAGCCTACATCACCTATGGGCGCATTGAGGCCCGCATCAAATTGAGCGCCGGCAACGCGCTTTGGCCCGCTTTCTGGATGATGCCTGAGAAAAATAACGGCTGGCCCAAAGACGGCGAGATCGACATCATGGAAAATAAGGGCAGCGATCCTTATTCGACTTCTAGCGCTCTTCATTACCTCAATTCTGCTAGCGAGCACGAATACCAAGTCGGCTCCTACTCATGGAACAAAAGAGCGAATGAAGGCTCGATTGAGGATTGGCACGTTTATGCGCTAGTTTGGGATGAGGAAGGGCTGACTTTCTACGTCGATGAGCACGAGAAACTTTATGTCCCAAAGAGAATTTATCACTCTAGAGGTGGGGTTTATGAAGGGGATGGGAATGAGCCCTTCAACAAGGATTTCTACGTCATTCTCAACCTTGCTGTCGGAGGCAATTTCGATTCGGAGCACGCGGAGCCAGACAAGGATTTCGTCTCTGCGACGATGGAAGTTGACTACGTCAGAATGTACGCATTTGAGTGAGAAGAAGCGCCTTGTTTTCGCGGAGGGCTGCGTGGAGACTTTACTTCCGATTCCTCGGGCGCAATCGGCTTATATAATCCTTTCTGCGTTGCCTTGAAAATTATTTGAGAGATATCGATAACGATTGCGCGGCTTTCTTCGTTTGGAAACTCCTCGTTGATTTGAAATGAGACCATAACCACGTTGGCAAATACTGCGAGCCCTTTACGATGGGTGAAGAGATAATGCTTATCGCATTTCATCAAAAGGACGCAAAAACCATATATTTGAATAGTCTTGCACTGTTTTTGATTGCTGATTGCGTCAATAATCCCGACCGCGGAAATGTCTGCGTCTTTATTAGCAAAGCCGAGCATGGCTGCATCGAGATCGATTGAGTCTCTCTTCGGACAGCCAAGATGCGGCGACGCTTGTTATCTGAAAAGCTTTATATAAGCACAAAAGCCCTTTTTCGGCGGCTTTTGTCTTCGGAGCCATTCCGCGGATCTTGAAGCTTTAGGCCCGCGAAACGGCTTGATGGCCCTAAGGGAATTGATGCTTGTAAGGGGATTCGCGTGTTTGTCCTTGGCTAGGTAACCTTCGGATGGAGGAAAAGCTTCTTTGATACTATACTTAGCCCCATGGAAAACCTCGCCGAACCGACGAAAAGCTATCATCCGATACTGTCGTATCAGGTGGTCAAATACATCGGCGCCGTCCTTTTGGTGCTCTCTCAGTTGGTGACCCTCAATAAGGTCTACTCCTTCTATTTCGGCACGGGCGGATTCCTTGATGAGACTTTGACCAATGTCCTTGGGACGATCGGGCAGATGGGCTTGCCTCTCATCATGATCGGCACGGTAGCGGGCATCATGAGGAACAGGAAACGGATCTTCCTATATCTCATTGCCTATGCGGTGGGGGCGGCCTCTTTCATCTTCATCGAGCAGATTGCCGTCACGGGTTATCTTTACTTTGTCTTGAAGACATGCGGAATCAATCTGAGTTTCGACGTCGTCGTGACGGCGAAGAACCTCATCGTCAACACCTTGAACCATTTCACGAGCCTTAATGTATTCGTTGATTTGTTCTTGTGCGCCGCCTTCTATTTCTTCCTTTTTTACACCCCGAAGAAGCACGTGAATATCTTCCGGTGCTTCATCGCCGTTCCCGCGGCTTACTTAATCGTCGCCTACATTCTCACGGTCCTCAATAAGTTTGGGGCGGTCGATCTCAATATCTTCGTCCTTTACCTTCTTCCCAGCAAGAAATACTCGGCTTACGTCATCGTCCTCTCGATGCTTCTTTACCTGAAGATATTCAGCAAGAACAAAGAGGCCCCCAATTGCAGCAGCAAGTCCTTCGCGGTCTTCATGTCGTTCGTGGTCGTCTTCATCTGCATCGCCGACGCTTTCTTAAGCTGCTTTCCTAACGCTTCTAAGTTCTGCGCGGGCGGGAGCTACATGCTTTTCACCTGCGTGCCCTTCGTGCTCCTCTTCGATTACAAAGCCCAAATCAAGCATCCTTGGATCTCCTGGACTTTGCCTGGCTTCTACCTCGTCGGCTATGGGACCTTGCTTTATTTCTATACGGCCGTTGTGGTGGATGTCTTGCAGCATTTCAGCGAGATAAGGGATCTTTTCTCTGCGATGACGGCATAATGAAATAACTCGATTCTGCATTGATTTAGAATGAAATAAAGGGGTTTTGCATGGATAAAGCGGCATTGATATTCGATTTAGACGGGACTTTGTGGGACAGCACGGAGGTGGTCGCGGAGAGCTGGAGCGAATGCGGGAAGAAGTATTTCGGAGAGGGCTTCTCAATCTCCCAAGATAACGTCAGGGCTCAGATGGGTCTCCCAATGGAAGAGATTGCCAGAAGAATCGCCTTGCTCACCCCTGATCCAGAACTCGGGAAAGCGTGGGCGAAAGAGGCTTTCGTCTATGAGGTGGAATACCTTGCCTCTCACCCGGGCAGCCTCTTCCCCAAAGAGGAAGAGACCCTGCTCGAATTAAAGCGAAGGGGCTATTCCTTATATATAATGTCCAATTGCCAAAAGGGCTACATCGAGGACTATCTCAGATCGTTGAAGCATCCAGAGGTTTTCACCGATCATCTTTGCTATGGGGATACCTTGCTGCCGAAGCATGGCTCAATCAAACTTCTCATGGAGAAGCACCTCATAAAGAAAGCCGCCTACATCGGAGATACGGCGGGGGATGAAAAAGAGACCAAGATCCTTGGCCTCCCTTTCTTCTTCGCCTCTTATGGATTTGGCAAAGCCGTTGCCCCAGATGAGACGTTATCTTGCTTCGAGGATACGCTCCTCGCGGCGAAGAAAACGTTTGGGGTGTGAAATTCTTGAGGCCCTGTTAGCTAATTTTCAGCTGGATGCAGGGACGGATTGCCGTTTTGATTCCCAAACCATTGTTTTGGGTGCCACGGTACTTGGCAATCGCGCTACTCGGCGATAAGCCTGGGGAACGGGTCCACCATCCAAGCACATCGCCGTCCTCGTCCGTTAACGTGTCAGCACTGACGAAACCATTCTCGTGGTTCATTATTTGACTATAACTTGGCAGATAAGCCATGTCGGTCGTGTCTTCGCATGCATATTCGCCGCCAGAGCTATCAGTCGTTTTTGAGGAATTGTCGACAACGGCTGTTTGAACCAAGGATTGATCATAGTAAAAAGCACGGGTGACGAATTCATTGTTAAGCCACTCTCTAATGTCGGATTTTGCGTAGTTATTAGCATGTGAGCCATCTTCGTAATCCTCGTCAGACTCGTTCCAAGAACGACGATCTAACGCGCCGTCGGCGATAAACTCTTTTACCCCATTGCCTTTGTCGGACATATACCGCCACTTGATGGGCTCGACCTTTTTATAGCGCCATTCAGAAAATTCGTAATATTTTTCCCCATTGTATTCATAATAGCCTTGCGCATCGGCGGTTGTTAGGTTGTCCAATTTGCTGCATAGTTCCCAATCGTTCACATCTGCTTGTGGGTATTCTCCGTTCTGCTTTCTGCTAATCGTTTTAGTTTGCGCCGTGACGGTCATTGAGGAGGTCACGTTATCTAGGGATTTGTCCCATCCGACAAACATGGTCACGTTTTCAGCGTCATAGGAATAACACATGTCCACGATTTCCTTGTAACTTGTGGGGTAGGTGGCCGTTCCATTCTTGGGCGCGCCGGCGCTTGCGAGCTTGTTGCTGGCGAGATCATTAAAGGTCACGACGTAGCCTTCGTAGGTCTCTGAAGTGTATTGCGCAGTAAACGTTGTTGGTGAACTTATGGTGAAATCGGCGTTCGTGTCCCAAGAGGAAAAAAGATAGTTCGTCCCCATGCTCCCATTGGTGACAGGCTCCCTTACCGGGACAGGAAGCGCGCAGGTTATCCACCTGTTTTTTTTGATGACAACTTCCTTGAGGAGAGTGGAATCCCAATCGAGGAACTTGCACACATAGTACGTCGACTCCTCATATTGAGCTATGAAAGTAGTATCCGCTTGGATTCCTCTGAGAGTCTTATCCCATCCTTTGAAGGTGTAGCGCGTTATAGTCCCCTCGTTGTTCGCCTCGTCTTTGGTCGGGGTCTCTCCGCTGTAGACCGCCTTGCCCCCGACGCCGCAGTAGGAAATCCCAATTCCGTCCCGTCCTCGTTGACGAAGGTGCACTTGATGGCGTTCGGTGAATTGAAGATTGCGGTGTAGGTCGTGTCCTCGTAGATCGGACCGAGGTCCTTGTCCCAGCGCTCGAATGTCCATTCTATCGTCGAGGATCCGTCGGTCTCACTTGGCCTGGTCGGAGCCTCCCCTTCATAAGAAGGCGTCTCCCCGAAATTAACTGTGGTTGTGGATAGAATCGCCCCATCGTAGTTTTTGAACGTGACGTTCACCAGCGACTCGAATTTGGCGGTGAAGATCGTCGGTTTCTGGATGTTGTCCAGGGGTTTGTCCCAGCCGACGAAAGTCCAATGGGCCGTGCGCCCGTCGATGGTCGTGTCTTCCTTCGCCGGCGTCGGGCCTTCGTATATCGCGGACGCGCCTTTCTCGAAGTAGAACTCATAGAGCTTCGTGCCGTCCCAGTTGTTGAAGATGCACGGGATATAGTTATGGCGTCTTGGCCGTCCTTGCCGTCGGCACCATTTTTTCCATCAGCACCGTCCTTTCCCGCGTCGCCCTTGTCACCTTTCTCCCCCTTCTCGCCTTTGAGGTTATCGATGAGGGTCCATCCGTAGGCGTTTTTCTCGTAGACGTCGTAGTTGGCGGTGTTCACGTAGTAATCGCCTTCGTTACCTATCGCCTTATCCGGCTCTCCTATTCCAGAGAGGACTTTCGAACCTTCCTGCGCTTCCTGCCTATCCGTGTCAACCACGCTGTCTGAGCTGCTGTTATAGCCTCCTCCGATGACCGCGCAGGAGCTGATGCTCATCACGGCTGAAAGCATGGCCAAGGCCAGGATTTTCTTGCTTTTGTTCATGGGTGTGTCCTCCAAGGGATGCGGGCAAGTGAGGGGTGTTCTCTCGCCGCTTGCCTTGTTCGCGTTTGCGTTGAAAACTTTAGCGTGCGGATGCGCGATATGAAGCGTCCATGTTTATATTTGATATGGAGAACTTAGTCTAGGCCGAGCTTCGAAAGGAGGGCGATCATCTCCTCTTCGTTTAAAAGGGTTGCGTTAGCGGAGGTGTAGGCCTCTTTCTCTTCCATCTTCCTCTCGCCTTCGGTGAAGTATTTCTCGTAATTGAGGGAGCGCTTGTCTGGGCGGATGAGGAAGAAGTCGCCTTTATCTACCGCGCGCAGCATCTCCTCTTGGGTGATGAGGGTCTCGAAGAGCTTCTCCCCGTGCCTTGTCCCGATGCATTCCGGTTCGATGGAGCAGCCTTTCATCTTAAGAAGGGCGTCTGCCAAGGTCTTGATGGTCGCGGAAGGGGCTTTCTTGACGAAGAGATCGCCTTGCTCGCCATGCTCAAAAGCGTAGAGGACGAGCTCTACCGCCTCCTCTAGGCTCATCATGAAACGCGTCATGTTCGGATTGGTTATCGTCAATGGCTTATTGGCTTTTATCTGCTCTAGAAACAAAGGGATGACCGACCCTCTGCTGCCCATGACGTTGCCGTAGCGGGTGAGGCAAAATACCGTGTCGCCTTCGCCTGATTGCCTGCTCCTGGCGACGACGTTCTTCTCCATCAGGGCCTTGCTCATGCCCATCGCGTTGACGGGATAGGCCGCTTTGTCGGTGGAGAGGAAGACGGCTTTCTTCACGCGGTGCGACAAACAGGCGGAGATGACGTTGTCGCTGCCGATGACGTTCGTCTTCACCGCCTCCATGGGGAAGAACTCGCAGCTTGGGACCTGCTTCAAGGCCGCGGCGTGGAAGAGGTAATCGACATTGGCGAAAGCCCCTTCGATGGCCCGGTAGTCCCTGACGTCGCCGATATAGAACTTCAGCTTGCCGCTGGAGTACTCCTTCCTCATGTCGTCCTGCTTCTTCTCGTCCCTGGAGAGGATGCGGATCTCCCTGATGGGGGTGTTTATGAGGCGGTCGACCATCGCGTGGCCGAAGCTGCCGGTGCCTCCGGTGATGAGAAGGGTCTTGCCGTCCAATAAATTGCCCATCGTGATTGTTCTCCCGCTTCGTTAAGGGGATTTTATCACAACCTTCCGTCTCTGAGCTTTGAAGCCCCATAGATATGGGCGTCCCTTTGCCATCAGGCTCATCTGATTGCTCTTTCGAACAGCCGATGGTGGTGACCGGCGCCCGCCCCCCTCTTATAGCCGTATTCCGTGGCGGTGATGATGAGTTTCAGATTGGGCGGCCTCAGCGGGGCTTGGCCTTCACCGGGGGCATCCTCGGCATCCCCCATTATATGGTTTCCCTTCTTTTCCTCTGGTCGCCATCCCTCTTGAATAAGAATTTCCCCATTTTCGCCTTAACACCCCAAATTCGGGGAAAACCCTGAAAATGGGGTGTTAAGCTTTTCTGCCAAGGAACCTTTTCGCATCGCTTTTTTACGACAAACGCTTTCCGACGGCGACCCACTTAAAATGGTGTTTGTATGGTTCCCGTGCCGGGGGAGTAGATTCTCTATACGAACACTTTCGCCCACTTTATCGCCCGCCTCGTGGATGAAACTTCACGGGATAGCCAGCAAGATTCCGCCCTCTTCGAACGTGCATGCTTTCTCGAAATATTTCAAATTGACAACGGGGGGCACCCCGATCGATTTTCTCGCTTATGTAAAGCTGAAGAAATATCTCCGAGGGCTTTTATTGGTTCTCGCCGAATGTCCTTCGAAGAAGCTGCCTTTCGTTTGAAGGGGCGCCAGGGGTGAGAAAAAGGACTCTTCCTATTTTATCTTTCATAATGCGACCACATGGCGTGGATCACTACGGCATGCTCCTGAACGTGCACTCTGTAGACAAGGCGGTGCTGGATATTGATTCTGCGAGAGTAATACCCATTCAAATCGCCGAGCAGCTTTTCATAGGAGGGTGGGGTCTGGAATGGGTTTTCAGAAAGAAGGGCCAAAAGGGATTTCGCCTTTTTCTCGAGTCCGGCCGCCTTCAGCTTCCCTTTATCATTTTCGGCGTTTTTGGTGAAGAGCACTGTCCACATCACCATTCCTCGTCCGGATCGAACTTCGACATCTCCGACGTTTTCTCTTTCTCACCTTCTTTGATCTTCGAGACCAAATTGGGCTGAGACATGAGATAAACCGTTTCCAAAAGCGCCTCATAATCCGCTTCACTCAAAAGGATCGCGTTGCCGTTTTTCGTCGTGACCTGGACGGGCTCGTTAAAGCGGATGACGGAGTCGATCGTATTGAACAAAGTCTTCCTTAGTTCTGTAATGTTTGTCGTGGACATTGTTTTCTCCTCCGGGGTTATTATGGATGGGGATATGTACACAAACAAGTACGTTTTTTACCTAACGAACGTTTTCAGTATGAATCAAAGTCGAGGAATCAAGCTGGTCTCCATGGCTTCTTGCTGCTTTTTCTCGAGCAGGAAGCAGCGACCTGACGCGTTGACAAAAAGCAATGAGGGGTTTGTATGGCTCCCGTGCCGGCTGAGTAGCTTCTCTATACGAACACCTTTAGTGGTGCCGTTTGCGTTCCCAATTGTTGATTTTGCCTTAATGGCACCGTTGTTTATTCCGTCTTTGCAGGCGTAGGCTTGTTCGGAAAACGTCTCGAAAAATGCGCCTTTTGGCGTCTAGTCTTTTAAGCAGGCAAGCGGGATTTCGTAGACCCCGTCCTCTCTTCTCAAAGCGACCATCCCCATGGTGACGATCATAAGAAACGCCGGCTTGCCCGTTTTCTCCTCGTCGATGTCGCCAGAAAGGGCGAGAAGCTTTTCCGCGGCTTCGTCGATGTCTTCCCGGTCGCCCATCTTGACTTCGACGAGGGCGTAGCTTCCATCTGAATATTCAATCACCGCGTCTGCTTCGCGATCCGCTTTGTCGCGGTAGTGGTAGAGCCTCGCCCCAATGGAATCGCAATAGATGCGAAGGTCCCTGACGCAAAGCGATTCGAAGAGAAACCCGAAAGTCCTCATGTCCTTGAATAAGCTCTTTGGGGTGACGCCCAAGGCGCTTGAAGCGATGGAGGGGTCAACGAAATGGCGGGTCGGCTTGCTGCGAATCGCGATTTTGCTCCGCAGATTCGGGTTCCAAGCCTCGAGCTCCTCCGTGACATAGAGCCTTTGGAGGGCGAGGAGATATTTGCCCAAAGTCCTTTCGTTGAAGGAACCCTCGCTTGCGGCTACGTCTGCTAGAAAGGTGGAATCTGGGCATTCCGAGGAGACGTTTCTCGCGTAGGAGCGCAGCAGCTTCTTTGCCCTCGCCACGTCTTTTCTCAGGGCGACGTCCTTCAAAGAGAAAATGTCCTCGTTCACGGTGGCATCGTAGAAATCCTTGGCTTGCTGCAAAGCGACATCCTCTTCTTGTCCGATGGCCATCGGCCAGCCCCCGCGGCAGATGAAGAAGGCGTAATCCATGATTGTCTTAGAGCAAAAGCAAGGCTTGAATTCGCCTTCGGAAAGGCTCTTCAAAGAGACCCCTCCATCGCTGTCGAGGCTCTCGAAAAGAGACATCGGCCTCATCATCTTTCTTACAATCCGCCCTGTTCCGGTGTGACGTTCCCCTCTTTTGACTTTCTCTTTTTCGCTGACGCTGCCCGTGAGGATAAACTGACCGAAGGAGCGGCTTTTGTCTACTTGGTCCTTGATGGAATTCCAGATGAAAGAGATTTCCTGCCATTCGTCAATCATCAAAGGTTTCTCCCCCTGCTGAAGGAACAAAGTGGGGGAGGCTTTCGCGAAAGCAACGTATTGTGACTTGGTTTCCTCGATTGTGAGATCGATGATGGTTTTGGCTTGTCTAGCGGATGTCGTCGATTTGCCGCACCATTTCGGCCCGACGACAAGAACGGCGCCTTTCGAACGAAGTGCGAACTCCAAAGTTTTGTCAAACAATCGAGGGATATAGGTTTCTTTCATTGAAACTCCTCCAAGGCGATAATAGCCTATTTGCCGAAAGAAATCATCCAAAATACAACCTTTGGCTTCCTTTCAATACAGGGTTTGGCTTCTTTCCGATACCAAATTTGGCTCTTCTTTTGTGCTGACGACTTTGCTTGAAGCCAGTGCGGTGAAAACATTTTGACGAAGATCGACGTGGTGTTCGTATGGCTCCCGCGCTGTGGCGGTGGGGTGGATCTCATTTATAGTGTTACCTGTCAAAGCCCTACTTTGTTTGCCTTTCTGAATCTTGGTTCATCCATAGGCGCGAATCAAACCCCACCCTTCCTTTTTTGAGGAAGAAGCGGACAATTGTATGTAGCTTGCCCTTTATTTGCTGCCACATTGCTAAGGGTTGTCTCGCTTGGAAGGAAAGACCATGGATTTGAAGAAGACCTCAATCGGCATCGAGTTTGGCTCGACGCGGATAAAAGCGGTTTTGATTGATTCGAAAGGAAACGTCCTTTCTAGCGGATCGTCATCTTGGGAGAACCGCCTTGAGAATGGGTATTGGACCTATTCATTGGACGACATAAAGAAAGGCCTGCAGGATTGCTTCGCTTCTCTCAAAAACGATTTCCATAAGGCGTATGGGCAGAAGCTGATTACCACAGGGGCCCTAGGGATCTCGGCGATGATGCACGGCTATCTCGTCTTCGACAAGGATGACGATCTGCTCGTCCCTTTCAGGACGTGGAGGAACGTCAACGCGGAGAAGGCGGCGAGCATCCTGACTGGCCTTTTCTCCTATCACATCCCCGCGAGATGGTCCATCGCCCACCTCTATCAGGCGATTATAGACAAAGAGAGCCATGTGAAGGACATCGCCTTCCAAACGACCCTTGAAGGCTATGTCCATTACCTTCTCACGGGCGAGAAGGTCATCGGGATAGGAGAGGCGAGCGGCATGTTCCCCATCGATCCCGAGAAGAAGGATTTCGATGCGCGCTGCATGTCCTTGTTCGACGGCTTGCTGAAAGACAATGGGTACGGATTCAGCTTAGAAGGCATCTTCCCCAAGGTCCTTCTCGCCGGCGAGGAAGCCGGGACTTTGACTGAGGAAGGAGCTTTGCTCCTCGATCCGTCTGGAGAATTCCTGCCAGGCGTCAAGCTCTGCCCTCCGGAAGGGGATGCGGAGACGGGGATGGTCGCGACCAACTCTATCAAGAAGAACACCGGGAATGTCTCCGCGGGCACCTCTATCTTCGCCTCCATCGTCTTGGAAAGGAAACCCAAGGAGGCCTACCCTGAAATAGACCTCGTGGCTACGCCTCTAGGCGATTTGGTCGCGATGGTCCACGCGAACAACTGCACTTCCGAAATCAACTCATGGATGTCCCTCTTCGATGAGCTTTTGCGGGCTTTTGAGAAAGAAATCGATTCAGGCGAGCTTTATTCCTCTCTCTTCAGGAAATCGTTGGAGGGGGATGATGACGCAGGTGGGGTCATCGCCTTCAATTACCTCTCGGGGGAATCGATCACGAAGGTAAAACATGGGCACCCGATGGTGGTGAGAGGAGCCTCATCTAAACTCAATCTTGCCAACCTCGTGCGCTCGGAGATCTACAGCGCTTTCGCCACCCTCCGCATCGGATTCGAGATCTTCGAAAAAGAAGGGGTGAAGATAGAGAAAATCGCCGGACATGGCGGTTTGTTCAAAACCTCGGGCGTGGCTGATCTTTATCTCGCTTCCGCGCTGAGGACTCCTGTTTCGATAGCCTGCAACGCTGGCGAAGGCGGGGCGTGGGGCATAGCCATCCTCGCCTCGTTGCTTGATTCCGGCATGGGGCTCGTGGAATACCTTGATGAGGTTATCTTCAAAGGGAGCGAGGAGAGCCTTGCCTTGCCCGATGAAGGAATCGCGCAAGGCTTCGACGAGTACATGTCTAGATACAAGAAAGTTTTGCAGGCTGAGCGGATGCTCGGGGAGGATTTGTGAATGTTGGAAGAACTGAAGCAAAAGGTATGGGAGCAGAATCTCCGCCTCAAAGATAGCGGACTGGTGATTCTCACTTGGGGCAACGTCTCCGCGATCGATAGGGAAAAAGGGCTCGTCGTGATTAAGCCAAGCGGGGTGAGCTACGAGAATATGAAGCCTAGCGACATGGTCGTGACCGATATGGAAGGCCATGTGGTGGAGGGGGATCTCCGCCCCTCAAGCGATCTGTTGACCCATCTTGAACTGTACAAGAGCTTCTCTCATGTCGGAGGGGTGGTGCACACCCATTCGACTTATGCGGTAGCCTTCGCGCAGGCGGGCGTTCCTTTAACTGCCTATGGGACCACCCACGCTGACGCTTTCTATGGGGACGTGCCTTGCTCCAGGGGGCTGAGCGAGAAGGAAATAAAAGAAGATTATGAGCTCAATACGGGCAAGGTCATCACGGAGACCTTCAAAGGCAAGGACTACGAGGCGGTCCCGGCGATCCTTGTGAGGAGCCATGGGCCTTTCACATGGGGCAAGACGGCGGAAGAGGCCGTCACCAACGCGATCGTCCTCGAAGAGGTTGCTAAGATGGCCTCGATCAGCCGGACGGTCAACCCTGATATAGAGAGAGTCGATCAGTATCTGCTGGACAAGCATTACTTCAGAAAGCATGGGAAAAACGCCTATTACGGGCAGAAGAGCATCAAGAATCGGTGAGTGATTGCCTATTTGCGGCATTTAAGAAACGCCATTTTGGCTAAGCCGTCCCTATGCAGGCAAGGTTTTCAAAACATCCGGAGATATCAAAAGAAGCGTCTGTTGCTCTACTAAGTCGCGCGGCATCGTGGGTGGCGCAATATTCGGCGTCTTGACCCAAAAAGGCGCCTATCCCCAAAGCCGCGTCTGGGACGAGTCCATCATCTCCTCTTTGGAATCGCTCTCCGGCCCGACGATCAACGACTGGTACCTTCTCGATGGCAATTACTATGCTCGTCTCAGCGCGACCCCACGTTCATCGAAAAGCAAATTCGATGATGGCGAGAAAATCGTAACAGGCCAAGAGTATTGGTTCAGATGCGAGCCGATCGAATGGAAGATCCTCTCTTCTTCAGGCGGTGAATACTCATTGGTTTCGAGCAAGCTTTTGGACACCGCTATGTTCAACGACATCTATGACGGCGAACAGGTGGATGGGCATTACGCGAACAATTACGCCTTTTCCTCGATCAGAAGTTGGCTCAACGGCGATTTCCTTACTACCGCCTTCCCGTATGAGAATGAGTATCTAGAGACCGTCGAGGTCGATAACTCCGCCGCCACGACCGATTCTTCTGAAAACGTCTATGCCTGCGAGAACACCTTCGACCAAGTCTATCTGCTGAGCTACCAGGATTACGCTAACGCTACTTACTTCCCTGACGACAACTCAAGGAGGTGTCAGACGAGCGAATGGGCGAGAGCGAAAGGAGCCAACGTCTACACCTCAAGCGGCCTCAACCACACCAATTATTACTACACCCGCTCGCCTTATTCCGCTAACCCCGACTATGCGATCGCCATCTATCCGAATGGCAACTTCAGTTACGGCTCGCGGACCAATTACACCCAAGACTCACCGCGCCCTGGAATCACGATAAAAATCGCATAAGGCAAGGTAAGACTGCTTTCGGCGTTTAGTTTTTCAGGCAAGCCAAAGGGACGACGAAAATGCCGCTTTCCCTTTTGAGACAGGTCCCATAGCTGGTGAGAATCATCTCGAACTTTGGAAGAGGCGGCTCGCTTTGCTGGAATTTCTTTTCGAGGATGTCTTCCATTAATTTTTCGACATACATGCTTTTATAAAGAATTGACTTTTGGGGTTTGTTCTAACCAAGCTCGGCAGTAGGCAATCCACTTTCGATGTTTTGTGAAAAATAACCGCGAAAAGCCATATGGCCCGCCTTTAGGCAAATAGCGGATTTCGATATTCGGTTAGGACGCCAAAATACAGGCTCGATTTGGCCGAATAATTAGCGGACGTCGCTGCTTTTGGCTCTATTCGGAAACCTTGATGGTGAGCTCGGTGATGTCGCTGCCCAAAGGATAACCCGCGTCGACCGTCGTCAGTTTGGACTTCATCTGATCGATGTAGGCGTTGATGAGGCCATGCCCCTTAGCCCCGTTGTCGTAAATGCTTTGGCTGACGTCGTAATCCATCCAGACGTAGGCCGTGCAGGTTTTGATGCCTTTTTCCGAGAGGACTTCCTCATACGCCAGATTGGCGTCGTTAGAGAAGTCGAGGTCGCTTTTGCTGGCCGCCCCGGTTGAGGGGATGCTGCTCACGAAACGCTGCGCATTGTCCGCGAAAGAATTTCGCATCTCTTCGAAGTCCGCCTCCAGGGCCGAAGAGTCGCTAGACAAAGCGTTGATTTCCGCCTCGGAGAAGATGGTCTCGTCGTTATGGACCATCGCCTTTACCGAGACGACGGATGATAGATAGCTTGAAAGATGATAGGTGGCGTCATCGTCCGCGATCGAGAAATTGTCCGCGTCGCTTTCCTCCAGAGTCCAGCTGACTTCTTTGTCCTTGCTTGAATCGTGGAAAATCTTCAGGGGGAGGATGTCCCCATTTTTGTAACTGCCCCCGTAGAGGCGAAGCTGGATGAGCAGAGGGGCGTAGTCGTTATCGTCGGTGAAGATCTGATCGTAACGCGTCAGCGAAAGCTCATCGGGGTCTCTTTGGACATGGTAGACGCCCGTTCCTTTCTTGCCGCTTTCCCCATCGTCTTCCTGCTCCTCGACGTAGCGGTAATAATGGGCCTCGATATCGACGTCGTCTTCGCCTTTTATTGATATGGACATGCCGCTAGCCTCGACCTCTTTGTTCGAGGCGAACCAAGAGAAGGTTGAGGAGGTGCTGAAATAGGCAAAAAGCGAGGTCACCAAAGCCCCTAGGGAAAGGAAATAGGCAAGCGATGCGGCTTTGAAGCTTTTCTTTCTTAACGTCTTGCTCATCTTCTCACTCCGTGGCCTCGATGGCGATTACTTGGCCTGCGCCCGTGACCGCGTTCCCGTTTATCGTGATGGAATAGTTTGAATCGCTTGGCGTGGAAATGATGGTCGCATTGCATTTCTCGCTGCAATGGACCGTGACCACGTAAGTTTTGTTGGTCGCGTCGTAAACGTATTCGACGCTCGCCTCGCCATTGTCTAAGCTGATTTTGAACTCGCCGAAAGTCTCTTCTCTTATTATCGTTTCAGGGCCCTGCCATTCGGAGGAGGCGGTCTCGCTTGCGGTCCCTGTGGCGGTTATGGTGAGGCTACCGTCGCTTTGCATGGTGACAAGCCCGCTAGAAGAGACCGCTCCCACGCTTTCGTCACCGCTTTTCCAAGTTGCTTCATTGGCGAGGAAATAAAGCTGGATCTCATCCCCTTTGCTCGCTCCGCTTATCGTCCAGGTGCAGGAGTAGGTGAGGTTGAGCGAGGTGTTGACGGGGTTGTATTTCTCGCTGGTCTCTCTTTCCATGATGACGATTAGAGGGGTGTCGCTTTTCTTCGGTAGGGCGGTGCCGGCGCTGTCTTTCACGCTCACGCCTTCTTTGGAATAGACCACTTTGACCCCGGAACTCAGGCTGGAGGTGAGGACGTTGCTTTCGTAGGAATAGTCGATTCCCTTAGAGGGCGCAAGTAAAAGAGCCACGCAGGCCGAGCCTCCTCCGCTGAGCGAAGGGAGATCTTTGAAGGAAGAGGTGAAGTCCACTCCTTTGGGGTAGTTTTGCTTGATGATGTTGGAGGTGGTCTTCTCTTTGATGGTGACCGCCTCGTAGTCCGCGGCCCCGGTGCCGATGTCTAGGTAAAGCAGATAAGCCCCCGATTTGCCGGAGACCGACCCAAGGGCGTATTCGCCGGCGTTGACGGGGATCTCGAAATAGTAGAGGCAGTTGCTAATTATGTCGCCGTCGGTGCTGGCGATCCAGCTGACGTCAAAGACAAGCTGGGAGGAGGAGCTGTTCGCTGGTACGCTGCCATCGTATGAATAGAGATAGGGCTTCTCTTTCTTATCGTCGCCCAGATTCGCGTAGATTTTGCTGATCTGCTTGATTTCGGAGATGCTGTTGTTCTCGTCGCGGACGACCTCGTTGAGACTGAAGAAGCAGGTGTTGTTGGTGAAATACGATCCCCCGAAGAAATTGATGTAGCCTTCGGTGGCGAGATTGAAGTCGATGGAGTCTTCGGGGACGTCGTAATTTGAATAGACCGAGCCGCTTTGTGTTGGTTTCTCATCAGTCTTGCCGTCGAGATACTCCTGCAGTTTATCTTGGTAAACCTTTTCGGCGGCCTTGTCGTAGACGATGGCCTTGCCGACCTGGCATAGGTGGTCGGTGGAGATCTGAGCGTTCATGAAGTGAAGGCCATAGAGAGCGGTGCTTGAGCTCACGCTGCCGCTGAAGATGGTGCTCTCGAGGTTGTATCTCGCGCTGTCATAGCGCTTGAGCTTTGAGCTCTCAACGGTGGTGGATGGGATTGAGGAGCTTTTGCTAGCGGAGGAGTTGTAGTTGTCGATAACCCTTGACCAGCCCGAATCCGAATAGGCTCCGTCCTCCTCGATGCAGGAACGGGTCACCACCTGCAGATTTGAACTGTTGTATGCGCTGTAAAAAGAGGTGCTCAGGCTCGACATCTTGTATGCTTTTGAGACGCGGATGTCGCCCGCGTAGTCGCTTGAATCGATAAAATTCGCTCCCCCGACGAGATAGCCGGTGTTCATTTCCGAGACCCCGTTTATGCCGGTTTTGCTGTCCTCATCGCTGTAGCTGTAGGCCAAGGGGACGTAGGTGGGATTGACGTAATAAGCGGCGTTCCTTTCACTCGTGGAGGACTCCTTCACGCCGGTTTGTGAGGAGTCGGAGAATGAAAGACCGGTGCTGATGTCCCCTCCGGTGCCGACCTTAGCGATTGTGAAGCTGTGGGAGCTCGTGCTGGTATCGGCGGCGAAAGAAGACGAACCGTAATATAGGTAAACCGTGTAGCTGGTTATTGTGCCTCTGAGATAGGCGCTCATGGTGCCCGTTCCAGTGCCGTCGCTTTGGGCACCAGACAAAGTGTAGCGACTGATTGCGGTGCTCCCGGTATTTGTGCTTGCGGACATGATAACGTTGAAAGTGTTGGAAAAGCCGCTTCTGGTTCTTTGCGCGCAAAGATAGAGCGTTGATGAAGTCAGGGGTCGGTAGCCGTTCGATGACGAGTCATAGGCCCATTTGAATTCGTCGCCGCTTACGGAATCCGAAGAAGAGATCGTGCCGGAGCTGGAAGAGCCGATGTACTTCTTTGAATAGGTGTCCAAGATGGTTAGATAGGTTTCGCTTATCTCGTCTTGGACTAGCGTCCAGGCACTGGAGGTTTCATCGTAATCCAAGTAATAGGAATACGAATCGTCTGAAGAATAGATATTTCCCTTGTCTGCCTCGTAAGTCCAAGTGGTGGAGGCGCTGGAAGTCAGATAAAGGGAGTTCGATGAGCTTCTGCTGAGGTAATAGGCGGTTTCTCCGACGTAAGTGTAAATATAGCCGGACCCTCCGGCGCTTGGCATGTTCCAGCCGCAGGCGCCGGAAGAAGAGACGTCGATTAGCGTGCCATCTTCAGAGACCGAGAGGAAGTGGCCGGATTTTGAAATGGTAGGAAGATAGCCATAGACATTGCGCTTGACGCTCATCTTCTCCGAACTTGAAGTCGGCACTTCGTCAGGGGTGCCGTATATGAAAACGTAGGTGTCATCGTACGTTGATGATGTGGTGATGCCATAGGAGGCGAGCACCCCTCCATCTTCATCCTTTCTTTGGCCGTTCTTGAAATAGTATTGGGTTCCGCCGCTTTCGCTTCTGGTCGCTTTCGTCGAGGAATAGACGATGTCTTTCGGCTGGCTTTCGTTGCCGCTTGGGTCGACGTCGATGGTCTCTGAGGCGACGTAGTAGACATCGCTGGTGATGCTCGAGTCGCTTTGCTCGCTTTTGATGTCGTTGTACATCTGCTCCATGTCGACCGATCCGCCCCAGTTGGTGGAACCGTGGCTTGTATTGGGGTTCTCAACCTGGGGCATGCTCATGGTCTCATCGCTGACAAGCGTTTTGGCGAGATAGCTATCGGTTGCGTAGCCGACGAGAGAATACTCGGAGACATGCTCGACCCCGGTGATGTCGGTGATTGGGGACGCCCCTGATTTGGTGGCGATCGATGAACCGTTGACGCCCACCCCTGAAAGGGTCCCGTTGACATAGCCCGCGGCGAGGCCAACCAAAGTGGAGGAGGAAGCGGAGACGATCGAAAGGGAGGATAGGCCGAGATTCTTGATCTCGTTGGCGGAAGTGTCGTAGTTATATCCGTTGACTTTGCTCTCGTCGCTTGTCGAGCCGACCACGCCGAAGAAACCGACGATCTCGGCTTGCTTCAGATTGCCCTCGCTGTCCTCTTCGGCGCGGGCGGGGACGTTGGTAAGCTCTGAATAGTCGTTAGTGATCGTGAGGTTGCTGATGGTGTGCCCGTTCCCGTCGAAGGAGCCGACGAAAGGATATTGCTCCGTCCCTGCGGGAGGAAGGGAATAGCCTTCCCCGTCGATGTCGCTGGTGAGTTTGAAATAGATTTGCTTTATTGCGGTCTTTCCGTCGTTTGGGTCGTTGAATATGCCGAGGTCCTGCAGCCAGTTGAAGTAATAGAGCTGGCGGGCGTTATCGATTTCGAATGGAGCTTCTTTGGAGCCGTCCCCTCCGTTGAAATAAGAGCCGCTGCCCTTGCCTCCTATCCCTCTTAATGCGGCGCTGGTCTGAGCTTTGGAGAGCCAAGCGAGGCTAGGGATGGCGACCAGTCCGGCGCACGACAAAAAAGCGAGCCCTAAGAAAAACGCCGCCTTCTTTTTCTTGTCTGCTAGAAAACCTTTCATCAGCCGCCTTGTTGGCAACCGGCTGTCTCCAAGAGACCCATGGCTTTGCGTCGCTAGGTCGCCCTAGCTTTGCTTTTGTCGGGTTGATGATACGCGAAATGTGTTCGCTTTCAATAGTCCTTTTGGAGGGTTGGGCGCTTGTGGAAGCGATCTTGCCGACGCGAAGGAAGCGGTCCTGAGTCTTAGCCAATCATTGATTTTCATTTAGAAAATGCAACTAAACCGCTTGATTTTCATTTAGAAAATGCAACTAAAACTTTGATTTTTCATTTAGAAAATGCAATATTCAATTTGCTTTTTAATGATTGATGGAGGTTTTATGGAGTTTAAAAGGAAGGTATATAGCCAAATGAAGGAGTGGAAAGATGAAAGAAACAAGAATTCCGCTCTTTTGATTGAAGGAGCTAGGCGCGTGGGAAAAACGACGATCGTCAAGGAGTTTGCCAAAAACGAATACGACGGTTTCATTTATATAGATTTCACTTATGCTCCCGACGAAGTCAAAAGCCTTTTTAAGAAGATAAACCCGGCCAATCGGCTTTCCATGGACCAGTTCTTCTCAGATTTGTTTCTGCTTTTTGGAAAAACGCTGAAGAAAGGAGATTTGATCATTTTCGATGAGGTTCAGCATTTCCCATTGGCAAGGCAAGCGATAAAGGCGCTCGTCTCCGATGCCAGATACGACTACATAGAGACAGGCTCTTTGATTTCCATCCGTGAGAATACGCAGGACATCCAAATCCCTTCCGAAGAAAGAAGGATCGAGATGCACCCCATGGATTTTGAGGAATTCTGCTGGGCTTTTGGCTGGAACGAGAAATGTGAGATGCTCCGCGCGATATGGGATCAGCGCAAGACGATCAGCGAAAGCGCCCACAGGCTTTTGATGGATGATTTCAGACTCTACTTGGCTTTGGGGGGGATGCCGAAAGTCGTCTCTTTGTATCAAGAGACCCACTCATTCATGCGCTGCGAGAAGGAAAAGCAGGACATATTGAAGCTATATGAGGACGATCTGAGAAAGCACGACAACAAATCGAGGACGCGGACATTGGATATCTATGATTCCATGCTTCCTTCACTCAAAACCTGGTCGAGGAGAGTGAAGACGAACAATCGGAGTTCCAGCATGGCCCTATCCTATCAAAGGTCGCTCAAAGATCTTGAGGACTCCAAAATAGTGAACGCGGTCTACCGCTGCCAAGATTTGAGTTTCGGCACTTTCATGAAGGAAGAGAACGATTTCAAACTTTATCCCCTCGATGTCGGGCTTATGCTCAGCTCTTTGATTGGCGATGCGAACGACGATTGCGAGAAGACGTATCTCAAAATAAGGACTGGAAAGCTGGATGGGGCCAATTTCGGAGTTCTGTACGAATCGCTGGTTGCCCAAAGCTTGGCATGCAACGAAAGGAAGGTCTTCTATCACACCTTCGAGTACGGCGAGAAAAGATATGAGATCGACTTCGCCACCTTCATAAAAGGAAAGATGAATGTGATTGAGGTCAAATCGACGAAGCGTTTCACGACTTCTTCTTTGTCTTCTTTGAAAGCTAAATACCCGCAGCTGAAGTTCGATAAGTTAGTCGTCTCGCCCAAAACCCTCAGCTATGACGCCGAGACGACTTACCTTCCTATTTATATGACTTTCCTGCTCTAAAAGCGGGCGCCGCTTAACGGCGGTGGAAGAGCTTTTTGGTCTCGTAGATGGGGTCGCTTGTGTGGTCGATCCCAAGTTTTTTGAGCGTGCCGTTATCCATCTCGGAGAGGATGACGGTGCTGTGGGACTGGCAGCCTTTGAGCTTCGGCAGCTGCTCCAAAGCCATCTCGGCGAGGGGATTGGTGAGCGCGGAGATAGAGAGGGCGAGGAGGATCTCGTCTAAATGCAAACGGGGATTATGGCCTCCTAACGAATCGGTCTTGAGGCGGCAGATTGGCTCGAGGATTGATTTGGGGAGGATAGCGACGGAATCCTTGATGCCGGCGAGATATTTGAGGGCGTTGAGAATCATGGCGCTGTTGCAGCGGAGGAGGGGCGAGTTCTTGCCCGTGATGAGCGTCCCGTCATCAAGCTCGATGGCGGATGCGGGCTCGGCGGTTTTCTCTGCTTTGGCCCTGGCGGCGGCGATGGCGCGCCTTTCGGAGACGTCGATGCCGTTGTTCTTCATGATGGAGTCGATTTTGGCGATCTCCGCGTCGTTGCTCTTGCCTTGCCTTCTCTTCACCAAGGCGTTGAGGTAGCGTCTGATGATCTCTTGGCGGCTCGCCTGCTGGCAGGCCTCGTCGTCACTTATGCAGTAGCCGGCCATATTGACGCCCATGTCGGTCGGGGATTTGTAGGGGGAGGAGCCGAAGATCTTCTCGAAGAC
Source organism: bacterium (assembly GCA_963611815.1). Taxonomy (GTDB): domain Bacteria; phylum Bacillota_I; class Bacilli_A; order RFN20; family CAG-826; genus Alloenteromonas. The sequence continues at coordinate 40,343 of CAVDSY010000003.1, forward strand.
GCGGTTGAGGACGGGGAAGATTTCGATGTCGCGGTTGTAGTTGACCGTGCTCAATCCATAGGCCTCTAAATGATAGGGGTCGATCATGTTCACATCATCAAGATCGGCGGTGGCGGCTTCGTAAGCGAGGTTGACGGGGTGCTTCAAAGGCAGGTTCCAGATCGGGAATGTCTCGAATTTGGCGTAGCCTGACTTGATGCCGTTTTTGTTGTCGTGATAAAGCTGGGAGAGGCAGGTGGCCATCTTGCCGCTTCCTGGGCCAGGGGCGGTCAAGACGACGAGGGGGCGGGTGGTCTCGATGTAATCGTTTTTGCCTAGGCCCTCCTCGGAGACGATGTGCTCGACGTTGTAGGGATAGCCTTCGATGACGTAGTGACGGTAGGTCCTGATCTCTTGTTTTTGGAGGAGCTTCTCGAATTGCTTGGCCCCTTTCTGATTCTGGAACTGGGTCAAGACGACGGAACTGACGTAAAGGCCAGCCGCGCGGAAAGCGTCGATGAGGCGGAGGACTTCCTGGTCGTAAGTGATGCCTAAGTCCCCGCGGGTCTTTGCCTGCTCGATGGTCTCGGAGTTTATCGCGATGACTATCTCCGCCTGATCTTTCATCTTGAGGAGCAGCTGAAGCTTGGAGGAGGGCTCGAAGCCAGGCAAAACGCGGGAAGCGTGGTAATCGTCGAAGAGCTTGCCGCCGAACTCGAGGTAGAGCTTGCCCCCGAACTGGGCGATCCTCTCCTGGATGTGCTCGCTTTGCAGCGCGAGATACTTCGCATTGTCGAAACCTATTTTGGCCATAAGAACCCCTTTGGTGTGGAATTTACCGCCCTTTATTGTACCGACGGGACAGGGGGTCAGGCTAGCGGAAAAGGATGAAGAACGCCTGAAAGCGTTAACAAAGATAAAGTTGGCTTGATTCACGGCGAAAAAAGCCGCATTCTCAAGGAAGGCGGCTGCTGGTCGATGGTTATTCCTGAGGCTTTTCTGAAGCTTTTTCTTTCTGGGCTTCTTTTTTCTTCGAGAGGCGAAGCAAGAAGAAGACAAAAGCGGCCCCGACAAGGAAGAGGACGGCCCCGACGATATAGTCCCAAGTTTTTATCGAGCCAGCGACGTACTTGGGATAGAGCTCGCTGTTGAAGAACATTGAGATGAGAGAGCCGATGATGAGGCCAAGGATGCCGTAGAAAGTCGAGACGCGGCGCTTCTCCAAAAGTTTGCCCATGAATTTGCTGGAGAAGACGATGCCCCCGAGGATGCCTATCAAGAGGAGAAGGGCCAGGACGAGACCGGTGGCGATGTAGCCTCCATCTGAGCTTGCCCAGATGCTTATCGTGCCTTCTTTATGCGAAGGGATGAATGTGTTGAGAATAGGCAGATAAAGCCCGAATACCATCATGGTCATCGATCCTGAGATGCCGGGGACGATGAGCGCGAAGGCAGCGATGAACCCAGCGAATGGAACGTAGATGTACATCCACCAGCTGCGGTCGACCAAAGCGCCTTGCAGGTCAATTTTGCACAAAGCCGTGACTACTCCTAATCCTGCGGCGAGAATAAAACAAAGCAAGAAAGCAAGGGTGTGGGCGGCTTTCTCTTTGGAGGATGCGCCTTTCTTCAATTCGGCGAAAGTGACGGGCAAAGAGCCAAGTACCATGCCGCCGAATAGGCCAGTCAAGGAGAAGGGGGCCACCTCGTATCCTTTTTTGATGCCAAGGAACGCCGCGACCGCCCCTATCAATAGGCCCAAAATGAAAGGAAGGAGATAAAGGAAGGACTTCTTGAAATGTTTCCTTAAGGAGGAGATGCTGCCGATTATCGAATCATAGCAACCTTCCGCGACGGCAATGGTGCCACCGCTTAGACCAGGGATCGCCACGGAGATGCCCAAGGTTATCCCTTTTGCGCCGTCGAGGAAGAATCCGGCGGTGCTTCTTTTGCTTTGCTCGTTGTTTTCCATATCGAGAAGTCTACTTGTTTCGCCCCTTTCTGTACACAGCGAAGCCAATGCCTGTTTTGCCGAAAATAGGATTTTTGCGGGGATTTCTGTTTCAAAATTATTTGTCTTCGCCAAAAGCCAGCTTTCTTATTTTGCCGACGTTGCGGTTCATGAGCTTTCTGCCGATGTGTTGATACATCCATTTTTTCAAAGGGGACATATTCTGGTGATGCTCTTTAAGCAATGCATCCATCGAATCGTAGGTGCCTAGATCCTCGACGATCCCTTCTTTTTGGATATAGGTGTTGTTCCGATTGAATTCTATGGGCGGGTTTTTTAGATTTTTTGTGCCAACGCCATAGCCAAGGAGATACCCTTCTTCCTTCGGGAATTTGGTCCTGACTCCGTTCAGATAATCCTTGTCGAGGATGAAGCCTTCCAGGTCATACCAGACGCCATCTAAGAACACTTCGACGAAACTATGGAATATCTTTTCGGGAGCAAGACTGTAAACGATGCCGGTCATGGCTCCGCGCTGAAGTTTTTTGGTAATGTAGAAGCCATGAACTCTGCATGGGATTTCCAAAGATCTTAGCAAAGCCATTAAAAGGGTTCCCTTCGTATTGCACTGGCCGAAGCCGTCTTTCAGAACATCGGTGGCTTTCAAAGAGTCGTCTTTGTTGTAGCCGAAGAGGATCTCATTTTGGACGAAATCATATGCTTCCTGGATTTTCCGAAGAGCGGTGAGGCCCTCCCATCCTTTATTTTTGATTAGGGCCTGGATTTCAGGCGACATGAAATTGATCATCCTTGTTTGCGCGAGATAGTTTGGCGTCATTTCTTTCATGCCTTGATTGTAGCAAGAGGCGGCATTCGGATTCAAAAGCGAAAAACTGATGGGAAATTCACCAGGCCGCGTCAAATAAATCACGCTGATTTTGTTAGCGCTTACAAAGTTGTTTCCTCAACCGCGAAAATCCCGTTTATAATAATCGCGTCAGGAGGAAACCCCTGACCGCCAAGAGGGAAAATTGCTCCCCCTACGTATTGATATATCCGGGAATTCTGATTGCGCTCCTCTGTTGTTGAAAGCCCGTTGCGGACGGGAATCCTGAAGGGAAGACAAGAATGCCCACCTCTTATAAAAGAGGGACCATATCAGCCTTCTTGGCAAGCAAGCTCCTAAACCTCCGGGCTTCTCCTCTCGGAGGTTTTCCTTTTTGGAGCAAAATCGCGCTACGGCTCCTTAACTTTGCTAAAATCGCCCTGAGGAAAAACGATGTTTGCCAAAATGACCCCAACCGAAGCCTTCCTGCTCTATCTCTTTTTGTTTTTGATGGGCTCGGTTTTAGGCTATGGCCTTGAGGTGCTCTTCCGCAGGCTATTCACCGCCAAAAAATGGGTGAATCCCGGTTTCATGAGAGGCCCTTGGCTCCCATTGTACGGTTTCGGGACCATCATCATGTTCACCGTGGTCACTCTTCTTTTGACCTGTTTGCCATCTTGGTCTTTCTATAATCCATTCGGATCTTATGGCTTCTTGGATGAAGCAAGCGGCCCGAGCGTCGCCGATCTCCTGCCCATCTCCATCATGGCCATATCCATGATCCTTCTCGAGTTCGTCGCCGGGCTGATCTTTGTTAAGGGCTTCAAGGTCAAGCTATGGGATTACACGAACATGAAAGGCAACATCATGGGCGTAATCTGCCCGCAGTTCAATCTGATTTGGCTCGCCTGCGCTGTCGTTTTCTATTACGGGATCAATCCCTTTCTCTATAAAGCCGCCCTCGCTTCGTTTGATTATATGTTCGGCGGAGATGGCGGGGTGGCTCATTTCGGCTTCATCTTCTTCATGGGCCTTGTCTACGGCGTCATTCTCATAGATTTCATTGTCTCCGCTCAAGTGTTCACCCGCGTAAGGAGCTGGGCGAATAGAAGCGGACTCGCTTCCAGGTACGATGAGATGCGCCTCAAATATAAGGAAGGCGTGGTCGAAGCCAGGACAAAGTTCCAAAACGCCATCCCAGCAGAGATGAAGGTCGTCATCGAAAAAGGCAAAGAGAAAGCCAAGGAAGGCGAGGCCGTCTCCAAAAAAGCCGTTTCTTGGTTCGCCAAACTTGTCTTCATCGATCCCAACAAAGCCAAAGATACCGCAAATAATTACGACTCCAACGGTCGGCCGGTGTCGGAGGAGGGCAATCAAAAGGAGAAACAATCATGAAATTAGCAATTGCTTATGAGAACGGCGAGGTCTTCCAGCATTTCGGAGAGACCCCTTCTTACTTACTCGTCGACATTGAGGCAGGCAAAGTGGTGAGCAAGGCCGTCCACGATAACGGCGAAGCCTCCCACATTGCATTGATTGACGTTTTGGTTGGGCTTGGCGCGGATGCCGTCGTCGTCGGAGGGCTTGGCGGAGGCGCTTTCGTCCGTCTGCAGGCTGCGGGGATTAAAATCTATGCCCCATACTTCGGCAGCGCGGAGCAAGCGATAAGCGATTTCCTCGCAGGAAAGCTTGTCGAAGCAAATGCCCCGACGCATCAATGCTCCTGCCACCATTGAGACAGATTGCTGCGCAGAAGCCGCTTTATTTTTCTTTTTGCAGGCTTTTTGAACGAAAAAAGGCATCGCCTGTTGACGATGCCTTTTTGTTGATTTGGGCTTACCAAGCCGAGACGTAGAAGATCGTGTTCCCGTCTTTGGTGTAGACGTGGTACTTCAGCATGGCGCTGGTGCCGTCGTCATTATCGATATAATAGACGGCTCTTTGGCAGATCGCCCCATCGTCGGAGCACTCCTGCCACTCCTCGAACTCGGTGAAGCCGACGGGGATCAAATCGGCAATTACCATGTCCTTAACTTCGCTCTCGCTCATGCTTGTTCCAAGATTGAGCTCGAAACGGTAGATGCCGAATTCGCTTTCGATGTTTATCTCATGGCCTTTTTCGCGGAGGACGGAAGCGACGGCGTTGATGGCGCTTTCCGGGGTGTAATTGGTCCCGTTTTTGACAACCACTTTGCAAGTTACCTCTCTCTTGCCTTCGCCGGGGATTTCAATCGAAGCCGTGATGGTCGCTGTGGTGCCGACGGCAGTGCCTTCGGCGACCTCGACGAGGCCGTTATTGTCGACGGTGATTTTGCCTGTTGAGTCATCGCAGGTGTAGGTGACTTCGTATGGGAGCATCTTCTTGATGAGGTTCAAAAATTTGCTTGAGCCGGCGTAGATTCTTACTTCCTCGTCCCAGAAGGCGAACTCGGGCTGATGCTCATAGCCGTTGCCTGCTTTGACGATGATCGAAGTGGTGCCTAGCCCGCCGATTTCAAAGACGTCAGCCGCTATGGTAACGGAAATCTTGCCGTCTGGATCTTCGTAGACGATGTTGTAGTCGGAATCGATGGTGTCGTACCAGCCCATCTTGTAGAGAAGATCTGAATATGTCTCCAAAGCCATGTTGTCGCTGTCGAGAATCGAGATAGTCATGCCCATGTCTGCTTTGGCGAGATCTTCTGCGCGGGCTTTTATTTGGTTTTCGTTGGGCTTGTCGGCGAAGTACTCTTCCCAGTTGCTCGCGATTTCTTCTTGATAGGAGAGACAAGCCTCTTTGTAATATTCCTCGCCCCTTACGGCGTATTTAATCTGTTCGCCGTTATCGGGGATGGCGCTGCTAGGCAAAGTTGGCAGGGTGATTCCTTCGATTCCCAAAGTCGTCTTCACGGTGTTTGCGACCACTTCGCTGGGCCAAGCGGAAACAAAGGTGCTCGTTGGGGTAGAGGCGGTGATTCCGATTTTGAAGCCGACCGGATCCTCGCCGTCCATGATGAAGCCGCTGGCGATCGAATAGGTCTCATCCCAGCCCAAAGACGGGTTCTTCAGCTGGCCGTAGATGTAGTTGGTGTAACTATAGGTGTCGGACAAGGCGAGGGTATAGATGTAGTAGGTGTCGTTCTTTTTGTAGACTTGGTATTTGCCGCCGTCGGCAACGTCGAACTTTGGAAGGCTGATCCCAAACCTCTCGTTGATTTCGGAAACGAATTCATTGTCCCAGGAGGTGTAGGCCTTCTCGCTTGGGGTGTAATAGGCATCGATCACGTTGCCTCCGATGTAGTAGAGAGCGACGTCGATTATCGACCCGTCAGAGAGTTTCTTGCTCAGGACGTATTTATCATTTTTTTCACTGAGCTCCTCGTCGAGGGCGAATCCGTCATTCTTTAATATGGATATATAGTCGTTTGTGAGGTTCAAGGCGTAGGTGTCGTAGATCTCACAGGCATCATAGGCGATCTGAACCGCTTTGTAATCGTCGCCCATTTTGATGAAGGGCAAAGAGGAGGTTAGGGCCTCTTTCATGACGTCTTGTGCGTCTTCATTCCAAGAAACATCCGCGCTTTTGCTGCTGGAAAGATCGTTGAAGCAGCGAATCAGATTTCCTGCGCTGCAAAACTTCCCGTAGGCGTCATAATAGGATGGCTGATAGAGATAGAAGATGTCGTAACCTGTTTTTCCATCGGAAGAGAGTTTGGTCACCTCGACGTATTTGCTGGTGCCGTTGGATTGTGCCGTCTCTCCGCTATAGGTGGTGACGACGTTCCAGCCCGCTTCTTCAAGATCTTGGAAGTAAGGCTGCAAGGAGAACTCGCGCGACTCGTCTTTTATCTCCAAATACGTGTAACCCTCGACATCTTCGCTTTCGACGACATTGAAGGTGGTTTTCCCGGAGAAGTAACGGGATGGATAAGGCAAAACCTCGCCGCAGTATTGCTTGAGGAGTTCTTTTTGATCGTCTTCCCAACCAAGCCCGCTATCGTCTGAACTGGACTCATCTATTGAAGAGGAGGGCTGGCTTCCGCCACATGAGGCAATGGTTCCGATCATCCCTAGAGTGGCTAAGGACGAGAGGCAAAGGTTGATTATTCTTTTTCTTTTCATATGTTTCACCTGTTTATTAGCAGTGGCTATTATGTTGGATGTAATTCAAAAGTAAAGTCTTTGGAACCCTGACATTTGCTGGCGCTTTTCTTGAAAACTTCGTTGCTTTATAAGAAAAAACAAAACTTTTGCGGAGTTTTTAAGGCTGTTTGGGCGACAATTTCCTAGACGTAAAGAGAAACAAATAAAATGCCTGGCCATTCCTGATGTTTTGTTTTAGGGCAGCAAGGGCGCTTTTACCTATAAGCCCCCCTGCGGGGGCGATTATCGGCATTTTACTCATGAAGAAAGCGCTTTAATGAAAACCTCTCTCGTTTTGGGAAACCCAATAGATTAGACTTTACTGAAATATTGAGGAGGAAGTTTTCCATGCTCGACAACGCACTCATCTTCTCTCTTTCTGCGAACCAGAAACTCGCCGAAGCCATCGCCAAGAAACTTGGCGTTAGGTTGGGCGAGAGGATCGTCAAGAAGTTCCCTTCCGGGGAAACTCTTGTCGAACCGATCGATTCGGTCCGCGGGAAGCAGATTTTCATCATCGAATCCACCTGCCCGCCGGTCAACGAGAACCTGATGGAGACATTGATCTTCATCGATTCACTCAAAAGGTCTTCCGCGAAGGAAATAAACCTCGTCTGCCCCTATTTTGGCTACGCTAGGCAAGACCGAAAGGCTCATGCGCGCCAGCCGATCACCGCTTCCTTGGTGGCTCATTTATTCGATGTCGCCGGGCTCAACCGCGTGATTACCGTCAACCTCCATGCCGCCCAGATTCAAGGCTTCTTCTCTTGCCTTGCCGACGACCTCACCGCCGTCCCGCTTCTTGGAGGCGCTTTCCTTCAGCACAATCCAGACATCTCCAACCTCGTCGTTGTCTCGCCAGACCATGGCGGCGTAGGACGCGCGAGGGATCTTGCCGAGCAGTTTAACAATTGCCCCATCGCGATAATCGACAAAAGGCGCAACGCCACCGGGGCGCCTGAAGTCATGAATATCATCGGCGACGTCAATGGCAAAGATTGCATCCTCGTCGACGACATGATTGACACGGGCAGAAGCGCGGTTAACGCCGCCAACGCCATCCGCAAGATGGGCGCGGCGTCCGTGAGGATGGTCTCCGTCCATGCCGTTTTCTCCGATCCTTGCTACGATCTCATCAAGGACGGCAAGGCCTTCGACGAAATCATCGTCACCGATTCCATCCCGCTCGATGAGCGTTTCTCCGCCCTCCCTTTCGTGAAGGTGATTTCGCTTTCCGATATGCTCGGCGAATGCATTTTGCGCATCGTTCACAATGCGCCTCTATCTTCCGTCTACACTGCCTTCAATGACTCGCATACGTTGATGGTCAAATATAAGTAAAACGGCATTTACAGGTGTAACTAAACCCCGATGTCGTCCAACCTTTTCTCGGTTGAGGGCATCGGGGATTTTTTGTTAGCGCTTTCTTTATCATATCACTTGTTAACCTTTGTTTATTTTTCTTTAATCTCTTCGTAAGCAAAGGAGAGAAAGATGACTGACAACGAATCTTGGTCCGGCTTTGCCGGGCGCAAATGGAAGGAAGACTGCGATGTGCGCGACTTCATCCAAAATAACTACAAGCCCTATGATGGGGACGAGGCTTTTTTAGCTGGTCCGACGGAAGCGACTTCCAAACTTTGGGATGAGCTGCAAAAGCTTCAAAAGGAAGAAAGGGCCAAAGGGGGCGTCCTCGATATGGAGACCAAAGTCGTCTCTTCCCTCACTTCCTATGGTCCTGGCTACCTCGATAAGGATTTGGAGAAAGTGGTGGGCCTTCAGACTGATAAGCCGTTGAAGAGGGCTTTCATGCCTTTCGGCGGAATCAAGATGGCCGAAAGCGCCTGCTCTACTTATGGATATGCTGTCGATCCAGAGATCCATAAAGCTTTTTCTTTATATAAAAAGACCCACAACGACGGTGTCTTCGACGCCTATACGCCCGAGATGATGAAATGCCGTCACAATAAAATCCTCACTGGCCTTCCCGATACCTATGGCCGCGGACGCATCGTTGGTGATTACCGCCGCGTCGCGCTCTATGGCATCGACCGCCTCATCGCTTGGAAAGAAGAAGACAAAGCCAATTGCGGCGACGGCACGATGACTGATGAGGTCATCCGCCTTCGCGAGGAGCTCTCCGAACAGATCAGAGCCCTCAAAGGCATGAAGGAAATGGCTCTTTCTTATGGCTTTGATATCTCTCAGCCAGCGAAGAACGCCAAAGAAGCCGTGCAGTGGCTCTATTTCGGCTATCTCGCCGCCATCAAGACCCAAAACGGAGCCGCGATGAGCGTTGGCCGTATCTCAACGTTCCTCGACATCTATATTCAAAGGGATATTAGCAACGGAATCCTTGACGAAAGCCAGGCCCAAGAGCTCATCGACCACCTCGTCATGAAGTTCCGCATGGTCAAATTCGCCCGCATTCCTTCCTATAATGCTTTGTTCTCCGGCGATCCTGTCTGGGCGACGCTGGAAGTGGCGGGCCTGGGGCAAGACGGCAGAAGCATGGTCACCAAAACCGATTACCGCTTCCTCCACACCCTTGAGAACATGGGCCCCTCTCCTGAGCCCAATCTCACCGTGCTTTGGAGCTCGAGGCTTCCAGAGAACTTCAAGAAGTACGCCTCCAAAATCTCCATCGATACTTCCTCCATCCAATATGAGAACGATGACGTCATGCGCCCGATATGGACCGATGACTATTCTATCTGCTGCTGCGTGTCCGCCACCCAAACCGGCAAAGAGATGCAGTTCTTCGGCGCAAGGGCCAATCTCGCCAAATGCCTCCTTTACGCGATAAACGGAGGCAAAGACGAGAAAAGCGGCGACCAGGTCGGCCCTGAGTATTCGCCTATCACCTCCGAATATCTCGACTATGACGAGGTGGTCGCGAAATTCGACAAGATGATGGATTGGCTCGCCGGGATCTATGTGAATACCCTTAACCTCATCCAATACATGCATGATAAGTACTATTACGAAGCCGCGGAGATGGCCCTCATCGACACCGATGTCAGAAGGACCTTCGCGACCGGCATCGCCGGCTTCTCCCACGTCGTTGATTCCCTTTCTGCGATCAAATACGCGAAGGTGAAGGTGCTGCGCGACGAGAATGGAATCGCTAAAGACTTTGAGATTTCCGGCTCCTTCCCTCGCTATGGGAATGATGACGACAGGGCGGATGAAATCGCCGTGACGCTCCTCAGAGCCTTCATGAACAAGCTCAAGAAGCGCCATACCTACCGCGATTCTGAGCCGACAACCTCGATCCTCACCATCACCTCGAACGTCGTCTACGGCAAAGCCACCGGGGCTCTTCCCGACGGGCGCAAAGCCGGCGAGCCGCTCTCTCCTGGGGCCAACCCCGCCTATGGGGCGGAGCAAAACGGCCTTCTCGCCTCGCTCAATTCCGTTGCCAAGCTCCCTTATGAGTATGCCCTTGACGGCATCTCGAACACCCAAACTATCTCCCCTGAGGCCCTTGGCCACAACGAGGAGGAGAAGAAGAACAACCTCGCCCAGGTGCTTGACGGCTACTTCGATCAAGGCGCCCATCACCTGAACGTCAACGTCTTTGGAACCGAGAAGCTAATCGATGCGATGAACCATCCTGAGAAACCGGAATACGCGAACTTCACCATCCGCGTCTCGGGCTATGCGGTCAAATTCATCGACCTCACCAAAGAGCAGCAGATGGACGTCATCTCGCGCACCTGCCACCACGCTCTATAATTGGAAAGCAATGGGGACGCTAGGCTACTATCAATCCATAGAATCCTTCGCCCTGGTGGACGGACCTGGGGTCAGGTCCGTCCTTTTCCTTCAGGGCTGCCCTTATCGTTGCTTGTTTTGCCATAACCCAGATACCTGGCCTTTTCTGAAAACTAACCCAATCAGCGCCGAAGAGGCTTTCAAAAAGCTTTATCGCTTCAAGCCTTATTGGAAGGACAACGGAGGGATAACCATCTCCGGAGGCGAGCCTCTTTCCCAAATAGACTTTCTGATTGAATTAGGGGAGATCTGCAAAAAAAACGGGGTTTCATTCATTGTTGACACAGCCGGCGGGCCTTTTAATAAAAACCCGCAATTCTTGGCTAAGTTCGACCGTTTGCTTGAGCTTTGCGACCTTTTTCTTCTTGATATGAAGGTGATTGATCCTGAACGGCATCAAAAACTTGTGGGGGCCGGCAATCAGAATGTTTTGGAACTCTACGAATACCTTGCTTTGAAGAATTTCCCCATATGGGTGAGGCGCGTTTTGGTGCCGGGGTGGAACGATAAGGAAGAATGGCTCGCTAAAGAAGGCGAATTCCTTTTGGGCTTAGGAAACGTCCAAAGAATCGAAGTCCTTCCCTATCATACTTTAGGGACTTTCAAGTATAAGAAGCTTGGGATCCCCTATCCTTTGGAAGGCGTCAATCCTCCTGACCAAGAGCAAATTAAGCGCGCGAAAGAGCTTTTGAGGGTAGCTGATTGCCCTTATGAGAAGGCACATTAAACGGCCTAAAACTTTCAAGAATCGTTTGCTTTGATGGATATTGAAGCCGCTATAAATAAACGGACGCCCGAAGACCGCGAATGATTTGATTTTAGTTGGAATATTCAGTCGGTCCAGATTTCTTTTGCCATTTTGAAAGCGGCCCAGGCTTTTGGCCATCCGCAGTAGAAGGCTGCATGGGTTAGGATTTCCGCGATTTCCTCTTTTGTGATCCCGTTTTTCTTGGCGGTCATCAAATGGTAACGGAATGAATCGTCGGTCAATCCCTGAGCCAATAAAGCCACCACGGTCACCAAAGAGCGGTCGCGGAGGGAGAGCTTGTCCTCCCTGCTCCAGACTTCTCCGAATAAGACGTCGTCGTTGAGCTCGGCGAATTTCGGGGCGAATTCCCCCAAGGCTTCGCGGCCTGCTGTTTGCTTTGTTGCCATGTTCGGCCTCCTTATTTCAGTTTCGCGTATTCCTCATCCGTGACCGGCTCGCACCATTCGTTGGAGGTTCCTTCTCCGGGAAGCTCGAAAGCGATGTGGGAGAAGTAGCTGTCTTTCTTAGCCCCGTGCCAATGCTTGACCTCGGCTGGAATCACGATGACGCTGCCTTCCTTGAGACTGATCGCTTCTTTGCCTTCTTCTTGGTACCAGCCCTCTCCTGCCGTGCATAGAAGCAGCTGTCCGCCTCCTTTTTTGGCGTGGTGGATGTGCCAGTTGTTGCGGCAGCTAGGCTCGAAAGTGACGTTGGCCAAGAAAAGGCCACAGCTAGGACTTGTCAGCGCGTTGAGGTAGGAGTTTCCTATGAAATATCGGGAGTAGGCCGTATTTGGCTCTCCTTCCCCAAACATATTGGCATTCGCGAATTCTTCTTTATCAAGGTACTTCATAATCGCCCCCTATATATTAGGAATAATCTAGAAGCTAAAGTTGGGTTTAAGTCAATATTGGGCCTTATTTTTAGAAAGCGCTTCCAAAATTTAATTCCCCTCTTCCGCGATTCTTCTCTCGCCCTTAGACTAAAGACCCGGAGCTAGAACGAATGAGACAGTCCCGGAAGAGAAAAGCTAACCCCATCATGGGGTCATTGTTCTCTCATCGGTGTTTGTTTTAAGGCCTTTAGGGCCTATTTTTTTTGCCTAGTTACCAGGAAAGGAAGGTTCCCAATATGTTTGGAAACAAAAAAGGCGCCGAAGAAGCGCTGACACCCCACTCAAACGGAATGCTGCTTGAGGTAGACGAAGCCCCCAAGAAGCCAGGAAAATGGATCATCCTGGCCATCCAGCACGTTTTGGCCATGTTCGTGGCCTGCATCACGGTCCCTTTAATCGTCTTCTCTGGTACGGAGGTCGAACTTGGCGGGGAGTTGGTGAATCTCGCCTCCATCATGATTGCCCCGACCCTCTTCAGCGCCGGCATCGGCACCATCTTCTATCTCTTCGCGACGAAGTTCAAATCACCGATGTTCCTCGCCTCGAGCTTCGCTTACATGTCCGCGATGAGCGCGGCCATCAAAATCGACTGCGAATCCACTGGCCAAGTCAACCTTTGGGTCCTTCCCATCGGCATGGCGATGGTTGGTTTGGTCTATTGCCTTGTCGCCCTTCTTATTAAACTCTTCGGCGTAAAATGGCTGAACAAACTTCTTCCGACCATCGTCGTTGGACCGGTCATTATTGTCATCGGCTTGGGACTTGCTTCCAGCGCGATCAGCAACCTCACTACCGGCGCCGTCGCTGGCGGGTACAACTGGTGCGCGATCCTTTCCGGCCTTGTCGCTATGATCGTCACCGCGGTTTGCGCGCACTATGGCAAAGGCACAATCTCCCTTGTCCCGTTCATCCTCGGAATGGCTAGTGGCTATGTCTTCGCGATGATCATCACCCTTATTGGCTATTACGGCTGCGGGAACGATTACTGCCACGTTATCGATTTCAGTTCGATCGTAAATCTCTTCGCCAAACAAAACTCCGACGGCAGCTGGGTGGCAAATATCCGCTTCCAGTCCTTCCTCGACTATCCTAAATTCCTCTTCCTTGCCGCCCAAAGCAGCAATGTCGTGCCTCTTTCTGGCTCGGCTGTCGGCCAAGCGGCGCTCATCTTCATCCCCGTCTCACTCGTCACCATCTGCGAGCACATCGGCGACCACAAGAACATGTCTGGACTTCTCCAGCGCGACCTTCTTGAAGATCCTGGCCTCTCCAGAACCCTCATCGGCGACGGCGTTGCCACGGCTATCTCCGGCATCTTCTGCGGCGCTGCCAACACCACCTATGGCGAGAACGTCGCGGTCGTTGGCGTTACCAAAATCGCTTCTACCAAAGTCATTTTCTTGGCTTGCCTCTTCTCCATCCTCCTCGGATTCTTCGCTCCTTTGATGGCTGTGGTTCAGACCATTCCTGCCTGCGTCACTGGCGGAGTCAGCCTCATCCTTTACGGTTTCATCGCCTCCTCCGGCGTCAAGATGCTCATCAACGAGAGGGTCGACATGAGCAAGACGAAGAACATCTTCGTCGCCTCGGTTATCCTTGTTGCCGGCATCGGCGGCCTCGCCTTCAACTTCATCTTCCCGGACGTGACCCTTCAGATCACCTCCGTCTCGGTCGCGATGATCCTCGGCATCATCATGAACGTCATCCTTCGCGACAAAAAGGAAGACGCGTCTACGAAAGCTGAGTAAATTTCCTGAGTAACATCTAAAAATGACCGCTCCAAGGCATGGCCAAAGGGCGGTCTTTTTTGTGGCCGAGCACATAAAAAGCGCCTTGGCTTTCGTCAAGACGCTGAATTGGTCGATGCTTATTTCGAGAGATCGGCGAGGCGATTCACGAAGCCGTTCACGCCTTTGATCTTGATCTTCGCTCCATCGGGGTCTTGCTTATCGACGATGGATGCGATCTGAGCGAGAAGATTGAGGGAGGACATGATGGAGAGAACGCCTTTGAGATTGGTCTTCTTCTCTTCGTCATTCCATTCTTTCTTCTCTTCTTGGAGAAGTACGGATTTGATGGCCATGGTGGCATAGTAGGAATCCTTGTCCATGCCAAGGAAAGCCTCTTTTGCTTTATCCTCGTCGTTGCAATAAGGGAGGCCGTTCTTGCCGGCCAAAAGAAGGGCGAGCAAGGGCGCGGCTTTGCTATCGTCCCCGAGGACGGCTTTGGCCGTGCATAGAGCGCATTTCTCGTCTCTAGTCTCGCTAAGAGAGAGATAGTAAGCGTTAAGCGCATCGATCACGAGATCGTTGGCTTTGATGGAAGAGAAAAGAGACTCAGAGATGAAGCGGAAGTCCGCGTCGAGTTCTTTGCTCAAAGTGGATAGGGCTTCTTTGCTGCCGTAGATAGCCTCGCTCAAAGAAGAGAGGGTTTCCTCTTTGCTGTCGTATTCGTTGGTGTCTGAAAGAAGATAGAGCAGACCGAAAGCGGCTTTCTTGGCCTGGCTGTCCAAAGCCTTTTTTGTTTCGGAAGCGAACGCCTCGCCTTCAAATAGGCCATCTTTTTTTATTTTGGCGATTTCTTCCTGGTCTTTGGCTAGGGCTTTTTCGAAGGACTCGGTGCGGTTTTTCTTAACGGAGTTAGAGACCGATTTCCCGAACTTCTTGAAGATGTTATCCTTTTCGTCTTTGGCGACTTCTTTGTTGTCCTCGATGCCTTTGTTGATGAGGGCGACGTCTTGGTTAAGGCGATAGAGCTTAGCGGATTGAATTAGATTGTTTTCCATTGGTATTTCTCCTCGCGGCGTATTGTACGCTTCTGGAAAATAAGGGGAGTGGGAAATTAGTTATTGCGGCTTTGACATATGAGGCGGTTTCTTGCTTTTGAGAATAAAAAGGATTTAAAAATGAGAATGTAAGTGAGGATTGTCGAATTTGATGCTTTAAACCGAGCAAAAACGGTACTTTAAATTTAATGCTTGTTTGCTTTCGTCTCGCCAATGAAAAAGAACCAAAGAAAGGCTCCTTTGCATGGATTTTGGAGACTGCTTAGATTTTGAAAATCCTGCCTTCTGAAGTCTTTAAATGGGGTTTTGCGTCGTTTTCGGCTTCATAGCCAACGATAATGTTAGCTATCCCCTCAACATCGTCTTTTATGCCCGCTCTTTTAAGGATGTTTTTGCCTTCTAGCGTGCTGAAGCTTTCTTTCGCGCGGTGAATCCAACACGCCCCTAAGCCAAGGGCTTCCGCTTCAAGCAGCATATACGCCGCGGCGATTGCCCCATCGTAGACATAAGTTCTGGCCTGTTTCTTAGCGAGGACGACGATGACTGCTTTCGCCCCGTAAAAAGGATCGCCTTGCCTTCCCATGATCGAGGCATTGAGCCTAGAGAGCTCCTCAACGGTTTTTGGGTCGGTAATGGTTAAGAAGATGGTTTCTTGCTTATTCATCCCCGTTGGGGCGTTCACGCCAGCTTCGAGTATTTGGTCGATTTTTTCCTGCTCGACGCATCTATCGCTGTAATTCCGGCAGGAGTGGCGCTTCTTGACGAGGTTTAATAATTCATTGCTGTCCATGATGGTCTCCTCTTGGGTATAGTCTATGCCCAATGGGCAATAAACCCAAAAGAAAAAGGCCTAGTTTCCTAGGCCGGAGGAGCCAAAAGACCCTTAATGTGAATCTGAAAGGTTCATCAAGGACTCGCAAGGAAGTCCGACTGCTTTCTCGCCGTGGAGCTCTTCGAGATTGATGACGGTAAGGCACGCGACTGGGGTGCCTCCCGCGAGGGTGATGAGCTCTTTTAAGGCCGAGAACGTGCCTCCTGTGGCCATCAGGTCATCGATCATGAGGACCTTGTCACCTTTTTTAAAGGAGGCGGCGGGGATCTCCATTGTCGCGGTGCCATATTCAAGCTGATAGGAGACCTTCATGGTCACGCCAGGGAGCTTGCCGGCTTTTCTGGCCATCACGAAGCCGATGCCCATTTTGTAGGCAAGCGCGCAGCCGAATGTGAAGCCTCTCGATTCAGGCCCGATAATGACGTCGGGATGATATTTCTCCGCCATCTTGGCGAGCCTGTCGACAGCTTCCTTGAAAGCCGCGGGATCACGCAGAAGCGGCGATACGTCTTTGAATGAGATGCCTTTTTTGGGGAAGTCTGGGGTGACTCCGATGTATTTTTCTAAATCCATGATGAGATGAAATCCTTTCCGAGAAATTATAAACGGGAGCGGCGAGAATGCCGCTCCCGTTTGAAAGAAATTTGGATGGAAATCACTTGGCGATGCCAGTCGCATACTTGACGATGTAAATCGCAAGGAAGGCAGCGGAGCAAGCGGCGACGGCGATGTCGTCTTTCTTGAAGCGCCCGGCGACGAGGGTCATGATCGTGTAAGTGATGAAGCCCCAAGCAATGCCATCAGAGATGGAGTAGGCGACGCACATGACGATGACAGTGATGAAACCGGAGCCGACGGCAATCCAATCTTTCCACTCGAGATGCTCAAGGTTTTTGAACATGCAGATGCCGACGTAGACGAGAGCGAGCCCGGTGACTGCGCTGGTGGAGAAGGCACTCAAGGCAGGATAGACGAGGAGGCTGAGCCCAAAGAGAAGGCCGGTGACAACGGCGGCAAGGCCGGTGCGAGCGCCGGCGGCGACGCCAGTGGTGGACTCGACGAAGGAGGTGACGGTGGTGGTGCCGCAGATGGAGCCGAAGACGGTGCCGACGGCATCGACGATCATCGCGGGTTTGTCGTTAACGGTGATGTTGCCATCGGCGTCAACCATGCCAGCGCCAGCTTCGACTCCGACCAAAGTGCCGGTGGTGTCGAAGAAGTCAACGAAGAGAAGGGAGAAAGTGAATGCGTAAGCCATCGGCTGAGCAAAGACATCGAAGCCCATGAAGCAAGATCCGAAGATTTTGCCGATGTTTCCAACGGAAGTGATGCTGTAGCTGCTGTCGTAGAAAGGGGCGAATCCGGAAACGCCAGCAGAACCCATGGAGCCGCAGACGATGGCCATGACGACGATGGCGATGATGACGGAGAATTTGTTGATCCAGAAGCAGACTTTGCTCTTTTGGGGCAAGGCGGAAAGGGCGATGACGATGATCACTCCGAGAAGGCCCATGAGGACGGTCGGCTCTTTGAAACTGCCAAGGGCGACGAGGGTCGGGCCATCGGCGATGATGCCCATGTTCTGGAAGCCGATGAAGCAGATGAAGAATCCGATACCTGCGGAGATGGCAAATTTAAGCGACTTCGGGATGTGGCGGACAATCCAGCCACGGAGAGGGGTGATCGAGATGATTAAGAAGAGGATGCCATCGACCATGACGAGGCACATCGACTGAGCGAAGTTATAGCCAAGGCCGAGCATGACATTGTAGGCAATCAATGAGTTGAGGCCAAGACCAGAAGCAAGCCCGACGGGGAGTTTGCCGTAGAATCCCATGAAGATTGTGGTAACGGCGGCCGAGATGGCGGTGGCGGCGAAGACGGCGGCGCGGACATCGCTGACGGTGGCCCAAGTGTCACCATAAATAAGGATGTAGGTGATGTCGCCAATGATTTTGGTGTTCGAATTGCCAATTGCGGCGGCGGTTCCGGCCCATTCGGTGGAGAGCATGTTCGCGTTAAGCGGCAAGATGTAGAACATCGCAAGGAAGATGACGAGTCCGCCAATGAGTTCCTTTATGATGCTGCTCCCGCGGTTGCTGATCTGGAAATAGTTGTCAAGCCAACTTCCGAATTTGGTTTTCGGTGACCAGCCTTTGGGGTTGTTGCTCTCGGGTGAAGTTTCAACAGTTGAAACAGCTTCAGCCATAGTCTTTTCCTCCTATTCAATATAAGTAAGACTTGTCTTTAGGAGGTAATGACGTCGGGAGCTTTGGTGCAAACAAGGAAGAAAAACGCAAAAGGAGAGCAGTTCTTTCGGCGATGTTTTCTTCTTTGTTTCCTTTCTTAGCTCGTAGTGCCTGACTTCATGGATCAAGCGTAGAGACTGCCGGACCATATCCCCGACATATACGACCTATCGACGTTAAGTAACTATATATAAAGAAAACGGTTTGCAAACATGAAAGCGGTTTAACGCTAAATTATCTTCCTAGCCCCTTTTTTGCCTTTCTCCCTATGTTACAATAATCGGCTAGAAAGAAGGTACCCAATCCATGGATATATCCGCCTACAAGAACGTCGTTTTGCTTGAGCACCCCTTGCTTAAACACAAAATTTCCATTCTCCGCAACAAAAACACGCCGACCAGCGAATTCCGCCCCGTCGTCAAGGAAATCGCGATGATGGAAGCCTATGAAGCGCTCAAGGATCTCCCCACCGTCCCAACTGAAATCGAGACGCCTATCGAGAAGACTGTTCAGCCGATGGTCGCGGGACACAATCTCTGCTTCGTCCCGATCCTCCGCGCTGGCATGGGAATGGTCGACGGCTTCACCGAGCTTATCCCGACCGCGCATGTCGGCCATATCGGGCTTTACCGCGACGAAGTCACCCATGAGCCTCATGAGTATTATTGCAAATTGCCTAAGGGCCTTGAGGATATGGAAATCTACCTTCTCGACCCGATGCTCGCCACAGGCGGCAGCGGCATCGACGCCATCAAGATGCTTCGCAAGCACGGTGCCAAGCATCTCCACTTCGTCTGCATCATCGCTGCTCCAGAAGGCGTCAAAGCCTTCTGCGAAGCCAACCCAGATGTTCCTCTCTACGTCGGCTCACTTGACCGCGAACTTAATGAGAACGCCTATATCTGCCCAGGCCTTGGCGATGCCGGCGACCGCATCTTCGGGACTCAGAACTAAGGGAAAACAAATATTTAAAAACCTCGCAAAAGCGAGGTTTTTTCATATATTGCAGGGTTTTTACATCAATCCTAGGGCGTTGTCGTGATCTAGCATTGCGTCCATTTCCTGAATGTCTTTCTCCTCGGGGACATAGACATAGGGGACTTGGCGATCAAGCTCGCGGTAATCGAGCCCGAAACCGATGAGGAATTTGTTCTCGGTGAGGACTTTGCCCGCATAATCGACGGTGATGTTCTCTTTGCGCATCGCTTGCTTGTCAAAGAGGGCGCAGAGGATGATGCGCTTTGGCTTGTAATGGGTGTTCAGGTATTGGATGAGGAACTTCATGGAGAGGCCGGTGTCGATGACGTCCTCGACGATTACGAGAGTCCTGCCATTAGGGGAGAAGGTGAGATCCTTCACCAAATTGACGGTGCCTGTGGACTGAGTGCCTTCGTAAGAGGAGGTCTCCACGAAATCGATGTTGATCTTCCTTTTGACGTTTGGAATGAGCGAATAGAAGAAGTTTAAGGCCCCTTTCATGACGCCGACGAAAAGGGGGATCTTCTCCTCGTGGGCGAGCTCTTGAGTCAGCTGATTGCCTAAACGCGCGCAGGTGGCTTGAATCTCTTCTTGCGACATCACCAATTCTTTCATGGGTGCTTCCTCCGGTGAGTTGGAACTATATTTGCCTATCGTACCAATTGGCGCTGCCTACGGCAATTGCAAAAAATGAGGTTCCCGAAAGAAAGCGCTATGATTTCAACTTTGAGGGGATTTCGTATATTCTATATTGAATTAAATAAAGGGCTTTCCCGAAGGAGACAAGATGACACTCGACAACATCCGCTTAGGCTTAACGTATGACGATTTGCTTTTGATTCCGCAGAAATCCGAGGTCGTTCCGGCTGAGGTCGAGCTTGGCGCTTGGCTCACCAAGAAGATCCATCTCAACGTCCCTATCGTCTCCGCGGCGATGGATACGGTCACTGAGCATGCCCTCGCCACCGCCCTTGCCCGCGTTGGCGGCATCGGCATGATTCACAAGAACATGTCGATTGAATCCCAAGCCAATGAAGTCGCCTTGGTCAAGGCGGCCGAGGTAGGCGATAACCCCGGCGCCGTCACTGACGATAAAGGTCGTTTGCTTTGTGGAGCGGCGGTCGGCGTGGGCGCCAACACGATGGAGCGCGTGGCGGCTTTGCTCAAAGAAGGAGCGGATGTCATTACCGTCGATTCGGCTCACGGCCACTCTGCCAATATTCTTCGCGTCGTCAAGCAACTGCGCGATACTTATCCTGAACTTCAGATCGTCGCTGGCAACATCGTCACGAAAGAAGCCGCCGAAGACCTTATCAAAGCCGGGGCCAACGCAGTCAAAGTCGGCATCGGCCCGGGTTCGATTTGCACCACCCGCGTCGTTTCCGGCGTCGGGATGCCTCAAGCCAGCGCCGTCGATGAGGTTGCGACCTATTGCAAAGGCAAAGGGATCTGCGTCATTGCCGACGGCGGGCTTAAGTACTCCGGCGACATCGTCAAGGCCCTTGCTCTTGGCGCGGACACCGTTATGCTCGGCTCTTTGCTTGCCGGCTGCGAAGAAGCCCCTGGCGAAGTTATAGAAATCAATGGCAAGAAAGTTAAATCCTACGTCGGCATGGGTTCTTTGGCCGCGATGAAGAGAGGCTCCGCCGATCGTTATTTCCAGAAATCAACGTCCGCTGTTGAGAAGCTTGTCCCCGAAGGGGTCGAAGCCAGGGTCGCTTGCAGTGGCACCGTCGCTTCGACGATTTATCAGCTTTGCGGCGGGCTTAGAAGCGGCATGGGCTATTGTGGCGCCAAAGACCTCATGAAGCTTCGCGAGAACGCGCACTTCGTCCAAATCACGAACGCCGGATTGAAGGAATCCCATCCTCACGACGTCAGCATCGCCGTCGCCGCTCCGAATTACACCCACGGCTGCTAAGATGAAGAAAGTCGTTTTGATCAATGGCTCGAGCCACGAGCATGGCTGCACATACAGAGCGCTTTTGGAAGTGCAGAACCAATTGAAGGTCAATGGCGTCGAATCGGACATCATCTTCTTGAACAACAAGCCTTTGGCAGACTGCATGGATTGCGGCTTTTGCTACAAAAACCATAGATGCGTCATGGACGATCTCGTCAATGAGATCGGAGGGAAGATGGGGAGCGTCTACGGCGGAATCGTCGCCGGGAGCCCTGTTTACTACTCTGGCGCGACGGGTCGAATCACTTCTTTCCTCGACCGCCTTTTCTACAGCCATGGCCGCGATATGAGAGGACTAGTCGGAGCTTCCGTGGTCTCCTGCAGAAGGGGAGGCAACTCCGCTACTTTCGAGCGGCTCAATCAGTATTACCTAATCAATGACATCATCGTCCCTGGCTCCCAGTATTGGAACATGATCCATGGCTTCACATACGAAGACGCGGATAAGGATCTTGAGGGCCTGCAGACGATGAGGCGCTTAGCCGACAACATCGCTTATGTCCTGAAACTCCAAGAACTCGGCGAGTCCAATGGAATCTCTTTCCCCAAAAGAGAAGAAAAGCATCAAACGACCAATTTTATGGATGGGAAATAAGCGTCCCCCCATTTTTTCAAATGCGCACGCAGAATTTTAAAATTGCGTGCAGAAAGTTTGCGATAGCGCGAATAAGAAGCACGATGCTGTGACCAAACATTTAGCACTGTTGAGAAAGTCGCAAAGAAATCGGATTTCATTTCTGACGGCTTGAAAACCGCGATATATGCTTTGCAAGCAGGGGTACATCAAACGCGTTATGTGCAGAACTCTATTTTCGACTTGGGAAAACAACTTGCCACTTCAACGGAGTAACGCTTCCAGTCTACGACCGCGGACGCACAATCTGCGACTGCTTCAAGTACCGGACGAAACTGGACAGCGAAACATTCAACAAGGCCGTTAATGCTTATGCGGCGGACGAACAGAAAAAACCTTTCCAAGTACGCAAAGGAGATGGGTGTTAATAAGAGAATGATGAACGTTATGGAGGTGCTGCTAAATGGCTGATGTGGCTCCCGCCATGCTTGTGGCTTTTTTGCCAAAAAGAATTTCTGCGCCGCCTGAAAAGCCTAAATACACAGAAAACCTTATTCTGAAAGGTGGATCATTTCTTTATCCCCTTACGGATTTCGATAGCCGGGTTACAACTGATGTTGATTTTCTGCTCAGAAAGATGCCCAACACGCCAGAACGCATTTATTCCAGTTCGATAGTCGCGGGCGGTTTGGAGGTGAAATCGTAAAGGACGCGGTTCACTCCGTCGACCTCGTTGACGATGCGGTCGGCGATCTTGGTTATAAGCTCATAAGGGAGTTCGACTGGCTTGGCGGTCATGAAGTCATCGGTCGAGACGGCACGAAGGACGATTGCGTAATCGTAAGTGCGGCTGTCTCCCATGACTCCGACTGAACGCATATTGGATAAAGCGGCAAAGAATTGCGATGCTTTTTTCTCATAACCGCTGCTTTTCATTTCCTCACGGAAGATCGCGTCGGCCTCTTGGACGATTTTGATTTTCTCCTCGGTGATCTCGCCGATGATGCGGATGGCTAAACCCGGCCCAGGGAAGGGCTGACGGTAAATGAGGTCCGCAGGCAGGCCAAGCAAAAGGCCGACTTCCCTGACTTCGTCCTTAAAAAGATCCTTAAGCGGTTCAACGATGCCTTCAAACCCTGTGTCCTTAGGGAGGCCTCCGACGTTATGGTGGGACTTGATGGTCGCGGAGATTCCCAAGCCTGATTCGATGCGGTCAGGATAGATGGTGCCTTGAGCCAAGAAGTCGCAGTGGGGGATGTTTTTTTGCGACTCGTTGAAAACGTCGATGAATGATTTCCCGATTATCTTGCGCTTCCGCTCGGGTTCGGTGACGCCAGCAAGACGTTCCAAGAAAAGCTTGGAGGCATCGACGGGGATGAAATTGAGATGGTATTTGTCTTTGTCACCGAAGATTGATTTGACTTGGGCTGCTTCGTTTTTGCGGAGCAAGCCGTGGTCGACGAAGACGCAGGTGAGCTTCTCGCCGATTGCTTTGTCGAGAATCGCCGCGGTGACGGAAGAGTCAACCCCGCCGGAGAGGGCACAAAGGACGCGCTTGTCCCCGACTTGCTCCCTTATTTCCTTTATCTTGGTTTCGATGAATGATTTTGGCTGCCAAGAGGCGGAGCATTTGCAGATGCTCAAAACGAAGTTCTCAATGATTTTTTGACCATATTCACTGTGCTCGACTTCGGGATGAAATTGGGTGGCATACAGGGATTTTGCGGGGTTTTCGAACATTGCATTCTCGCAATTATCGCTTTTTCCGAGAACCGAAAAGCCTTCTGGAAGCTTGGTGACTTTGTCGTTATGCGACATAAAGACGGAATTGGGGGAAGGAACGCCTTTAGTTAGTTCACTGTCTTTGCAAAGGGTGATTTCAATGCGGCCGTATTCGGATTTGACGTTGGGCTCGACTTTGCCTCCCAAGGTATAAGCCATGAGCTGGGCGCCATAGCAAATGCCGAGGATCGGCTTGCCTAGTTCAAAGATTTTGGGATCGATATGAGGGGAGGAGGGGTCGTAGACGCTATTGGGTCCTCCAGTGAAGATGATGCCTTTGATCTCATCACCCTTCAAATTGTCGATTGAGGTGGTGAAGGGCAATACCTCGGAGTAGACGCGGCATTGGCGCACGCGCCTTGCGATCAGCTGGTTGTACTGCCCGCCAAAGTCTAGAACGACGATCTTTTCCATAATGTTTCCCTTTGTTTGTGAAATTGTGGTTCATTTTCGCTCCCATTGGTAGAGCGAAAACGCTTACTTTGGGAATTCTTTGAGGCTAAAGACGTCATTTGGATCTTTTTCGCGTCTCTCGGCCTTTCTTTCACCTTCATTTCTCGTTTTGCTTAAAGAAAACTCCTCCCTTGGATGGTAGGATTGTTCCTATGGAACAGGGCAACCTTTTTAGCAAAGACGTCAAAGAGCCTCTCGCCGCGAGGCTCCGTCCGCAGGATCTGAACGAATTCGTTGGGCAGGAGCACCTTTTGGGCGAGGGCAAAGTCCTGCGAAAGCTGATAGAGAACGATCAGGTCTCCTCTTTGATCTTTTGGGGGCCGCCGGGGGTGGGCAAAACAACCCTCGCCCAGATAATTGCCCATCGAACCAAAGCGACTTTCATCAATTTCTCCGCCGTCACTTCAGGCATCAAAGAGATCAAAGAAGTAATGGAACAGGCCGAGAAGAATAGACAATATGGCGAAAAGACAATTCTATTCGTCGACGAAATCCATCGGTTCAACAAAGCGCAGCAAGACGCTTTTTTGCCTTATGTGGAGAAAGGCTCGATCATCCTGATCGGAGCGACGACCGAGAACCCTTCTTTTGAGGTCAACTCCGCTCTTCTCTCGCGCTGCAAAGTCTTCGTTTTAAAGGCCCTTGAGACAGATGACCTCGTCAAATTGATGAGGAACGCTTTGTCGTCACCCAAAGGCTTTGGCGACCAAAATATCCAAATCAGCGATGACAATCTTGCTCTCATCGCGAATTTCGCAAATGGCGACGCGAGAAAAGCCCTCTCGACTTTGGAAATGGTCATTTTAAACGGCGATGCTAGGGCTGACGGCTCGGTCGAGGTGAGCGAGGATGACATAGTTCAATGCACCGCCAAAAAGTCTTTGCTCTACGACAAAAAAGGCGAGGAACATTACAATCTCATCTCCGCCTTGCATAAATCGATGAGGAACAGCGATCCTGACGCCGCCATATATTGGCTGGCGAGGATGCTTGAAGCGGGGGAGGATCCGCTATATATCGCCAGAAGAGTCATTCGCTTCGCTTCGGAAGACGTCGGCATGGCGGATCCACGTGCTCTAGAAATCGCCGTTGCCGCCTACCAAGCTTGCCATTTCATCGGGGTTCCTGAATGCAACGTCAATCTTACTGAAGCGGTGGTCTACATGAGCCTTGCTCCGAAATCCAATTCGATGGAAGTGGCCTATGACGCGGCCGCCTTGGACGCCGAGAAGACCTTCGCGGAGCCAGTTCCTCTCGATATCCGGAATGCCCCGACCAAGCTGATGAAGGAGCTTGGCTACAACAAAGGCTACCAATATGCTCAAGATGCTCCAGAGAAGCTGACTAATGAGGTCTGCTTGCCGTCGAAACTCGCTGGCAAGGAATATTACCGGCCTAGCACGCAGGGTTTGGAAGCAAAGTGCAAAGCGCGCCTAGACCAAATCAAACAATGGAAAGCGGAACACCGGAAATGAGCTTAAGTGCTAAAATTTAACGAGCGAGAACGATTATGGAAGAAGAAAAGAAAATCCCCCAGGTTATGCTTACTGGCGACCGTCCGACTGGTCGTCTTCACATTGGGCATTATGTGGGTTCATTGAGAAGAAGGGTCGAACTGCAGAACAAAGGTGGGTTCGACGAGATGTATGTGATGATTGCCGACACTCAGGCCCTCACCGACAATGCCGGGAATCCCCAAAAGGTGCGCGACAACGTTATCGAGGTCGCTTTGGATTATCTGGCGGCGGGCATCGATCCCAACAAGGTCACCATTTTTGTTCAATCGCGAGTCCCTGAGCTTTTTGAGTTCACCTCTTATTTCCTCGACCTTGTCACCTATTCGCGCCTTGTGAGAAATCCAACTGTTAAAAATGAGCTTGCCATGCGCAAGTTCGGAGACTCAATCCCCGTCGGTTTCATGACTTATCCCATCTCTCAAGCCGCGGACATATTGATGTTTGGGACGACTATCGTCCCCGTCGGCGAAGATCAGGAGCCGATGATTGAGCAAGCCAATGAGATTGGCAGGAAATTCAACTCGATTTATGGGAATGTTTTCCAAGAAGCCAAGATCATGCTTCCGGACAACGATGCCTCGCGTCGCCTTCCCGGAACGGATGGCAAAGCCAAAATGAGCAAGTCACTCGGCAATTGCATCTATCTTTCAGACGATGCGAAAACGGTGGAAAAGCAGGTTATGTCTATGTTTACCGATCCAACTCATTTGCAGGTGAACGATCCTGGGCACACCGAGGGCAATCCGGTCTTCACTTATTTGGATGCCTTTGCAAAAGACGAGCATTTTGCGGAGTTTTTACCTCAATACAAGAATTTGGAAGAACTTAAGGACCACTATAGAAAGGGCGGGCTTGGCGATGTTACGGTCAAGCGTTTCCTCGTTAACGTGATCAATGGCACTCTTGAGCCGATGAGGCAAAAAAGGCATGAGCTTGAGAAGGATATCCCCGGCGTATATAAGATTCTTGAAGAAGGATCGAAGAGAGCGGAGGCCAAAGCGAGTTACATCGCTATGCGCGCGAGGAGAGCCATGGGCATCAATTATTTCGAAAATCAAAAGCTCATCGAGAAACAGCAAAAAGCCTATAACAGGCTGCATGAGCAGCAAAAAGCGTTGGCTGAGTATCAGGCAAAATCCAAAAAGTGAATCAGGGGGCTTCTCCCCCTTTTTCTTACCCGTGCTATCATTCTAGCGCTGAGCCATCAGCGAGCTTTCTAGAGTAGAGAAGTCGCGTTAAGTGCCTGAGGATGGGAGGTCGCCTCTGGACGAAGGAGCAATCCGCGGTGCCTTCTCGCTGCCGCTATAAAAAGCTTACCTCCCTGCCGTGGAAGGAATTTTGGCATGGGGAAAAGAGATTCTTTGATTCGCCGCATGTGCGCTGACGGGATGCTTGTCGGCCTTTTTGTGGTCCTGACGCTAGTAAACGTCAAAATCGGTCCGATGGTGAGAATCAGCTTCGGCTCTTTGCCGGTGGTTTTCTCCGCTCTTCTCTTTGGACCAGTCGATGGCCTAATAGTTGCCGTGCTTGGCGAGTTCATCTGTCAAACGATTAATTACGGCTTCTCACTGACTACTCCTTTATGGATTCTGGTCCCGGGAATAAGGGCTTTGGTCATCGGTTTTGTTTCATCTCTTTTCAAAAAGAAAGGGATGGCCCTTGAAAGACATCCGCTTCCTTATTTCGCGACATTGGTCATCGCCGCTCTTTGTGTTACCGCGCTCAATACCCTTGTCTCTTTCTTGGACGCTTTGATCTTCGATTACTCATTCACCATCGTTTGGCTGACGACGCTTATCCGCCTTGGCATAAGCATAGCCACCTCGATTGCCATCGGCCTAGTTTGCATTCCCCTAACAAAATCAATCGGTTCATTGGTTTTCCCGGGTAGTAAAGACAAATATCA
The DNA here is from genome assembly GCA_963611815.1 of bacterium. Taxonomy (GTDB): domain Bacteria; phylum Bacillota_I; class Bacilli_A; order RFN20; family CAG-826; genus Alloenteromonas. The sequence continues at coordinate 67,680 of CAVDSY010000003.1, forward strand.
TTAATCTGAGAAATCCGCTTCTTTCGTTTTGAAATCTTTGAGTTTTGCGGCGAAATCATCCTTAGAAAGGCGAAAGCAAACGACGTCTATCGTTGTGTTTTTCTTGGCGATCGCCACGCCTTTCTTTTCTTCCGTTTTGCGGAACCCCAAGGCCCCCAGCAGATGATGCGACCTTAGGTTCCTCGCATCGCTTTCCGCGTACCCATAGTCATATTCGCCGGAGGAGAATAGATATTCGATTGCTTTGAAGGATGCCTCTTTCACGTAGCCTTTTCCCCATGAACTCCTTTTGGAAGTGATGCCGAATTCGAACCCTTTGTCTTCCAAGTCTTTGATAACCTGGACTTCCCCGATTACTTCCCCTTCCCTAACGATGGCCCATGAATAGTTTCTTTTGTTCCTTATCCATTTCCTGAGAATTGCTTTCGTCGTCTCTAAATCGCGGTTTGGATACCACCAAAGAAATTCGGTGACCTCCCAAGAGCCGGTCCATTCATAGACGTCTTCTGCATCTTCTATCCCAAACTCCCGCAAAGTAAGACGATTCGTTGACAGTGTGGGCGTTTCTTTCATAGCAATCCAAAACCAAGCATTTATAATTTTAGGTACTTTGGAGTCTCTTATGAACACGAAAGAACTCGCTTCCTATTGCTTAAGCTGCCCTAAGCCTCGCTGTCAGAGCGCCTGTCCTAGCGGAAATCTGATCCGTGATTGGATCGCCTGTTGCAAAAGAGAGGACTATCAGACGGCATCGAGGATACTTCACGACGTCAATCCCTTCCCTGAGCTAACTTCTTTGCTCTGCGACCATAAAAGGCAATGCCAAGGGAATTGCGTAAGGGCAATCAAAGGCGAAGCGGTGGCCATTCCGCAGATCGAATACGAGCTTTCGAAAATTGGCGGAAGGGATTTGAACAAAGGAAAGCCAAATGGCGAAACCGTCGCTTTGGTTGGCGCGGGCATCGCTAATCTTTCCGCGGCTTATTTCTTGCTTAAAGCCGGTTTTGAGGTGGAATTCTTCGAAAAAGAGAACTTTATCGGTGGGGCTATCCGCACTGGAATACCTGATTTCCGGTTCGACAAAAGCCCCTTGGACAAGATTTATGACGACTTGGCTAGGATGGGGGCGACATTCCATTTCAATGCGTCCATCGATACTAATGCGTCTTTGGGAGACCTCCAACAAAGGTTCGATTATGTGATTCTTGGAATAGGGGCTAGCAAGAATAATTCCGTTGGATTTGAAGCCAGAAGCGGACTCGTCTCCGGCTTAGATATCCTTCGCGAAATAAATATTGGAGAAGGGAAAAGGAAATACTCCAAATACAAATCGTCATTGGTGTGGGGCGGAGGAAACGTCGCGCTTGATTGCGCCCGCAGCCTCATTCGCCTCGGCGGCAAGGTGACGATCGTCTACCGTCGTTCCTTGAAAGAAATGCCGGCAAGCGAGGTTGAGATTCAAGAAGCCATAAAAGAAGGGATAAATGTCTCTTTCCTCACGAATGTTAAAGATCTCATTAAAAACGATAAGGAAGAGGTCACTGGCGTCAAGCTCGTCAAAATGGAACTTGGCGAGGCCGATTCTTCAGGCAGGGCCTCTTGCCACGAGATTCCGGGCTCGGAATATCTTCTCAACTGCGATTTGCTGGTTTCCGCGATTGGGCAGAAAGTCGATTTCACCAAACTTGCCGCTGATTTAATGCTCGAAAATGGGCACCATACCTCATACAAAGACGTATACGCGACTGGGGATTGCTTCCTCGGCGCGAAAAACATTGCCTCCTGCATTGCCGATGGAAGGGAATGCGCGAAAGAGATTATTTTGCTTTCTCAGAGCCGCTGAGAAGCTCTTTGACTTCTTTTGGTTCGATGAACTGATAGGTCATCGTGTCGACGTAAGGCAATAAATCCTTTGCTTGCTCCATCGTTTCAATTGTCCAAACATTGACGATGCCGCCGTTTTTCCTGTATCTGATGACTTCCTTGCGTTTTGACATATTGGCTTCGATGTCGACGGAGTCGTAGAAGCCGCGGAGTTTCCACACCCAATCGTGCTCTGGGGTGATCAACAATTGACGTTTGAAACGCTTGCCAATATGAAGCAGTGCCCTGGGATCGAAGGAGATGATGACGATTTTCTTGTCGTCTTTTATTTGCGCGAGGGCTTCCATCGCCTTTTTTCTCAAAGCCTTGTAGTTGTCTTTGTAGACCTTGAGCTCGACGACAATCAAAGAACGTTCCTTGTTGAGGTCCAACACCTCTTGGAATGTTGGGATTTTCTGGCCATCCAAGAGCTTGTAGGAAGAGATTTCCTCCAAGGTCATGTTTTCGATTATTCCTTCTTTGCCGGTGACTCTCTTGAGGTCATGGTCGTGGCAAACGACGAGCTCGCCGTCTTTCGTTAGATGGATGTCAAGTTCAAAGGCGCTTCCGGCGTTGATGGCTTTCTCAAACGCGAGAAGGCTGTTCTCACTGACGCCGTTCCCATGTAGGCCGCGGTGGGCGATCCCCTCAAAGAACGAAGGGTGGTAATTGGATTTTTTGTTTTTCTTGCTCATGAATCCTATTATGCGCTTCATAAAGAAAACGGAGGCGCGATTCTTTCTTTTGCTTGAACATTATTTCAGCACCTAATATTTGGGATTTTGATTATTTTTGGAGTGTTAAAGATTTGGTGGCGCAGACTTGCCGCATTCATGTTTTCTTGCAATGCCCAGCAAAAAAGGCGCAAAAAGCCCTTATTTTCTTAATATGGTCCTATTCCTTTGGTCAACAAGGCGAATTTGTTCATCGTCATGAAGGCCATTAAGCAAGACCCGGTCGTTTTCGGAGATTACCTCAATTTCCCGATAGGCATTGCTCAATGAGCTGTCGTCATCGTAATAATGGTACGTCGCTTTGCCTTCTTGCAAAGGATAGATCTCAAATACGGTTTTGCCTTCCTCTTCAAGGGGGATGAGGCTTCCTTCCTTGACGAAGAAGACAGGCAAATCGCCAGGAGCGTTTTCGATGGTTTGCCTTCCCTTGACTTGTTTGCCTTGGAAATACCAATTGCCTTTAGGAAGATCGACGGTGACTTTTTTTGAGCCTTTATCGAAGATGGGGACGCTTAAGATGCTGCTCCCGCAGAAGAAAGCATCCGCTTCTTCGTCGTAGTCCGGGCATTTCAAGAATACGGGGTAAATCAGGGGGTGGTAGTTTTCGACCGCGTTCATGGCCTCGCTATATAAGTAAGGAAGAAGCTTCTTTCTCAGTGCGAAAAGCTTCATGACTTTCTCTTTGAGCTCTGGATACAGCCAAGGCATCGTCGAAGAGCCATCTGGATTCCAAGAATGCAAAGTGAAGCGTGGGGTGAAAACACCGTAGGCTATCCAGCGCAAGAAAAGCTCTTCGCTTGGCTTGCCGCCGGCGAATCCTCCGATGTCTTGACCAATGAAGGCAAAACCAGTCAAAGCGGCGGTCATCGCCATCTTGTGGTTGCCTCTGAAATCCTCAAACGAAGTGTTATTGTCCCCTGTCCAGGTTTGGCAGACCCTTTGGAAGCCGGCCGCGGCTGAGCGCGTCACGGCCATGTGTCTTCTTTCGTTAGGAACCGCTTCGTTGGAAGCGTTGGCCATCAGTAAGGAGAACAAAGGCCTGATGAGCTTGGCTTTGATGGGGTGGCCGAAGCCGTCAGCGTATACATCTTCATCGTGGATGTCGTATTCGTTGTTGTCGTTCCAAATGGAGTCATAGCCCAAATCCACGAGATTTTCCTTCACGCATCTGGTCCAGAAGGCATATGCCCCGTCATTGGTGAAATCCAAGTAACTGCCCATTCCTCCCCAGAAAGGAAAAACATAAGGTGCTCCGTTTTTGTAATGGAGGAACCACCCTTTCTCTTTGATGTATTCGTACAATGGATGGGTGGTTAAAAAGGCCGGTTTGATGTTGGGGAGGAAAGAGATGCCTTCCGCCTTGAATTCGTCGGCAAATGATTTTGGGTCAGGAAATTTCTCTTTGTTCCAATGGAAGACGCAACGTTTGTTTCCTATTTGAGTGTAGCCGCTGGAGAGGTAGAAACCTCCGCAGTCAATCTTGTAATCCTTGCATTTGCATAGAAACTCGCGCAAAGCCTCCTCGGGGTGGTCGGAATCGGTGTAAGCCATCGTTGAACCGCAATATTTGAAACTCCATTTTGGAGGCAGGAACGACTTGCCGGTGAGAAAGGCGAAGCGCTCGACAATCTCTTCCACGCTGCCGAAAATCACATAGTAGACGAGCGCTTCTTCCTCACAGCGGAAGCGTTTGTAAGGCTCGTAGTAGTTGTTGTGCTCGCGCCCGAAATCGATCTCGCCGTTGGAATAAGTGTCGTAATAGATCCCATATGAGCCAACGCTGTTGCGACAGATGTAGAAGGGGATTTGCTTATACAAAGGATCGCTTTCATTCGCGTTGAAGCCCATGGCGTCGAAGGTTTCGAGCTTAAAGGAGCGGAGGTTCTTGTTGACGGGCCCTGTTTTGTCGCCAAGGCCGTAAATATGCTCGTCTCGCTCCCTGGAGAGATAATGGTAGCTTCCCCGCCCCATCTCGCCTTCGAAGTTATAAGCGAGGATCCCCCTATCGGAGAAGAAGCTTTTTTCGCCCTTGTAATAATGGATGAAGAAGTTGTGAGGCTCCACTTTGATGGAGACGTCGTCTATTTGGAACTCGTCGTCTTCTCCCTGGGGAAGGCTCTGTAAACCGTCCTTTGAAAGGCGCTCCCTGCCGTGCTTAGGCATTTTTGAGGTGCCAGGGCAGACGGAGAAAGTGGGAAAGAGAGACGCTTTGTCCTTGTAGATGGCGACGCGCATCATATGCGCGAAAAAATCAAGCTGGACATAGTTGCCATCAGCGAAATAAAGGCGGCTGGATGGACTTTTTTCAACAATGGAGAATTCATGGTCGTATTTCATTTCGGATCACCTAGGAACGTGTTTCTCAATAGTTTCCATTTGTTTGGACGGCCCATTTTCGTATTCCTTGGTCTGATGCAAAGCGCCTTGCCGTGCTTCTTTTCCCAAAGAGGCAAACAACCTCCGTTGGGATTGCCTGTTTTGGCAAAATTTGCGAAATAGGCAATGAGCATGCTCGAGATTTTTCTGTCCTCCTCATCATAAGGTCTCCAAGAGCTATCGAGCGTTCCAAAGGCGTAACGGATGTCGCAGGAATGGAAAGCCTTGTTGGCGTCTCCTTTCGCATCGACGTCGAAATAATAAAGATAGGTATTGTTCTTTTTCGCATAGGAGAGGGCCATCAATGCCAAGATTAGCGTGTACATATCGTTATTGGTGAAACCGACGATGGTTGGCACATCGACTTCGCCTTTGAATAGTTCCTCTTCGCTTTTTTCGAGATAATAATGGTCGACCATCGTCATCGTGGAAATCATGTTGTCTTTTCGCCTCGCTTTTACTTTCTCCAAAGCGTCGAAGATTTTCTTTGGCTCGACTGTCCTGAATTCCTCGAGAGTTGCGCAGCCGCATTCTTGCATAACGTCGAGCCAGTACTCTCTTCTCTCCTCGACTGGCTTTGGGGTGCCCATTGAAGGGAATTTGCCTGCTCCCGACATCATGATGGCCTTCTCGAAAAGCCCTTTGCATTTGGGCGAAAGAAGCATGCATTGGATGCACATCGCTCCGGCGCTCTGCCCCATGACGGTGATGTTATTAGGATCGCCTCCGAAGTCTTGGATGTGTTTTTTGACCCATTTTATGGCGGTGACTTGGTCGTCCAAACCGTAATTCCCTTCATGGCCGTATTGCTTGGAGACATCCTCATGGACGAAATAGCCGAACACCCCGACGCGGTATTGAATGAAGACGGTAACGATGCCTAGCTTTGCCAAAGCCTCGCCGTCGAAGCCCGATTCGCTGTTGGCCCCGCTGTCGAAGCCTCCGCCATGGATGTAAATGATGACGGGATATTTGCCTTCTTCCTTCGGGGCAAAGATATTGAGATTCAAACAATCTTCTGAGTAATTGAATTCCAAGCCTTCACGGAACTCCTTGTGATAAAACATCCTCTCTGGAATCTCGAGATGGGCGTAATAACAGCGCTTCTGAATGCAGGCGTTTCCGAAATGAGTTGCATCGAATTCCTCGCCCAGACTATCGATTTCCTCGGCGTAAGCAAAACGATCAGCTTTCGCGTAAGGAACGCCCAAAAAGGCGTAGCAATTTTCTTTTTCAAGCCCTTTTATCAAACCTAAAGCAGTTTGTACAGAAACAATTTTAGAGTCGTTCCTCTCTTCCATATGCCAGCTCCTCCAAATGAGATTTTGCTAAGTCAAATGATAGCCTACGCAGATTTTGTTTCCCATAATTTATTAGGGCGATTATGCGATTGGAGTTGCTGTTTTTGTGTTTTTTGAATGCATAAGGATTGCATAGAAAATAATATAGCATCAAAAGAAGAGGCCTTTTGCGGACTTTTTGGAGAATATGAACGCAAAATGCTTCCATTTTTATTGGCTTTTTTGAGGCATTGAAGACTTTTTCGGCAACTATCCTTAAGGTAATATTCCCCCATGAGGAAGAGCATCGCGAAAAACGCCGTTTCCCTCAGCGTTTTCTTTTTGTCGTTTCTGACCGTTTTCATTACTTGCTTCGCGCTTGTTAAAAGCGACTCCAACATGAACAGCAAGCAAGGCTTGCCCGATTTGGTGAGCTGCAATCTTGATTTTTCAGGCTGCGAGTTCGGAGAGGCTTACGTTAAGCAGCACATGAAAGGAGAATACGAGTTCTTCTACAACAGATGGATCGTCGAAGAGAATTATCATGGCGAGCCTGATTGCCGCGTGAATGTGCCTCATCATTACAAAGACACGGTTCTAAACGGAAAGAGGCTCAGCAATGAAGGCTATTCTTCCTATCGCGTCTATGTGGAAGGCCTCCCTGTCGGGACGAAAATATGGTTTATCAACAACAATTTCGTCGGGGGTTTCTACGCTTATATCAACTCTGAGCTTGTCGTGAAGTACGGGACGAGAGCCAAGACCGGGACTTGCTTAAGCAACGGCGGGGATGACATGACTTTGGAATACGTCGTGAAGGACGCCAATCCCCTTACCGTCGTCTTCGAAGTTTCTTCTAGTTATCAAGGCGGGCTTACCTCACCGGCTAGATTGGTCATCAATACCCTGGGCAGGAATCCGACAAGCCAGTATCTCACCAACAATATCGGCTTCATAACCCTGGGGCTCATCTTTGGCTTGCTGATTTTCTCCTTTCTTCTCAACATCGGAGCGACGGGACGAGATTTTTCCTTCTCTATTCTCATGGGCGTCATTACGATCATGTTCTTTTTCTCTATTGATGTTTATTGGAGAGTCCTCTCGATTTTCCGGGCTAACACCTACAACCCAATCATCTTCATCAATCTTCTCATTGCGACCGTTTTGCCGTTTGCTCTGTATTACCATTTGGCGAAAAACAAGAGAATCAAACACAGTTGGGCATATCCTCTAGCTTTCGGGACGATATCAACGGTTTCCTTGATTCTTTATTTCGCCCTCATGGGGACTTTCTATCAAGTGATTCCCTTGCTGCTCAGCTTGCTTAGCCTTGCTTTGTTGCTCTTTCCTTTGACTATGGGGGCGTTTGAGGGGAAGAAAGCAAACGTCGTCTTCATCTTGATGATTTTCTCCTTGCTCACCTATTACGCGGTGACTTTCTTCGACCTCGAGAACATCATGATCGCGGGGACTGAGCAAAGCATCTCTTATGTGATGCTGCCCGTGATCCTCAGCATCATCGTGCTTTATCGTCTTTTTACGGCGACGAAGACCAAAAGCTATATCAAGGCTTTGGAGAAAGAGCGGGAAGCCCTTGAAATGAAAGCCGAGTCCCTCACCGAGCAGATTAAGCCTCATTATGTCTTCAATTGCCTTTCTTCTATTCAAGGCGCATACCGCGAAAGCAATGAGCGGGGCGAGAAGATGCTCAACGCTTTTTCGCGGCACTTGAGAGACAGCATCGACTCGGATGCTAAGCTCATTCCTTTTGAGGAGGAGATTGAGAGGATTATCAATTACGTCGACCTCGAGAATATAAGAAAAGAGGGAGGGCCTGAACTTCTGCTGAATCTTGAGGAAAGCGACTTCCTCATCCCCCCTTTGAGTCTTGAGCCTTTCGTCGAAAACGCGGTGAAACATGGGAGGCTCGGCGAGAAGAATGATGGATTCGTTTCCATTTCCTCAAGCGATGATGGGGATTTCTATCTCGTGTTGATTGAGGACAATGGGGCTGGTTTCGAGCCTGATAAAGTGCCTCCTTCTTCCGTTGGCATCAAGAACGCGAAAGAAAGGCTGCTTATCCTCTGCAATGCGGAGACAGAAGTGTCCTCTTCGCCGGGGAACGGGACGAAAGTAAAAATAAGAATCCCAAAAAAGGAGATAGAAGATGAACGCGATTGTGCTTGATGACGAAAAGGAATCCCTGCTGACTTTCGCCTCCAACGCCATTGACGTGCCAGGCCTCAGCCTCAACGTTTTTTCTTCGCGTATGGAAGAGGCGCTTAACTACGCATCCGCTAACCAAGTAGACGTAGCCTTCCTCGACATCGTAATGCCTATGATGAGCGGGGTTGACTTCGCCAAGAAGCTCATTCGAATCGCCCCGCGCGTCAAAATAGTATTCATCACGGGCTATGCGCAGGAGGAGGAACAAATCAAAAAAGAAATCGGAGACAATTTCTTCGCTTTTTGCTATAAACCTTACGAGAAGGAAACCATGAAGGAGATCTTCGTTAAGCTCCTGGGCGATGCGAAGCCATCCATTGTTTTTAAAGCCTTTCCCCGCTTTGAAATGCTTGTGAACGGCGTATGCGTCGATTTCGAAAGAGCCAAGTCCAAAGAACTTCTTGCTTTGCTTGTCGATCATCGGGGGAGCGAGGTCAGGATCGAAGAGGCCGCTACCAAACTGTGGATGGACAAGGATTATGGGCTGGCCGGGCGTCTTTACCGCGACGCGATAAGCAGGCTAAGGATGAAACTCAACGAATACGGGGTGGGCTATCTCGTCAATTTCGCCAGGGGCAGGGCGTCTTTGAACTGTTCTTTTGCAAGCTGCGAGTACTGGGATTATTTAGATGGCGACAAATCGCTTTTTCACGGCGAATATATGCGCCCTTATGAATGGGCTGCCGAGGAAGAAAACTACATGATGGGGTGATTCGAGTCTTCTTTGAAAGCAATCGCCAAACATCACCTTTGCTTCGTGCTTGAGATGCGGACGGCGACTAGGGTTTTGTTTGATTGACCACACGCGTCATTTCGCGGCTAATTCCTTTGAATTGTTGCAATAAATGGTATTTTTGGACTAGTTGCAAAACGCTTTCTTGTCGAATAATAAACCTGGCTAAGAAACAAGGAGACCCTATGATTGATTTGGAACAATTTTACCGCAGCGTTGGGTCAGATGCGAAAGACGTTGTGAACCGTCTAGGCGGCAGTCAGGACTTAGCGAAGCGCTTCGTCAAGAAATTCAGCGAAGACACTTGCTTCGCCGATCTTCTCGCCTCCCTCGAAAAAGATGATACCCAAGCCGCTTTCCGCGCCGTGCATACCTTGAAGGGCGTTGCGGTGAATCTTGGCATGCAGACGCTTTTCATGAAAGCCTCTGAAGTCACGGAACTTTTGCGCGCTGGCAAACTTGAGGAAGCCAAGAAAGCGTTTCCGGCGCTTCAGGATGAATATTTCCGCGTCCGCAATCTTGTGGCAGAGCTTGAATAAAGCCCTTTTTCTTGTATGGTCACCCGCTTCGTCCGAGGCGGGTTTTCTTTTGCTTTCAGGAATTTGTCACCGTTTGTCGGTCTTTGATAACGCCCCTAAAAGGGGCGAACATCGCAAATTGCAACGAAAAGTTTTGGCCTGGATGTCGTTTGCAAGGTAAAATGAAATGCCTATCCAAATTTCTTCGAATCCTGTAAACGCTGGGGGGGACGCCGATGGACTTAAACTACTTGCTTAGTTCGGTATTCATGTTTGTCTTTTTGATTATCCTTTTCGCGAGGGCTTTCACGATGATAAAGGAGAAGAAAAGCCGTCTGCGCTGCTTGCTTCTCATCGGTGCCACCGGAGTTTATGTTCTGGCAGATCTTGCTTTCATCGCCGTCAATCTTTGGAGTGGCCGCACGCCAACATTATTCAGGGCCGCCGCTTTCGTCTTTTTCATCGTTTATGTCACTCTTCCGCTCGCTTGGCATCTTTATGTGCGCAATTTCGTTGGGAAGTCCTATCCGAAATGGGTGTTTTGGATCGAATTTATCCCATGGCTTGTATTGCTGACAATGATTTTCGTCACCCCGTTCACCGGCATCCTTTTCTCGATTGATGATGCGGCGGACTATCATCGCGGCGATTGGCTCCTTTTTTACAACTGGCTCAATTGTTTCTATTACATCGAGCCTTTGCTGGACTTGCTGATTGTCATCCTGCTGAAGAGGCAGAAGGAAGAACCCTACATTGTCCAGTCGGTCTTCATCTCAATCGTTCCTTTGTTTGGCTTTATCGTCAACATCATTCTACCTCAGGACACCATCTTCCCTTTCAACCCCTTCTGCTCGGTGGCTGTCGCGCTGCTCGCCTTCTTCTTCATGGGCTCGCAGGAGAGCCAGCGCTTGGAGAAAGCGCATCAAGCGGAAGTTCAAAGCGCCCTCGCCAAAGCCGAGGAAGCAAGCAGGGTCAAGACGATTTTCCTCTCCAATATGAGCCATGACATCCGCACCCCGATGAACGCCATCATCAACCTGACTCATCTCGCCCAAGAGGAGAAGGACGAGAAGATAGTTCACGAATATCTGGACAAACTTGATGTGTCTGGACGCTTTCTGCTTGGCTTGATAAACGACATCCTCGATATGAGCCGCATCGAAAGCGGCGAGATCTCCTTGCGCAGCGAACGGTTCTCCCGCGAGGAGTTCAATGAAACCATCGATACCGTCATCGTTCCTTTGATGAACGCTAAACACATCAATTTTCACATGTCGAAAGGGCAAAACGATTTCGATTTGCTCACCGACAAGACGCGCTTCAACCAGATTTTCTTGAACCTTCTTTCCAATGCTGAGAAATTCACTCCGGAATGCGGCGATGTCTGGTTTGAACTCAACGCCGAGCCTTTTGACGATGGGCGCACTAAGATAGTCGGCACCGTCCGCGACAATGGCATTGGCATGAGCGAGGATTTCCTCAACCACCTTTTCGAGCCATTCGCCCAAGAGCATTCTGAACTCGGCGATAAGAGACAAGGAACTGGGCTTGGGCTATCGATCGCCTTGAGGCTCGCCGAGACGATGGGCGGGACGATCACGGTCAAAAGCAAACTGGGAGAAGGAAGCGAGTTCACTGTCACTTTGATTCTCCCAACCATCTCCAAAGAGAAGGCGGCTATGACTAAGGAAGTTGCTGAAGCGGGCCCGTCGATAAAAGGGATGCGGCTATTGTTGGTCGAAGACAATGAACTCAACGTCTTCGTTGCTAAAACCATCCTTGAGAAAGATGGCTGCCTTGTGGATACCGCAAACAACGGCCAAGTCGCTCTCGCCAAGTTCAATGCATCAAATCCCGGCGATTATCAGGCGATTCTCATGGATGTGAGAATGCCTGTGATGGACGGCATCGAGGCAACCAAAGCCATCAGGGCGCTAAACCGTCCAGATGCGAAATCCATTCCTATCATTGCGATGACCGCCGACGCTTTCGACGAAGAGAGGAAGCGCACGCTTGAGTCCGGGATGGACTATCATCTTGCTAAGCCTGTCGATGCAAAAGAGCTGCGGAAGGTTCTTGGCGAATGCTTGAGACAAGGCAGGGAGGCCCAGTGAGCGGCCAAAGGGAGAGACGGTCTATGAAGAAGAACAGAATCCTGATTGCCGACGATGTTGAACTAAACAGGGAAATGCTCACCGAGATGCTCGGCGGCAAATACGATTTCTCATACGCTTCCGACGGCATAGAAGCCATTGACAAAATGAGGGGGAAAGATACGATCGACCTTCTCCTTTTGGATTTGAATATGCCCCATATGGATGGCTTTGAGGTCCTGCGCATCATGAATGAGCGGCGTTGGATCGACGAATGCCCGGTCATCATGATATCCGCTGAAGACAGCGCCCAATTCATTGAGCAGGCCTATAAGCTAGGCGTCGTCGACTACATCAGCCGCCCCTTCCGTTCCCTCGTCGTTCAGCGCAGGGTAGAGAACACTTTGGCGATGTACACCAACCAAAAAGGGCTTATCCATCTGCTCGGCACGCAGGTCTACGAGAAAGAGAAGATCAACAACGCGATGATCAACATCTTCTCCAACATCATTGAAAGCCGCAATCACGAGTCGGGAAGCCACACGTTGAATGTGCAGACAATCACGAAGCTTTTGCTCCATCACATCGTTAAAATCACCGACCATTACGATCTCAGCGAGGAGGATATCGCTCGCATCTCCTCCTTGGCCGCCCTCCACGACATTGGCAAAATCAAAGTGCCGGATGAAATCATCAACAAGCCCGGCAAACTCACCCCTGAGGAATGGGAGATCATGAAAGCCCACACCACGGAGGGAGATGCCATACTTGCCAACGCAAGCCTCGATCAGACAAGTGATTTCGTCAAAACTGCCCGCGCCATCTGCAGATGGCATCATGAGAAATATGATGGCAAAGGCTATCCTGACGGACTGATTGGCGATCAGATTCCCATCGCTGCCCAGGTGGTTTCTTTGGCCGATGTTTACGACGCCCTGACAAGCGAACGCTGCTATAAGAGAGCTTTCACTCACGAAGAAGCGGTCTCGATGATTCTTGGCGGAGAATGCGGCGCGTTCAATCCATTGCTTTTGGATAGCCTTAAGGCGGTTTCCTCCCGGCTAAAAGACCTCAAGGAGAATGGTGATTCCTACGATTATCGCGATGAGGCCGCCCACGTGGCTGATGAATTGCTGACCGACAAAGAATTGCCGATGGGCAATGCGCTCCGCCGTATGATGGACAACGAGAGGATAAAAAAAGATTTCTTCATGTCCTGCGCCAGCGGCATCCAGTTCGAATATGATTGCCTCCTCCATCGGGTCACTTACGTCTACAAAAAAGACCAAAATTCCATCGGAAAGAAAGTCACCTTCGTGACGCGAGAAAGCCCTGAGAATGTATTGCCTCCGGAATACTGGGACGCTTTGGCTGCGAGGCTTTCCAAAACCAGCAGGGATAAGCCCACGACTGAGATGGATGTGGAGATCGACTTCCATGGTGGCCGGATGCCTTATCATCTCTATGCGATGGCCCTTTGGCCGGAAGACGGCTCAAAATACATCTTTGTGATCGGCCACTTGACCCCCATTGAATAAGATTGGACGAATAAGGTAAAACGCCTTCCGTGAGAGAGGGCGTTTTCTTAATCGCGGCCTTTCGCTTCGCGCTCGCCAAGCAGCTTTTGCAGCAGGTGCTCGAGGGCATTGACGTCCAGTGGCTTGGACAAGTGCGCATCCATTCCGGCGTTTAGGCAGGCCTCGACGTCGGAACTGAAGGCGTTGGCTGTCATGGCGATTATTATCATTTCTTTGCCTAAATGGTTGGGACCTTCGCGAATCGCTTTAGTTGCCTCTAGGCCATTCATAACGGGCATTTGAACGTCCATGAGAAGCGCATCGTATTCGCCTGGCGAAATCGAAGCGAAAGCGTTAACAAGCTCTTCGCCATTGGAATAAATCTTGCAGCTTGCTCCGTGCAGGGCAAGCAAGGCTTCGAGGATTTCGGCGTTGAGCTCATTGTCCTCGGCGCAGAGAAAGCGTTTGCCTTTTAAGAAGGAATGGATGGCTTCTTCCTGCAAGGTATCCTTTTTGGCGCAATCTAAGGCGATGAGCAGATTCTCAAAGAAGAAAGGACGCGCGATAAGACCATCTATTCCACTGGCTAAAATGAGGTCTCCGACGTGTTCGTTATGGGCGTAGTCGCAGCAGAAAACGAAGGCTTGCTTCTTGAGCTTGGCCTTTAACGAGGCCACTGCGTGCCCAAGATCATTTTTCCGTAGATGATCGGAAAGCAGAATCACGTCGACCTCTTTGCTCTTCAGGTAAATTAGAGCTTCCCTTTCGTCTCCGACGTGGATGAATTCGACTTCCCTTTCAGAAAGAGAAGACGAGACGTTGGCGATGAGCTGTTCGTCCTTGGAAATGAGCAACAGCCTCTTGAGATCGCTTCTACTGTGGTTTTCTTGATCGATGGGTAGCTCTAGCGTAACTGTGAAGCGGCTTCCTTTGCCCAGATCGCTTTCACATTCGATGGTCCCGCCCATCAGCTCGACGACGCTTTTGGTGATGGAGAGTCCAAGCCCGGTGCCGCTCACTTTGTTGGTCAAGGTGTTCTCCTCGCGTGCGAAAGGTTCGAACATGCGTTTTTGGAATTCTTTGGACATGCCATAACCGTTATCGATCGCGCGCGTGATGATGCGCGCATATCCTTCTTTATCCGCTTGGGTCTCTTCGAGCTCAAAAAGGATTTCGCCGCCTGGCTGAGTGTATTTGACGGCGTTGGAGAGGAGGTTCATGAAAAGCTGGCGGAGTCGCACGCTGTCGCCGATGAGGTACTCGTGCTTTATCGTATGGACCTCGACTGTAAATTTTTGGTTCTTTTCATTGCTTTGCGAACGGATGATGCTTTCGATTTGCCCGACTTGCTCTGCCATTTTGACGGGGACGGCATTGAGATGGACATCACCGGATTCGATCTTGCTCATGTCAAGGATGTCGTTGATGAGACCGAGCATGTATTCGCTGGAGTGGTGGAGTTTGCTTAGGTAATAGGACATCTTCTCAGGGTTTTTTGATTCCTGCTCCATAAGTTTGGAGATGCCGACGATGGCGTTCATCGGCGTGCGGATGTCATGGCTCATGCTGGCGAGGAACTCGCTTTTTGCTTTAGTTGCTTTGCGTGCAATCTTCAGTGCCTCATCGGCTTCTTGCTTGGCTTTCGTCAACTCTTCATTAGTTTGTTCAAGCTTCTTTTGGGCTTCTTCCTTGACTTTGATTGCGGCATGGTCATTGCCTATTCTGTTAATGAAGACGAAGCCGATGACAATGAGAACAAGGAGGACGATCATCACGGTCAGAAAAAGCTTTGCGATTGATTGGACCATGGCGCTGGCGCTGGTGGCGACGTCGTTGGCGGAGACGAGGGTGATGACTTCCCAGCTGTATTGGCTCATGGGGTCATGGAGGATGAAAAATTTGTCCCCGTTTATCTCGATGTCGGAGCAGATTGTTTGCCCACTTGCGGTTTTTGCATGCAAAGAGGCGTAGCTTTCATGGGGGTAGGTTTGCATCTCAAGATAGGAAAAGATGTTCTTGCCGCCGAAGGAAATGCCGTCTAACTCTCCTGATTTGAAAAGGATGTAGCCTTTCCTGTCAATGAGGTAGACAAGGTTTTTGCTGTCGAAGGCGCTGGAATGGAAGAAGGGGGTGAGATCGGTCATCGAACGGAGCAATGCGACCCGTTCGATCTTTTTTCCTTCAATGGTGGCATTGGACTCGTTTTTCATAACGAAAGCCATGTAGTTCTCATTGTCCGCCCAGTTGGTGATCAGAAAGCTTTCCTTTGCCTCGTCGCTGAGGTAGTCGTTCCCCGTCCAATATCCTTGCCTGCCTTCGTCGGTGTAGTAATGGCCGTCTTCGTCTATCGCGCGGAACATGATCGTCTTTCCTTCGGGTGCGAGATGCCACTCCATATGGGCCATCTCGTCCTTCAGCCCTTCCACCGTCCATGATGAGGTCCCTTCTATGCTTGCCTTCATCTTGCTGAGGTAGCTCCATTGCATATCGATTTGGAGCTCAAGCTTCTCAAAGAGCTGGGTGCCTAGTTCGGTGAGCTGGGTTATTCCTTCCTGGTAAAGCTGCTCGTTTATATAGGTGTAGAAAGCGAAAGAAGCGGCTACCAAAGCGCCCAAAAGAATGGCGGAGAAACCGCCTAAAGCAAGTTTTTCTATGAGACGAGGATGCTTTGGTTTTTTCATTTCAGAAGGCTTTTGCGGCTTTTTCCGTTGAGATTACGAGATTATTCTCGAGAGTGGCCTTCGAGATGGTTTTCTTTTTGAGGAGGTATTCTTTCGCCGCGTCGAGCCCGACGACCCCGGTTTCGACGAATTCGATAGACTCCCTTTCCGCGCGGTTATGCCCTACCAGGATGAAAAGATATTCCTTTTCGTCTTCTAATTCTTCCCCGTTTCTTGTCATGAAGACGTAAGGGTAATAGAAACCGGTTTTGCGGGTATCAGTCCCTTTTTTGGCCATCTCTTTAAGCTTGCTGCCTTTGTATCTGACCGCTTTGATTTCCTCACTCCAGCCCGTGGCGAGCCAAATGGTGATGTATTCTTCGCTCATTTTCCCTTTCAGGATGCGGCCGTTGGCCCCATAACTGTTCTCAAGGTCGGCGGATATCTCTTTGTTATAAACGTTATAGGAGACCAGCGCTCCAGCGGCGTCGCTTATCTTGTCCATGAAGATCTGCCCTGTCAGCTGGGCCGCTTCGACGGTGTTAAGCTCTTCGATCACCTCCGCGTAATAGGTCGTTCCGTTCTTTTTAAGGCTCTCCTTGAATGAGTCCAAGAAAAGAAGAGAAGAGGCTGCGTTTTTCCCCTCTTTCCCTTTCACCCAGTCCAGAATCTCGTATCCGAAAGGTTTCAGATAGTCGTCCCAGCCGGTGTAGACGAGATCCATCGACTTGCCTTTGGAGGTGTCTTCGAGTGCTTCTTTGTAATAATCGGGGACAAAGGTTGTTTTGAAATCGGCAATGGAGCAAAGATTCGATGAGTTCAGCCCATTGAGCGCGACGTAGCCTTCATTAGTGGAGAGAACTTCCAAAAAATTCAACGCATCCTTCAATTTTTGCTCGTTCCCGGGCTCACTTAGTTTTTTGTTTATTCCGTATAAACGCCCGGGTTGGGTGATATAGATGTTATTTTTGCCGTCTTCGGAAAGCCAAGGCATCAAAGCGTATTGGTCACCGCTTCCATCATCGTTTTGCGAGAAACGCTTTATGGTGCCGATCATGAACGCGGTGTTGCCCTCCCTGAATTGGGCTTCAACCACGCTTTGGGAATTGCTCACCCCTTCCTCGAAGCAGAGCATCCCACAGTCAATCCATTCCTGGAATAAGGAGGCGCAGGAAGCGACTTTGGAGTTGCTCGAAGCGAATACGGAGCTTGTCTTGTCGGAGAATTGACTCCGCCATTCCCTGCCTTCCTTCGTGCTCATATAGGAAGTTCCGGCGATGTTAAAGAAATAGTTAAAGGCCGAGCCAGGCAAATCGAAGAGGCATGATGACACGTTGATGTTGTTTGATTTAAGCGATGGTATCGTCACATTCTTCAGCTCAGCGAAGCTTTGTGGCACGCTGATGTTTAGCCTATCGAAGAGCGTCTTGTTGTAAGCGATGCCTGAGATCGTGTAGTCGAAAGGCAAAAGATATATTTTGCCGTCGACGGCATACTCATGGAGACGCGCAGAGTTATATAACCCGGTGACGCCATATTGGGACAGGTCCAGCAGATTCTGCTCCTGATATGCAGAGTCCCAAGCTTGGGTGGTGCTGTAAATGTCGGGCATGGAACCCGTTTCGAGCTGCTGTTTGAAATAGGCTGACATGTTCCTTCCGCGATAAGGCTCGATCTCTACATCTATCTCGGGATAGTTTTCTTTGACCAAAGAAATGAGACTGCGGTAATCACGCTGCCCGTCGATGATGGTTATCGCCTCACGCACAATGGGTCTGCTATCGAAGCAGGCACTCAGCAAAAGCAAAGGAATGGCGGATAGACTCAGTCGGGGACTCTTGGTTCTTGGCATGGTTTATTCTCCGTGGCTTCGCATGCCGACAAAAGATGAATGGCCAGGCGCAAGTGGTGGTCGGATTCGTCTTCAATCGGCTATTTGGCAAGCAATTAGATGTATATCATTTTCGGCGGGGTAGCGGCAATATCCGAAAAGACTATCTAACGCGCGTATATAAGAAGATAGGCGGACGAAGTTAGTCATTTTTTAAGTCAGTTAAAAAACTACTAGGAAAGCGCTTCCAATTTGGCTATACTTTCTAAACGAAAGGATTTTTCAAATATGGAAGAAACTAACATTGAGACGAAGACCGACCGTTCTTACATCTCCCAAACTTCCGGGCTGCAAGGAAAAGACTACATCGGCTACGCTTTGGGCGATTTCGCCGGTTGCCTTTGCTTCTCAACGGTCACGACGATTCTGCAGAAGTATTACACGGACATCTTGGGCCTGAGCCCTTTGTTCATCATGATCATGTTCATCGTCGCCCGCGTCTGGGACGCGATAAACGATCCGATCATGGGGCGCATCGTCGATATCAGGAGGCCGGGGAAAGATGGACGCTACCGCCCGTGGATGAAGTGGGTGGCCATCCCGCTTTGTCTCGCCACCATCTTGATGTTCTTGCCCAATAGCGACATGGCCAAAGGCATGGGAAGCGTCGGCATCGCCATCTACGCCGCCGTCACCTATATCATCTTCGGCATGGTCTACACCGTTCACCAGATCCCTTATGGCTCGCTCGCCAGCGTTGTCACGACCGATGCAAAAGAGAGGAACAAACTTTCCGTTTTCCGCTCCGCCGGAGCTGCGCTCGGCTCCATGCCAATCCTCATCCTCACGATGTTCTATTCTAAAAAACTCTACAACGAGGATGGCTCACCTATGATGGGCGAGAACGGCAAACAGCTTACGCAGGTCCAGTATTTGCCCATCATCATCGGCGTCGCCGTCTTGGCCGTCCTTGGCTGCGTCCTTCTCTTCGTCGCCTATCGCAACAACAAGGAAAGGGTCGTCGCCAAACCCGCCGAGCATAAAAAAGGCGAGACTTGGCGCATCGCCAAGACCCTTCTCAAGAGCCGCAACTTCGTCGCGATCTGCCTCGTTGGCCTTTTGCTCTTGGCCGCGCAGATGTTCACGCAGTCCTTCTACACCTATTTGTTCAATGACCTCTTCTCCGCGAACTGGATGAACCTCGCTTCCCAGGCCTGCTCTTATGGCCCAATGGTTGTGCTCATGTTCTTCGCCGGCAAGCTCGTCCGCAAATTCGGGAAGAAAGAGATCTGCGCTGTCGGCGGCTTCCTCGCCGCCGCGCCTAACGTCATCCTCATCTTCATGAAGGACGCGATTGTCGCTACTCCGATCCTCTTCTTGCCCTTCTGCCTCATCAGCGGCATCGGCGTCTCCATCATAACCCTTGAGATGTGGGCGCTAGCCACTGACGCTATTGACGACGTCGAGGTAAAGACCGGCCTCAGGAATGACGGCTCTTCCTATTCGACCTTCATGTTCTTCCGCAAACTCGGCCAGGTTCTCGCCGCCGTCGCCGTCAACGTCGCCCTCCTCGTTATGAACTACAAGTCCGGCTCTGGCGAGGTTCAGACCGCTTCGACTCTCAACTCCATGTACTACATGGCTACCGCCATCCCCGCGGGCCTCTTCGCTTTGCTTGGCTTTGTCCTCGTCTTCCTTTATGGTCTTAACAAGAAGAAGACCGATGCCCTTCAGAACCAAAAAGAAGAGCTTCTTGCGAAGCAGGTTCAGAACAACGAAGTCACGATCGGCGAATAAACCTATTCCCCGAAAGTCTTATCAAAGGCGCCAAGCGCGCCTTTTTTCTTATTCACTTCCTCATAGGAATCGTAGACGCATATCTTGGCGAGGTTGAAGGAGGGATTCAATGAGACGAGTTTCTTTTTGAGTGAGGCAATGACGTCTTCGGAAGTCAGCAATGCACCGGAAAGGATGACCTTTTGCAGGGATAATAAGGAATCCGCATTGCACAAGGCGAAGGAAAGGACGGTGAGGATTTTATCTAGCTTTGCCTTGTCTTCCTTGATGAGCTCGAAGCCTTCTTTCTCCTCGACTTCTTTTCCAAGGACAGAGGAATAAGAGATCGTCTCCTCGACGGTTTTGTCCAAATAGAAGGTGTGTCCCAGCTCAGAAGCGCCAAGGGGTTTTCCATTCGCGTAGATTGAAGAGCCTAAACCCGGCCCGTATTTGACGAGAAGGAAGTTTTTTTCCTCGTGGTGGGCTAGGGAATAGATGCTTGCAAGGCAATCGACGTTGTTGAAGACGAAATAAGGGATTTTGGATTCGTTGGCTTCTTCTGCGAGCTTGGGGTAGCGTTTCGCAAAAGAAGGCAAAGAGGCATCCCCGCGGATGGAGATTCCGATGCCGAGTAGATTCTTTTCCTTTGCGCAGGCTTCCTTGAAGGAAAGCGAGGAATCGTCCAGGCTTTCGATGAGGTCGCCTGCGAAGTCGACGAAGTCGTAATAGGTGTGGTGTTTCCTGACGTCGACGCTCAAAAAGCAGCCATATTCCGGATTGAGGGAGATGCGCAGCTCTTTCCTGCCGACTTTCGAACTCTCTTTGCTTCTGCTTTCAATGACCATTCCTTCGTTTATCAAAGGCTTCAAAGCCAAGGTCAAAGCGGCGTTAGTCAAAGAGAGCTTGCTCGCAAGCAGAGTGCGCGTCGAGCTCTTT
Source organism: bacterium (assembly GCA_963611815.1). GTDB lineage: Bacteria > Bacillota_I > Bacilli_A > RFN20 > CAG-826 > Alloenteromonas. The sequence continues at coordinate 88,223 of CAVDSY010000003.1, forward strand.
TCGACGAACAAGATGCGGATGACTGTCTTTTGGGTCTTGGTGAGGGTCATGGTTTTATAAGAATAGTGTAACCCCCGAGATAAGCAAGAGAACACACGTAATCTTCATGAATACTTTCTTCGACAGCTTCGGCGCGATGAAAGATCCGATCACCAAAGAGAGGACGGTCGCGCCGGCGCCGATGCCGAAGAGAATCCAGACGTGCGCGGTGAAAAGCCCGTTGATCATCTGGGTGGTGAAAAGCATCGAGTTCAAGATAATCCAAAGCAGAGAAAGGGTCGCTCTGAATTTGTTCTTATCCTTGAGCTCGTGCAGCGCATAAATCACGACGAAAGGCCCTCCGGAGACATAGAGCTTATGCATTATGCCGCCAAGGAAAAGGAAGATGATCATCAGCCATTTCGGCAGATTGACCTTCTCGAAATCGATGAAGAAGAAGGCAATCGCTATCACGATGACGAGGGAGGCGTAAATATAAAGGAGGATCTTCGTGTCCATCGGGATGAGCTCGATCGCGAACCCCGTCCCGAACCCCGCCCCAACGGAAAGCAGAATAATCAGAAAATGCTTCCAGTCGATGTCTTTTAGATGCGTGGCGACGATGTAGACGCAGACGACCATGGCCACCAGATTCAAAACCGGCTTAGCCGTCTCGGCCCCTTCAAGCTTCAACGAAAGAGGCATCGCCAAAACCGTCCCGGCAAAACCGGTGATGGTCTGGATGATGTTACTGATAAAGATTATCAGGATGAAGAGGATGTCTTGAACCACTTAGTAATCCACTTTCAGATTCTCGCCGATGATGCCGACATAGGCCCCGTTTGAGGCTTGGACGGTATCCTTATGGGCGAAAAGCCATTTATTGACCTTCCATAGTTTTTTGTCTTTGGGCGTCTCTTCCAAATCCATGTTGGTCTTGTCGCCGAGGACGATGAGGCAGCGAAAGCCGTCGTCGCTTAGCTTGCACGGGGAGAAATGGAAAGTGTATGGATATAGGCAGACGGCCTGGCCCTTTTTCAAAAGGAAGGCTTCGACGTCTTTGGAATCGAGGAATCCGTCATGGACGTCATCTTGCGCGGCTAGGAGCAGCACAAGGTCGTCCCCGGCCACATCCACTTCCGGGCAGGCGTGGTATTCGAGGCAATTGAGCAGGGAATTGTAGCCATTGCAATAGCCGGTTTCGATATCGGCTAAGCCATATATTTCCTCTTTTATTTGCGAAATTCCGCGCAAAACCTTGATGCTTTCGTCATTCCGTACGTAAACATTTCCGTTTTGCGGCATTTTCGCATGATTATGAAGATAGGCCACTATATCCTCGGTTTTGAGGTCAAGCAGCTTGCCGTACCTGGAGAATTCCGGATCAGTAACGCTTCGTATTCTCATCGAGGATCTCCCAGTTCATGAGCCTAGCGAGATAGGTCATGGCTTTCTTGTACTGGATGTAGCCCATGATGACGTGATGGGCGACGCCGGTGTAGGCGACGGTGTCTACGACTTCGTTGATGGGGCGGTTGAAGACGACTTTAGCGTAGGTGCCGGAGAGATCTTTGGTCATCGGGAAGGCCTCGCCTTCCTCGTAATAGATCCTCGTTTTGCCTCTAGCCGTATCGATGCGGAGGATGGACATCTTCCCTTCTTTGAGGACGAAGTCCGCGGTGACGCCTTTCCCTCCTGCGAAATAGGTCTCCAAAGAGCGGTTGCACCTCTTGTCCCAAAGGTTGCAGGGCGCGACGCCATCATGCCAAAGGAGGGCGTAGTTCTCTTCGTAATTGACTTGCGAGAGGTCGGCCATGAAGGGAGTCTCTTCCCCGGCCGCTTTCACGGCGACCATGCTTAGGGCCGCCTCGATATCCCCTTCGCAGGCGAGGAGGATGCCTCTAGATTGCAAAACCGACATCATCGCGCAGGGGGAGACGCCATAGTTTTTGGCGAATTCCGGCCAGCAGCGGATGGCCACGACGTCGAGGCCTTTCTCCTTCATGAATTTCTCGGCGACGACGATGAGGCGGGCGACTTGCTTGACTTGATAATCGCTTAGTTTCTTGCAATCGAAGGTCGCGCGGAGGCCTTTTTCTTCTTTGCCTATCTCTTCTTCGCTTGCTTCGCCTCCGAAGAAGTCGCTCAGCTCATAATGGCTGATGAGGATGCCGAGCTCTTTGTAGAGATGGAGTTCATCGACGCCGACGTTATAGAAACCTTGGGCGTGGAAGCCGATGAGGCCGACATTAGAATTCTCCAAGGCCGTCTTCATCTTGATGGCTTTGACCCAGTCGCGGTCGATGTCGTCGCCAACGTAGACGATGTAATCGTCGACGCCGCCTTTATAAAGGTTAGAAGCGTTGAGGTTGACGCCGCAGACGGCGTTGAGCCTGATTTTGCCTCCATCATACGGGAGCTCGTTGTAACCTTGGAGGAGGAAGGGCTTCTTCACGATGTCGTGAAGGATCAAAGCGAGCCCGCCTAAGTGGAAGGTGGCCGAGACGACGACGAGGGCGTCGACGTGCTTCTCGACGAAATAGGTGCCGGCTTCTTTGGCTTCGTTGGGCTCGATGACCATGGTGGGGTAATAGACCCAGTCGATGGAATCGTCCTCCATCACCTTCTTGCATCTATCTTGGTACAGTTTGAAGGCAGTTTCGTAATCGAATGTTTTGCGGACCAAGCAAACAAGTCCGATGATCGGTTTTCTCATGTTATTTGACCTCGTTGACGATTTTATAGGAGGCGGAGAAGTCCTCTTTGGCGAGACCTTCTTTCATGGCTTCCTCATAGACGGAGACAATGCGCGTCAAAGCCGGGCAGGCTTTGCCGGCGTCATCCGCCATCTCCCTGGCGAAATGGACGTCTTTGTTCATGTTCTCGACGGAGAAAGCGGTGGGGTAGGTGTTGGAGATGATGTTCTTGGCCTTGGTGTCGAGATAGAAACACTGGGCTCCGCCGTATCCTAGGGCGGTGACGACTTCTTCTTGGTTGAGGCCGAGCGCCTTGGCAAGTCCGAGGATTTCGTTGACCCCGTTCTGAATTTCTCCGACGAGGCCATTATGGAGGATCTTCATCTGCAGCCCTGCGCCATGGGAACCCATATAGATGATGTTCTTGCCCATGCATGAAAGGATGGGCTTAACCTTCTCATAGACTTCTTTTTTGCCGCCGACGTAGATTCCTAGCTCGCCTTTTACGGCGGCGGGCTGGGATTTGACGACGGGGCAATCGAGGATCTCGACGCCGGTGCCTTCAAGCTCTTTGGCGACTTTTTGGTTGGTGCTAGGCGAGATGGTGGACATGTCGATCCAGATCTGCCCTTTGCGGAAATGGGGTTTCAGCTCGCTGAAAAGCGAGAGCATGTGCTCGTTCTTCGGAACCATCGAGATGATGACGTCGGCGAAGTCGGCGCATTCCTTATAGGAAGAGGCAAAAGGGAAGGGGGTGTCTTTCTTAATGACGTCATAGCCGATGAGGTCATAGGCTTTGGCGACGTTGGCGGCCATCGGCATCCCCATGATGCCAAGGCCGATAAAAGCTACTTTCATCTCAGTTTCCTTTCGTGTGGTCCCAAGCGTCCTGGAAAACGCCCAATCCGTAGGTGGTGAAGGGGTGATTGAAGCTATCCTCGTAGACGGCTAGACCGGCGGTGACGATGTCCGCGCCAAGCTCAGCGGCATCGGAGATCTGCTTGCCGTTTCTCACCGCGGCGACGATGATCTCGGTGGTGTAGCCTTTTTCCTTGTAAATGTTCACAAGCTGCGACATGTAGGGATAGGTGTCCTCGCCGTTGTTCTCTTTCCATCCGACGAAGGGAGAGACGAACTTGGCCCCGATCCTGCCGGCTTGGATGGCTTGCGATGGGGAGAAGACGAGGGTGACGTTGGTGCGCACGCCGTTCTTCTCGAGCTGATAGGCAGCCTTGACCCCTTCGGTGGTGCAGGGGATCTTGATGACGAAGTTGGGGCAGATGGCAGAGATTTTCTTCGCTTCCTCGATCATCGCTTCCGCGCTGTCTAGGTGGGGGTTGATCTCAACGGACACCGGGAACTTGTCCATGCCTTCAAGCTTGTTTTCCTTGATCCAATCGGCGATGTCGTTTATCGCGGTGAGGAAGGGCTTGCCGGAAGCCATGATGTGCTTGGGGTTGGTGGTGACGCCGTCGATCTTATAGTTCTTGTAGGCGTAATCGATCTCGTTTAGTTTGGCTGAATCAAGAAAGTATTTCATGTTAATTTCCTCCTTTTTCTTGGTTTAGGTTTTTGAATAACCCCGCAAAAGCGGAGTCTTTCTTGTAGAAAGCGATGGGAAGCCCAAGGGGCGAATCGATCTCTCCTTCGCCGGAAGGGGTCTCTTTGTTGGTGAAGAACTGCACCCATTCTCCTTTAGGGAGGTAGTAACGGTGTTTGGTTTCGCCTTGACGCAAGACGGGCGAGACGAGGATGTCGGGCCCGAACATGTATTCCCTCTTGTTGAGGTAGGCCTCCTTCTCGTCGAAATAGAAGAAGAGAGGGGCGATCATCGGGGTGTTGCTCTTGTAGTATTCCTCGTAAAGGTGCTCGCGGTAGGGTTTGAGGGATACGAAGGCGTCCGTGTCTTTGACGAACTCCGGATAGGTATCAGGGTCGTCGTATTGGACGTTGTTCTTCGGCTGGTTGCCTTCGTGGGTGCGGTAGACCGGGGAGAAGATATTCATCTCCGCCCAGCGGTTGAAAAGCTCGGCGTTCCTCTTCATTGGATAGAGGGCCGTGATGGTGGTGTAGCCACCGATGTCGCTATGGATGACTCCAGCTCCGGAGCAAGCGAGGGAAATGCAGGCGGGGATGACGCTGGCAAGGCCATATTCGTCGGAGAAATCGACGTGCTGGTCGCCGTTCCACATCGAGTTGGTGAATTGGAAGGTGTGGCCGTAGGCCGCGCGGGAGAAGTAGAAGATCTCATCTTCCTTGCCTTCTTCCTTCACCGCGTCGAAGGAGCATTTCGCCCACATCGTCGGCCAGCGGTTATGGAGCTTCTCGCTCTCTCCGCCATAGCAGACGGAGTCGGTCGGGAGATATTCTCCGAAGTCCGCCATCCAGCCAGAGAGGCCGTATTCGATCATGTTCTTCTTGATGATGTTCACGTACCATTCTCTCGCTGTGGGGTTGGTCAGATCGACGATGCCCGCGTTGAAAGTCGTGGATTTGATATGGTAGACGGAGCCGTCTTTGTGGCGGATAAGAAAGCCTTTCTTCTTTGCTTCGAGGTATTGCGGCGCCCCTTCCTTCAAGAAGGTGTTGATGTAGCCGAGGAAGCGCACGCCCTCGGAATTCAGCTTCTTGATGATCTCTTTGAGATTGGGGTAGAGCTTCTCGTCGGCCTCCCAGTTCCAGTAGACCTGGTAGCCGAAGCTCGTGACGTGATTGCCGCACCAATCCTGGCACCAGATCGCCGCGACTTTGAGGCCTTTTTGCTTTGCCTCTTCGTATTTCTTGAGAAGCACCTCGCTGCCGCCTTGGATGGCGAGGATCACGCCGTCATTGACCCAAGAAGGGACTTTTGGCTGAAGCCCGACGAGTTTGGAAACCTCTTGGGAAAGCCCCAAAAGGGAATCCGCGGCCAATAGGGAGATGGACTGAGGGACCTGACGGAATTTGATGAGGAGCTCATCTTTCTTGAACGAAAGGAAACCATAGGTGTCCTCATGGCAATAGAAGGCATATCCCTTCGAGGACATGAAGGAAGGCGCGGAGCAGTAGGTCTGATGGTCCTTATAAGGTGACTCGTGGTCCGGCTGAGGGCCGTGGAGCCTTTCCCTGAGCTGCTTTTTGGCGATCTTCATCACCTGTTGATGCTCACTCACCCAAATGGGGACGTCTTTGCCTTTCAGATCGACGGTCGTGTATTGCTCCCCGCAGCCGTAGATGTGCTCATCTTCGAATGTCTTGAAGCGCAAGGTGAAGCGGTTGTAGCCGGGATCGACGTGGAAATGGAATTTGACCCAAGGATCCTTGTCGACGATGATCTCGGCTTGCACTTTGCCGTCGGTGAAGATGTAGCGCTTGCCGTCTTGGAAAGAGAATGTCAGCTTATGACGGTCAGAAATGCGGTCCTTCGTCTTGAAAGAGCCTCTCGTCATCTTGTAGCTGGCTTTGCCTTTGCCGATAACCATGTAGCAAGAGCCGTCCGTTAGCTGCTGCAAAAAATAGTGGTACAGTTCTTCTTTGCTCACGCGTGTCCCTCCTTTGTTTATCCTTAATTAATTAAGTGACTTAAAAATTATAAACATGCGTCGTCGGCAGTTCAATAGCGCCAATGGAAAAAGCCCATTCAGAAGAATGGTGAAAACAGTTTGATCATATGTGCTTTGGGCAAAGCTGAGGTACATTGTTTTCCATTAGAATTTAAACAGGCCTTCTATGATGATGTTTAGAAAAACACTGGGATATTTGCTTTTCGCCAGCCCCAGATCATGATCAAGGCGTTTTGGGCGCTGCATTTCTTAGGAATAGGGGCGCAGAACCTTCCGGTTCCGAAAAAATCCTCCGACAGCCTTCGCTGCTTGGGGCGTATTTATCCAAATAGAATTTCGCTTCGCAGGCGTTGATGATGCTGTCGTTCCGTTTTAGGAGCGAATCGATTTGGCTTTTCCTTTGCTTTAGGCGAGAGAAGCGGTGGCATAATGCCTGCGTTTAGGAGAGAAAGATGATAAGAACGCTAAGAGAAGAAGATATCCCTGTTTGCTTGAGGATCTATAACCATTATATAGAGAACACTTGCTTCACCCTGGAGGAAGAGCCACTTCTTTTGGGCGCTTTTGAAGAAAGGGTGAGAAGAATCAAAAGCAAATACCCCTTCATCGTGGAAGAAACTAGCGGAGGGGAAGTGCTGGGCTATGCCTACCTTGATCTTTTCCATGAGCGAAGCGCCTATCGAACGACGGTCGATCTTTCCATTTACGTCGATAAGGGTCGTCTTCATGAGGGGATAGGGAAAGAACTGCTCCTCGGCATTGAAGCTCTGGCGAAGGAAAGGGGCTTTAAGAACCTCGTATCCATCGTCACCAGCGAGAATCCAAATTCTTTGGATTTCCATCTTAGAAACGGCTTTCTTTTGGAAGGCACGCTTCACGGCGTCGCTTTCAAAATGGGGAGAAAGATCGATACCTATTATCTAAGGAAGCCTCTAGATATCTAATTTGAAAAAGCCCGCATTTCAGATATTTTGAGACGTTTTTGCGGGGAAAACATAACGCTGCAAAATTGATTTACAGGAATCAATTTGAAGGGGTTGCTAAGACAAAATTCAATTTAAAAATGCCTTTTCTCATCTGCGCTTGCATTTTGTTTTCCGCAGTTTAAAAGATGCTGAGAAAGAAAATGTTCAGACGTGTCCAGGAGGGTTTTGGTGGTGGCAGCTCAGCTGATTCCAAACAAATATTGGCGGTAGAGAATCTCGGTTTTCTCTTGCCCAACGTACTTTAGGAACATGTCGGTGGAAGATCCTCCATGGGAAAGAAGGCCGTTAACGTAAGAGGCCTGCAAGGCTTTCTTCTCATTGGGGTCGATATCTTTTGCCTGCTTGGCGAGACTGCAGAACTCGGCGATGTAGGCTTCGGCGGCCTCATCGAACGAAGCAGTGTCTTTTTTGCTTTTCTTCGTCAATGAGCAGGGGAGGCGGATCGAGTCATACCAAGCCTTTTTGAGTTCGTAATTCGGGATGTCCTTCAATTCTTCCTTAATCGAAAGCAAAGTGGGGAATTCTTTTTTGTCTTTGAGGGTGTCGTAGCATTCGATCAATATGGTGTCGTTTTTGAACGCGTGGATCCTATCGTAGTTGAACAAAGGCATGTCTTTGTTGAAGGAAGTGAGCATCGCGACATCCATCTTCATCGGCCCGAGCATGGCTTTGCCCTTCATGATGGAAAGGCGCCCAATGCCATTTAGCCCATAACAGCTGATTTCGAATTTCATGGGGCCGACTTTCATTTTGGCGAATTCCCCGATGTCGAGCTTGCTCAGTTCGAATTGCTTGCCGAATATTGCTTCCAAGTTTTCCATTTTACCGTTTCCTTACGCAGAACCATTGCTGCCTGAATTATAGAAGGCAAGCTTTTGCCTCGAAAGTGAATGCCTTCTCATCTCGCAGTCTTTTTCTCGGGGTTGTGCTACAATCCCAGCCATGGTTACCAAAAAGGAAGTGCGCTTTCTGCAGCTCTTGTTTGCTTTGTGGATCGCTTTGATGGCTTTCGCCATCGTGACGACGGTTATCTCTTTGGCCGACATCTGGCAGACGGAGACGATGAACAACAACATCTTCGAGCTCATTTTCATGGCCTTCCATCTGATACTGCTCGGCTTCTTCATCATGGTCACCCTCAATTCTTTTAAGAAGGGGAGCTACATCATCAGGACCCTCACCTATGGGGCCTATGAAGGGGCAAGCCTTTTCTTCAGAGCTCTCTCTATCCTTATATTAATAATAGGAGGCGCTTTGCTCGTCTTCGGCATCCTCTTCCTCATCCCCTCTCTCATCTACGACTTCAATTTCCCGCTCACCCTCAAATGGGCGATGGTGAACGCCGGTCTGACTCTCCTTGTCTTGGGATCCGCCTTCCTGCTCTTCCCTTTCCTCTTCGCGAAGAACCCATCATTAACAAAAGCAAAAGAAAAAGAACTCAACGAAAGGAAAAAACAAAGATGAAAAAGAAAGCTGTCTTATTGGGGCTCGCCGCTTTGACCGTCGCCTCTTTGGCAGGCTGCGGTAGCAGCGAACCCGACCCGCTCGATGACGACCCGATCCAGCTTCAGAAGGATCCGGCGAAGGATTATGAGTTCGCCGATTCCTCAAACGCGGAAGGCTCTGCCAATTACGAGATCTTCGTCCGTTCGTTCTATGATTCGAACGGCGATGGTGTGGGCGATCTGGGTGGCATCAAGGAAAAGCTCCCTTATTTGGCTGATATGGGCTACAAGTCTTTGTGGCTCATGCCTATCTTCCCTAGCGGCAGCTACCATGGCTACGATGTCCTGGATTATTTCAGCGTCAATAGCGATTACGGGACCCTCGACGACTTTGATTCCCTCGTCAGCGAGGCGAAGAAATACAACATCGAGATCGTCTTGGACATGGTTTTGAACCATTGCTCCCGCTCAAACCCTTACTTCACCCAGGCTCTTGCCGATTACAAAGCCGGCAGGACCGGCGCGGATTCTAAGGCCGACTGGTTCAATTTCGGCGAAGGGGGAGACCATGTCTATGAAGGCGTCTATTACGAATCGAGATTCGACGCCAACATGCCTGACTTCAACCTTGACTGCGAAGCGGTGCGGGATGAAATGGAGAGCATAATCAAGTTCTGGATCGGCCATGGCGTGAAGGGATTCCGTTTGGACGCGGTGCTTTACTACTATTATCAGAACACCTCCAAGAACACCGAATTCCTGAATTGGCTCTCCGATACTGCCCATAAATACGATCCGGATTTCCATATGGTGGGGGAATGCTGGGTATCAGACACCGCTCTTGATCCCTATTTCTCGTCGGAATGCGACTCCTTCTTCGACTTCTCGATCGCTAGCGGCGGAGACAATTGCTGCATCAACTTCATCAAAGGATACGGAAGGGCGAGCAACCTCAGCGAATTCATCCAAAACCACGAGGAGAGGCGCAAAAGCCTGAACGCCGATGCCTATTCGACATATTTCCTGAGCAACCATGACCAAGACCGTATCTCGAAGAACTTCACCGATACGAATCTTTATAAGTCCGCTTGCACGTTCTACACCTTGCTCCCCGGCGACGTTTATACGTATTACGGCGAGGAGATCGCCCTCAAAGGGACGCGCAAGACCTATCCCGACGATCAAAACGATGTCAGGCGGCGCCTGCCTATGGTTTGGAGCGGGAGGAACAAGGCGGGGGAATGCGCCTTCCCCGACAAGAGCCATCCTGAGCTAGATGACAACGAGCAAGTGAGCAAAGGCGTTGAAGACCAGCAAAACGAGGCCTTTTCTTTGCTTAAGCACTACAAAATGATGATCCATTTGAGGAACAAATACTCGTGGATCAAGCACGCGAAATACAAAGACGTCACCTCTTTGCTCGGGATAAGCGACTTCAGCGTCATGGCCTATTCGCTGACTTACGGGGACAATCGGATCGTCGTCGTGCATAACTTCAGCAGCTACAACATCGAGGCCACCTCCCCAGGCACGGAGATACTGGAGCAAATCAACATCATGCACCGCATCCCGGAGCTCAGCGAAGGCAAACTGAGGCTCGCCGCCCATAGCAGCGTCATTCTCAAGTAGCCACCAAACAAATTCGGGCCGTTAACCATCACGGCCTTTTTTAATTTTCCGAAGTGAAGCGCCTGTTAATTAAGTCACTTGCAAATTAAGAAAGGGCTTTCAAAAAATCCTTTACATTTGAGGTCTAGGTCGCGACAATAGTGCCATGGATTTATAGGAAAAGGCGCTTGCCCTTTATTCATAACGAAAAATGTAAGCGCTTTTTACCTAGGCTATTGAAAGGAGAAATTAATGAAACTCAATAACAAAATCCTCATGACGCTTTTGCTGACCCCGACGGCCCTTATGGCTGCTTGCGGCGGGGCGGGATCGAGCAAAGAGAAAGTCACAATCTGGGTCTCCGAGACCGACGGCGTTGTCGATTCGTTCAAGGCCCTTGCAGAAAAATACGCGGCGGACAACGGGCTCAACTACACCTTTGAAGTCGTCGGCGTCACCGAAGCCGAATCCGCCACCCAGATGCTCACCGACGTCTCCGCCGGCGCCGACATCTATTGCTTCGCCCAAGACCAGTTCGCTCGCCTTGTCCAAGGCGGCGCCCTTGCCAAGCTCGGCCAGGCTGCTCAGAAGTTCGTCACCGACAACAACACCGCCGACAGCGTCGCAGCCGTCAAATCCGGCAGCGATTACTATGCCTATCCTCTGACCGCCGACAACGGCTACTTCATGTATTATGACAAGAGCGTCGTCGACCCCTCTCACATCGACAGCCTTGAGGAAATCATCAAGGACTGCAAGAAGGCCGGCAAGAACTTCTCGATGGAGTTCGACACCAGCGGCTGGTACCTCGCCTCCTTCTTCATGGCTTATGACTCCGACATGAACCAGCTCTGCCACTCCACCTGGACCACCGACAACGCCGGAAAGTTCACCGGCTATGACGACACCTACAACTCCGACAACGGCGTCATCGCCGCCAGGGGCGCCCAGCACCTTGTCCAGGCCGACAACTGGGTCTCGAGCTCAGCGGCCGCCGATTTGTCCGCCGCCACCCCTTCGGCCGTCCTCGTCTCCGGCACCTGGGCCTATAACGACGTCGTGAAAGCCTTGGGCGACAACATGGGCGTCGCCGACCTCCCGAGCTACACCGTCGACGGGAAGAGCTACCATATGGGTTCTTACTCCGGCTATAAGCTCATGGGCATCAAGCCGCAGACCGACACCACTAGAGCCGCCAACCTCAATAAGCTTGTCCAATACATGACTAGCTACGATGCCGAGATGGGCAGGCTCACCGATTTTGGCTGGGGCCCCTCCAACATTCAGGCTCAGGCTTCCGACACGTTCAAGGCCAATCCGGCCCTCGCCGCCTTGGCTGAGCAAAACAAATACGCAACCCCTCAGGGCCAGATCGACGGCTCCTGGTGGGACACCACCAAGGTCCTCGGCACCAGCATCAAGAACGCCAAGGCCGATGACACCGATGAGATTAAAAAAGCTCTTGAAAACTATAAGGCCGCGCTTGATTACGCTCTCAACGTCCCCGAATCCGTGAAGCGCGCCTTCACCGTCACCGGATCATTTAAGTCCACTGGCGCAGATTGGAACAGCGACATCGAGATGACCGAAGATCCGACGAACACCTGGACTTCCGAGAAGGTCACCTTGACCGAAGGCGACGAGTTCAAAGTCCGCCAGGGCAAAAAGTGGGATCTCTCCTACGGGAGTGCTGATGGCGGGAACTATAAGGTTACCGCTGAAGAAGCCGGCGAGAAGAGGATCAAACTAGTCACCACCGTCGATAAGGATGGCAACGTGACTGGCGGCACCGTCTCCATCATCGACTAAGCTCAGGCTTGCCTATTGATAAAGGGTGGGGTTTAAATCACTTTTGCCCCACCCTTTTCCTCTTTAAAAAGTGACGACGAAAGGCGAACTATGAAAAAGTACAGTGGTTTGGAATATCTGCAACTCACTAAGCTTCAACGGTTTGGCTACAAATTCATTGCCTTCTTCTGTGGGATACCATTATGGTTCAAGAATCTGGGCATCAAGATATGGAAGCAGCTCAAGCGCTTCGGCTTGTTTGTCGCCAACGACACCGTCGATCTTGTGAACACCTTCAAAAAAGGTGATTGGAAGACCCGCTTGTCCTATTTGATTATGGGCTTTGGCTCCGTGGCCAGAGGGCAGGTTCTAAGGGGACTTCTTTTCTTCCTTTTTGAGGCTGTTTTTATTGTCTATATGTGCCTCCCCCAGGGCGGTGGGTATTGGCTCAGCATGATGCCTTCCTTAGGGAAACTCGGCCCGGAAGTCAATGTCTACATCCCAGAAATGGATGAGTACGGGACGGTCTATCATGACAATTCGTTCCGCATCCTCCTCTATTCGGTGCTGACGATTTTCTTCATAATCGCCTTCATCTACACCTGGCGGCTCAACGTCAGGCAGAACCGCATTGCTCAGGAAATCATCGCAAGCGGGAAGAAGCTGAAGAGCGGAAAGCAGGATCTTCACTCCCTCATTGATGACCAGTTCCATAAGACGCTGCTGGCGTTGCCGGTGACGGGCATCGTTGTCTTCACCGTTCTACCGATAGTCTTCATGATCCTCGTTGCCTTCACCAATTACAACGGCGCGACCAATAACGGCTATACGAACAACCTGTTCCACTGGGTTGGCATGGACAACTTCAACACCCTTCTCAACTGGAACAGCGGGAACAAAGCCTATAGCGCGGCCTTCGGGGAGATCCTCGTTTGGACGCTCATCTGGGCCTTCTTCGCCACCTTCTCCAACTATTTCCTCGGCATGATCGTCGCGATGATGATCAACAAGAAAGGCATCCGCCTCAAGAAAGTCTGGCGCACGGTCCTTGTCCTCACCATCGCCATCCCGCAGTTCATCTCCTTGCTTTATGTCTCGAAGATGTTCGCCAACAACGGCATCGTCATCGCCAAACTCAGGGAATGGTTCAACGTCCCTCGTTCCTTCAGCTTCTACGACGATCCGACTTGGGCTAGGGTCACCGTCATCTTCATCAACATCTGGATCGGCATCCCTTACCTCATGCTCATCGCCACCGGCATCTTGATGAACATCCCCGCCGATCTCTATGAATCCGCCAAAATCGATGGCGCGAACGTTTGGCAGCAGTATTTCAAGATCACCCTGCCTTATATGTTATTCGTCACCGGTCCTTACCTGCTGACCTCGTTCATCGGCAACATGAACAACTTCAACGTCATTTACCTCCTTACCGGAGGCGGCCCGACCAACGTGAATGCCTCTGGCGCCCAAGGGTCTGTCGGCTATACCGATTTGCTTGTCACCTGGCTATTCAAGATCACGCAGGACACCGATTCCAAGTACTACATGGCCTCCGTCGTCGGCATCTTGGTCTTCGTCGTCGCCGCCGTGCTGTCGCTAATCGTCTACAACCTCATGCCGTCTAACAAACACGAGGAGGATTACCAGTAATTATGAGAAAGAAACATCAAAGTAATGATGGCTCCTTGAACGTGACCGTCGAAAAACGCCACATGGGGATGCATGCCAAGACCATCCTCTCCAACATTGGGATTTACATCATCCTCGTGGCGATGACGATCATCTGGCTCCTTCCTTTCGTCGGCATCTTGTTCGATAGCTTCGAGGTCGCCACCTCCGCCCCCCACGGCTATATGTGGCCAAAGCAGTGGGGCTTCGACAATTACGTCAAACTCTTCACCGAGAACTCCAACATACAATTCGTCCGTTGGTTCCTCAACACCCTCATCATGGCGATTGCCACCGCCCTCATTCAGACGGTCATCGTCCTTTGCATGAGCTACACGCTCTCGCGCCTTCGCTTCAATGGCCGCAAGTTCCTGATGAACTTCATGCTCAT
>CAVDSY010000004.1:0-5383 GCA_963611815.1 bacterium
TTTTTTGGCTGAATGGGTACGACGATCTCCCTTGCGAATCTTCGCGATGAAAGGATTGCTCATCAAGCCTGTTTCTTTTCTTCTTGATTTTTGAAAGCCTTGATGCTGATTATCGTTTTATTTTTTTGCTACGACGAGGCGCGTGGCTTTGACGATGGAGTCGCTTGGATAGGCGCCTCTAGTCATGGTAAGAGGATAGACTTGGGTGTTTTTCCCGATTATCGTCCCGGGATTGAGGACGCTTCCGCAGCCGATGTCGGCGTGCTCGCCGATGATCGCGCCGAATTTCCTTAGGCCCGTCTCATAGTCTTTATCCGCGTGAACGACGACGTTTTTGCCATCGCTTCTAAGATTCGAGCAAATCGAGCCCGCGCCCATGTGGGAGTCTTTGCCGAGGATGGAGTCTCCGACGTAATTGTAATGGGGGACTTGGACGTGCTTGAGAAGAAGGCAGTTTTTGAGCTCGGTGGAGTTTCCTATGATGCAGTCGTCTCCAATATAGACGTTGCCTCTTATATAGGCGCCTGGGCGTATTTCGACGTTGCTGCCGATTATTGCGGGAGGGATGATGGTAGCGGTCTCGGCGATTTTGACGTTCTCGCCGACGAGCACCCCTTCTTTGAGCTCCTTGTATTTGCCTTTTTTGTTCTCGATGATCTCGGCGACTATCGTTTTGACGAGGGGCAATATCTCCCAAGCGTAGTTGGCTTTAGCGAAATAAGGCCTCAGTTCCTCGGGCACATAATCGAACAGCTCGCACGGCCTTAGATCAAGCTTATTCACAAAGATACCCTCTTTTCTTGATGGTGTTTCTGATTCTTTCGATGTATTCGTCGCATTTCTCTTCGCTCTCGCTTTCGATCATGATGCGGATGACGGGCTCAGTTCCGCTTTGGCGGAACATTGCCCTGCCATTATCGCCTATTTCGTCGCTGACTTCCTTGAACTTGGCGATCACTGCCTCGTCGTTAGCGACGAGCGTCTTATCAATCACGTGGAAACTCTTTATTTTTTGGGGAAGCAAAGCGACTTTTTTGGCAAGCTCTGAGAGTTTGGCTTTGCTTTCGATCACCTGCTCAGTGAGCATGATCGCGGTGAGGATGCCATCCCCCGTCGTGGCATACTTCCTGATGATGATGTGGCCGGACTGCTCTCCGCCCAAGACGAAATTGCCTTCGAGCATCTTCTCATAGACGTAGCGGTCGCCGACGGAGGTTTGGATGTTCTTGACCCCGATTTCCTTGAGGGCCTTGGTGAGGCCGGTGTTGGACATGGTGGTGGTGACGACGGTCTGATTCTTCAGCGAGCCCTCCGCCATCATTTTCTTCGCGATGATGTAGATGATCTTGTCCCCGTCGACTATCTCGCCTTTCTCGTCGACGGCTAAGCATCTATCGGCGTCCCCGTCGAAAGCGAAGCCCATGTCGAGGCCCTCTTCTTTCACCAGGCGGACGAGCCCGCCGATGTGGGTGCTGCCGGCGTCTTTGTTGATGTTGGTGCCGTTAGGGGAGTCGTTGATGACGCTGACTTTGGCCCCCAAGGCGGTGAAGACGGAGCGCGCGATCATCCAAGAGGAGCCGTTGGAGCAATCCAGGCCTATGCGGTAGTTCTTGAAAGAGTGCTTGGCCAAGGAGATGAGGTAGCCGATGTAGCGGTTCCTGCCGCTGGAGTAGTCTTCGATCGAGCCGACCCTGTCGCCGGTGGCGAAAGGAAGATCGCCTTCCTTGATGCCGAGCTTGTCCATCTCGCCGTCGATATAATGCTCAATCATCTTGGCGATGCCGTCGCTAATCTTCTCGCCCTCGCTGTTGATGATCTTGATGCCGTTGTCGTAATAGGGGTTATGGGAGGCGGTGATCATCACCCCGCAGTCGAAGCAATCCTGCCTGATGACGTAGGAAAGGCTTGGGGTAGTGGTGACGTGGAGCATCTTGACATCGGCCCCGGAGGAGGTAAGACCGGCGGCGACGCAATATTCGAACATGTAGGAGGAAAGGCGGGTGTCTTTGCCGATCACCACGCAGGGCTTGTAGCCGATCTTCTGCTTGTTGTATTTGGGGTTGGCGAAAAACCAGCCGAGGAAGCGCCCAATCTTGTAGGCTTGGTCGGCGGTAAGGGTTTTGTTGGTTTCGCCCCTGAAGCCATCGGTCCCGAAGTACTTGAGCTTCTCGTCGCCTTTTATTGGCAAAGCGACCTTGGCGTTCTTGTGAAGGATGATGTCCTTGTTCAGCAATTCGTCGGCGGTCAGGCGGAAGATGCGGCAGATCTCGACGACGTTGTCTATTTGGGGCAGCGACTCGTCGCTCTCCCATTTCGAGACCGACTGACGGGTGACGCAAAGCATCTTCGCGAGTTTCTCCTGCGAGATGCCGTTGGCGATCCTAAGGTGTATTATCTTTTCTCCGATTGTCATAACAAATAAGGCAACCATTGGTTGCTGATATGCTCCTTTGGTGACAAGTATGGGCTTATCGGAACTTTTTTGTCAATCGATACAAAGATTATTCTTGCATGGTTTGCTTTACATTTTATGCTCTGACAAAAGAAAAGCGCCCAAGCTTAGCGGCTATGGGCGCTGTGTCTGAAATGACGCGACTCAGCTTAAATGGATTCTGATGGCAGGTCTAATTCCACAATTGATTTTCCTAAAAGAACTGGTGGTCAATTGCTCTCTCATAACTTTTTCATATAGCTTCCCATTGGAAAGTACCTCCCAAGTGCACATGTTTGTCCAATTATCCTCGCTTGTGCCTCCGTAGGTGGCAACAGGAGAGCGGGTGGCGTAATCGGCGTTTAGAGGACCATTGGCTGCCACTTCCGCCCCATTGGCAAAAGCGTAATGCGAGGCTAGAGCTTGCCTCGACGCATCGCTGTCGAAGCCGTAATCGGCGTTGATGTAATCTTGGTAGCTGAGCGGGAAGACTTTGTCTGTCGTGTCCTTGCAAGCAAAGATGTTGGTGGCACTGTCAGTAGTGGAGGCGGCATTATTGACAGTGGTGCTCACCAGCCATTTATCTTCCTCTTTGAAGGCATTGACGAATGTGCTGTTAAGCCATGTTCTCAGATAACTGTCCGCGTAGTTCCAAGGATTGTAGCTGTATTCGCTATTGCCGTTGTCTTCCCCGGTGACCGTATCTTTGATGCTATTGAGCACGGAGTCTGAAAGCAACGTGAAGTAGTCATTTTCGTCGGAGGAGATGACATTCCAAGTGATGGGCTCGCATTTGAACCAATAGTAAGTGCCGCTGCTGATCGTGAAATTGGTGTTTACCTTATAGGAGTAACCAAATGAAGTGGAAGCGCGCTTCTTCACATAAATAGCGCCGTCGTATTCATAGGTGCTACTCAAGCCGCCGGATAGATCGATGTTGCTTAACGAGCTTGAGGTAAGGCCATCCAAAGAGGTCAGAAGGTCGGAGTCGGTGACGACGCTTTGCGGATAAATGCCATAAGTGGCATGGGTGGGTTTGTATTTGGCGTGGAGGGTCTTTCCGGCGTCGGAATAGGTCCATGTCCCGCTGCTTGGGATTTTCACCCCGTCCATATACCAGCCGTCGAAGACGTAATCGAGCAGGCTCAGGCTGTTGCTGAGGATGTTGTCTCCGCGCGGCGTGGGTTCGGGAAGCGTGTATTCGTCGCCCCATCCGATGACCTGCGATTTGGTGGCGCAGCTGCCATCGCCCGCGTCGAAGGTATAGGTTCCGGTGACGTTGGTCCATTTGGCTTTGTAGGTGACGTCGCTCAAACCCTTCCAGGTGGCTTTGGAGGAAACCATGGTGTCGCCGTCGTACCAGCCGAGGAAGGTGTAGTGTTCTTTGGTCGGCTCGGGAAGGGTGTATTCGCTGTTATAAGTCGCTTTGACGGACGTGCTGTCGAGCTTGCCTCCGTCGGGGTTCAAAGTGATGGTGTATTCATTCGCGGCCCATTCGGCGTAGAGGGTGATGTCTTTGGCCAGGCGCCACTTGCCGTCGAATCCGTAGGAGACGCCGTCTGCGTCTTTCCAATCGGTGTGGGTGTAGCCTTCCTCTCCGTCGTGCTTGGAGAAAGAATAATCATTGCTATAGGAAACGACGAGGCTCTCGCCCGTGATTCCCTTCCTTTCGTCGACGAGGGTGACGACGTAATTGTTGCAGGTGTAGTTCGCATAAAGGGAGAGATCGCTCGTCACCGTGCATCCGGAGAAGGACCATGGGGTGAGGAAATCGCCCACCTCCTTCGTGTTCCATCCTCTTATGGAATAGCCTTCCGTCAGGTCGGAGGAGGGCGGGAGGATCTTGGAACCGGTGTCGACGGAGATCGTGCTGATCAGCTCTTGCCCGACGTAGAATTTGACTTCGTTCTTGCCGACGTCCTTTATTTTGCCGGCGTCAATTTCCTTGCCTTCGGAGGTGAGGCAGATGAGATGGCCGTATTCGTCGATGTAGGCGTTGGTTATGGAAACCCCGTCCTTCCCATCGCCTTTGACGCTGCCTTTTTTCGTCCAGGCGCCGTTGTCTTTTACGTAGTAGTCGTAACAGGAAAGATCGACATAGGAATCGCCGTCTTTCCCAAGGCTTGAAGCGGGGGTCCCTTTTCCGGTCAGCACGGAATTTCCATCTTTCCCGTCAACCCCGTTTTTCCCGTCGCTTCCGTTAGCGCCGTCGCTGCCTTTGATGTTGCCTTTCTTCTCCCAAGAGCCGTTTGCTTTGACGTAATAATCGAAACTCGAGAGGTCGATGTAGGAGTCCCCATCGCTCCCTAAGTCATAGAGCGGGGCTCCTTCGCCAGTCAGGATTGAGCTTCCGTCTGCCCCTTTTTCGCCTTGCTCTCCTTGCTGGCCTTGAATTCCTTGGTCGCCTTTCTCTCCTTTTTCTCCGTCCTTCCCGTCGCTGCCTTTGAGCCATTCGAGGAAGTCGCTCTCGCTTCCGCTATGCCCGGCGTCGAGCCAGATCTGATAGGCGGAGTCGCCGTCTTTTCCATTTTCCCCATCTTTCCCGTCAAGGCCTTGCTCGCCCTCTTTTCCGTCAATTCCATCGGCGCCTTTGATGCTTCCTTGCCTCTGCCAAATCCCGTTTTCTTTGACGTAATAATCGAAGTTCGAGAGGTCGATGTAGGAGTCGCCGTCGTTTCCTAAATTGTCTTTAGGAACCCCTTGGCCAGTCAAAACGGAGCTTCCGTCTGCCCCTTTTTCACCTTGGATTCCTTGTTTTCCTCTTTCTCCGTCCTTCCCGTCGCGTCCATCTTCTCCGTCCGCGCCGGGGGCGCCGTCTTTACCTGGCTCGCCTTGTTCGCCTTGTTCTCCCTTTTCGCCTTGGTCTCCTTTGTCTCCCTTATCGCCTTTATCGCCCTTCTCTCCCTTGATTGAAGCGAGCCAATCCTCATAGGAAAGCGTGCCCCCGTTGGC
>CAVDSY010000005.1:0-25712 GCA_963611815.1 bacterium
GCTAGTCTCCTTTCATCGTTTGTAGCAAAACAATTATAGGGGCTACGCGGCCTTTCGTTTCCCCGGATGGCCCATCCGGGGAATTGAATCGGCTTGATGCCTAATTACACAAACTAATCGTCACTCCCAAAGGCTCAAACAAAGAAAGTTCATTAAACGCCTCCCGCTTTTCCCGCTTCTTCACTAAGCGCCAACAAAACAGCCGCCATCGGGGGAAAGGAAGACCAGAACCTAGATGCGGGGCAATGATGTTTTTCGTTTTAGGCCCTCTTTCCTCTATATCAAAAGCCCGGGACGAGCCCGGGCTGATCGGCTATAAATAAGCTAGAAGTTTAGTTACCGGAAGAAGAGGAAGGCGCGGCAAGGCCGGTGGTGCTGAAGGTAAAGCAATGGGCTTCGCCCCACCAGGCGTTGAGGTTGTTGATGCCCCAATAGTTGTTCTGATCCGGCGAGTTGCAGGAGAGTTCCGCGTTGTTAGAGCAGCCGTTGATTGAGATGCCAAGTTTCACAGACCCATTTTCCTCAACTGTGAATTTGTCCTTCGGCAAAGCGATCTCGAAGGTGTAGGTGTAGATGCCGCTCGTCTCGTCTTTGGTGCGGGAGGAGGCACAGCTAACCCCTGCAACACCAGTGGAGATCACGCCATCGGCAACGGTGAATCCCACGTAAGCGGTATTCACCTTCCCACAGATATCGACGTTCGAGACGCCGGCGGAAGTCGTTTTCACCTCAAGGCCAACATAGGCATAATGGTCATCGGCGAAACCGGTGAGGGCAGTGCCTTCCCCATTGCTCGCGTCATCGGTGATCTTCGTGTTCTTGGCGGCTTCGGAGAAATCCGAGAGATCGCCGTCGACGGTGATGGCGGGAGTGTAGGTTGGGGCGGGCTCATCCTGATTGCAGATGATGCACTTGCCGTTTTTATAAGAATGGGTGTGGGTCAAGCCTTTATCGCTGATGCCGAAGCGGTAGCCCCAAGGGTTGAGGCCCTTGACAACCCACATGTGGGCATCCCAGCCAGTGGAGCCAAGCCCGATAACGGAGCTGGTCTCATCGCCCATGGCCTGGACGACAATCCCAAGTTCGGGGCAGCTCAGTTTAGAGGTCGGGATGACAAGCTCGACATAAGTCGTGGTATAGCCGGTTTCCGAGTCGGTGACGCATTTTCCGCCGAACTGCTCGATACGGCTTCCTTTGTCTGAGTAAATCGTCACTTTTCCGTTCGTGGAATCGACCATAATCTCATTGGCTTCTTTGTCGAGGAGGTCGAAGACGACCCTATCCTTGGCCGTCGCTTCCATGCCAACGTAGTAGTAGCCGTTTTTCTCAAACGCGACGAAGCCGATGGCCGGGCCGGCGGGATCGCTGTCGCTGACCTTGGTCGCGAGCACCTCGCTGTCCCAATCGGAGAAGTCGCCGTCGAGAACGATGTCGTAGGTCTTCTCGGCATTCGGATCCTTCTCGCCGCAGAGGAGGCACTTTCCCTCGGAGAAAGAATGAGTGTGAACGACGCCTTCGCTGGTGACATCGAACCTGCCTCCAGGCCCCCAGGAGTTATGGCCGCTGGTGATGCCCCAATATCCTGGGATGCCGCTATGGTTGATGTCGAAATGCTCAGAGGAATCGGAATCCGCAGGAACGTGGGCCAGAAGTCCGATGTTAACTTTGCCTCCGACCGTCCAGGAAGTCTTGAGGAAAACGAGCTCAAAAGTCGTCTTGGTGAAGCCGCTGGCGTCATCGATGGCCTCTTTATATCCGCCCTTGATGAAGCCGGTGCCGCCATAGGAATAGCCGGTCCCGGTGTAGTTGACGATGTTTTCCTCGGTCGCGTCGGTCTTGCCCTCGTCGAGACGGAGCATATGGACTTGGGTGACGTGGGCGCTTTGATGGATAAGGGTCGTGGTCACGTAGAGGTAGGTGTCGTCAGTGAAAGCGTTCCAGCCGAAGTGCTTGCCTTGGGTGTCGGAGGTGCCGATGTATTTTTTCGCGATGTCGGCGTTCCAGTCGGAGGGGTCGCCGTCAGGGTTGACGGCCATCGGGGTCTCGGGGACCGCCTCGTCGCACCAGACGCATTTTCCGTCTTTGTAGCTGTGGGTGTGATGGATGCCTTCCGCGTCGACGAGGAAATTGCTGCCGGCCCAGGGGTTGATGCCCTTGAGGACCCAGTATTCGATCTGAGCGTCGCTATAGGAAGAAGAGCTCTTCTCGCCGGTCATGACCGCGCCGAAGGCCCCGCGGACTGCCCCGTCAGCGCCTTTGACGCTATCAAGCTTCGCGGCGATTTCGACGACGGTGTGGTAATGCTCGTCCTCGCCTTTTGTGATCTTGGCGACGGCGCCCATGAACCTGGTTCCCCAATGGGTGTAGCCATCTTTCTCGATGGTTACGGTGGTCTGCGTGTTGGCATCGCCGTTGAAGATGATCTCGATATTGGCGAAGACGTTCAGATTGGAGACGATCTCGAAGGCGAAATAGGCGCAGGTCTCGTCGGTGAAGCCTTTGATCTTGAGCCCCCTTCCGTCCTCTCCGAGGTCAAAGAGGGAATTCGCTTTCGTAAGCGCGGTCCACTTGGCATCGCTAAGATCGCCGTCGAGGTCCACGCTGAGAGCGCCGGGCTCGCTGTAGCCGTCGGTCTCGCAGATATGGTCTGCGTTATAGGTGTGGACGTGCGCAGGCACCTCTTCCGAGGAGGAAGTGTCGGTATCTGAACTAGACGCCAAGTCGGAGGAAGTCGTCGTCTCCGCTGAAGAGGTCTCCACTGGCTTGCTCTCGGAGGAAGGGGCCGTTGTTTGGTCGCCTAATCCTCCGCATCCCGCCAAACCGCCGAGCAAAAGGGCGGATGCAAGAACGAGGATGGGTGTTTTTTTGTTCATGTTGTTTACTCCTTTCTTTGTTTTATGAATCGAAACAACATACTTTTTCATTGATGGAAGCTGATTCCATCGTTGCCGAAGCTCCAATTGCTGGAGAAGGAAGAGAGATCGGCCCCCTCCTTGAAGGAGGCATAGTCCTCATAGCATCCGTTGCGGGCGTGGGAGAAGCTGATGTAGCTGTCCTTTTTGGCGGTCGCGTAGACGCGTTTTGAGGTGCCGATGACGTAGACGTTAGAGAAGTTGTTCTCGCTGGCGTCGCCGTCGAAATAGCCTAGAGCCGAGGCGAAGGGGGTGTTCGCGGAGGCGTTGGTGTATTCCACCACCACGTTATTGACGCTGCAGTGGCTATCGATCCTATTGCCCAGCAAGGAGCTGTAGAGGCTCGAAGTGCCCTTGGCGTAACTGATCTTGCCGCGGACGTAGACGTTTTCGATGCTGCCGCCAAGATAGGAAGTCAAAGCCCCGGAAGAGCCTTTCACCTCGCAATCGACCAAGGCGAGGTTCTTGATGGCGCTATTCACGGCAAGCGTCCCGAACAGGCCGCCGCCATCAGCGCCGATCACGGCGTTCTTGATGCTGTGGCCTCTCCCGTCGAAAGTCCCGATGAAGCCTGAGCTGTCGATGACGCTCGCCCCGGTCTTCGGGCCGAGAATCGCGCGGAGGTAGGCTCCCTTCATATCGATGTCCGCACCGAGGACGAAATAGGCTTCCATCGACATGTAGCCGTAATCGCTCATCTTCTTGTTAGAGCCGTAAAGCAGCAACGAAGTGAGCTCTGTGCTCGTGGTTATCACCTTCGAGACCGAGGTGACCCTCACCTTGTAGTTGTAGCTTGCCCCTTCTATCGTCCAGTTCCTTTCGCCGAGTTTGGAGAAATTGAGCGAGCCGTCGGAAGAGAGGATGTTCGCATCGGGCTCGGCATCGTCGTAAATCGCGATTGCCTTGGAGTCCGAGCCCTTCCAAATGGAAGAGAAATCGAGATCGAGCGACTTGTTGTAGGAATCGTAGAACCCTTCCGCGCCGACTTCGTAATAAGGCTTGTCGACGACGAAGCTCAGGTGATTCGTCTCCCCTCCTTCGAAGGTTGCGTAGACCTCGGCTTTGCCTTTTTTCAGGGCCTTGACTTTGGTGCCGCTAATCGAAAGGACGGTAGGATCGCTGACGACCCAGGTGAGCTGCTTCTTGAAGAGGTCGCTCACGCCCTTATCGTCCCCATAGCTTCCGCTCAAAGTGGCTTCGGAGGAGAACTCCTTGCCGTCGAGCGTGCAGGTGAGGGTGTAAAGCGAGGTGCTGCTCGCGCTAAGCAGCGCGCTGGAGGCTTTGTAAACGTAAAGAGACAAAGAAGCGGCCAGGAAGGGATGGTTGTCGGCCTCAAGCCCATAATACGAGGCGGTGACGGTGAGGCTTGCCGTGCCTTGTCCCAAAGCCGAGATCACGCCGCTAGAAGAGACGTTAGCAACGCCGGAATCGGACAAAGTGTAAGAGAAAGCGGCCTCCACCGCCTTTCCTTTGTAGGTCAAAGATGGCGAAAGGGTGTAGGAAGACCCTTCGAAGAGCGAAAGCGAAGACTGCCCCAAGGAAAGGAAAGGGACGTCGCCCGTCTCGTTGACCTTGACGGAAAGAGTAGAGGAATGGCCCTCGAAGCTGATGGAGGTCTCCCCGGCGGAGAGGCCGATTATCTTGCCGCCAACAAGTTTGGCGACGCTCTCATCTTTGACGGTGCCTTTCGCTGAGCCGTATTTCTCAGGGACGGACACCGCTTCGTATACCCCAAGAGTCAAACTGTCGCCCGTTTGCTGCGAAGCTTCCTCGGAAGAGGTGGCCCCTCCGTTCCCTTGGGCGTTGCAGGAAGCGAGGAAAGAGGCGAGCAAGAGAGGGATTATGAAGGCTTTTTTCATGTTTTTCATAGTCGTGTCCTCCCTCAAGCGAAGACGTCGCTTATTAGCGTCCCCGGCTCATTGGTGTAGTTCATCCCGTTGTCTTTGGCGTCCTGATGGAATTGGTCGGCCATCGCGCGGTAGTCCCCTTCGCTCATCGAGGAGCTATAGAGGGAGAGCATGATGTATTCGTAAGCGACCCTCTCGGCGGTTATGTGGTTCTTGATGCGCTTGTAGGTGGTCGCGCTCTCCTCTTCGAGATAGGCGACCTTCGCAAGGGCCTCGTCGAAGAGGTCAAGCCACCTGGTGAGGGTGCCTTTGGGCCACATCTTCTCTTGAAGCGCGTTGTAATAGATGGAGTTGGCGCCTTTGTAGCCAAGCTCGTTCTGATAGGTGGCGAGGACGAGCCATTCGTCGAAGATCTGCTTCATGACCGCTCCGGCCTCATCGTAGAAGCCATCGAAGAAGCGGTTGATGAGATCGTTCTGGGAGACGCTGACGTCCCAGGTCTCCTTGTCGGTGAGGTATTGCTTGAGGAAAGTCCAGCCCGTGCAGGCGCTGCCTTGGTTCCACTGCCCCTCGTCGAAGATGTAGAGGGCGTTGCAGCTGACCGCGAAGCGATAGCTCTCCTGCATCGCGTTGAAGCAATTGTAGGGAACCAGGTAATAGGCGAAATTCGTCTGGTAGGTCCAGAAGAAGAAGTTCTTGCTTAGCGCCGTCCAGCCTTTCATGGCCTTGATGTAAGGGGCGTTGGCGCCGTCTTCGTCGTAATAGGAGGAGGTGTAGTCGCCCCTGATGTCGGCGAAGAAGACGTTGACGTTGTCGCGACATTTGACGCTTTCGTCGATCGGGGTGTAGGTCTTTGTGGCCTCATCATAATTGACCGGGGCTTGGTTGGTGGAGAGATAGGCGAAGAAGAGGATCTTGAGATCGCGTTTATACTCCTTGCCATCCCCTTCGAACCAATCGTTGATGGCGTCGCTGACCGGATTGAGGAAATGGATGACGGCCGCGCTGTTGGCGCCGCCGTACTTCTCTTTGCTGGCCTTGCAGTGGGCGCATTCGCAGAAGGTGTTGGCGTCTTGGATGGTGAAGGTAATGAGGGTCCTATCGGGGTTGGCCATTATCGTCTGCTTCATCACCTCGACGACTTGGGCGCGCATGGCCTTTAGCTCGGTTTCGTCGCCGTGGGCGAGGTAGCAGAGCTGGGTGCCGTCGTCGCTATACCACTTCGGATGCTCGTTCTGATAGGTCTCCTTGGGGAGGTAATTGAAGGTGTTGTGCCAGGTCGCCCCATTGACAGCCATCATCGAGGAGGGGGAGATGCGGTATCTCCTGGTCGTGGCGGCGCTGCCGGTGGAGAAGGCGTTGCAGCCCATGCGGTGTTCGATGTCAGGGGCGTCGAGGGTGTCGAAATCCCTCATTTTGACGTCTTTGACGTCTTTATCGAGCACATAGGTCTCAGGCCCGAGGAAATCGAAGCCGAACATCACGCGGAGGATCTCGTAGAGGCCGTTGGCGATGGCTTGGTCGCTGTTGCCGTTCACGAAGATGATGTCCCCCACCGTCTTGATGATGTAGCCTTGAGAGCGGAGCAATTCGTAATCGGCCTCCACCCCAGCCTCTTTCGAGAGGCCATTGGTGCCGACCGAGATGAGCTTGGAGGACTTATTGAGCGAGGAATCGCCGCTGTCCTTGATCGGCAAATAGGCGCCGGTCGCTTCGTAGACGAGGGAAACGAAGTCGCTGACGGACGTGCGAAGGGTCAAGGAAGCGTCCGCGTCGAGATAAAGAGCGTACTCGCTTTGGCCATCTTTGAAGAAATAGTCGCTTCTCTCGGTTGAATTCAGCTGGTGGATCTGCCCCTGGACGTCGTGAGAGCCGGGGACGTTGACGTTTTCACCGCTGAAATTGATTTCGCTCCCCTCGAAATCAGAGGAGTTGTCGGTTGAGGGGTTCGACCCTCCGCCGCAGGAAGAAAGAAGCATTAAGGCAGACATAAGCAGTCCTTTCATCGGTTTGTTCATTATTCGGTTACCTCCACGTCATAGGAAACGAAGACGCTATTTCCGGAATCGTCGTAAATCATGTAAGTGACCTTGTAGGTCCCTTTCTGGTTCGGGGTGAAGGAAGAGGAAGGGCTGACCTTGCCGTCGCTGGAGAGGTTCCCCAAGGTGATGGTCCTGCCGTCAGGAGTCCTGACCGTGGCGTAGACAGTGAACTCAGTCGAGTCGTTGTCCGCGACTTTGATTCCGGCAAGGGCGATCTTCTCGCCGACTTTGCCCGTTGTGGCATGAGACAGCAGCCTCACCTCCGGGGCGATGTCGTCGACGACGGTCACCGCGTAGCTGTAAGTGACCGTGTTCTCGTTGTTGTCCTCGGCGCTGTAGGTGACGAGGTAGGAGCCGTACTTGTTGAGGGTCACCTCATGGGTGGCGCCAGGATCGGCGCCATCGAGGAGGATGCCCGCGTCATCGGTCACGATTTCTCCATCCGGGTCCACCACCTTCATGTTCGTCTTGATATTGGGATCGAGGACATCTCCGAAGAGGACTGGTCTAAGGGTGAGCAGGTCGCCATAGCGCCTCTCGCCCCTTTCCGCCGAGGCGCTTATCATCGGCTTGATGAGGTCGGCCTTCACCGCGGTGAGCGGCTGGCCGGAGAGATTAGTCAAGGAGATGGAAGAGGCATCGCTAAGCGAGCTGACTTTCATCGAGAGGTAGACTTTGCCCGAGGGGAAGCCGGCAAAGGCATTGCCCTTGCTGTCTTTGCTCACCGTCTTCTCGCTCCCGCTTGCCCCCCCGGCGGCGCAGGTGGCGTTCTTATAGGAGAAGATCAGCGTGGATTTGCTGTCCTCGAAAGAGCCGGCGATCGCCGTCGGCGTCCCATCGTTGATCTGGAAAGTGAGGTTCCCGTCGTTGCCCTTGCGGTAAGTGAAGTCCACCGCCACGTCCTTATCAAGAGAGTCGGTCAGGGTGATGGTCACCACGCGGAAGTTAGGCAGGGAGCCGCCGCGGAAGCGCAGCGAGAGATCGAAGGCCTGCAACGAATTGATGAAAGAGAGATCAAGATCGTTCTTTCCGTTGGAGAAATACTCGATCTCGGCGTTCTTGAGCTGGTATTTGGAGGCGTTCCCTTGGAAATAGGCGCCGATATCAAGCTCGCCGGGCTTGCCATACCCGCAGTCGACGATCTTGGAGGTGTATTCGACCGAGGTCGTCTCCTTCGCGCCTTTTATCTCATAGCTGAGCGTGAGGTCTCCGGCAGTGGTCGGCTTATAGGTGAGGCCTTCGACTTTCCTCTTCGCGGAAGTGCCTTCCTTCACATAGACCTCAGCATCGATCTCGACCGGCTCGCCGGAGGAATAATCCTCTCCCTTGAGCGCATCGAGGCTGTACTCGCAGCCGAGGATGAGGTAATCGGGCAAAGAGGAGCCGCCCTTAAGAGAGGGTTTAGTGCCGGCGCTTACCTTGATGGTCTCTTTATGGGTTCCGGAATACAGATAATCGGCGAAGGTGTAAGTGATCTCGTATTCTCCGGCGTAGAGCGGGGTGAACTCACCGTCGAGGACCTCGTAAGAGACATCCTTGCCAACGAGTTTCGCGCTCACCGTCTCGCTTATTTTGCCTCTGGCGTTCTTATAGGTCAAAGAAGGCACCTTGACCGAGGAGCCGCTATAGAAGGCTCCGCTTTCCTTGCTCACTTTGTCGACCGCTATCGTCTCGCCGGAAGCCTGGATGGTAAGGGGGTAGGAGAGCACGGTCTCGTTGCCGCTTTTGTCTTTCGCGCGGTAAACGAGGGTGTAAAGACCCGGGACCTTCGGGGTGAAGGAGCCGTTTTCAACCATCAGGCTGACTTGGTTGGAGAGGCCGTAATTGACGTATACCTCGCTTTTCACTTCGCATTCGCCATCGAGATAATCGGAGGCGCTGGCCTTGAAAATGGGATAGGCCTTATTGACGATGCCATAAGGCAAAGAGTCTTTGTCGAAGCCTGCGAAATCAATGTCGATCGAAGGGCCGGAGACATCGTCGAACTCATTGCTCGCATAGCCGCTTACAGTCTTGTCGGCGACTTTGCTGATGAGCATCGTGCAGCGCTCGGCGTTATAGCCTTCCGCGGAGATTGAGAGGATGGCCTCCCCGGTGGTGAAGCCTCCCCAGACCGGGGAGCCTTCTTGGATCGTCGCGTCCTTTAGGTCGGTGACTAGTTTGGCCACGCTCCCTGCGTAGACGACGCCGCTTTTGTAATCGAAGTAGATCGACATCACCTGATCGCGCACGTATTCCTCCTCGTAATTGGGGTTGGCCGTCGAGATGAAATGCGGGGCCCCGGCCATGGAATAGGCGATGCGGGCGCCATAGAAGTTGTTCTTATGGTACTTGTAGGTCGAGCCTTTGTAGGTGACGAAAGGCCCGGTCCGCTGACCATCCTCTAGCCCCGTGGGGAGCTGGCCGGTTGCGTAAGCCATGACGTAGGTGTTGTTCTCCGCCCATTCGGCGCGGTTGTCGTCGCATTTCTTAAGCTCGATCGTGACGACGTTGGTCGCGTCGTAGCGGTCGGTTAGCTTGATTACTATCTTGCTCGCATCGGCAAGCCCTATCGAAGCAGGGGTGACGTTGAGGGAGAGAAGGGTTTTCGAAACGTTGTAGTCGGAGAGATCGATCGGCTCGTTCCAGACGAATTCCTCGTAGGGCGAGATGGAGGCGACGATGCCTTTCTCCTCCTCTTTCTCCATGTAGGGGGCGTTGCCGAAATAGAGTTCGCTTTTCTCGCCGTTCATCGTGTAGAGCTTGCGGCTCACCAGGAAGGAGAAAGACTTCTCAAACGCCTTGCCTTCGCTATAGGCGCGGTAATAAAGGCGATACTGGCCAGCCTCAGAGAGGGTCACTTTCTTCGAGGAGACGCTCTTCCCGCTAGGGAAAACGAGGTAAGAGGTCGCCTGGACGTCCTTCCCATCGTCGGAGAAAGTCGCCGAGGGCACCTCGAAACTCGAGCCAAGCGAGTACTTGTCTTCGAAGGAGAGCGAATCGACTGGGCTTGAAGCATTGGCCCGATGGGTCAGGAAACTTTGCCCTCCGGCAACGCTGACGCCGATGTTGGCCCCCACCCCGCCCAGCAAGGCGAGGGAGGAGAGAAGCAAGATGGCTTTTTTCATTATTCTTTAACACCTCCTAAGGTGATGTTCCCCATGATCCTTTTGCGGAAGCAAAGGAAGATGATGAGGATAGGTATCAGCAGGATGACGCACCCAGCCATCCTCATCGGGACGGTGTTCATCGAGTTGATGGTCGTGGTCGAGAGGGTATAGACCCCATAGGCCAAGGTCGGATGGGTGGGGAGATAGAGCATCGGCGTCTGGTAATCGTTCCAGAAATCGATGAAGCGGATGAGGAGGATGGTGAGGAAGGTGTTCCTTACGATCGGCAGTATAACGCGGAACATGATCGTGAATTCGCCAGCCCCGTCGATGTAAGCGGCCTCGGAGAAATCCTTCGAAACCGTCTTGAATGAGGCGAGGAAGACCAAGAAGTACATCCCGATGAAGTTGAATTTTTGGATCCAGTTGCCCCAGATCGTGTCGTAGAGCCCCATGCTGCGGAGCAGGCTTATCTCGGCGGGGGCGCTGCCAATGATGGGGAGGATCATCGTGACGATGACGATGCCCTTGATGACCCCGTTGAACTTGTAATTGAAGCGCGAGCAGGCGTAGGCGACGATGCAAGGGACGACGGTCTGGACCAAAGCCCCGCCGAGAGCGTAGGTCAAGGTGTAGAGCAAGAGCTCTTCGACGTAGACCTTCCCAGGGACGCCGCCCCTATTGACGGAGACGTAGAAGTTCTGGAAGACGTTGGCGAAGTTGTCCCACTTCCACTCGACCGGCAGCCCCATGATGTTCGTGCGGAAGTCGCCGGCGTCCTTAAGGCTCGTGACCACCCCCCAGAAAAGGAGGTAGAGCATCAAGAAGGAATAGATGACGAGGATGATGAACATCGCCACGAACAGGGGCGAGGTGCTCCTGAAATCCCTCTTCCAGGCTTTCAAGGGGTTTTGGCGCGGCGCTCTTTCTTTCTTATTCATAACGCGGACCGAACCTTTCTAAGAGGAATTTTACGAGATAGGTGAGGGGGACGGCGAAGAGAGTGAGGACGATGCCGAAGGCGGCGAGATAGGGATAGCCATCCTCCAAAGACAGATAGGTATTCTTGTAGAGGTAATAGCCGATCGTGTAGACGCTCGAGCTCGCCCCGGTGCCGAAGAAGGAATAGAGGCAGAGCTGATTGGTGAAGATGCCCGCCACCCCGACGACGAGGAAGGTGACCACGTTAGGCCAAATCGAAGGCAATATGACGTGGACGAACTGCGAAAGACCCGTCGAGCCGTCGACCTCAGCGGCGTCAATCAGGGTTGGCGAGACCGCGTCCATCGCCCCGGAGAAAAGGAGGACCTGGACCCCGAAGCCGATGAAAACATTGAAGAAGATGACGGTTCCGAAGGCCGTGGCCTCGCTGCTGAGCAGCCCGTCAAGCTGGGCCCCGAACCAAGTCATGGCGAGCTCAGGTACCGCGCGGTCGACGAAGTACTTGAACATGATCGCGAGGATGAGCCCGGAGATGATGTTGGGCAGGAACAGAATGACCTTGAAGAAGCCGCTGAACATCCTTTTCTTATAGATATAGAAGGAGAAGAGGAGCGAGAAGACGGTCGTCAATAGGGTTGAGAGGTAGCCAAGAAGGGAATTGCCGACCATCTTGGCGAAGGAGGCGTCGGTGAAGAGGTCTTTGAAGACTTTGGCGATGTTGTCGAAGCCGACGAAAGAATACCCATCCCTCAAAGAGTAGGTCTGGAAGGCCAACAGAAGCGAATTGACGTTGACCCCGATGTAGAAGATGCAGAACTGGATGATGGGGAGGGCGATCAAAGCGACGTAAAAGAGAAGATTCGTGATCTTCCTCTTCCTCGCGTCGGAGAGGCCGCTTTTCCTTTGTATCGCCTGCGACGAATTCATGCTCACTTACCTTTGGGGATCAGAAATCCTTCCCGTATTTTTCCTTCCAGGTCCCTTCGGTGTAGGCCATGCCCTCGAAGTATTCCTGGGCGGTCTTGCCGTTTTTAAGCGGCGTGAAGGGCCTTTCGTGGGTCTCGGTCCCGATTTTGGAGACCCAGAATTCGTTGGTCAAAGAGGATTCGTTGTTGATGAAGAGCTTAGCGGAGCTATGGGGATAGATCGCATCGCTTTCAAGGTGCATATTCCAGGCCGAGCGGGCGAAGGGGGTCATGTTCGAAAGGGCCTTCTCGCTCATCGAATAGGTGAGACCCCTGGCGATGCCGGTGATCTCGGTGAAGCTCTCAAGCCAAGTGTCGCTATAGCAGAAGCGGAGGAAATTCTTCGCAAGGGGGATTTTGCTCTCCTCGATCGTGGAGCTGATGACGCCGTAGGCGGAGATGTAGTCGGAGAAGACGGACTTGCTGCCTTCCCCTTCTTTGACTCTGCCGCTGAGTTTGCTAGGCAAAGCCATGAAGCCGAAGTTGCGCTCGTTCTCTTTGACGAGATATGTCTTTTCCATGCGGTCGACCGCGCCGCTGTTTTTGGCCTCGTTCTCCCACCAAGTGCCCTCGATAAGCATCGCCACCGGCTTGTTCTCAAGCTTCGAGCAAATGAAATCCTCCTGGGCGTCGGTGTGGGAATGGGTGGTCGAGCCGGTGCGCGAAAGAGAGTAGGCGTAATCGTCGTTGCTCATGACCCTCTCAAGGAACTGCAAAGCGCGGTATTTGCCCTCTTCCTGGCGGAGGAGGTAGCCGCTGCTCGGAGCGATCGACTTCTTCTCGATGATGGGACTCCCGTTTTCGTCGAACGAGGTGACGATGTTCGCGGTCTTGTCCTTGGAATCGAAGGTGTAGTTGTAGCTGTACTCGTCTTTGCCGGCGTAGGTCTGGGCGAGGGACTCGAGGAGGTAGAAAGTGTAATCCGCGGCGTATTGGCCGGTCCACATGAAAGGCGTCACCCCTTTGGAGACCATGAAGTCGCAGAGCTTGAAGAATTCCTCATAGGAAGAGGGAAGGCCGTCGTCCTCGGTGCCGTAGACCCCGTCGGGGCCGCAGCTGCGCTTCTCGGAGGAGCTCACGACGAAGCCGTCGTTCCCGTTCTCCTCGTTCTCGGAGAAATAAAGCTTCTCATCGGCGAAGACGTCCTTGTCGTAGACGATGCCGCAGAAGACCTGGTAATGGGGAATCGCGTAATAATGGCCGTCATAGGCGGTAAGGGCCGTTTTCTCCTCATCGCTCATCTTGTCGGCTATCTTTTTGCTGTCGTTGGGATTGACCTCGTTGACGACGTCGTCGATGGCGAGGAAGTTGCCGTTGCTGACGTAGCTGTTATAGGGGATGTACTCATTGAACATCACGTCGATCGTGCTGCCTTTGAAGGTGCTGGACATCGTCCTTCCGTTTGTCTTCGACTTCGAAAGCAGGACCTGGACGCCCTTCTTGCCGGGCTCATAGGAGTTGTCTTTCTCGCTCTCCTCGAAGGCTTTGATGAGCGGGGTCAGCCAATCGCTGCCCACGCCTCCGTCGAAGTTGGTGACGTAAAGCTGGGTCATGTCCGTCTTGACCTCGACTTCCCCTCCCCTGCCAGCGCAGGAACCGAGGACCGGAACGGATGCGGCGAAGGCCGAGACAACAAGTAAGTGTTTGAGATTGTTTTTCATGGTATTTCTCCTTTTTTATCTTTCTTTTTTATCAAGAAGCATGGGGGCGAAGCAACCGCCGACGACCGTGCGGCAGACGAAGTAGAGCTCTTTCTGCTCGCCGTACCGGGCGGGGCTTCCTTCTTTCGCGTCGAGCCAATCGCCGAAGGGCACGCGCATCGCGCTTTCTTCGAGATACTTGAGAAGCGTCGAATAATATCTTGCCTTCTGGCTCCTCTCGGCGAAGCTGCTGACCCAGATCTGCCAATCGGCCTTAGCCCAAGGCGAGCGATCGTCCAACGGCAAGCCGTAATCCAAGAACTTCTCTTCGTATTTGGCGAGCTCCTTCTTGAAGGTCTCCTTCTTGAAGAGGCAAGTCCCCACAAGGAGATCCATGTAAAGGTTGTATTTGAGCGAATAGCCTTTCATCTCCGGGCCTTCCCCTATCGGAATGTAGCCGTCTTTATCGAGAGACTCTATCTCCGCGGCGCGCCTTTTTGCCTCGCCGATGTACGAGCTGCCGTCTTTGCCAAGCATCTCCTCGATCTTGCCGAAGCTCGCGATGCCGACTGTCATCTTGATCGCGAGATTGACGTTCTTGTCGCTCAATCCGGCGAAATCGTCTGTGCAGAGCTGGTTGGTCGGGAGAGTGGGCTGAGCAAGGAGGTAATCGCACCACTTCTTGAGCAGCCCTTCATACCTTTCCACGAATGAGGGGTTGCCCTCTCTTTGCGAGAGAAGCAAGGAGAGGATCAGCATGTTGCCGCATTCCTCCACCGGCATTTGGCGCTTCAAATCGATGATCCGATCCATCGAGGGATAGGCGTAGAAAGGAGGCAGGACAGAAGAAATCTTATCAAGGTATTGGAGCTCTTTGTCGAACCTGACCCCATAATACTGCCCAAGGCAGAAAGGATAGACGCCGCAATCGTGCGGTGCGTAAGGGAGGTCCCAAGAAGGGAATTCCGCAAGATCCATCACGGGGAGCAGCATTCCTTTCAGGAGGTCGGCGTTGTAAAGGGCGAACAAAGGCGAGGAAGGGAAGGTGACATCGACTGTGGCGATGCATCCGTCTGAGCCGTTTTCCTTCGAAAGGAAAAGCGTCCTTCCTTTGGAGTCGATGACGAGTTTGTGGCCGGAAACGGCCTGGCGGTAGCTAGCGCAGAGGATATCCCAATAATCAGAAGGATAAGAGGAAGCGTCTTCCTTGACCCTTGCTTCGAACGAGCCTTCCTTCGCGAGGGCGCTCTCCACGTGGGAGTAAGCGCATTCCATGACGGAAATGAAGGAGGCGTGCTTTTTGAAGCAGACGCTCCTCAGGGGCTCGCCATAATACATGATGTCGACGATCCCGTCCCTTCCAATCGCGAAGTGGCCGCAGCAATCTTTGGTCTCTTTGTCTTCTTTGTAGGCGACAATGCCCATATCGGATGAGGCCTCATAGGAGCAAGAGAGTTCCCCCTCGGGAGAGAAAGCGGAGGGAAGATGCGCGCTCTTTTCCCCGGCGAGGTAGAAGAACCCGCCATCCGGGCCGTCGAGGTCGACGCTCTGGTTCAGGACGTTGTAGGAGTCCCTACCAAGATAAGATATTGAACAAGAAGAACAAGCAAGGGTGTCGCACCTGACCGTGTTTTTCTTCTCGTAAACGAGGTTTTCGCCGACATAAAGGATCACGCGCACATCATGGGAAGAGGCGGACTCGAAACGATATGTCAAAAAGCACACCGGAGTGCCAAGGAGGTAAATGTCGTCCAAAGGAAGAGGCG
Source organism: bacterium (assembly GCA_963611815.1). Lineage (GTDB taxonomy): Bacteria > Bacillota_I > Bacilli_A > RFN20 > CAG-826 > Alloenteromonas. Next base: position 15,204 of record CAVDSY010000005.1, read on the forward strand.
AATGGAAGGAGGCTTCGAAGCGGAAGTCGCCGCCACGGAAAGAGTAGGTTGTCGCCATCAAGGAGACGGAGACCTCTTCCTCCTCCAAAGCATCGTAGCGTTCATCGAGCCCAAGGAAGCGATGGGCAATCCCATCCACCACCACGTATCCGCGCAGATCTCTTTCCCTGTCTCTCCAATCGGTGACGCGACTGGCCAGCAGCTCGTCGTTGGACCAAAGAGAAAAGAAGGGGTCTTTTGTGAACAGAGGGTAGCTAGGAAGTTTGCGTTTGGGTTTTGACATTTGCTGAAAGCGCTTTCTTTTATGAAATCTTACCATGCTCCACATTGCATGATACTTATAGTTTTTTTAGAATGTTCCAGGCTTATCTTACAAGGTTACTGTAAGCATAGAAAAGCCCATGCCAACGAACCTTTTTGAAAGAGGACAATCATTTTATGAGCGATGAAATTAATTCGAACAAGAATTTTGTATACCAAGCTGACGACGAGAAGAGCCTCCCTCAGGCCCTCAAAGTCGCGCACGCCCTCGATTCAAAGGAGCGCATGAGGATCCTCGCCCTGCTCGAAGAGAGGCCGATGACGATCCAAGAGATATCGCGCTCCCTCGACCTCCCCTTATCAAGCTGCGCCTTCCACACCGACATCCTGAAGGACAGCGAGCTTATCTTCATCGATTACCGCCCCTCCCCCAAAGGACAGCTGAAGCTCTGCTCGCGCAGCGTCAACAGCGTCTCCTTCTCCTTCGACAACACCCGCAAAGAGGAGGAGAAAGAGGAGATAATCGAGATGCCTGTAGGCTATTTCTCGAGCGTCGAGATCGCCCCTCCCTGCGGGCTGGCCGGGAAAAGGGGCATCATCGGGCCGGTGGATGACCTCACCGCTTTCTATCTCCCTACGCGAACCGAAGCGGAGATCCTCTGGTTCCAAAAGGGCAAAATAAGCTACCGCTTCCCCTTTCTCAAAGCCAAGCACCCCACCCTCAAGGAGATTTCCGTCTCGCTTGAGCTTTGCTCGGAAACCGTCTATTCGCGCAACGACTGGCCAAGTGACATCACCTTCTGGATAAACGGTGTGGAGATCCTCACCTTCACCTCCCCCGGCGACTTCGGGGGCAGAAGAGGCAGGCTCACCCCCGAATACTGGTTCATCAACAGCACCCAGTTCGGGCTGCTCACCGAGATAAAAGTCAACGAAAGGGGCTCTTTCTGCAACGACAACGAGCAAGGAAAGGCAACCATATCATCGTTGAATATCGGCGATTCCCCCTACATCGAGCTCACGATAGGCTTCAAGGAGGACGCTGCCCACAAAGGGGGCATCAACATATTCGGCAAAGGCTTCGGGGATTATGAGCAGGCGATTCTGATGCGTCTCAGATGAAGAGGCCCTTATGGAACAAAGAAGGGTAGCGCTCCTCGTTTATAAGCGAGTCGAAGCGATATAGGAGATAGAGGCGGATGCCCAATATCAAAAGAGGGTAATAGACGACGATCAAAGCCGCGAGGACCCCTCCCGCAACCAGGGAATTCGGGATTAACAAGCAAAGGAAAGGCAAGAGAAAAGCCAGCGAAATCCCCAAGGTCGGGAAAAAGGAATTTAGGTAGATCTTGAAGGAAGAGGCCATTCCCTGAAGGAAGCCCGTCTTGTATATCGAAGACAGAGAGAGATAGACGAGGCAAGTCGGGAGGAGGAGCAGGATTATCGCCACAAGCGGCAAGAAGGCGAGGATCGAGGTCACCCAATTTACCTCGCTCGCGCCGAAATCGACGTAAAGGACCAAAACCGCAGAGCCAAGGGAAAGAAGGGAAAGCGAAAGCAAAGCCAGGAAACGGCCGAGGAAATTCTCCTTGAACCCCCTGCTTCCCTCGCTCCAGAAAAAGAAGCTGTCGTAGAAGCAAAGAGAGCGCAAAATCCGCGAATAGAAGGACAAAGGGAAAGCAAGCAGCAAAGAGGAAAGGGCCAAAGAGAGCAGCTCATAAAGGTAAATCCCCAAGGTCCCCTCGATGAAGGCGCTCGTGCTTATCGCCCCGCTTTCCAGCTCGGCGCAAAGCGAATCGTAGCTCATCCCGCAGAGAGAGAAAGTAATGAAGAAAGGGATGAAGAAAGCCAAAAGTGCCACTCCCATCCCGAGAAGCAATTGATAACGATGCTTGATGATGTCTTTAAACGCGGAAAGCCTATTGAGAGGAAGACCGCATCCTTTGGCCTGTTCTGACACCGGGTGCTCGAACTTGATGAGCGGCTTCATAAAGCGCCCTCCTTCAAGGTCATCCTGCCGAGCTGGAAATCATAGACGTAATCGCCAAGCGCCTCGATTTCCTTATCGTCGTGGGTGATGATGACGAAAGTCGTGCCGAGATCGCGCTTCATCTGTTTTATGTAAGCCCAGATGGTCCCCTTCATCTCAGGGTCCAAGGAGGAGAAGGGCTCGTCTAAAAGCATCACCTCCGGGGATTTGAGGACGCATTTGGCGAACTCGATGATCTTCTTTTGCCCTAAGGACAGCTCCTTGCTCTTCCTGGTAAGGAGATTGGCGAAGCCCAGCTCAGCGGATATCTGAAAGATCCTCTCTTTCATCTCGGCCTCTTTCATTTTGGCGACCTGCATCGGGAAACAAAGGCTGCCGAAGACGCTTTTCCCTTTGTATAAGGTCTCTATCTCACCCATATAGGCCACTTCGCCTATCGTCAAGGGATGGCCTTCGAAAAGAAGCTCGCCTTTGCTTTCGATGAGGCCGCTCATCGCTTTCAGCAAAGTGCTCTTCCCGCAGCCTGAGGGCCCGCTTACGCAAAGGATATGCCCGCTTGGCAAGGAAAAGCTAACCGGAGGCAAAGAGAAGCAAACGCCTTTCTTTTTGCTCGCATAGGATGCGGTTAGGTCCACCAGGTCGAGGCTCATGGGACGGATTATAGCCGATGTCCCAAGAAAATGGTCAGCTCAAAGCGAAGGCTTCTCAGCCATGATCGCCTCGATTGTCCTCCCAGGTTGCTGCTAAGGCTCTCCCTAGCGAGGGCGGGCGTTTTCTTTCACTTCCTCTTTTCTAAGTGCGGCCCAGCGTTTCCGAGCGTTCCGCCGTCATTTCTTTCGACGCGGGAACCAAACTTTCAATTCAGCATTCAACTTCCTTATTCCGAGACTTTTTCTCTTTTTCGGGGAAACGAAATGGGTTTTTGCTGTTTTCGTATCCGCATTCGCAATGTTTCAATGCGCTCTTCTAGGTTTTGCAAACGTCATAAGCAAATCCTCTTCCTTCTGTTTTTGAATGAGGGAATGTCTGCTTGTTTTCCTTTCAACTGGATCATCCCATATCGTCTTCCATGCGGAGTCCTCACTTATGAGCGGCAAGAAACAAGAAGCGCGAGCCATCGCGCATAAATGCTGCCGCTCTTTCCAAAGGCGCCCAAAATGGCTGACTTTAATCCCTTCTCTTAACTATCGAATTCATCGTAATGGTCCTCGTCGATATGTTCGCCATCGGGGCAATTGTCCGGGCTATTCCAACCACAGGGATCAAAGGGAAAGCTTTCGTGCTTCTTAACCGTGCGTTCAGCGTCTTAATGGCCCTCTCTTTCTAGGTAAAGCGTCTCCCATTCGATTATCCGAAAAGATATTCCCCCCTATTTCACGTACGTGTTTTCCCAGCCTTTCACGTTAATCAGGCCCGAGAGTTTCGTTTATGGCTGGGGCAGATTCCGAGGTTGGAGAGGCTCTTAATCACGATTAATCGCGCCGAAGCGAGCCATAATCCATGGTGCGATAGCACCTTGACCCCCCCCTCAAAATTCCTATCATTTGGAATTGACCTTCGAAGAAGGCCAAAGGTATGAGCAAAAAGGAAAGCAAAGAAACCATCAAGAAGCCCGTCATCATCTTGGGGCTGGCTTTCATCGCCCTCGGATGCACGCTGGGGATCGCCTCCTTTTCCTGGTTCGCCTCGCCTAAAACGAGTTCATCCGTCGATGGGCTGGTGGGAGAGGCAACCGGCTCCTATTTCGAAGAAGGAGACGGCACCGCCGAGCACCCTTACGGCATCATCAACGCCCAGCAGCTCTATTATTTCACCTGGCTGCAGGACATGGGCTACTTCAACAAAGAGGTCGAAGCGGAGGACGGGACGAAATCCATCTCCACCACTTATTTCAAGCTCATGGGGGACATCGACGCCAGCGGCAAGATCCTCCCTCCCTGCGGGACGGAGACCTATCCTTTCCTAGGCAACTTCGACGCGAATGGCTACACCATCTCAAACCTCACGATCTCCAACACGATCGAAAGCGGCTACATCACTTCCTATCCCACGCGCTTAGACAGCGTCGGCTCTTTGACTTCATCCTCGACCAGCGAAACCGGCGTTGAGCAATTCAACAGCCAAAAGGCGATCGTCGGCTTCTTTGGGATCATCGGGCAATACAACAGCGTCCCTTCCGCCGCCTACGACAGCAGCGTCAATCAAGTGACGAACCTTTATTTGGACAACCTCACGATCAAAACCAAGAAAAGCAATCTTTTGGTCGGCATCTTCGCGGGGTATGCGAATGGCCAAATTGAAAATTGCGGCGTCCATTACGCGACGATGAACATCAACGGCGCCTCCAGCACTTTGGACAGTTTCACCAAGTTATCGGAATACACCTTGGTCGGGAGTTATAACAAAGATAAATTTAGTTGGGATTCATCTGGAACCGGTTCGGGAAGCGACACAGGTTATGGCACGAGCGCCAACATCAAATCTCTCCATCTGTCTTTAATCAATAATGGTTTGAAGGACTCTACGGGGGAGATTGGCCAAATTCCATCCAAAACCGTACTGCCATTTCGCTACACCAATACAACGCTAATAAAGGGAACCGGTTCCAGCAAATCAATAGACGCTGTTAAAAACTACGGATCTAAGACAATAAATGTAAATCCGAGCGAATATTCGACATATCAAGCTTCCACCAAAGGAAACAATTTAGGCTATTATTCGGGAGTCGTTGAAACGCTTGAGCAATCGCTTGATTACAATGTTGATGACTTTGGAATTCAATCAGGGACGGCTTGGAATCCAACGAACGCCAATTTAACAACCCCACCGGATAGTGTGTTGACTTATTTAAAAAGCAACGGAACGCATCTAATGCGATTCACAAGCGGCAACAACTCCCAGTACGTGAGAGATTTGGATTATGCTTTTGTCGAAAATGCGTGCGTTGGTACATGGACAGGCGATTTGATTATTCCAGCGAACGGCGTTTGGGTCGCTCCAAAAGAAAACGGCAAATTCCGATTCGTTTTTTATAATCCTGGGTATAGTTCAGGAACAACCGCTGGCGTTTACTATGTCCTTCTTAAAAGGACAACGGCGGGAGATTATTCAAGCGCTTTCGATGGTTACAACTCAATGGGAACTACTTTGACGTACTATTGCAAATATGGTTATTTCGAAACTTCAGCGTCTACCCAGTACGAATATTTTATTGGCTATAACACTTATGGCGCCAATTCCCCTTGGATTGCCTATATGGACATCGGAACTGACGCAGGCGATGGCGAAGAGCCATCGACCGAGCGTTCTTTTGATACCACTTTCGACTTCGTCACCAAGGAAAACGGCGTCCTAACCAAAATAACCGATACGGGCTATACAAAATCAAACGTATTCTTTGAAGTTGACGCCACAACAGGAGATAAGGTCTTCGCTTGGAGAAGAGCCACAGCTAACGATACCATCACGGTTTTGTATTACGAATCCTCCACCACGGCCTTGGTCACGGCCCAAGGGACGGGGAGCAATTCAAAGGCCAAAGACGCTAATTGCGAAGAGGCGGAAGTCTAAAACTTGGTCGCCAAGACCCTCGAAAATTGCTTTTGCCAGAGGCGGATTTTCAGCCATCGTCGTTAAAAAAGCGTCAGCTTTTCAGCGAGGAAAGACTTTTTCACTGTTAGAAATATACTTCGCCGGGAAGGAGCTTGAGGTTTCGACGAGATACCCGTCTTCAAGCAATGGTTCAAGAACCTGCTTGCGGAAATACGAAGATGGCTTTATCCCGAGGAAAGAGGCGATCTCCGGAGCGCTTCTAGGAGCTGAGTAGCAATAGGAAAGGACGCGCAGGGAGTTCTTTCCATCCAAAGCTTCAACTGTATAGACCTCCGGGCACTCCAGATTCGCGATGAGGCCCTGCGAATGAGTGAGGTCAGGTAGAGTGAGGGTGAAAGAAACGTCGTCCGAATCGGCGAATGGGGCGAAAGCGTCGCCGTATTTCCCATATTCCTCGACTATTTTGTCGAACCCCGACCCCTTATGGTCCATCAGGCGGCAAAGGGAGAGGACTGCGCAAATCAATTCATTCCGGCGGATGGGAGGGATCTTCGAGAGTTCCTTCTCATGCGAGAGCCATTTCGAGGTCACTAGCGACCCAGGGGAGACGATTTCCAAGCGGTCCAAGAAAAGATTGACCTCTATCTGCCCTCCTTGCATGAAATAGTTCCGGTGCCCGATGGCGTTGGCGAGACCTTCAGTGAGGGAGCGCGGAGGGAAAGAGAAGAGCGAGGAACGCCCACCGGGGGTCTTCACAAAACCCGAGGAGACGGAGTTGCTCTCCACGAAGGCGCGCACCTCAAGAAGCTCGTCGAGCAGATTCCCTTTGATGCTCTTGCTCGCGAGGAAGACACTCCCCCCTTTGCTGGCGCCCTTGAATTTGGAGCATTCGATCAAAGTCCTCTCCTCTTGGCAGGAATCAGCGAAAAGAAGCGCGCCTCTCCGCAAATTGCCTTCTGGGGTCATGAAGCCGATGTTGAGGAGATCCTTCTCCGTGAGGTCCTTGCCTTCGTTTTGCTCTTTATAGAAGCGGTATAGCCCCGTGAAGGAGGAAGGATCGAATCTGATGTCGGTCTCCTGCATGTCGAAAGAAGCGGATTCGCTGCTCATCACAAGATTCCGTATCTCTTCCCCGGTGGCCGGACTCGTCTTGCCGAAATGCCTGACATAGATGATCCCGGCCGAATGGAAGCGAAGGGAGATGGGCGGATATTTGCTTTTTTCAACGCGTATCGCCAGAACATAGCGAGTAGGCGATGTATTGGGGACGGCAAGCTTTTCGATCGTGTAGCGAATCGGGGGCTCGATGTGCTCCTTTACTAGCCGCTGAACCATCAGCGCGACCTCGTCGGCCTCTTTATGACCAAGCGAAAGCACCTCATGGGTTTTGTCGTTCACCCCAACATACATCGTCCCCCCAAAGGTATTGGCGAAGGCGACGATCTCTTTGAGCCAGCCCATCTCGAGGCGCTCCCCTCCATCCTTGGATGGCCCTTCCTTCAGAATGCCTTTGAATTCGATTCGATAATCTTCCAAATTGACGCCTGGGACAAGTTCTTCGATAAGCATATTGTCGTCCTCCTTTGCAATCATTATAGGAAAATTCAAATCAAAGTGAAGTAAAACTTCACAGTCACTTCACAGTTTACTTCACACCTACTTCACAGTTTACTTCACTCATTGTGAAGTGAGGAGAACGGGGGTTTAGAAAGGCAAAAAACAGTGTTTCTTTTGCTCTCTTCGTCCATTATGAAAGCGAGGACACCCATCCCCTTTTCCCTATGCTTAGTTGCAGCTTTTTTCTGACAGAAATTCCATTTTTTTTGCGATTTCCGCCAAAAGAGTTGAAATCCATGGTTTGCATGGAACGGCACCTCACCCTTGCGACTCTGCATGGATGAGCCCCGTATTCCTTGATCTCGACGATCTCCGCGTCTATCCTAATCTTGTTACTTATAAGTCACCACAAGAGATGAAAGCATCCTTCTATTCCAATCAGACCCCCTTACGCTTTCTCGATAAGCTCAAGGATTCCTTGTCCCGCTGCGAAAGCTTCTCTTGGTCGGTATCTTTCATCAAGAAAGCCGGGCTCTCTTTGCTTTATGATGAACTAGAAGGCGCTTTGAGAAGAGGAGTTAAAGGGAAGATAGTCACCTCCACTTATCAGAATTTCACCGACGTCCCCTCCTTGCTTTCCTTCTTGGAATTGCAGAAGAAATACCCCAACTTCGAATGCCGCCTCGAGAACAGGTCCTTCGGAGACGATGGCTTCCACACGAAAGGCTACCTCTTCGAATACGGAGACGGCTCCTATGAATGCCTTATCGGCTCCTCCAACCTAACCTACTTCGCCCTTCTCAAGAACAAGGAATGGGACGTCGGGGTGAAAGAAGAGGAAGAGATGGGCGTCAAAAAAGGCATCGAGGAGGAATTCGCCTTCTTCTGGAACGCTTTGCCCCCTTTGAGCGATGAGCTCATCAAAAACTACGCCACAGAGCTTGAATACGCGATCACCTTCTGGGACATGGATTATCTAGTCTCCAGCAGGGAAAGCTGTCTCAACCCCAACTATATGCAACGTCAGGCCCTCAGGGAGCTGCAACGCTACCGCAACCTCGGAGCAGACAAAGCGATGGTCATCGCCGCCACCGGATCCGGCAAGACCTACCTCGCCGCCTTCGACGCGCGCAATTTCGCCGCGCGGAAGCTCCTTTTCATCGTCCACAAGGACGCGATCCTCAAGCAGGCGAAAGACTCATTTGCCTCCGTCTTCAAAAGTAGCAGAACATACGGGCTATATACAGGCGAAAAGGAGGAGCTGAAAGCCGATTTCATCTTCGCCTCCAACCAGATGCTCTCCCGCCACCTTTCTCTTTTTGCCCCCGATGAGTTCGACTACATCGTCATCGATGAGGTCCATCACGCCGCCGCCTCGACATATAAAGCGATAATAGATCACTTCGAGCCGCGCTTCCTTTTGGGCCTCACCGCCACCCCCGACCGCATGGACGGGGAGGACGTCTACAGGATGTTCGGCAACAACGTCCCCTTCGATCTGCGGCTCAGAGAGGCGATGGAGAACGATCTCATCGTCCCCTTCCATTATTACGGGATCAAGGACAGCCTCCTATCCTATTCCGATTCAAGCACCCAAGAAGGCGTGAGGCGCCTCATCCAGCAGATCTCCTCAAACCTCCACTGCTGTTTCCTCAAGGAGCAAATCGAAGCCCATCGCCCTGAAGGCAAACTCCGGTGCATCGGTTTCTGCCGCAGCGTCGAGCACGCCCGCTTGATGGCGGATAACATGAGGGGGGAAGGCTACGCCACCGACTATATAACCGCGTCATCCTCCTTAGGGGAGAGGATAAAGGCCTTCCAAAGGCTCGAGGACGAAAGCGATCCTTTGGAGATGGTCTTCGCCGTCGACATCCTCAACGAAGGCATCGACGTTCCTTCAATCAACATGGTCCTTTTCCTGCGTCCCACCGAATCAAGCACAGTCTTCATCCAGCAGTTAGGCCGCGGACTTAGGAAATACAAAGAGAAGGACCATCTCATCGTCCTCGACTTCATCGCCAACTCCTACAAACGCTCCGCCCAGATCGCCATTGCTTTGGGGAGCCTAACCAAAGGGGGCTCAAGCGACAAATCCACCCTCGCATCGCTTGTGAGGAACGATTTCCGATCGATAGGCATAGAAGGCCTTAAGATCCATTTCGATGAGGAGGCGCAGGAAGAGATTCTCTCTTCGCTGGAGGAAACGAACTTCAACTCAAAGGAATTCCTGAAGCAGGACTATGCGAACTTCAAAGCCTATCTCAAGCTAAGGCCAAGCGAATACGCCCACCACAAAGACTTCCTCGACCAGGAAAGCGGGATCGACCTCCTCCGCTTCACCAAAAACTACACTTCCTACTACGAATTCCTAAACAACATCGGGGAAGACGTCCCCTTGTTCAGCCAAAAGCAAAGAAACGTGATAAGCACCGCCTTCAACTTGCTGCCGCTTACTCGCCCCGAGGAATACCTGATAATAAGGAGCCTTCTGGAAGGGAAGAAATCAAAGGCAAAGTTATTGCATGAGGCCGCTAGTTTCATCAACGTCACCGAGAAATCCTTAGATCACGCTTTGAGTTTCCTGCTGGACGAGTATTACTACACAAAAGGCAAATACCATGTCCAGCTCGTCAAAAAAGAAGGCGATTCCTATCTTTTGACGGAGCCTATCGAAGAAGGGCCCTTCAAAGAATGGATGCTCTCCCTCCTCGAATACGGGCTATGTCGCTACGAGATGGAATTCTCCGAGACTAAAGGCCCCCTCAAGCTCTATTATCCCTATAGCGGCCTCTCCTCCCTCCGCGCCTTGCTTTCGCCCACTCTTTTCCGCATGACGGGCATCGTCGAAATCAATGGAATGCGCCTCCTCTACATCGATCTGATGAAAAGCGCAAAGACGCAGGAGCACCTCAACTACAAAGACGCCTTCCTCTCCCCTTCCTTGCTCCAATGGGAATCGCAGACGGGGACGAGCTTGGAAAATGCCAAGGGCAAAGATCTGATAAGCCGCCCCGAATGTCTCATCTTCGTGAGGAAAAACAAAAAGCAAGACCGCGCGGAGATGCCCTTCCGCTACATCGGAAAAGGCAAGCTCACCAACGCGAGGGATTCGGGGAACAGCAAAAAAGCGCTCCTCTTCGACATCGAAT
>CAVDSY010000005.1:25722-43775 GCA_963611815.1 bacterium
CATCGAATTGGAGCAAGCGATACCCTCTTTGTATTATGATGATTTTGGGATTGAAAGAAATGGAAAAGAAAACGCTTAGGGTCGTCTGCGCCCTTCTAGTCAAAAACAATCGTCTCTTCGTCGCCGAAAGGGATTACGGCGAATTCAAAGGCCTTTATGAGTTCCCTGGCGGCAAGATAGAGCCGGGCGAAACGGGGGAGCAAGCCATCATCAGGGAGATAAAGGAAGAGCTTAACACCGAGATACAAGTGGACTCCTTCCTCTTCAACGAACGCTACGAATACCCATCCTTCATCCTCGACATGGATTGCTTCAAATGCTCGATAGTCGAAGGCGATCTCAGCGTCGAGAAAGGCATCCATTCCGCTGAAAGGTGGATCGATAAGGAAGAAGGCGCATCCCTTGCCTGGTGCCCAGCCGACAAAGAGGTTTTCGAGAAGGCCAAGGGGCTTATCTAACCATCTTTTCGCTTAAAACAACGCGAATGCGACATTTGCTGTCGTTTTTGTCGCATTCGTGTCGCATTCGTTTGAAAATGTCGCTTTTGCCTTTATAATTGGTTCAAAGAGAAAAGATCATGAAGCTAGGAAGAGAAAGCGAGAACGTTGAATTCAAGAAGTCAACCTCCCAATTAAGCAAAGCGATGGATGACATCTGCAGCATCCTCAACAAAGATGGGGAAGGCGTGCTTTATTTCGGAGTGAGCCCTGATGGTCAGATCGCAGGCCAGGAAATCACCGAAAGCACTTTGAACGACGTGGCCGACCACATCAAATTCGCCATCAAGCCCATGATCTATCCGAAGATCGAAGAGATGACGTTGGACGGCAAGACGCTCATCCGCGTCTTCTTCTCCGGGAAAGAGCAGCCCTACTCCAGCTATGGCCGCTATTACAAGAGGGTCTTCGATAGAGCCGAGGAGATGAGCGCGGAAGAGCTAAAGGAGACCTTCGCCTCCTTGGATTACACCTCCTCCTGGGAGAACCACCAGACCAAATATGGGTTGGAAGATATCGACCATGAGGCCTTGAAGCGTTTCTACGCCCAATCTGTCTCCTGCAACAGGCTCGAGCCATTGGCAGTCTACGACGAGGGGGAATTGCTGTCCGCTTTGGGTCTTATGAGCGAAGGCAAGCTCACCAACGCCGGCTTTTACCTCTTTTCCTCCAAACGCCCCGTCGTCCTGAAGGGAGCTATCTATTCAACGGACGCCAGAATCAATTTCAACGACATCCAGAGGTGGAGCGGAAACATTTTCAACCTCATCGACCAAGGCATCCTCTACATCAAGAACAACATCAAATGGAAAGTGGCGAGCAGTGGCAACGCCGAGAGGATAGAGATCCCCGAAGTCCCCATAGACGCCATAAGGGAAATCGTCGTCAATTCCTTTGCCCACGCCAATTACCGCGGCGAGACGGAGCATGAGATCGACATCACCCCCAGCGAGATAGAGATCTACAACCCCGGCGCCTTTCCGATGAAACTCACCCCCGAATCGTTCGTCGCCAAAAGAATGAAATCCCTTCCAAGAAACAAAGTCATCCTCGAGACCCTCTACAAATGCAAAAACGTCGAGATGTTCGGCTCCGGCTTCAAGAAAGTCTATGCCCTATGCGAGGAAAGCGGGGTGGAAGTCCGCTACGACCTCAATCCATACGGCTTCTCCTTCGTCTTTCTTCGCCAAGGAGAGACTGGCCCAGCGTTAAACAAAAATGAGGCGCAAAAGGAGAGACCAGGCGGCAATGAAAGCTCCGTGCTTTCCTTGCTCAGCCAAAAACCATACCTGTCCTCAAAAGGCATATCGGAGGAGCTTGACTGCTCCGTCAGGACCGTCCAAAGAAGCCTTTCCGCCTTGAAAGAGCAAGGCAAAATCAAGCGCGTAGGGACCGAAAGAAGAGGCTATTGGAGCGTCCAAAGATAAGGCGCACAGCCGCGCTGAAGTCTGGCGAAACCACAAAGAGGCAGATCCGTTAGTTAGCTCCGCCATCGAAAAAAGGGGACGCCCCACAAGAGACGCCCCCATCTTTCGTATTTTGCTTATTCGCCTTCTTTTTGCTTGGGCTCGTAATCGAGCTTCAGGTTAAAGAAAGCCGCCATGATATAAGCCAAGAGGATCAGCCTGCTCACCCCGTAAGAGCCCCAATAGACGACGTCGCCTTGATGGCCCATCGCGTTGAGGATCGAATAGGTGTACTTCGTGCAGGAAGCGACGAACAAGCACGCCGCCCCGACGATCAAAGAGGCGAGATAAGGCCAGGAGGAATCCCCGTCGAGGGTCTTCTTGGCGAAGAAGAACATCGAGAGGAATATCGCAAGCGCGCTCACCAAATAAAGGATGCCAGGGAAAGTGCTCGTCCCTCCGACTTTGAAGCAATAGACCGCCCTGGCGATCCCATAGGCGGCGCCTAGTCCGGCTAAAAGCAAGGAGCAGGCGATGTGGGTGCTCTTCTTCCTGAAGATCCAGTCAAGCAAAGTGAGAAGAAGGAAGAGGAAGAGGATGATGCCGAAGACGATGGTGAGGCCGTATTCCCCCGTGTGGAGGTAAAGGTCCACCGCCTCATCCGCCTGGAGGTAGTCGATGCGGTAGTTATAGGCGGCGGGGTCGGAGAAGGCGAGGATGGCGTAAATGAAAACAGGGAGCAGCAAAGCCAAGAGGGCGGAGATGAAGATCATCCCGAGGATGCGCAGGGTTTTCTCTTTCATTTCTTTTCTCCTTTCGCCTCGTCCAAGGAGGCGATCTCTTTGAGGTAAGCCTTCATCTCGCTCTCGGAGCAGAGGACGAAGTGCCCGGGCACGACTTCCCTCCAAGAGGGCTTCTCCACGGAGTAGTCGTGGTCGGCGGCGGGGTTATAGACCTTCCTGATGCGGTTTTTCTCCGAATACGGGTCCGGCTTAGGGATGGCCGAGAGAAGGGCTTTCGTGTACGGGTGAAGAGGATGGGCGAAAAGCTCGTCGCTGGAAGCGAGCTCCACCATGTTGCCGAAATACATGACCGCGATCCTGTCGCAGAAGTATTTGACGACGGAAAGGTCGTGGGCGATGAAAAGCATCGAGAGGCCCATCTCGTCCTTGATCTCGTTGAGGAGATTGAGCACCTGGGCGCGGATGGAGACGTCCAAGGCCGAGATCGGCTCATCGCAGATGAGGAGCTTCGGGTTCATCACCAAAGCGCGCGCGATGCCGATTCTTTGCCTTTGCCCGCCAGAGAACTCATGCGGGTAGCGCGAAGCGTACTCAGGGATAAGGCCGACCCTGGTGAGGACATTGGCGACGGTCTTCCTGTTCTCCTCGCGGTTGTATTTGCCTTGGATGTGCAAGCCCTCGTTGATGATGTCCTCGACCGTCATCCTCGGATCGAGGGAGTCGATCGGGTCCTGGAAGATCATTTGGATCTGGTTCCGCAGGCGCGTGTTGACGTGCTTCTGGTCGTAATGGATCTGCTTGATGAGTTCCTTCTGATGGTCGACGTGGCTGTTGGTCTCCTCCTTGATGGAGGCGATCTGAGCCGAATAGCTGTTCTTTATGGACTCGATTTCGGCGGGGTCGCTGCAATTGTCCAAAGAGGACTTCATCTCCTCGCGGAGCTCGGTGATCTTGCGCTTGGCGCGAATCTTCGTCCACTTTATCTCCTTGCGGTTCCACCTGTCGCCGGCAGCGATGCGGTAGCCTTTGTAATAGATCGAGCCCGAGGTGATGTCGTAAAGCCCGATGACGCATCTGCCGGTAGTGGTCTTCCCGCAGCCCGACTCTCCGACGAGCCCGAAGCACTCGCCTTCCTTGACGTCGAAAGAGACGTCGTGGACGGCTTTGGTTTTCGCTTCGCCCGTCCCGAAGAACTGCTTCAGGTGGCGGACGCTCAAAATTATGCGATTGTCGACGAGGGCCTGCTCGTAGGTGATGCCCACGTTGCCGAGGCGATAGGCGATGGATTCCACCTCCGCCTCAAGCGAGGCGAGTTTATCTTTCTCCTCGTCGCTTGCGCTCTTGTAGGGGTGAGCGAGCTTATATTCGCGTAGCTCCGCCTTCTTGGCGGCGAGCTCCTCGCGGAGAAGCCTTTTCTCTTCCAAATCCTGGCGAATCATATCAGGCGAGCTCCTTTCCTTGGTCTTCACGCTGCTTCTTGAGGCTGTTCTCGATGCGCGTGGAGACGATGCGCGGCATCTTCGCCTCGGGGGCGCGCTCATCGAGGAGCCAAGTGGCCGCGTAATGGGTCGGGGTTATCTTGAACATCGGGGGCTCCTCCTTGAAGTCGGCCCCGAGGGCGTACTTGCTGCGGAGAGCGAAAGCGTCGCCCTTAGGAGGGTAGAGCATGTTGGGCGGCGTGCCCGGGATCGCCTCGAGTTTCTCTTTGCTGTCGATGTCTGGAATTGAAGAGAGCAAAGCCCAGGTGTAAGGATGGGCCGGCGCATAGAAAACCTCGCTCGCCTTGCCGTATTCGACGATCTTGCCCGCGTACATGACGGCGACTCTGTCGGCCATGTTGGCGACGACGCCGAGGTCATGGGTGATGAAGATGACCGACATATGGCGGCTCGCCTTCAGGCGGTTGATGAGTTCGAGGATCTGGGCTTGGATGGTGACGTCGAGGGCGGTTGTCGGCTCATCGCAGATCAGCACGTCGGGCTCGGCGGTGAGGGCGATCGCGATGACGATGCGCTGCCTCATGCCCCCGGAGAACTCAAAGGGATATTGGTAGAAGCGCTTCTCGGCGTTGGGGATGCCGACCTCGGTCATGATCTTGAGGGCCTTTTCTTTGGCTTCCTTATGGGTGACTCTGATCTCGCTCAAAGCGCGCCTATGCTCCAAAAGGAAGGCGTCGTATTTCTCTTTGAGGGAGATTTTCTCGCCAAAGATCCCCTTCACGAGGGCGAAGTGGCGAGAGTAGATGTCTTTCTTCTTCTCGCCCACGAGCTTCCTCGCCTCTTTCTTCTTGAGGGAAAGGGCCTCCTTGTCGGAAGCAATCTTTGCCTTGATCTCATCGAGCTTAGGCGCGTATGAGGAAGGGTCGAAAGCTTCTTTTGCCTTCTTCTTCGCTTTTTTCTCTCTTTTCATCTCGCTCAAGAGGATCTGCTTGAGGCGCAGATCGTTCTTGTAGGCGATGAATTCGTCGTTGATTATCGAATCGCGATACCGCTTCAGATGATCGCCGTTGATGATCATCTCCTCGGTTATCTGCTTGCCGATCTTCATGATCGGGTTGAGCGAGGAAAGGGGGTCCTGGAAGATCATCCCGATCTTGTTGCCCCTGATGTTGTGGAATTCGTCCTCGCTAATCTTCGTGAGGTCCTCGCCCTCATAGATAACCGAGCCGGAATCGATGTGGGCGCTCTTCGGGAGGATGCCCATTATCGTCTTGTTGGTCACGCTCTTCCCAGAGCCCGACTCCCCGACGATGCAGAGGGTCTCTTCCTTATAGAGGTCGAAGGAGACGCCCCTGACGGCCCTGACGTAGCCTTCGTCGGTCTTGAAGGAGATCGCGAGGTTGCGCACGGAAAGGACGGCCTCTTTTCCCGAGGGCTCGCCGATCGAATAAGGGTAATCTATTCTTTCCATCATTGGTCACTTCCTTTCAAGGAGGGGTTGAACGCGTCGCGCAGCCCGTTGCCGAAAAGGTTGAAGCTTATCATGAGCAAAGCCATCACGATGGAGGCACTCACGATGAGATATGGGGCGGTCGTGATATCGCTCTGCACGCCCTCTAAGGCCACGCCGAAGGTATCAGACAAAGCCAAGGCCCCGGGGAGGAGGTAAGAGATGTTGGCCTCGGTGAAGATGACCGAGGGGATCATGAGGATCGCGCTGGTGACGATCGTCCCCACGGCGTTAGGCAGAATGTGCTTGAAGATGAGCCGCGCGTCGCTCGCCCCGAGGGTGCGCGAAGCGAGGACGTATTCCCTGCCTTTGTAACGGTAGAACTGGCTCCTCGTCGTGCTTGAGATGCCTATCCAGCCCGTTAAGCAGAGGGCGAGGAGGAAGGTCCAGAAGGTCGTTCCCCCGCCGTTTTTCTGGGCGAGCAAAGCCACAAGAGTCATCACGATGATGAAAGGCACGCCACCGAGGATCTCGGTTATGCGCTCCATCACCATGTCGACCCAGCCGCCGAAATATCCGCTGAGCGCGCCCCAAACGAGGCCGATGACGATGTTGATCGCGCTCGCCAATAAGCCAAGGCCAAGCGAGGTGAGCAAGCCGGAGAAGACCACTTTGAAGAAGTCCTTCCCGTTCCTATCGGTCCCGAAGAAATACTTCGGCATCGCGCAGGAGCCGATCTTCCCGTCGGCGTAGAGCTGGCGGTAAAGCGAACGCTTGCCATGCACTTTCTTGGAGCTCATCCCTTCCTCGAAGGGGTTGTCGATTATCTCCTGGTAGGAGACGCTCCGGAGCGGGCAATAGGTATCGCCTTCCGCGGTGAGCTCGAATTTGACGGGCTGCGAGCCGCTGCCCCACTCATAGACGAGCCAGCCTTTCTCGATGTAGTTGTTGATGTCGCTTTCCGAGAACTCGTAGTCGACCTCGCCGAAAGCGGCCGCGTAATAGTCGTAGCGGAAGCTTCCGTAAAGGACCTCGGCGTGCAATAAGCCGACGCTGGGCGAGCCAAGCGAGCCATAGGCATTCGCTTTCTTGGCGTCCCTATCCTTGAGCATGGTGAGCCCGTCTGAGAAAGAGACCGAATCGATGCTGCTCTCTGCTTTGCTGACGGCCAAAACATTGGCCACGCTCGCCTCGTCTTCCGGGGCGCCGACCACGATCGCGAATTTGCCACTTAAAGAAGAGATGCCAGAAATGGACTGCTCGCTCAGGTAGGAAGCGATATTCGCGCAGACGTCGGATACTTCCAAAGGCTGAAGCTCGTTGGAGGAAGAGGCCTCGAGGACATCGGTCAGGGGGATCATCGTGTCCTCTCCGTTCAAGTTCGCGTAGAAGCCGAGATAGGTTTTGAGGGTCGTGGAGTTATAGACGGTGCTGTAATCCTCGCTGAAAGTGACCTTGTAGCTATAGGAAGAGGAAAGATCGAGGCTCACAGTGGATGAGAGGATGCCTTCATCCTGCGGATCGAAGATGCCGTTCTCGTCGGTCGAGCTTTGGTTTTGGATGGAGACGTAGCCGCCCTTGCCGTAGCTTTTCACCGCGTCGGAGAGCATGTCGCTATAGGAGGAAGTCTCCTTGATGTCGCCGATTATCGCGAAGGATTGGTAATCGGAGGAGCCGTCGGCGGGGAGTTTATGGGTCTCCGGGTCGAGGATCGCGTTCTCGACGGTCCCTGTGCCGTCAAGGAATCCGCCGAGGTCGGCGTCGAACCACTTCGGGGGGAGGTAGCGCGCGTCGCCAAGCGGCTTGCTGATGTCATTCTGGTCGGCGATCGGCACGATGATGCTCATGCCGATGAGCACGAGAAGGATGGAAGCCGCCACCACTGATGAGCGGCTCTTGCAGAAGCGCTTCAAAGCGTCCTTCATGAAGGTCGTGGGCTTGGTCTGGAATCTCTGATCATGCAAAGCCGCGTCGCTTTGGACGTAGGCGAAATCTTCCTGGGTCAAGGAGGAAGGGAGGTTCTTGTTCTCTTGGTTGTCCATTTCGCTTCCTCACTTTCTCGCGCCCATGCGGATGCGCGGATCGACGATGCCGTAGCTGAGATCGATGATAAGAGTCGCCGCGAGGCCGATGACGGTGTAGATGGCCATGTCGACCATGATGACCGGGACGTCGGTCGCGTTGAGGGCCGTTACGAAGACCGACCCGATGCCGGGGATGGAGTAGATCTGCTCAAGGACCATCGACCCGGAGAGGATGCCGATGAACTCGGCGATTATCATCGGGACGATCGGGACCATCGAGTTGCGCAGAGCGTGGCGCACAACCGACTGCGAGCGGGTGAGCCCTTTGGTCCTGGCAAGGAGGAGGAACTCGCTTGACATGACCTCGGTGAGCTCAGCCCTGGTGTAGCGAGCGAAGCCGCATATCGAGCCGAAGCAAAGCGACATGACGGGAATGACGTAGGCTTTGATGGCGAGGGCCGGGTTGGCGGCGGCGTCCGCGTCGCTAGGCCAGCGCAGCGGCCACCCGTTCACCTTGCCGAACCAGATGAGGAGGAAGGAGATCAAAACGAAAGACGGGACGGAGATGAAGACCATGATGAGGGTCGAGATGAGGGAGTCGACCCAGGTGTTCTTCTTCAAGGCCGCGAGAATGCCTAGCCCGATGCCTAAAGGCACGGAGATCAAAATGGAGATGAGATTGAGCCTCATCGAGTAAGGGAGGCCGGTCATCAATATGGTGAGGGCGCTCTGCCCTTTCCAGTAGTCGCTGCTGGAGACGCCCCAATCGCCCTTCAGCACGGCGAGGAGCCAATTGAGGTACCTCTCCATGACGGGCTTGGCCGCGTAATAATAATCGGTCCCATTCACGCGCACGGTCTCGTCGTAAGAGGCGGCTTTGCCGACTTCGACGGTGACCCTCGAATAGTAGCCTAGTTCCACCTGCTTCTCCCAATACGTCCATCTCTGGATGTCCGTGCCGCCCGGAGTGACTGGAATAAGTTGGAGCAAAATATAGGTCAGACTCAAAATGATGAACGCCGTAAGAAAGATAAAAAGGATTCTTTGGATGACGTATTTCACGCTGTCTTTCATGCATTCTCCCTTCCCGTTTCGACGCCTCTAAAAAAGAGGGCGAAAAACGCACGAGGGTAGGTTAAACCCCCTAGGCGGACAAAGCAAGAAAAAGCCGCCTAAAGGCGGCTCTTATCTTTCGGCTTGCGCTCAGGGATTGACATCGCCAATCCCGAAGTCCGCGAGGGCGCCTGGGACGTCCATGATGACGGACTTGGTGATGGTGCCCGAATCGAGGGTGATCGAGTAGACGAGCGAGAAGTAGAGGAAGAAGTACTTCTGGGTCTTTGAGGTCGAGGAAGCGATTCTCTTGGCGATGGTCTTGATCTCGCTGGTGGGGACGGTGAACTTGAGGTAGCCGTCGCCGTCGACCTCGAGGTCGCCGTATTTGTCAGTGTAGTAGCCTCCGCCGCTAGTGTAGTTCAAGGTCGCGCTGTCGCAAGTGAGGATGGCGGCGTCCTTGATCTCGAAGTCGTAGAGGGAGTTGCCTTCATCGTCGGTGGCAATGGAAGGGAACTCGCATTTGAAGACGACCTCTTTGTTCTTCTCGTCGTAAGTCAGCTCAGGATTCTGGCCGACCGCGGTGCTCTCGCCCTCCATGACGGCGGTGATGCCCTGCGAGGCGTTCCAAAGCGCGTCGTAGCTGAAGTCGCGGCCGCCATAGGTGGCGGCGTAGCGGTCTTTGCTGCCCTCATCGTGAAGCTTGTCGGTGCGGTGACCCCAGTTGAGGCAGAAGCCGCTGTTGAGGGCTTTGTTGGTGGAGAGGGTGTTCATGAACTCGAGCGGGTTCAGGACGTTGCCGCTGATGGCGCCCTCGGCGATGTCGAATTCGCCGTTGTCCATCTTGGTGTAAGTATCGGTGTACTGGGTGCCGCCGACCTCCAGTTTCAGGTTGAGCTTGAGGTTGTTGGACTTATTGGCCTCGTTGAAGGCGTCCTCGATGTAGCTCTTGATGTAGCTGCCGAGGTTGTCGATGGTCTTCTGGTAGCGGTAGACGCCGACGATGGTGATCGTCGAGCCGGAGCTGTAATAGCCCTCATTGATCATCGCGTCCCCAGCCCTCTTGAAGTATTGCTCGGCGAGGGAGCGCGAATAGCAGTATTCGTTGCCGGCGGCCTTCTCGAAGTTCTTGAGCACGCCTTTGCCGTATTTGGAGTCGCGGTAGCTGACTTCGCCGGCGGGGTCGAGCATGTAGGCCTTGGAGAGGTAGCTCGTGGCCGGGTTCCTACCCGCCTGATCAGCGAGCTCCTTGCGGTTGATAGCGAAGTAGAGCCCGTCGAGGAAGTCGTCGTTGCTCATGATCGCCTGGGTGTTCCAGTAATCGGATTTCTTGTGGGTGGTGATGGTGCCGTTCTCGCCGAAGTAGCCCTCCCACTCCTCGTCGGTGGTGGTGTTGAGGTTCAGCTTGATGACGGTCGAGCCCTCGGTGCGGAGGACGTTGGCGTCGTTGCGGTGCGAGAGCTGGCTCATCGGGATGGTGACTTCGTCGAGCTCGTTGTTTTGGAAGGCGGTGTAGGCCTGCTCATCGGGGTCGTTGCCCTTGAAGATGACCTCGCTATAGCCTTCGTAATGGAAGTCGCTGGCCTCGAAGTAGTCGGTGTTGGCGCGGTAGACGATGCGCGAGTTCTGCTGCCAGTACTCGGGGATGTAGGCGCCCAAAACGAGGATGTTGTCGAAGACGTCGGTGTAGTCGCCGCTCTTCGAGGGGGCGATGGTGCCGTAGGTGGTAGAGCCGCTTGTGAAGCTGCCTCCGCCGAGGTCCTCGATGAATTCCTGCGGGAGAGGGCTATAAAGGGAGCTCGAAAGCGAGGTGCGGGCATAGGAGACGGATTTGGGCTGGATGAACTTGAATTCGATCGCGCTCTCCTTCTCGTTCAGCTGGATGCCGACCCCGGAATTCGCCCAGTTGTTGAGATAGCTGGTCTTGTCGCTCTTGTAGAAGAAGTCCATGGCGCCCTGGAAGCCGGAGGTGTCGCTGACGAGTTCCGAGGTGCGGGCCATGTTGGAAAGGAGCATCGCCTTGAAGGGGGTGAGGTAGTCCTCGAGCTTGACGGTCTTGCCGTCATATTTGCTCTTCCATTTGCTGACGTCGGCGGTGTGGTAGACCAAATCGTTGCCGGTCTTGACCTTGACTCTCCAATACTGGGAGGTGGCCTCCTCGTATTTGACTTTCTTGACCGTGCCGTCGGCCTGGGTCTGAGTGATGTAGCCGTCGGAATCGGCCTCCACCACCTCGCCTTTGGAGTTGAGCATTATCGGCGCGTCTTCCTGGCTCAAAGAGCCGACCCAGCTGTAAGCGGTGTTGTCGGCGTTGGCCTTGACCCCGAAATAGCCGGAGCTGATCATCGATACGCGGTCGGTGACGTCGCTGCCGGTGGAGTTCCAGCCGTTGAAGGTGCCGGAATCGGTGTTGGTGTAGCCGTGGAAATAGTTCTTCCATTTGGCGTTGCTCTCGTTGATCGGCCCGTTGTACATGTCCTTGCTGCCGTCGATCCTGCCGTAGCTCGTGCCGAAGCCGTAGTTGGTGAGGTACTTGGCGCTAGGCAGGCTGACGCGGCTGGAGAACTGCTCATAGGAGGCATCGTCGTAAAGAGGGATGCCCGCGGTGTGGTTGCGGAGAGCGTAGTACTCGAGCTGGGCGAGGATCTTCGAGCGCTCCTCCCAGTCGAGCTGGGAATAGTCCATCATGCCCTCGGCGAGCTTGCCAGTCGGGGTCTCGACGGAGTAAACGTCGCCCTCGTCGGCGTCGCTCTTGCTTGTGTTGATGACATCGCCGCCGCTTTGGCTGTTGTTGCCGCCGCTTCCTCCGCCGATATTGCAGGCAGAGAGCAAGAGGCTCATAGCAACCAAGGGGACGATGATGATTTTCTTGTTGTTCATATTCGTTTTAGGCTCCTTTCGTTGACGTTTCAGGCGTTCGATACGCACAAACGCGTGTAAAAGGAAACCACACAACCAAAAAAAGGCAAGGACTTTTTTCTCTTATTTTGCCCCGGCAGCGTAAAAAACGATCAAAAAGGCGATCGCGAGGGCCAAGAAGAGGCCCGCGGAAGCGAGGCTAGGCCAGTAGACGGCCTTGCTCAGCTGCCTCTTTTTTTGCCTGTCCTCTTTGTAGTCGCCTGCGTTGTCCCATTTTTTCTTCCTGTCGAGGCGGAAGGACTCGAAAAGGCGGTAGACGCCGTAATTAAGCACATCAAAGGTGCCGCTTCTCACCACGAATGACATCCCGCAGAAAGCGAGCCCTATCGCCGCGGCCATAAAGGAGGCGTCGGAGGCCCCTCGCCACCCATAAGGGGGGCGCAAAAAGAAGATGAGCGAGAAAGAGGCGGCGCAGAGAAGCAAGCTCGCCACCCCCGTTATCAATGCCTTCTTCCTGTAGGGATCCACGGCAAAAGGATAGGGTCGGGAGTGCTAAGAAACAAGCCTTTTTTGCCTTTTAGAATGACGGCGAAACGCGCCCTCCGCGCTTTCCCTTGACAAAAAAGCGCCAGTCCTTATATTAAAGCGGTTTTTCGCTTGCCTAAGCGCGTGAAAGGAAACCGAACAATGAACAAAAAAGCCAAACTGATGGCCTGGGCCCTCCTCGGGCTCACCCTCGCCTCCTGCTCCGGAGGCTCCACCCCCGCCACTAGCGATTCCGCCTCCTCGGCCGAGGAAGAATCCTCCTCTTCCGTCCAAGGCGACCAATACCTCGACGTCACCATCGCCCAAGAGGTCATCCCGGAAGGCAGCTGCTTCTACGACGCCGCCAAGCCCACCGTGACCTTCGTGGACAAGACCAAAGACGAAAGGACCGACGTCACCGACCAGTCTTTCCGCACCTCCTACGAGATCAGCGACAAGAACGACTCCACCAAGACATATGGGGCGGGCGACGCTTTGCCAAAAGGCAGCTACACCGCTTACATCAAATACCGCTACGACAAATGGAGCAAGAGGGTCGACTTCACCGTCCAGGAGAAGACGGTCGAGAAAGCGAGCGAAGGCAAAGGCTATCACACCGTCAGCGTCGATTCGCTCAGCCAGTACACCTACCAAAACTACTCCGGCATCGAGACCCTCAACGGCAGCGGCATGCCGAGCACCGGCGAGGTCAAGATTCTCGTCATCCCGGTCCAATTCACCAACGCGAGCGCCCAATTCACCAACGCCGAGGACGTCCACGACATCCTCGAGGAGGCTTTCTTCGCCGAGAACGAGAACGGGGAGGACACCCCCTGGGAATCACTGCACTCCTACTACAAGAAAGCTAGCTTCGGCAGGCTCAACATCACCGGCAAGGTGACCTCGATCGTCACCTATGAAGCCGAAGACACCACCCTCGATGCGAGCAACACCAGCCTCGCCTCGACCATCACCAAAAACGCCATCAACCAACTCGTAAACAAAGGCGAGGTCAACCTCGCCGACTACGACTCCAACAAAGACGGCTACATCGACGGCGTCGAGGTCGTCTACTGCACCTCCCAGCCCACTCCTTCGAGCTTCGGCACCAGCGACTCCGGCTCAAGCGACCTCTGGTGGAACTTCACCACCAACGCCGGCGGCGTTCAAAACCTCGCCAAGCCCGGAGTCAACCGCATCTTCTGGTCGCGCTTCGATTACCTCACTAACGCCTACTACGCCAACGTCAAAGACGAATCCGGCAATCCCATCGGCAAGAGGCTTAACGGCAACGCCGTCGACGCCCACACCATCATCCACGAAACCGGCCATATGATGGGCGCCCCCGACTACTACTCCTACGACCACAACGAAGGTGCCGCCGGCTGCGTCGACATGATGGACATGAACGTCGGCGACCACAACGCCTACACCAAGATGGCCTACAACTGGGTCGCCCCGATGGTGGTCGACGGCTCCAGCAGCAACTTCGAGATCACCCTTCCTTCCTACACGGACACCGGCAAGTTCCTCCTCGTCAGGAACACCGTCGCCGACAAATGGAACCAGACCCCTTACGACGAATATCTGATCATCGAGTACTACACTCCCACCGGCGTCAATGAGATGGACAGCACCGGCTACCCCGAGTGGTCGAGCCAAGTCTCCTCCACCGGCAGCGCGGCCTATGGCCACGGCGGCACCTATGAGCATCCCGGCCTGCAGGTCTTCCACGTCAACGCCAGGGTCGCCTCCGAGCAGGGGAGCCTCAACGACAAGGGCGAAAAGGTCAAAGGAAGCGGCAAGATCGCCTACACCGACTCCCCAAAGAACCAGACCGTCAAAGACACCTCCAGCAAAACCTACGAAGACGCCGCCATCCTCTACGCGAGCAACGACGGCACCACCTCCGGGCGCATGTCCCAGGAGATAGATGACGAGGGCAACACCATCTCGCCCACCAAGCTCCGCCACCTCAAGGCGATCACCCCTAGCGGCGTCGATTCCTTCTCCGGCACGAGCTACTACAGCTCCATGGGCAACATGGCAAACCTCTTCGGCATCGATTCCTACTGGGGCGATAGCAAAGCCGACGACGCCAACGCCAAATACGGCGGAAGCAGCTACTCCAACTACAAGATGCGCTCGCTTTACATGAACGGCCTCACCTTCGACGACGGAAGCTACTTCAACTGGAACTTCGAGATCACCGCCCAGACCGACGAGTCGGTGACCATCCACTTCGTCAACGTCGCTTAAAAAGCGGAAAGGCCCCTATAGAGGGGTCTTTTTCATATCTTCTCTTTCGTCATTCTAAAAATTATCAAAAACAAGAAAAAACAGTTGCAAGTTTCTATTTCGCGCCTATGCTTCTTTCGCATTCGCGAAGATTGCGCGCGTTTACGCGTATAGAAACGCGCAGAAAGGAAACCCAAACATGAAAAAGAAAGCATTGACCGTGCTCGCCGCCTCTGCCCTCATCGCCCTCGGGCTCGCCGGCTGCAACGCCTCCGGAGGCGGAAGCGCCTCCAGCTCCGAAGTTGAATCCTCCTCCGAGCAAGAACAGATCGCCGGGCGCATCAGCATCGACAGCGACAAATACCAGAGCGAGATCGTCATCGGCGAGAAGAACGCCTTCGACCTCGACACCTGCGTCACCGTCAAGAGGGTGAGCAGCTACTCGGTCACCACCACCAGCGCCAACATCAAGATCGATGGCCACAAAATAATCGGCACCGATTACGGCCCCTGGAAGGCCACCATCGTCGCCGGCACCACCAAGCGCGCGATAAGCGGCTACGTCGTCAGCGAAGACAAAGTCGCTTTCAACACCTTCTTCGACGCCATCAGCGACAACTACAGTTCAATGAGCGATCTGATGGGCTGGGGCATGTGCGCTGAGAACTATTACCTCGGCCTCTCCGCCGCCGATCCGACCACGCAGACCTACACTTTCGCCGGAGGCATGGAAAGCGATTCCGAATGGTATTCCTTCTCCATCAAAGCCGACGCCTCGCTCAACTTCAGCGCCTCCTCTTTGACCGTTGACCCCGGCAGAGGGATGTCCAAAGAGAACTACGGCTTCGGGAAGGTCACCCTCGCCAGCTCTGACATCGTCGAGGCCCTCGATGAGAGCGGCAACCCGATCTACATGGAAGAAAGCGACGACGAAGGCAACAGCTACGATGTCTTCGGCTATGCTCTCTACCCGACCACCGACTCCAAAACAGGCGCGACCGACGACACCAACATCAGCGACTTCATCGACTCGATTGGTCAGACCGACTACTGGTACGTCATGTCCAAATCCTATGGTGCCACATACCTCCTTATTTATTACGCCCCCGAGCTCCAATCCATCTCGATGTATCCTTGCGGCGAGGAAGGAGTGATCTCCGCCATAACCGACACCGATGGCGAGCAATTCAGCACCGCCATCAGCATCGGCGATGTCAACGCCGTCAAAGTCAAGCCCGTCGAGGATTGGATCGCCAACCCGACCTATCCAGAGGCGATCGACGTCTCCGCAATCCAGAATTTCTTCGACAACGTCATCGAGAAGAAGTCCTACACCCTCGAATCCTATGGCAAGTGGTACAACCCCACCACCGGAGAAGGTGTCGACTGCCCGAAGAACATGCACTTCTCCGACACCGGCGAAGAGGCCTTCTCCGCCTTCCAGGTCCACACCGCGGTCAACGCCAACATGTATGAGGAAACCACGGTCAGCCTCGCCGACAATTACGGCTACTCCGCTTACGTCCCCGCCGCGGGCACCACTGCTTTGACCTTCATCGACACCAATGACGGCAACGCGCTCAAGACCGTCGACGGCCTCTATGATTCAAAGACCGGCAAAACCACCTACAACGCCGATGACGTCACCACGGATTCTGAAAGCGGCATCGATGATCTCTGGGACACCACCTATACCCCGAGCGCCTTCGGGACCGGCTACCTCACCGATGAGGACAACAAGCCTTTAAGCCTTCTCTCCCTCGTTTCCTTCCGCTCCGTGAGCGAAGAGACCGACGACACGGGCAAAAAGTATAAGATCTACACCTTCAACTCTTATGGCGAGGATTTCGAGAACATCACGATGAACAGCTACATCAAAGGCGCGGCCGGCATCGCCAGCATCCTCTCCGGCAACATCGCCTTCTACAACTTCGCCAACGTCGTCCTCCAGGAATGGACCGACTACGTGACCTTCGCCTTCACCCTCGCCGAGGACAATAGCTCCCTCACCTTCGCGATCGACTTCAACTTCTCCTCCTCCATCCATTACGCTTGGGGCTGGATGATGGGCAATGTCGGCACTGACAGCGTCTCCGCTGAGGCGAAAGCTCTCCTCACCCCCGCCACCCCCGCTGAATAAGCGCCAAAAGGCAAAGAACGGCCCAGGCAATCGCCTGGGCTTTTCGTTTGGGCTAAACTCTCCGCGTCTCAGGCCAGATAGGCATTTGTGCAAAAAGCACGAAAAAGCGCGAAGGAGCAAAAACAGGGGATATATCAATGAGCGGAAACTCATCCGATCGATTCGCCTTATCCTTTGGGAGAAGCCATTCCAGTGACTGGAACGCCCTTTCGCCACCGATTCATTGGGAAGCGAACCGGCCTCTTCTCATCACGCTTCAGGAAGAAATACGGCGATGCCTCATAAAAAAATCCGTCGTCAAGCCCAAGCCATCGCGTTTTCAAAACAAGGCTATAGAATTGGCCGCTTTCATGATTCCCCCATTCGTGACGCCTCCTCCTCCAAAGCTCTTCCTCTCTCCTTTTTGAAGAAGAGGACAAGACGATGATGGGAGGATCTTCTCTCCAAGTACTTACGGTAGGAAAGAAGGGTCATGGAAGGGATCTTCTTTCCCTTCAAATGGTTCATCAGCCTTTTCCTCTTCTTCCCGACCATGAAAGAAAGGATCCTCCCGGTGGAAGAAAGATGATAGGAGAAACCAAGGTAGCTAACCCCTTGTTTGATGTGATGGACGCCTGTCTTGTTCGGGTTGAAGGAAAGCTTAAGCGACACCGCTTCTACTCTTATCTCCTCCAAAACCCTCTTAAGAAGGGCTTTGTCTTGCGAGAAAGCCACCCCATCGTCCATATAACGGGAGTAGCAACGGAGACGAAATCTCTCCTTGACGATCCTGTCCATCCTATCAAGATAAAGCAAAGCGAACCATTGAGAACTCTGATTGCCCAAAGGCAGCCCTTTGCCCGGAGACGACTCATAGGAATCGATTATCATGAAGAGAAAAGAAAGGACATCGTCTTCTTTCACAATCTTCCTCAGCTTGTCTTTGAGGATAGAGTGATCAATCGACTCAAAATAGTGATGGATGTCGAAGCTGAGGACGTAGAAATCCCGTCCATGCTCCTTGAAAGAGGAGGCGAGGAAGCCCCGCAGGCGCTTCCTCGCGAAGTCCGTCCCTTTGCTTTCCCGGCAGGCTGCATTGTCGTAGATGAGGTGCCTCTCCAGCAGAGGGGCTAGGTAATTCGAAGCAAGGCAAGATTGCATCACCCTGTCTCTGTAGCAAGTCGCGTCCACCCTTCTCTTCTTGGGCTCATAGATATAGAAGGTCTTATAAGGAGAGAGGCGATACCTTCCATTATTAAGTTCTTCATAGAGCTTAAATACCTCATAGGCGCAGTCCGCGTCGAAGGAAGCTACTTCCTCTTTGCTCAGCTTTCCTCTCCTTGCCTTCTTATGGGCGTCAAGGAGATTCTCATAGGTGAATATCTCTTTGAGGTTCATGCGTTTGGTAACAAAAAAGGCCGGCGGGAGGCAGAGCTATCAAGCTCCGCCTCAAGAAGGGAAATCAGCGAGGAGTCCCCTTCGCCAGTCGGCTGGTTCGTCGGTTTCCCGACCAGGAAGAACGCTCCCTTCATCTCTACTGGCCGCCTGGGGTTTCCTCCAAGAAGCGGTCTGCGCTTGACCAGGGCGACTAAGCGCCCCTTTTGAGGCGAAGTTCCGGGCGGACGCCGATGCTGTTGGTCACGTTGTTGTTGTTCACGTTCCCATCGGTGTTCACGCAATTCGCGTAGTTCGCGTTCCAA
>CAVDSY010000006.1:0-32524 GCA_963611815.1 bacterium
CCACCCTCTTCGGGGACGGCGGCGCGCCGCTGTGCGAGAAGGCCATCAAGAGGATAGCTGATATATGAAACGCGCACATGTCTCACCTCTTTTGCTGATATTGACCGCCACGATCTCGCTTTCTAGCGGCATTGGGATCACTTTAGTGGCCGAGGATCTGGCCGGAATCGACACTTTGTCCCTCAACCCGGAAGACCTTAAGCTGCCCGATGATCTTCTTAAGCGCACCTGGGAGGAACTCATCGAATGGATCGCCGAGCACCCAGAGACCGCCGACGCTTTGACTGAACGCCTAATGGAGATGTTTAAGAACGGCGAGTTCGACATCAACGATCTGATGGACATGCTTTCGAAGTATCCGAACGCGACCGATGCTTTGCTGCAATGCCTGAAAGAGATGCTTGAAAGCGGCGAATACAGCATGGATGACCTCCAAAAGCTGCTGCAGGAGCACCCTGAGCTCGTCGCCGTCGCCGGGGACGCCATCCAGCAGTACATCAATGGGCTGAAAGAGAAAGAAGAAGGGGAAGAGACCTCTTACAACTACGATTCCGGCTTGATGAACATCGATGACGGCAGCTATGACCCCGAGGCCTATGAAAGCGATGTCTTCACCGTCGATTCCACTTATCGCGGGGCCGTCTACATCCGCAACGCGAGCTATGGGGACTACGAATATGGGAAGAACTGCTTCGCGGAGGCGCCTTCTTTCGACGCCTCGACTTATATGGCTAGCCCCCTTATCTACGCAGGGCTCTCCTTCGAGAACAGCTATGGCGAAAGCAAGTATACATTGACCTTCCATTTCAATGAGGACTCGGTCCATTATGGCATGCTGACCGGCGATTACGTCGCCCCAGGATATACGAGCGGGAAGGGCGAGTTCACGCGCTTCTCCAAGTCGACCGAGTCGCGCATCAGGCGCGTCGAGGACCGAGAATACTCCGTCGACTGCTATCCTTCTTCCGATCCCGAGAAGGTCGCCTTGCCCTCTTATCTTTCCGACGACGAGAAACGCTATTACGCCTATTGCCGCTCCTCCTACACCTCCGTGCCGGAAGAGATGGAGAAAGGCATCAAGGGGTTCATTGAGGAGAATTCCATCCCAAGCAACGCCACCCCGACCCAAATCGAGAGGCTTTTCAAGACGAAATTCACCTATGAGGCGCAAACCGGTTTCGCCTCTTATGACAAGAGCGATCTCGTCCTTTCCTTCCTCGCCTCTCCCCTTAAGGCCGGGACCTGCACCAACTTCGCCTCGGCGATGACTTTGATTTGCCGCAGCCTCGGCTATCCTTCACGCATGGTGAGCGGGTATCTCATCAGCGCCAAATCCGGTGAGAACGCCGTCAAGAAAAACAACGCCCACGCCTGGGTTGAGGTTTATAGCTCAGGGCATGGCTGGGTGAGATACGACCCCACGCCCGCCTCCGTCGCCAAGGAGGAATCGCCTAAAAGCGGCGGATCGGATGGCGAAGTCGGCGACAAGGCCTACGATCCTAACAACACGAAGAGCCTCTTCTCCGTCAGCACCAATTACTATGGAAGCCTCTATCTCCGCAGCGCCTCCTTCGCCGGTTACGACCCCTCAGCTTCCAAATTCAGCCTCGATGATGAGCTCGCCGCGGACGAGAGCTCTTTGCTTTACTCTTCTTCCTCAATCGAAAGCTCTTCCTATAGCTCCGGCTATCTCATCCAGATGCATATGGGCGGATATCGCGACACCGGGATGATCTTCGCCTCCTATCCCTCATCGGAGTACGCCCCAGAGAGCCTTGAGGAATACGAATACAGCCCGAACACCTCCCTCCGCCCGGTGAGCGATGGGCGCTTCTTCAGGGAGAACATAAATGAATATACCTACCGTTTCTTCCCGGAATACTATGGCAGCTACCCCCAGTATGACGACTATTCCTATCGCTCATCGTATCTGGACAGCTACAAAACGCTGCCCGATGAGTATTGGGATGAGCTGGCTTCTTTCTGTTCCACCAACAACATCTACTCCCTCGATCAGCTAGTGAGTTTCTTTGAGAACAGCTGCGAGCTGGACAATGAGCAAACCGGTTATGGCGGCGACGCCATTTTGAATTTCCTGAACCTCACCCGCAAAGGCAACTCCAGCGTCTTCGCGGGAGCCTATACCCTCCTTGCGAGGTATTTAGGCAACGCGGCGAGGTTCGTATCGGGATACAAAGTCACCGGAAGCGGGGGCCTTTATTCCCCCATCTACGTGAAGCAGACCGACGCTTACTATTGGGTGGAGGTCTATCAAAGGGGCTTCGGCTGGAAGAGGGTCGACCCCTGCTCCGGCATGAAATCGCGCCCCAACGAGAAGATAAAGGTCACCTTGAAGTCCGTGAGCTCGCCCATCCTTTATGATGGAACCGACCACGCGCCTAACTATCTTGAAAATATCGAAATCCTCAAAAATACGGGCTATCAGAATAGCGGAGCGCTCTTTGACGGCGATCGAATCACTTATGCCGAATTCCCTCCCTCCATGCACTCCGTAGAATGCAACAAATTCGCCACCATGAAGTTCAGAAACGTCGTCATCTCGGACAAATTTGGGCGGGACGTCACGAGCAAGTACGATATCACTTACGATTTCAAAACCTCTTTCGAAATCGTGGCCAGGGAAATCACCATCACGACGGAAGATGTGTCTTTGTATACGGATGGCGATAGCTTTGATGTTACAGAAAGCGACATCAGCAGGTATAACGCTTCCCTTAACTCATCCGAGTCTAGCGGGACAATTGTTTTCGAAAACGCCTTGGCGGAAGGCGATGCCATTCAGTTGAATTACGACCCCTCGATTTTCAAATCCTACAAAGTCGGCGAGAGCTTCTCCAACAAAGCGACCGCGACCATCAAGAACGCTTCAGGAGAAGACGTGACCAACAACTATTCGATAACTTACGTCTACGGGACGGTGACCATTGAAACGCAGTCGGCGGAGAAAAACGATGTCTAGGTACTCCGACTATGAGAAAAAGATCGCCCCTTTGGTCAAGGCGAAGAATTTCATCAAACGCCACCGCGTGCTTTTGATCGCCATCGCCTCTTCCTGCGCCTGCGCGGCCATCGCCCTCACCTCCACTAAAGGGCTTGTCACCGATCAGGTCTTGGCTAGCGACCACATCACCTATGGCGAGCTTCTTTCCTATTCCTCCTCCGCCTTCATGGGCCAAGCCACTTACGAGTTCAGCCCCGCGGACAAAGAGGAGTGGTCGAGCCTCGTCCCCACGGCCTGCGGGGATTACAAAATGAGGGCGAAGGCGGGCAACTCTTTCGGCGGCTCCTATTACGGCGACGTCCATTATTTCACCATCGACCCTTATGCGACCACCTGCGCCCTCGCCTCCGACAAAGTGAGCTACGGCGTCAAGCCGGGGGTGAGCATCGATCTCGTCAATGGGGATAAAGTGGGGGACTACGAAATCGTTTACGACGATCTCTCCAAAGACAACCCGACGGCCTCCATCCAAAACGTCAAAATAGTGAATGGCGAAGGTGGCGATGTGACGAGCAATTACTCCATCACCTGCGCCTCCGCCGAGGTGAGCTTCTCCAAAAGGAGCATATCGCTCAGTTTCTCCGACTGCACCTTTGGTTACGATGGCCTGGCGCATACCATCCCTTCCGATGAATACACCCTACTGGGCGAACTCGCCGAAGGAGACGAACTGCAATTTGAGCTCAATTCGATAACTGACGTCGGCAGAGTAAGCGCCCTCACTGAAAATAGCGTCAAAATAATCCATGACGATGCCACAGACGTCACCAAGCATTACGACATAACCATAAAAAGCGCGGGGTCTTTAAGCGTGGAGGAAGCGCAGGTGTCGCTTAGAAGCGTATCGAAGGCCAAGGCATATGACGGGCAGCCTTTCTCGGAGGAGGAGTATTCCGTCCTCGACGTCAAAGAAGGGTTTTATGGCCTCGATGATGTTAGCCCGACTTTCGAAGACCAGTCCGCGAACGTGGCGCCAGGCACATACAAAAACAAATTCGCTTGGGATTTCGTGCCTAGCGATGCCTCCTCAAACTATAAGGTGACCCCGACTTATGGGGATCTGGTGATCAATAAGCGCCCAATAAGCGTCAAGGTCGAGGGGACCCATGTCTATGAGGGAACCAATTTCGCCGGGATCCTCCCTTCCAGCGAAGTCAGCGTCACCTCGGATACCCAGTTAGTCACCGGGCAGAAGCTCACTTGCTACGTCGAGAATGAAAGCGATTGCCTGAACAATGCCCCGGAGATCCTTTTCAAGATCACCGATGAGGAGGGGAAAAAGGATTTCACCGATTTCTACGTGATTAGCCTCGATCCCAACAGCGCGTTAAGGTACGAGCCCAAGGAAGCCACCGTCACGGCGGAAGATGTCAGCTTCACTTATGACGGCGAGGCGCATAAGGGCACATACACATACGATGGCTTCTTGAATGGCGACTACCCTGTTTTCTCTTCGAAGGTCCCGGAGCATACGGAGCTCGGGACGGAAGGGGGCGCAGCGCTTGTCGAAGAGTACGCCCCGGTCATCAGCAAGATCCTTTCCGCGGACGGCAATATCGATAGGACCAAGTATTACGACGTCACCTGTCTTTCCGGCACCTTCACCTTATTGCCCCGCCCGCTTGAAGTGGCCTTGCACGTTGAGCGCGACTACGCGACCTATGGGGCGGGCATCTCAGGCGTTTTGGATGGAGCGGAGTATTCCTTGGAGAACGAGACGAGCCTCGTCGAGGGGCAGACCCTCACCATCACTCCGTCCAATATCTATTCCTCTGAGCGGGATTTCGCCACGAAAATCTATAGTGGTGGCAAAGACGTCACAGGCAACTATTCCATCCAGCTCGATGCCAGCGACGTCCTTTACACCAAATCGCAGATCCTTCTGAGCAATTATCAGGACATCACTTTGGATTACGATGGCGAATACCATTATTTCGATGTCAGCGTCTCGGGGCTGAGGGATGGCGACTACATCACCTGGGACACCTCCTCCCCATACGTTTCCCCGAGGACCTACAAGGCTTTGCGCGCCGGCACCTACGCCCCGCAGTTCAAGATAAAGTCCATCAAGAACTCCTCCGGGAAAGACGTCACCGAGCATTATCTCTTCGAGGAATCCTATTCCGCGAGCATGGAGATAAAGAAAGCCGGCTCTGCGCTCGCCTCGCTTACCGTCAATAGGGACTACGACGGCAATTACAGCGGCGGGATGCCCATCCTTACTAGCAGCGACTACGAATTCAAAAACCTCAAAGACGCGGATTCGGGTTCCATCAGCCTTAACGAAGATCCCTTCCTCAACATCAAGACGGAGAATTTCTCCGTGAGCATCATCAACTCCAACCTCAACGCGGACGTCAGCGATTGCTATGAGAAAATCGAGAAGCTCAACGAATCGACTTCGACCTGGGAAAAGCAGCCTTTGAAGGTGGAGGCCACGATCGCGGATGTCGTCTACGACGGCCAATACAGGACCGCGAGCGTCACCGTTTCCGGGCTAGCCCAATACGATTCGGTGACTTATACATGCAACGGGACGAAGAACACCGCCATCCAAGACGGCAGCAGCAAAGCCGGCTCGTTCTCGAAGATCGGGACCTATGATCTGGAGATCAAAATCATCAGCGTCCAGCACAAAGGCGGGGGCGATGCCTCCTCTTACTATTCCTCGCTTGAGGAAGTCGATGGCAAGATCACCATCTCCGCGCGTCCTTTGAAGCTCCATATCAACACGCACGGAAGCTCTCCCTCCTTCACTTGCTTGGACGGCACTTCCTTGGCGCTTGGGGACTCCGTCGGATTCACCTATGCCGCCAATGGGGACGACCGCGTCGATTACATTCCCCATGTCTACAATTCCTCAAACGTCGAGGTGACGAGCAACTACTCGATAACTTACGACGATGGCGGCTATACCCTTGACCGCATCCCCATGACGGTCACCTGCAAAGACGAGACGATCGTCTATGACGGGACAAGCCATCGCCCTAGCAGCTTTGACGTCACCGGCGTCCCAAGCGGCTGCTCAGTCAAGACGTCTTCCGTCAGCATCAACGTCCCTTCCTCCACCAAAGCCACCTACGCCGGCGATTCGGTGACCTATACCCCCGTCGTCACCTCGATAAAGGACGCCAACGGCACTGATGAGACGTCTCTATTCAAAGTGACCGCCGTGCCGGGCACGCTTTCGATAACCAAGCGCGAGATCCACATCTCAATCAACGGATCCATGACTTACAATGGCTCCCTTTTCTCCTCGCGCACGCTTACGGAGTGGAATGATTACTTCATCACGGATTATGCATCTGACGCAGGGCTAGCTAGCACCGATAACCTGACGATCACCCCAAAGGATGACGGGAAGGGCTCCATCATCGGCCAAGCGGATGCGAGCGATTTCGACGTCGTCATCAAATGCGGCAATGAGGATCGCACCAAAAACTACGACATCACCTTAAGCGTCGACTATTCTTTTTATAAGGGTGACGTCTCCATCTACGCATCCAATAACTCCTACACTTATAACGGAGAAGCCCGCACTGGCGGGGCGAAGGCGTACGCGGCAGGGAACGACAAAGCCAAGATGAGCAACGATTGCGAAGAGCAAACCGAGGCTGGAAGCTATACCTACACTATCAGCGTCAGCGAGGTCACCAGTTCTTCGGGCGAAGATAGAAGCGCTTATTACAATCTGCCCACGCAGGAAGACTTCGAACTCACCATCTGGAAAGCCAGCGCGACCATCGTCTTCTCCACCTATTCCGCCGTGGAAAACGGTTCTCCTTTGGATTTGAACGCCAAGTTCTCGGAGTTCGAGGATAGGATTAGCACGCGATCCCTTCCCGAAGGATATGAGGTCACCGACTACGTTTTCGAAGAAGGGCCGACGGAGCCTGGCACCTATAAGTTCAAGGATTACCTGAAATCCTACAAAATAGTGAACAAGGACGGCGAGGACAAGACCAGCAACTTCTCCATGACCATCCAAGGGAACTTCGTCATCAAGGAACGCTACGACGTCCAAGTGACGCTTAAAAACATCTCGAAGGTCTATAACGGGACTTCCCGTTTCGGCGCCAACGATTTGTCTTGGACGATAAGCGGCAACCCCACTGGGAGCAGGCTGCAATGGGTGAGCACCGCGGCTAATAAAAGCGATTTCATCCCCGATGCGACTGACGTTGGTGCCTATCAGGCGAAGCAAGAAGTGCTCACCAGCTATTTCCGCCTCGTCGATTCCAGCGGGAACCCTTATGAGGAATCCGCCTATACGATCAAAATCACCAACAAGCCAACCTTCACCATCACCAAATGCAAGATTACTTTCGCCACCGAAAGCATAGTCGATTACTATGACGGCGAGACCCTGACTATCGACGACATCGGCGCCTCGATCATCGAGACGAACTCCACGGTCACGAAGATGAAAGGCTCATCCAATAAGTTCAAATGCGGCAACGATACCATCACCCTGAACCCGCGCTCGTTCACCTTCGATGGCCCGACCGAAGGAGAGATACCTAACGGCACCGATTCAGAGCCATGGACTTACACAATAACGCGCAACGGGGTAGACGTCTCCGATAACTACGAGATCTCCATCGTCTACGGGACCATAACCATTTATAACTGGAACTGAAAATCGTGATATACTCAAATCTAAGGAAGGAAACGCCAATGAAAACAAAAAACATCGTCTTTCTTGCTTCTGCTCTTCTTCTCGTATCATGCAAAGCTTCGCAGGCAACCAATTCAACGACCACAACCGGTTTAAAGAACGCCGCCGCGGCCGAAGCCAGCAAAACCACCGTCCGCTATGCCTTAGCAGGGGACGTCTATTTCGAGAGGAAATACGATGGCAAGACCGTCATGAAGGCCGATGTCGACAACATCAACATGGAGGCCAACGTCAGAAATCTTAGCGGCGGCATCCTCAAAGCCTCTTCCAACGATTACAAGAACGCGACCATTTATGCCGACGGCTCCGTCGGGTACCTCGATTTCCATTCCTTCACCGGCGAAGGCAAGGAATTCGCGAGCTTCTCTGCCTATAACGGCAACGCGAACGCCTATCTTAATGGCGGCAACCTCTATTGCGACCTTTCCAACCTCGACCTAAGCAAAGCCAAATGGAATGATCTCACCGCCGCAAACGCTCCTTCTAAAATCAAGTTGGAAAGCGTTCTCGATGCCTTCTCTTTCCAAGGCATCGGCTTCTCTGGCTTCGATTTCTCCTCCGAGGAGATCGAGAGCTACATCCTCCCGATGTTCACCTTCTCCACTTCCGGCAGCGCCGAGACCGCTTCTATAAAGATCACCCAAGAGCAGATCTCCAACACCTATGTGAGCATCTCCCTCGCCAACTGGACCAAAAACACCATGCCCAGCGTCCCCAAGGACATGCAGGACACCGCCCTCATCGCCGCGAAGAATCGCTTCCAAGACGATATCGCTTCCATCGTCCCCTCTTTCAGCATGGAGCTTGGCCTCACTTACGATTCGACTGGCCTTTATAACGCTAACGTAAAGCTCGACGCGACCATCTCTCCCGATGGGGCTGATGCGACGAAGGATCAGAATCAGAAAACGGTCGTTGATTACAAAATCGACCTTTCCCTCAATTCCCGCTCGAATCCGGCCGTTCCCTACATCAATACCTCCGAGTATACGACCGTCAGATACCGCTGAGGTAGTGGTGGAGTCACTTGATTAACGACGAAAGCTGCCGCGATTCGCGGCAGCTTTTCCTTAGGCCCATAACGGCATAATTCCGCGAATGTAGGCGGAGGCGTTGTTTGGTTAAATGGCGGTTTCAATCCCTGAGCAAATTAATCGGGCAGACGTATACCCCATTCTCCAGCCGATACGCTTTGCCGACTGCGGTGAGGACCATCTTAAAGGAAGGCTTTTTGAAAGTCGGGGCAAGAAGCTCGTCAAGCTGAAGAAGGTGTTTGACGCCTTCTTGGACGCCTTCTGGGCTGCCCAATTTGATTTCTATGGCGCCCCACCTGCCGTCGCTAAGGTGGGCGATGGAATCAATCTCAAGGCCGTTCTTGTCGCGGTAATGCATTAATTTGCCTCCCAGCGATTCGGCGTAAACTCGCAGATCCCTTACAGCCAGATCCTCAAATAAAAGCCCAAAGCTAGATGGGTCGTTCAGCAGATCTTTTGGTGAAGCGTAGAGCGAACAACAAGCGATGGATGGATCGACGAAATGACGGGTTGGCGCGGTGCGGATCGCCGTCTTGCTCCTGAGCTCCGGCGTCCAGGCCTCCATGTCTTCGACGATGAAAAAATCGGAGGCGATGTTCAAATAAGAATGGAAGGTCTTCTCGTCGATGCTTATTCCTTTTCTTTTGAGATCCTCAATCATCGAGGACTGGCTCGCCTCCGAGGAAACGTTCCTTGCATAGCTTCTTAGAATGGCTCGAAGGACCTCTGGCCTCTTTCTATGAAGGGTTGGATTGTTGCTGGCCCTGAAATTGAAAAGGCCCTCGTAATAGTTTCTGGTGATTTCAAGGGCATCTTCCCTATTGGGTGCGAGGGCCATCGGCCAGCCGCCGCGACAAAGATAGAAAGCGATGTCAGAAAGCGAGCAGCCATCGTTCGCGTCGAAAAAGGAATAGCCATCATCATCGAATAAAGACTTGAGCGAGACGCTGCCTTTGGAATCAAGCGACTCAAAAAGCGACATCGGGCGCATTTTGATTTCGGCAATGCGCCCAGCTCCGCTGTGGTGCCTTTTTTCCGAATCGCTTGGCGTGGCGCTCCCAGTGAGGATGAATTGGCCGAAAGAAGAACGGTCGTCGACCTCCTTGCGGACTAAGTTCCATAGATTCGGAATCGTCTGCCATTCGTCGATGAGGCGTGGCGCTTCTCCTTCTAAGGCAATCTTGGAGTCGGCGGCAACCATGTTGATCAAATCGTCGTCGATGAGGGCGATTTTGCTTTTTGAGAGCAAAGAGCAGGTCGTGGTTTTGCCTGAGAACTTGGGCCCATTAACCAAAACCGCCCCGCTGGTCCTCAATTTTCTTTCAATGGTTTTCTCAATCAATCTTGGGTAATATTTGGCCATATTTTCCCCTCAACAAAAAGTATACGTAATAACGCTTGTTTTTCAACTAAATTCCCGTATTTGGCGTGTTTAGATTCCAGTATTTGGCGCATTTAGACTCCCGTATTTGGCGAGAGTAATCATGATGCTTAGTCACATCGTGACGTCCAATGCCAACATCCATCAAGCCTGGAGAGCGTCGCAAAGAAGGGAAAGCAAAAGCACAGTCGGAGCGTTGAAAAGAGAAAAATACGTCTTGGTTTTTGTAGCATTCGCCTGAAAACCAAGAATGAATTAACGATGGCCCGTCTCAAAGCGAAGCCTTATTCCAAGTCTTTTTTCTTGAGGACGGACCGTGCCCATTTCAGGTAGGTCGAATAGATGTAGGAGGCTTTCTTCTGCTGGAGGCCAAGAATCTCAGAGGCTTCCCTGACGCTGTAACCGGCGAGGTGGAGCCTCGCTATCTCAATGGCTTTCGGATTGATTTTCCGCGGAAGCTTCATGAATTTCAGAAGGGTTTCCGCGTAGTTGAAGAAAGCCTTTGGATCGTCGAGAGTGCCTTCTCTGGTGACGACGTCAGACAAGGTGAACTCGGAATCATCGTGATGGTTGATGGGATCGTCCAGGCGGTGGGTGAAAAGGTTGTTGCTTTTGGAGCGGTAGCTCTTGATGAGGTTGGTCGCGGAGGAGTTGATGCACCTGATGAGATAGGCGCGGAAAGGGACCTTCCCGAAGCGGTAGGTCGTCTCGGCGTTCAGATAGGCATGGAAGAAGACGTCGTTGATGTCCCAGTCGTTGAACTGGGCGGCGATTGGAGAGCAGGCGGCATGGCAAAGACGGCGCCTTTGGGCGTAATAGCGGGCGACGAAGACGTCTCTAGCGACTTCATCACCCATCCTCACGCGGAGCAAAACGCTTTCGTCGTGCATCTCGTCGTAAGTGTTGCCGAGTGTGTTTTTCATAAACCTTAACCTTTGAAAAGGGCAAGGTGGCGTTCAGCGCGACCGAAGTGAAGAAATCTCTGCGAGGTAAATTCCCGTCGCCACGGAGGCGTTGAGGGAATTGACGTGGCCGATCATCGGGATTTTGGTGACGAAATCGCTCTCGCGCAGCAAAAGGCGCGAGATGCCGAAGCCCTCGCTTCCGACGATTAGTCCGATGGGGCATTTGTAATCCACCTCATCGTAAGCGGTCTTGCCGCTGCCGTCGCTGGAAACGATCCAGAAGCCGTTGTCTTTCAGCTTCCTCAAAGCTTGGGAAAGGTTAGGGACGGAAGAGACCTTGGCATAGCATATGGCACCGGTGGAGACTTTCGCGACGGTGGTGTTCAAAGGAACCTCGTTGCGTTTCTTCATGATGATCCCATCGACTCCGAAAGCGTCGCAGGACCTCAGTATCGCGCCTAAATTATGCGGGTCTTCTATCCCATCCAGAATCAGGATGAGCGGGTATTTGCTACTCTTTGAGCCTTCTATCAGCTCCTCGACCGAATAGTTCTTCCAATCTTTGCAGATTGCCACAAAGCCCTGATGAGAGGGGTTTTTGGCAATCCGCGTCAAATCGCCTTCGTTGGCGGTCTCGACGCAGATATTCTTCGATTTGGCCATTCCCACGATAGGGTCCGACTCAAGCTTCCCCAGCACGATCAATTTCGTGGCTGAGAGCGAGCAGACGGCCTCGCGAACGGCATTCTTGCCGCAGATAATTATACCCATACAAAAACCTCCTGTGAAAGACCCCTAGATTTGGCTCAGAGAACGCCCTTTTCGATGAGCTTCGCTCTGAGCTCGTCGCTTTTTGCGAAATCGCGCGCCTCTTTGGCTGCGTTATATTCGGAGAACAGTTTTTTGCCCTCCTCATCGATGATGGGCTCATCGACTTTGATGCCGAGCGCGAATAGATAATCCTTAAGGCGTCCGTAATTGCCTTTCAAGGCCTCGATGTCTAACGGGCGCTTCCTCAGGTTCTGATTGGCGTCTTTGATTTCGGCGTAGAGGACGCTTAGGGCGTTCGGGGTGTTGAGATCGGCGCAGAGCTCGTTGTAGAAAGCGTCCTCGTTATCGCCTTTTATGCTCGCAAGGTCAACCCCTTCAAGCTGGAGCTTAACCGCTATCTGGCGGTAGGCTGAGTTGATTTTCTGATAGGACTTCGTGGCTTCGAGGATGGTGTCGCTGGTGAAGGACAATGGGGCCCTATAGTGGGCGTTAAGCACCATCAGGCGGAAAGGCATGCCGCCATATTGGGCGATGACGTCTTTGGCGAGGACGACGTTGCCAAGGGATTTCGACATCTTCTCGTTGTCGATATTGATGAAGCCGTTATGTAGCCAATAGCGGGCGAGCTTGTTGCGGTTATGGGCTTCGCTTTGGGCCATTTCATTCTCGTGATGGGGGAACTTGAGGTCGAAGCCTCCGCCGTGGATGTCGATGTAGCCGCCTTGCTCTTTGAAGATCGAGGCGATCATCACGCAGCATTCCGTATGCCAGCCCGGCCTTCCTTCGCTCCAAGGGGTTTCCCACTTGATGCCTTCCTCCGTCTTCTTCCATAAGGCGAAATCCAAAGGCGATTCCTTCTGGGAATTGACCTCGATCCTCGCCCCGGAGAGCAAGGATTCTGGGGTGTTCCCGGAAAGGGCGCCGTAATCCTTGTCGTTATTGACCCTGAAATAGACGTCGCCGTTATTCTCGTAGGCGTCGCCGCTTTTGACCAAGTCGGCTATATAGGAAATCATCTCGCCCATATAGACGGTAGGACGCGGGGTGAAGTCGGGCTGGAGGGCATTGACTGCGTCTACCGCCTCGCGGAATTCTTTGATGACGCCTTCGGTCAGTTCCTTCTCGCTGATGCTGAGCTCCTTCGCGCGCTTGATGATTTTGTCGTCGACGTCGGTGTAATTCGAGACGTAAGTCACTTGGTAGCCGAGGGAGATGAAAAGCCTTCTCCATGTATCGAAGACGATGACCGGGCGCATGTTGCCGATGTGGGGGGAGTTATAGACCGTCGGCCCGCAGACGTACATCGACACTTTGTTCGGAACGAGGGGGAGGAATTCCTCGAGCTTGTTCCCTAGGGAGTTGAATAAGGTTACTTTGCGCATGGGCCTATCTTACCATTGTCCAGCGTCCTTTTCTCGTTTGGCATTGCTTGCCGCGAGACGAAATAGCTTTGCTGGCAGCAAGGCAATGTTTGATTTCGGAGCGGCTGCTCAAGACGTCAATTTTTCAAAGCCGAGATGGTCCCGTTAATGATACAGATTTGCCCCAAACGATGAGAGGTATTCCTCGACTGTTCTATCGACGATTCTTGGTCGGTAAGCGGCGGAGTTCTCTTTTTCATCATGACGTTTGTCTTCCTGTTGTTGTTCTACAGCATTCAAATATATTTTTGAGAACCATTCACAGGTTTAAACGAAAGCCATTCATAGGCATTTCGATAATGTCAGTTTCAAGTCGTCATTATGACAACCTGGCTATGAGCGGCAAAGCCCGGCGATTAATCTCGCGACGCCAAATGGTTAGGGGAGGCCGCCGCTGTGCCTGTTCGCCTGAGAATCTTGTTGGGCGGCATCGTTTTGCTTTCAGCGGGCGGATAGGAATATTTTCCCTTCTTTTATGGCCTACCAATTTAATTGGTAAAGCCTTGACGGACTTGCTCTCCCTCTTTATGATTTGACACGCTGAAAGTTGAATGATGGTTTATGGGAAGGGAAAAGGTTTTTTTAATCTGCTCTGAGTGCTTGGCTAGGAACTACACTGTCACCAAGCGCAAAGACTCGTCCGAGCGTCTCAGCTTCAACAAGTTCTGCCCGCACTGCGGGAAGCACACGCTTCACAAAGAAAGCAAATGAGGAGGAAAGCAAATGAC
This sequence comes from bacterium, assembly GCA_963611815.1. GTDB lineage: Bacteria > Bacillota_I > Bacilli_A > RFN20 > CAG-826 > Alloenteromonas. The sequence goes on from CAVDSY010000006.1 coordinate 13,941, forward strand.
CACGCCTGGTAAGTACATCAAGGAAGTCGGCAAGGAAGCCAAACGCGTCCGTTGGCCCAAAAGGGACAAGCTCATCCCGATGATCGTCGTCGTCATCGCGATCTCTGTTTTCGCCGCGCTTTTCCTTTCTTTGGAGGATTTGACCGCGGCCTCGATGATCAACCAGCTCAAGGCTGCATTTGGAGGTAAATAAGATTATGGCTAGCAACATCGGCGAGAAACATTGGTACATCGTCACCACCTACTCCATGCACGAGGCGAAGACCGCTGAGAATCTTCGCAAACGCATCGAGACCATGAACATGCAGGATTACATCATGCGCGTCTTGGTCGCTGAGCAAGAGGTCCCCGTCCTCGACAAGAACGGCCTTCCCGCGACGGTGAAGGACAAAGAGACCGGCGAGATCAAGCCCAAGACCAAGATGAAGAACCTCTATCCTGGCTACATCTTCATCGAGATGGTCATGACAGACGAGTCTTGGTACATCGTTCGTAACACCCCCGGGGTCACCGGCATCGTCGGCTCTTCCGGCGGCGGACAGAAGCCTGCCCCAGTCGCCAGAGAAGCCATCGAGCCCGTCCTCAAGAGAATGAACATCATCGACGAGGATATGTACGCGCGCTACGGCGTCGGCGATCAGGTCCGCATCATCCACGGCGCCTTCGAAGGCACCGAGGGGACGATCACCTTCATCGACAAGGACACCCACGCCGTCCGCATCGATACCACCTTCTTCGGACGCGTCACCAAAGTCGACGTCGAGTTCTCCGAAATCGAGAAAATCTGATTATCGCTTCATGACTGAGCCCCTTTGGAGAGGGGCTCTTTTTTGTGCATGGGGCCGCTTGGCCACATCGGCTTCAAAAACGTTTTGAGGGCGAGACAAAAAACCTGGAAAAGCGTTTCGATGGCGAGGCGATGGCGCTTCTATGCTTTTTTGGTTTATGGCGACGCCCCGCTTTGCCAGCTCATGCAAGTCGATCAGCAACCAAGCCTCTTTTCCGCTATAATTCAGGCAAGGAAGGTGACTTTATGGATCAGTACATCGTTTCTTTGGCTTACAAATACAATGGATGGGGGCTGGCCCTATATATTCTCGTCGTTTCGCTCATCGCCGGTTTGCTCGCGGGCGTCATCGGCATCGAGCGCGAGATGAAGGGGCAGGCGGCTGGCCTTCGCACGCACGTTCTTCTTTCCGTCGGCTGCACTTTGCTGATGGTGATCTCGATATTCGGAATCGGCATCGCCTCAGGGCAGATTGACTTGTCTTCGGGACGAGTCAATGGCAGTCTCCTTTCCTATGACACTTCCCGAATCGCCGCGGGAATCATCGCCGGCATCGGCTTCGTCTGCGCTGGCACGATAATCCGCACGGGGCTTTCGGTGAAAGGCCTCACGACCGCCGCTACGCTCTGGGTCTGCGCCGGCATCGGCATGGCCTGTGGGAGCGGATTGGTGCTTGAAGCAATCGTCGTGGCCGCGGTCACGATGGCTCTTCTCATCGGCTTGCTCTACATTGAGAAGGCTTTGGGGAAAAGAAGCCCGCAGGTCACCATCACCGTTCAAAAGAACCTGACGATGATCAGGGAAATCCGCCAACAGGCTGATGCTAATGGCCTGGTCGTGAAAAACATCGGCACCCATACGGTGAAAATGAAAAACGGCGAGGAAGCCCTCGCCATCAACGTTCTTTTCGCCCTGCAAAGCGGGCAAGCTGCTTTGGAGGAGTTCTGCGAGTCATTCGTTAGCCGCGAGGGCGTCCTCGCATTGGAAAAGCATCATTTCAAAAACCCGGTGGGGGAGTGATCAGTCCCCGATCGTGGCCCTGATCCTCTCGAATTCATCCTCGACGGAGAGGAAATACGATTTGGAGGGGAGCTCGGCGAAATTGATTCCGTAATGGGCTTTGAATACCCGTTCGAAAGTGCGCGTCAGGTTAAGGAAGACGATCTCGGAGATCCTTAGCGGCGCGCATTCTTTGTTTTGGTCCGCTAAAAGCGAGGTTATCGCGTCGATCGTCGCGAAGGCGAGCAAACCAGCCTCGTCATTCATCGCCGCGCTGAGCTCATTTTCGCTAGGGAGGATCCAATTATAGTAATCGCGGAAAGGCGTGCCGCCTTTCTCATAGGTCTCTTTGTCCATGGCAAGGCGCAATGAGGTGGCTTTCTGGGAAAGCGATTTGGCCTCGTAATGATCGAGGAGATCATCGTATACCGCGCGGGTTATATCGCTCCCGGCGTCCTCTCCGGCGAAGAGGCTGTCGAAAAGATAAGAGGCGGCCCCGAGGATATTGAAGGCCTCATCCCGTGTGGCCCTTTGGATGTCCATCCGGAGCCAAGAGGAGGTCAGATAATCGAAGGCGTCGCAGAGCTGTTCGTAGCAATCAATGGCTTGTTTCATACGCCGAATATTCTAACGGCTTTTATAATCAATTCGTGAAATATCTAATCGTCAGCGACATCCACGGATCGGAAATAGGGGGGCTGCTGCTCAAAGATGCCCTCGCTAGGGAGAAGCCTGATTGCCTTCTTCTTTTGGGGGACCTCCTCCATGGCGCCTATGATTCTGATCCTGACTTCATCGCGCGGACCATCGCCAAGCCGAACATCGGGGTTTTGGCGGTGGCGGGCAATTGCGACGACCCTTATTCCGACGCTGAATTCCTTGGCGTCGATTTGCCTGAAAAGAGGGAGCTGACATTCAACGGGTGGAAAGTCGTTTTGCAGCACCGTCCTTTTCTGACTTCTTATAATCCTGGGACCATCTTGCTTAATGGCCACACGCATAGAAAAACCTTATATAAGGATAACGGGGTGATTCATTGCAACCCCGGCTCCATCGCTTTGCCTAGGGACGATTGCCCGTCCTATGCGACGATTAATGAGGAAGCCTTGGAGCTGGTTAATGCCTCAAACGGCCTTTTGATAGAGAAAATCATGATGCGCTGATGCGCTTTGAAAAGAGCCGAGCCGAGCATATGGCTTTCGCTGATTTGTTTTTATGGCGGGATTATTCGCGATTGATTTGGCATCGTCTTTTAAACAAAACCGCATAAAAAAGTAAGCTAAGCCCATTCGGCAGTCCGAAGAGAAGGCGCTATTGTGAAATATGAATAAAGCTTCATATTCTTCTTGTTTCTGTTCAACAGGCAGGTATAATCGCTATTGAAATATGAAAAATCATTCATATTAAAAAGGAGAACAATATGCCTGGAATTCCTAGCGAAGAAACGATCGACAAAATGGAAAGCCTGCTCAATATCGCAAGCGACTCCACAAGGCTCAAGATCCTCTACGCCATCTCCGATTCAGAGAAGTCCGTTTCAGAGATCGTCGACCTGGTCGGCGCATCCCAGTCTTTGGTGTCCCATCAGCTTCAGGTTTTGAGAAACGCCCATCTTGTTTCGACAAGGAAAGACGGGACGCGCGTCTTCTATTCGCTCGACGACGACCACGTCAACCGCTTGCTGACTTTGGTCTACGAGCACGTCAACGAGGAGAAATGAACCATGGCCTGCAATCACTGTGAAGAACACGAGCATGAACACGAGGAGGAACGCTCCAAGAAAACGATAATAATCCTCGTCATCCGCATTGCTTTGAGTTTGACTCTGGCTTTGCTGGGGCAGTTCCTTTTCACCGAGGCGCGCTTCAACATCTGGGTCAATCTTGGCGTGATGCTTGCCTCTTACGTCATCATCGCTTACGACGTTCTTTGGGAAGGCGTCGAGTCCATCGTCAAAGATCATCAGCCCTTCGATGAGCATCTTTTGATGACCGTCGCCTCTTTGGGCGCGTTTGCCCTCCGCTTCTTTGGCCCTGAGCACAATGAGTTCTTTGAAGCGGTCCTCGTCATGCTGCTTTACCAAGTCGGCGAGGTTTTCGAGGATTTGGCCGCGGACAAGTCGAGAGAAGCCATCACCTCCGCGCTGGATCTCAGGGAAGAGGACGCGCGAGTAATCGAAGGCGAAGCCACCGTCCTCAAAAAACCGGAAGAGCTCAAAATCGGCGACAAAGTCGTCATCGGTGCTGGCGAGAAGGTCCTTTGCGACGCGGTTGTCCTCTCGGGCAAAGGGTCGACCGACGAAAGCTCATTGACCGGGGAATTCCTGCCCGTGGAGAAGAAAGAAGGCGATCATGTCGTCTCCGGGACGATCCTTAAAGAAGGATCCCTCGTCATTGCCGTTGAGAAGGAATACAAGGATTCGACGATCGCGAAGCTTCTTGACCTCGTCGAGAACAGCGCTTCCAAGAAATCCCGCGCGACCAGGTTCATCACCCGTTTCGCGAGGATTTACACCCCCATCGTTACCGGCCTTGCTTTGTTTGTCGCCGTTGTTCCCCCTTTGTTCTTAGGCATCGATAACCCCTCCGTCTGGAGCGGGTGGATATTCACCGCGTTGGAGTTCCTCATCGTCTCTTGCCCCTGCGCGATCGTCATCTCAGTACCCCTTGCCTATTTTGCTGGCCTTGGGCTTGCTTCAAAGAAAGGGGTCGTCGTCAAAGGCGCGGAATATTTCGACAAGGTGAATGAATTGAAGCTCGTCTGCTTCGATAAGACGGGCACTTTGACAGAAGGCAGGTTCGCCGTGACGGAAGTCTGCCCCATAGGATTGAGCAAGGAGGAGTTCCTTGATTACCTCTCCGCCTCAGAAGCGCGTTCAAGCCATCCTATCGGCAAGGCGATCCTCGCTTATGCGGGGTTGGAGAGCAAAGCCAATGAGGTTGAGGAATACTCCGAGGCTTCCGGCTTTGGCGTCTCTGCCTCTTACAAAGGGCACGCCTTGCTCGCTGGAAAGAGGAAGCTTCTTGAGCAAAACGGCATCGCCGTGGAGGATAACCCCTCATCCGGCTCGGTTACCTATCTCTCCGTCGACGGGCAATACGCCGGCTACATCGTCTTGAACGACTCCATCAGGAATAGCAGCAAGAAGATGGTCAACGGACTCAAGGGGCGCGGGGTCAAAACGATGCTGCTCTCCGGCGACAAGAAAGAGAACGTCGAAGCGGTGTCCGCCTCTTTGGGCTTAGACGAATGCCACGCCGAGCTTCTGCCGGAAGAGAAGCAGAAAATCCTCCAAGGTGAGATCGACAAGAAAGATGGCAAGGTCGCCTTCGTGGGCGATGGCATCAACGACGCCCCCTCAATCGTCTTGGCTGATATCGGCGTGGCCATGGGAGGATTAGGGAGCGATGTCGCGGTCAGGAATGCGGACGTCGTCTTGATGCAGGACGATCCTTCGAGGATCCTCACCCTCATCAAAGTCGCCTCCAAAACCAAGAAGCGCGCAATCTTCAACATCGTCTTCTCCTTGATGGTCAAAGTCGGCATAATGGTCGCTTCGATAATTGGGACGAGCACGGGGCTATTCGAAGTGCCTCTCTGGGTCACCGTCTTCGGTGATTCCGGCGTGGCGATGCTCGCCGTTCTCTCTTCCTTGCTGCTTAGCTATTCCAAAGTCGACTGATTTATCAAGCTGGGCTTTCGGCTTCCAAATGATGATGGTTTAAGGGAGGCCAATCAGCTCGACTCTAGCGTTTACACGCCAAACTTTCGGTTTAAAACTTGCCAAACTTTCGGTTTTGAATGAAAAAGCACGGTGGTTAGTGAAAAAACGTAGTTGGTACATTGCTTGGTAAAAAAGCGAAATCACACATTGCAAAAACGAAATATATTTCGCTTTTCGCTTTTATCATTTCGCTTTTTGTTTCGTTTCAAAGCGAAATCGAAAGCCGAAAAGACCTTCGGCGACGGGCTTGAATGGCTTATTTCTCTTCCGGTTTCCTTTTCAGTCTGGGATAAAGGATCAAGAAGGCGATGTAACAAAGGCCGACGACGAACATGACGATCGACCAGAACTGGCTGGGGGAGAGGCCGGGGATGAAGTTCCCTCTGTGGTCGCCGCGGTAGAATTCGATGACGAATCTCCAAGTCCCGTAGCATATCAGATATACGGGGAAGCCCCACTTCTCTTTTTTCGACAAGCCTATCCAAAGAAGAACGCCGGCGAGGACGAACAAAAAGATGGCTTCCATTATGTTGGTCGGGATGACTTTATGATCCATCCCGGGGAAGGTGACCCCTATCCAGCTGTCGGTCTGTTTGCCATAGCAGCAGCCCGCGAGGAAACAGCCGACCCTTCCGAAAGCTTGGGCGATCGCGATGCAAGAAGGAGCGAGGGGCAAGATGAAAGAGACCATGCAGGGGCCTCTCTTTTTGCGGATCCAAAGGAAATAAAGAAGCAAGAAGGCGCCCACCCCGAAGATGAGCCCCCCATAGAAGGTCATTGCCCAGGTCCAGGTGTATGCGCTCCCCTTCTCAATGAGGTCGTAGAGGTTCTGCATGAGGACCGCGCCTATCAAGCCGGAGACTATCGCGATGATGCCTACTATCTCTATCTCGGAGATCAAGGTCCGCTTTATCTGCTTCCTTTTCCCGAAGAGCTCGACGATCAGGAAGACGAAGACGATGCCCACTAGCAGCATCAGGCTATATGAATCGAAGATCCAGATTTTGGGGAACATGGGCTTATTTTCTCTTTCCTTTGGCTAGGTGACAACAATTTTCCCTTGTACAATCTTGCCTATGAAGGAAAAGACCTCTTTGAGCACATTGCTGATTCTGGCCCTTCTTTATATCTTCGCCTCGGGGCTTTGCTCTTTCGGCTCGTTGTCTTCTTACGACAGGGAGGCGGTGAGCCTAGGGGCCAAACTGGGGTTCCTTGTCTTCCTCATTCTCTTTGGGCATGTGGCGATAGGGAAGGTCAGGCGGATGCCTCTTCTTTTCCTGCCTTTCTTCCTAGTCCCTTTCTCCAACATCCTCGCTTTGGCCATTGGGGGGTCTTTCTCGTTTGCCTTCTCTTCCTACGATCTTCTGAGGCTGTTCCTCTTGCCTCTAGGCGTCTTCATAGAGGAGATCATCTTCCGCGATTTGGCCTTGAAAGGAAGAGAAGGCAAAAAGGAGAGAATCGAATGGCTTTTCATTTCTTCCTTGCTTTTCGGCCTATCGCACCTTTCAGGAGGGCTCTCCGTCTCTTCGTTGCTGCAGGTCGCCTACACCTTTGGGTTAGGCCTTTTATGCGGCCTCCTCTATCTAGAAGGGGGAGGATTCTACCCAAGCTTTGTTTTGCATCTCTTGTTCAACCTCTTCAATAATGAAGTCTACCGTTGGGTCTATGGGAGCGTCTCTGACATTGCCTATTATGCGGTCAACATCGGCGTCGCCGTCATCGTCGGCGCATACTTCGCATTCGTTTTCATCAAGAAGATGAAGCCTGGGAAGTAAACCGCTTGGGTCTATGGAATCGCGTTTTCCTTGATTGGAAAGGCTGATGGTTTCGCGCTTGCCTAAGCAAGCAAGGTTTCTTTTTCCGCTTAAGGCTTGATTGAAAATGATTGTTCGCTGATTGCTTGACGATTGTTTTTAAATGTCCCCCCATTTGTTTGAGGGGGTCTGGAAGCGCTTTTAGAATTTGGAAAACAAACGCCCCACGTTTTCATGCGAGGGGTAGAAAGGAAAAAACTTCTTCTGCCCGTCCTTTTGTGTGAAAATGCGCTTGCTGCGCTTATTTTGCAGTTACTATATAAATGGCAAAAAACAACTAAAAAGCAACCTATTTCATCAATCGAAATCCGAAACATCATCTTCGCCAATCCTTGCTGGAAACGTAATTCGCCCCACCCGCTTGCTTTCTCAAGATATTAAAAATTGTCTCTTGCACGCCTTTGCGCATACGCGCATAATAACCCCCGCGTGCACAAACGTGGGAGGGCTTGACGAGGCCCGCATCACCACTGCATGCGAAAAATCCATAAGGAGGATTTCACACATGAAGAAAGTCGTCAAAGTCGTGAAGATGGAACTCCCCGGCGGGAATGCCCATCCAGGACCGAAGCTAGCTTCTGCTGGCGTGAACATGGCGAAATTCTGCACCGACTTCAACGCGAAGACCGGCGACAGAAAAGGACAGACCGTCCCCGTCATCATCACCGCCTACGAAGACAAGTCCTATGACTTCGTGATCAAGACCAGCCCCGCGGCTGAATTGATCCTCAAAGCCGCCGGCATCCAGAAAGGCGCCGGCAATGCCAAGCAGACCGTTGGCTCAATCACCAACGCCCAGCTTGAGGAGATCGCCAAGTACAAGATGCCCGATCTCAACACCGAAGACGTCGAGGGCGCGAAGAAAATCATCGCCGGCACCTGCCGTCAAATGGGCATCGCCATCAAGTGAGGACAGCCAAATGAAAAAAGTCAGCAAAAACTACAAAGCCGTCCTCGCCAAAGTGGACACCAAAAAAGTCTATGACATCGCCGAGGCCTGCAAACTCGTCAAGGAAACCTCGACCACGAAGTTCGATGCTTCGGTCGACCTCTCCTTCCGCCTCAACGTCAATCCGACCAAAGCCGAGCAATTGATCCGCGGCACCATCTCTCTCCCCCATGGCAACGGCAAGACCAAGAAGGTCCTCGTCGTCACCAACACCAAACTCGAAGACGCGAAAGCCTCTGGCGCCGACTTCGTGGGTGGTCTCGACATGCTCGAGAAGATCAAGACCGAGAACTGGTTTGGCTTCGACATCATCGTCGCCACTCCGGACATGATGGGCGAACTCGGGAAGATGGGCCGCGTGCTCGGCCCCAAAGGCCTCATGCCTAACCCGAAGACCGGCACCGTCACCATGGACGTCAAGACCGCTGTCGCCGAAATCAAGAAAGGTAAGATCGCTTACCGCGTTGATAAGGATGGCAACCTCTCCATGGGTGTTGGCCGCGTCTCCTTCTCTGCTGAAGACCTCGCCGACAACATCAATGCCGTCTGCAACCAGATCGCTGGCGCTCGTCCGGCGACCGTCAAAGGGACCTACATCGAAAAGGCCGTCGTGTCCACCACGATGGGACCTGGTCTCAAAATCACCTTCGCTTCCAGAAGCTAAGGTAAACCAAATTCGGTGAATCGCTTCCTATACCTAAGATAGCCGGGGGCAAGTGCCTTAAAAGTCCACCCTGCTGAGGTTAATGAAACATCACAACCCGCTAGTTATTCGAAGCATCACATAGTCGTCAAGAAAGGAGGTAGAAACGTATGAATCAGCAAGCTCTCCAAGCCAAAAAAGAAGCCGTCTCTGAAATCACCAAAGGAATTCAGGAATCCGGCTCCATCACGGTCGTTTCCTACCAAGGACTCACCGTCGCTGAGATTCAGGAGCTCCGCAAGGAACTCGCGAAGGTCAACTCGACCATGGGCGTCTACAAGAACACCCTCGTCAAGCGCGCCATCGACGATACCAAAGCTCCGAACCTCGACAGCGTCCTCGAAGGCCCGAATGCCTTAGTCTTCTCTAAGGAACTCTCGGCCGGCCCGAAGGTCGTTGCCAAATTCGCCCGCCGTCACGAGCATCTCGTGATCAAGGGTGGCATGGGAGAAGGACAAGCGTTCGATGCCGACCAGATGAAGGCCATCGCCAAACTGCCGGATCGCAATGGATTGCTCTCTATGTTCCTATCGGTGCTCAATGCGCCAATTCAAAAGTTCGCCGCGACCGTCAAAGCCGCGTCGGAGAAAGACGGTGGAGCCGCTGCTCCTTCCGCCAACTAAGCCAATGGAGGTAAATCAAAATGGCTAAGCTTACCAAAGAAGAGATCGTCGAATCCCTTAAAGAGTACACCGCTCTTGAGCTCTCTGAGCTCGTGAAGGCCGTCGAAGAGGCCTTCGGTGTCACCGCCGCCGTCGCCACCGCCGCTGCCGCTCCCGCGGAAGAAGAGGAAGTCAAGAAGGGACCCACCGAAGTCTCCCTCATCCTCAAAGGCCTTGGCACTGGCTCCAAAGTCGCCATCATCAAAGCCGTTCAGGCCATCACCGGCCTCGGCCTCATGGATGCCAAGAAGCTCGTCGATGCCCTTCCCGCCCCGATCAAAGAGCACATCTCCCCGGTCGAAGCCGAAGAGCACAAGAAGGCTCTCGTCGCCGCTGGCGCCGAAGTCGAAATCAAGTAATTTCGCCTTCTAAAACTTGTTTACCCGAAACCCGCTCAAGGACACGTCTGCCTTGGGCGGGGTTCTTGCGTTTCTAAGGAGTGTAAAAATGAGCCAATATTTCGATAACGTAGAGACCTTGGCCCATCAGGACATCCATTACGAATTCGATCTTCTGGGCGAGCATTACCGCTTCAGAAGCGACGCAGGGGTCTTCTCCAAAGACGGCCTCGACGATGGCACTAGGTTCTTGCTTGAAACCATCGCCAAGACCGACCTTGGGACGAATATATTGGACTTAGGGTGTGGAGTCGGACCAATCGGACTAATCCTGGCCCACGCTGACTCTTCCCGCCACGTCGTCCTAGCCGACGTGAACGACAGAGCCCTCGAATGCGCGAAGGCTAACGCCGAGACTCTTGGCGTCGCCTCCCAAGTCGAGATCGTCCACTCAGACGTCTACAGCTCGATTAACTCATCTTTCTCCAGCATCGTGACCAACCCGCCTATACGCGCGGGTAAAAAGGTCACGTACGCGATGTACGCGGGCGCACGTAGCCACCTTCATCAAGATGGTTCCTTGATCCTAGTCATCCGCAAACAGCAGGGCGCGGAGTCCTGCTTCCGATACCTGCAGACCTTGTTTCCCAAGGTCGAGGTGAAAGCCCGCCACAAGGGCTTCCAAATTCTCATCGCGCGCAATTAAGGAGCAAAACATGCCACAAGAAGAAAAATTTGACCACCAGCTTCTAAACTACAAAGACCCCAACGGCATCCCTTACACCGTCGGGGCGAACGGCCGCATCAATTTCTCCAAGATCTCCGGGAAGCTCCCTCTTCCCTACTTGGTCGAGATCCAGACCGATTCCTATCGTTGGTTCCTCAAGCAAGGCCTTGATGAGGCCTTCCGCGAAGTGTTCCCGATCTACAGCTTCTCCAATAAGATCAGGATCGAATACGTCTCTTCGCGCCTCGAGGAGCCCAAATACACCCCGCTTGAGTGCAAAGCGGGCGATTTGACCTATTCAAGCAAGATCAAAGTCATGCTTCGCCTTTTCCTCGAGAACGGCGAAATGAAAGACGCCGAGGTCTTCATGGGCGAGCTTCCGCTCATGACTGAGTCGGGCACTTTCATCGTCAACGGGGCGGAGAGAGTCATCGTTTCGCAGATCATCCGCTCGCCTGGCGCTTATTTCCAGGACACCATCGACAAGAGCGGCACCCATATCTATAACGGCGAGATCATCCCCGGACACGGCACCTGGCTGCAGTTCGAAAGCGATCTCAAAGGCGTCCTCTACGTCCGCATCGACAGACAGAGGAAGATGCCTGCGACCACCCTTTTCAAAGCCCTTGGCATCGACAAGGAAGAAGCCCTCACCGAGCTTTTCGGCAAGAGCGACAACATGCTCGCCACCATCAAGAAGGACGATGGCATCAAGTCGAGTGCCGGCGCTTTGATCGACATCTTCCAGAAGCTCAAACCGGGCGAGCCCGTCACCCAAGAAGGCTCCATCGATTTCCTCGTCGCCAAATTCTTCGACGAGAAGAGATACAACCTCGGGCCCGCCGGGCGCTTCAAATACGCCCAGAAGCTCGGCCTTTATGAGCGTCTCCCCGGCCGCGTTTTGGCCGAAGACCTCATCGACAGCCATCAGCTTGTGGAAGGCGGCACCAGGGACGACACCGGCCACCTCTTCAACGCCGACGGCGAGCTCGTCATGCCCGTCACCCTCTTCGAGAAGGGCCATAAGCTCACCAAGGAGGACGTCGATTCCCTCCGCGATGGCGAGTTCTTCGAAAGAGGCAACTGCGAGAAGAAGATCAAAGTCAATGAGCGCGTCGACAGCAACAGCATCGTCAACGTCGTCCACGTCTACGCCCAAGACAAAGAGGGCGAGGACGTCGTACCGATGGTCGGCACCGATCTCAACCTCACTCTCAACAGGGTCACCATCTCCGACATGGTCGCCTGCTTCTCCTATTTCTGCGACATTCAGTCCGGCCTTGGCCAGACCGACGATATCGACCACCTCGGCAACAGGCGCATCCGCTGCGTCGGCGAGCTTTTGCAGGAGCAATTCCGCAAGGGCCTTGCCAAGATGACCAAGACCGTCCAGCAGAGGATGTCCATCAGCGATTTCGAGTCGATGACCCCGCAGTCGCTTGTCAACATCCGCCCGCTCACCTCCTCGATCCGCGAGTTCTTCTCCTCGAGCCAGCTCTCGCAGTTCATGGACCAAGTCAACCCGCTCGCCGAGCTCACCAACAAGAGGCGTATCTCCGCCCTCGGCCCTGGCGGCCTCACCCGCGACCGCGCTTCGATGGAAGTCCGCGACGTCCACTACACCCACTACGGCCGCATCTGCCCAATCGAATCCCCTGAAGGCCAGAACATCGGTCTTATCAACAACCTCGCCTGCTACGCGAAGATCAACCAATACGGCTTCATCGAGACCCCCTATCGCGAAGTCCTCCACATGGAGGATGGCCGCTCCTTCGTCGTCGAAGGCGATTTCAACGACAATGGGGAGATCGAATACAAAGCCAAATACCTCTCCGCCGACGCCGAGAGGAACCACTACATCGCCGAGGCCAACATCCGCCTTGGCGAAGCCTGCCACTTGAAGGACGTCTATCCTTCCGTGGCCGATGACCTCCTCGTCAAGGAAATCCTTGATGAGAAGGTCGTCGCGCGCCATGACGAAGACAACGTCGAGACCGAGAAGCAGAAAGTCGACTATGTCGACGTCTCCCCGCGTCAAATCGTCTCCATCGCCGCGGCGAGCATCCCTTTCCTCGATCACGATGACGCCACCCGCGCTCTCATGGGCGCCAACATGCAGCGTCAGGCTCTCCCTCTCCTCTCCCCTGAGATCCCCTATGTCGGCACCGGCATGGAACAGCTCATCGCCAGAGACTCCGGCCTAGCTGTCGTCGCCGCCAAAGACGGCGAAGTCACCTACATGGACAGCAAGACCATCAAGACGAAAGCCGGCAAGGAAGTCACCACCTACGAATTGCAGAAGTTCGACCGCACCAACAACGGCACCTGCATGAACCAGACTCCGATCGTCCGCGTCGGCGACAAGGTCAAGAGGGGCGACATCATCGCCGACGGCCCCGCCATGAGGCATGGCGAGCTCGCTCTTGGCCACAACATCCTGGTCGCCTACATGACCTGGCACGGCTACAACTACGAAGACGCCATCATCATGTCCGAGCGCATGGTGAAAGACGACGTCTACACCTCCATCCACATCGAGAAATACGAGCTTGAGTGCCGCGACACCAAACTCGGCAACGAAGAGATCACCCGCGACGTGCCAAACGTCGGCGAGGAGGCGAAGGCCTTCCTCGACGAGAGGGGCATCATCATCCCGGGCGCCGAGGTCAAAGAAGGCGACATCCTCGTCGGCAAGATCACCCCGAAGGGCCAGACCGAGCCGACCCCCGAGGAGAAGCTCCTCATGGCCATCTTCGCCGAGAAGGCGAAAGAGGGCAAGGACAGCTCTTTGCGCGTGCCTCACGGCGGCGCGGGCATCGTCCACGCGGTCAAGATCTTCTCGCGCAAGAACAAAGATCCTCTCCCGCCGGGAGTCAACACCGTCGTTCGCGTCTACATCGTCCAGAAGAGGAAGATCTCCGAGGGCGACAAGATGTCTGGCCGTCACGGTAACAAAGGCGTCATCTCCAAGATCCTTCCGATCGAGGACATGCCTTTCCTCGCCGACGGCACCCCGATCGACATCCTCCTCTCCCCAATGGGCGTCCCTTCCCGTATGAACATCGGCCAGATCCTCGAGGTCCACTTGGGCCTTGCCTGCCGCAAGCTCCAGATGAGAATCGCCACCCCCGTCTTTGACGGCGTGAGCAACGAGGAGCTCTTCGACATCATGAAGAAAGCCGGGCTCAGCGAAGACGGCAAGACCGTCCTCTATGACGGACAAACCGGCGAGCCCTTCTCCGAGCGTATCTCCGTCGGCGTCCAGTACATGATCAAACTCGTGCACATGGTCGACGACAAATTGCACGCCCGCGCCACCGGGCCATATTCCCTCGTCACCCAGCAGCCTCTCGGCGGCAAAGCCCAGAACGGCGGCCAGAGGTTCGGCGAGATGGAGGTTTGGGCTCTCGAAGCCTACGGCGCCGCCCACATCCTCCAGGAAATGCTCACCATCAAATCCGACGACCGCGTCGGAAGAAGGAAGACCTACGAGGCCATCATCAAGCAGACCGCGATTCCAAAGCCGGGTATGCCGGAAGCCTTCAAGGTCCTCGTCAAGGAACTCAAAGGCCTTTGCCTCAACGTCGACCTCTACAAGAAGGACGGGTCCAAGATTGACCTCGACGAGCTCACTAAACAAGCCCTCATCGAGGAGAAGAAAGTCAACTCCGCCATCCGCAACGCCATGTCGCCGAAGGAGGAGGAGCAAGACCCCGCCGCCACCGTCGAAGTCGCTTCCGAGATGGCTGAGGAGGAGGGTTTCTCCGTCTCCGCGAGCCTTCCTGGCAATGAAGAATGAAAGAAAGCGAGGAACTAACAATGTCTGATGAAATCAAAATCGTAGATAACGCCCCCGCGGCTGAGGAACCTCGCCTCACCCGTCATGAGCACCATATCGAATCCTTCGACGTCAATGATCTCGCTTCCGTCACCGTGGGGCTCGCTAGCCCCGAGATGATCCGCTCCTGGAGCAAGGGCGAGGTCACCAAAGCCGAGACCATCAACTACCGCTCCCAGAAGCCCGAGATGGGCGGCCTCTTCTGCGAGAAGATCTTCGGCCCCGCCAAAGACTATGAGTGCCACTGCGGAAAATACAAAAAGATCCGCCACCAGGGCATCACCTGCGAAAAGTGCGGCGTCGAGGTCATCTCCAAAGACTGGCGCAGAGAGAGGTTCGGCCACATCGAACTCGTCTCCCCTTGCGCCCACATCTGGTATCTGAAGTCCATCCCCTCCAGGATGAGCCTCGTCCTCGACATGACTCCGAAGAACCTCGAGGACATCATCTATTTCGCCGCGCACGTCGTCCTTTATGCCGGCGAGAAGAAGAAGCCTAACGGCGACTCCTACACCACCATCAAATACAAGGACTACCTCTCCGAAGCCACCGCCAGGGTCGAGTTCACCGAGGCCATCAAGGAGATCCTTGAGACTCTCGACGAGGCCAACAGCGACTACTCCAAGGGCCACGAGCTCATCGAGAAGATGCAGAACCCCCAGGAGACCTTCGACTTCTACACCGTCAGCCAGTACATCAACAAGTACACCGGCGCGGAGTTCGGCGAAGGCGCGGAGGCCATCAAAGAGCTGCTTCATAACGTCGATCTGAACGCCGAATTCAATGCGATCACCGAGGCCATGAAGCACGCCTCCACCCAGAACCGCATCAAGCTCTCCAAGCGCCTTGAGGCCATCAACGCCTTCAAAGACAGCGCCCAGAAGCCCGAATGGATGATCCTCGATGCCCTTCCGGTCATCCCGCCCGATCTCCGCCCGATGCTTCAGCTAGACGGCGGGCGCTTCGCGGCCAGCGACCTCAATGATCTCTATCGCCGCGTCATCTCCCGCAACAACCGTCTTAAAAAGCTCATCGACATGTCCGCCCCATACGTCATTCTCATGAACGAGAAGCGCATGCTGCAGGAAGCCGTCGACGCGCTCATCGACAACGGGCGCCGCACCAAAGCCGTCACTGGCCCCAGCGGACGTCCCCTCAAGTCCCTTTCCTCTGGCCTCAAAGGCAAGCCGGGCCGCTTCCGTCAGAACCTCCTCGGGAAGCGCGTCGACTATTCCGGGCGTTCCGTCATCGCCGTCGGGCCGAACCTCCGCATGTATCAGTGCGGGCTTCCCCGCGAGATGGCCATCCAGCTTCTCCGCCCCTTCATCGCGGCGATCCTCATCGACAGGAAGATCGTCTCCGCGCATAAGGCCGCGGACAAGTTCATCGATCGCTACGACCCCGTCGTCTTCGACATCGTCGAGGAGATCATCTCCGAGCACCCGGTTCTCCTCAACCGCGCCCCGACCCTCCACCGCCTCTCCATCCAGGCCTTCCAGCCTGTCTTGGTAGACGGCCGCGCCATCCGTCTCCACCCGCTCGTCTGCCCTGGCTTCAACGCCGACTTCGACGGCGACCAGATGGCCGTTCACGTCCCGCTTAGCAAAGCGGCTCAGAAAGAGGCCGTCGAGCTGATGCTCGCCTCCAACAACATCCTCGGGCCGAAGGATGGCAAAGCCATCGTCGTCCCAGGCCAGGATATGATCCTCGGCAACTTCCACCTCACCACCGAAGAGTCCCGCAAGGACTTCCAGGAGAGGGCCGATTCCCTCCGCGCCATCGAGGCGAAGGAGGAGAAGCAGAAGACCGGTATCCTCGAGAGGAAAGCGATCCTCGAGATGGCCGAAAAGAACCTTGAATGGAAAGAGATGGAAGGCAAGGTCTTCCATAGCGTCTCCGAGGTCCGCGTCGCCTATGAATCCGGCGTCGTCTCCCTCCATAACCGCATCGCCATCCCCGCCTCCGCCATCCATAAGGATCCCGGCGCCGGCATGCCTGACGACGCGATGGGAAAATACCTCATCACCAGCGTCGGCAAGATCATCTTCAACGAGGTCTTCCCCGACGACTTCCCCTATATCAACGACGTACCTCACCCGGGCGAATCCCTCTCCTACATGGAGGAGTGGTTCGTCAGCCCAGCCGAGGTCAAAGAGAAGCTAGGCAAGGACTACAAAGAGGATTCTGACCTCTCACCTCTTGCCCAGTACATCGACACCCTTCCCCTCAAGAAGCAGATCGGCAAAAAGCAATTGGGACCTCTCATCGACATGGTCTTCAAGAAGTATGGCGCTTCCAAAACGAGCGCCGTCCTCGACAAGATCAAGGATCAGGGCTTCTATTACTCGATGATCTCCTCCGTCACCGTCTCTATCGATGACATCAAGGAAGGCAACATCGGCACCGCCAAAGCCAAGCTCGTCGCCGAAGGCAACAAGAAGGTCGACCAGATCGAGAAGTTCTACAAGCTCGGCTTCCTCACCGCTGAGGAGCGCCATAAGCAGATCGTCGCCATCTGGAAGAACTGCACCGACGCCGTCGCCAACGAAGTCAGCAAGGCCATGAAGGAGAACAAGCGCAACCCGCTGGTCATCATGGCGGATTCCGGCTCCCGTGGCTCGCTCGACAACTTCAAGCAGCTCATCGGCATGAAAGGCCTCGTCGCCAACCCGAAGAACGAGGAAATCGAGATTCCTATCGTCTCCTCTTACCGCGTCGGCCTCAAGGTCTCCGAATACTTCAACAACACCCACGGCTCCCGTAAAGGCGCCGCCGACACCGCTCTTAAAACCGCCGACTCTGGCTATCTCACCCGCCGTCTCGTCGACGTCTCCCAAGACGTCATCGTCCGCGAGGAAGACTGCCACTGCGACCACGGCTTCAAGGTCCGCGAGATTCGCAACACCGCCCAGGACAAGGTCGTTGAGACCCTCCAGGACCGCGTCTCCGGACGCTATGCGATGCATGATATCGTCAACCCCTCCACTGGCGAAGTGATCGTCGAGGGCAACACGATGATCAGCGACGACCAGGCCAAAGCCATCGTTGACGCCGGCATCAAGGAAGTCGAGATCCGCACGATCTTCACCTGCGAGACCAAAGACGGCGTCTGCCAGCATTGCTATGGCAAGAACATGGCGACCGGCTCCTTGGTCCATATCGGTGACTCGGTCGGCATCATGGCCGCCCAGTCCATCGGCGAGCCGGGCACCCAGCTCACCATGCGAGTCTTCCATACAGGCGGTATGGCCGGCAGCGACATCACGACCGGTCTTCCCCGTGTCCAGGAGCTCGTCGAAGCCCGCAACCCGAAGGGCGAAGCCTGCATCTCCGAGATCGAGGGCGTGGTCAAATCCATCACCCCCGAAGACGAGAAATACAAAGTCGTCATCGCCAATGACCTTGAGGAGAAAGAGTATGAGACCAACTTCGGCGCTCATCTCCGCGTCAAGGTCGGCGACAAAGTCGAAAACGGCGGCAAGATAACCGAAGGCGCCATCAACCCGCGCCAGCTCCTCAGCGTCGGCGGCGTGGAGAAACTCGAGGTCTACATCCTCAAGGAAATCCGCAAAGTCTATCACGCTCAGGGCATCGGCATCTCCGACAAGCACCTTGAGATCATCATCCGTCAGATGCTGCGCAAAGTGGTCATCGTCGACGGCGGCGACACCAAGATGCTCCCTGGCTCCAGGGTCGATATGGATCGCTTCACCGAGGAGAATGCCAAAGTGCTTCTCTCCGGCGGTCGCCCGGCGATCTGCGAGCCGCTCGTCCTTGGTATCACCAAGGCCGCCCTCGAAACCGATTCCTTCCTCTCCGCCGCCTCCTTCCAGGAGACGACCCGCGTCCTCACCGACGCCGCGGTGAAGAACCGCACCGACGTCCTCCACGGCCTCAAAGAGAACGTCATCACCGGCAAGCTCATCCCTGCCGGCACCGGTCTAGCGACCCCCGAAGAAACTGAAGAAGCCAACAACTTCTCCGTCCTCGAGGCGATGAAGAAGGTCAAAGCCCAATACATCGAAAAGCACGACCGCGCTGAT
>CAVDSY010000007.1:0-33924 GCA_963611815.1 bacterium
CGCGAGCGATAGTATAAACCCCCAATTAGAAGAATTCAAACAAGGACATTTGGTTCGTTTCCCCCATGCCTTTAAGGACTCCGAGCTCATCGAGATCCTTAAGATTTGTGCCGTTTAGCTTAGTGCGAGAAAGGAGGTCTTCCTTCGAAAGGAATTTCTTTCCGCTTTTCCTCGCCTCCACAACGCTTTGCGCAGCGCTTTCACCAAGCCCGCCAACGACATTGAAGGCAGGGATCAGGGCGTTGTTCTCATGATCGGCCACCCAAAGCTTTGCTTCGGATTTGTAAAGGTCGATATTTGAGACTTTGTAGCCGCGCTCATACATCTCAAGAGCGACCAAATCGGTCTTCAAAATGTTCTTTTCTTTAGGAGATAATGGGTTATTGCGGTCATTTTGACGTTCGGAGAAGGTTTTTATCTGCTCAATCAAAGCATCTTCGCCCGCCAGCATCACTTTCAAATCCCAGTCATCGCTGCGGATGGAAAAGAAGACGCTGTAGAACTCAAGAGGGTGATAAAGTTTGAAATAGGCGACGCGCACGGCCATCATGACGTAAGCGGTCGCGTGGCCACGAGGGAAAAGGTATTTGATCTTCTTCGCGGATTCAATGTAGAACTCGGGGACGTGATGGGCGCGCATATCATCCTCAAAGTCTTTCGTCAGCCCCTTGCCGTGGCGGACATCCTCCATAATTTTGAAGGCTTTCCCTTTTTCGATGCCGCAGGAAATCATGTAGGTCATGATATCGTCGCGGCACCCGATAACGCCATGGAGATCCGTGGTGCCTGAAAGGATTAAGTCCTCAGCGTTTCCGGCCCAAACATCGGTTCCATGGGCGAGCCCAGACATAATCAGCAGGTCGTTGAATGTCTTCGGCTGAGCTTCTTCAAGCATACGCTGCGCAAGCCCGGTACCGAACTCGGGCAAAGCCAGCGCGCCGGTCTTTTGCTTCATGTAGTTCCGGTGGAGATTAAGTTCTTGCGGCGAGGTGAAAAGGGACAGCACGCGCTTATCATTCATCGGGATATCTCGCACTTTGACGCCAGTCAAATCGCGGTAGTAACGCATAGCCATCGGATCAACGTGGCCCAAAATATCGAACTTGAGCAGCTCGTCATGCATCGAATGGTAATCGTAATGGGTCGTCAGCCACTCCGACTCAAGATCGTCAGCAGGATGTTGCACGGCGGTGAATTCATAAATGCTGCGCTCTTTTGGCACGACGACAATGCCGCCAGGGTGCTGCCCAGTCGTGCGTTTGACGCCGGTGCATTTCGCAGCAAGGAAAGCGATGAAATTATTGTTGATTTTGGTCAGGTCTCGGCCAATCTTCTCGAAATAACCGCGGACATAGCCATAAGCGGTTTTGTCGGCGACCGTTTCGATTGTGCCAGCGCGGTAGACTTGCTTAGCACCCAAATGCACCTTGGTCATTTGATGGGCGAGGTGCTGGGCTTCTTCCTCGAAATTCAAGTCGATGTCAGGGACTTTGTCCGCATTGAATCCAAGGAACGTTTCGAAAGGAATGTTTTGGCCATCTATCTTGAGTTTTGTGCCGCATTTCGGGCAAACCTTGTCCGGCAAATCGAACCCAGACTTTACCTCAGGGTCATCGCTGAACTCAAGGTAATGGCAATGCGGGCAATGCCAATGCGGCGGCAAGGGGTTGACTTCGGTTATGTCAGCCGTCGTGGCGGCAAAAGAAGAGCCGACAGAACCACGAGAGCCGACGATGAAGTGCTTCGGCGCATTCTCCACGTCCTTAATAAGGAGGTGGGCGATGTAATAAGTCACCGCGTAGCCATTTCCGATGATGCCGGTGAGTTCCCTTTGCAAGCGTTCCCAAGCAAAGTTGATTGCTTCTTTAACTTTCGGGTCGTCATCGCTTCCGAGGTAATCGTAGCGATCATGGAAGTTGGTTTCGCAAAGATCGCGAAGGATCAAGTCGGAATGCGGAAGGTTTTCATTAGGGGTATAGGTACCAGAAAGCATCGGGACGATGTCATCGCGAATCTGATCGGCGACCCAATTTGAATTTTTGATGACGTATTCCCTGGCCTCTTCTTCCGGGAGCCAGGCAGAGAACGAGTCGAGCATCTCCCTGGTAGAACGGAAATGCTGATCGGGATTAGGGAACAATGGTCTTCTTTCCCTTGCAGGCGGGTTCAATGGGTGCGAACCGTTGCCGACGCCTTTAGCGTAAACATAGACATCGCGACAAATTTTGTCCTCTGGATTGACGTAGTGGCAATCGCCTGTTGCCACAACAGGAACGCCGGCTATTTTGGCTGCCTCTATAATGTCTTTGAGGGTTTGGATAAGCTGCTCTTTCGAATGTAGGCGGCCCATATCGAGAAGGTAGGAGTAGTTCTCGAGCGGCTGAATCTCTATATAGTCGTACCATTTGATGGCCTCGACCAAGATATCGCGGTTGCGCGTGGTGGCAATCTCAAAAATCTCCCCATTGAAACAAGCGCTCCCAACCATGAAGTTTTCGCGGTATTGGTTGATGAGCTCGCGCGGCGTTTTGGGCAAAGAGGCGCGTTCAAGATATGTCGTCTCCCCTTGGGTGATGATGCGGTAAAGGTCTTGAAGGCCTTGCGTGTTCTTCACCAAAACAACGCAATGGAAACTCTTGATGTGTTTGCAGAAGTTGTTGAAACGCTCACATTCGTCATGATGTTTCTTTTCCGCGGCCGCTTTGATTTCCGGGTCCTCAGCATCAAGATCGGGATCATTATCGTCCCCGTTTTCAATCGCGAGCTCCGCAAGATCGCAGTGACGAATTCCTGGACGGTCCTTCTCCAAGCGGAGAATGATCTCCTGCCAACCATCGTTCAGGCATTCAGAATCGTAGTCGGCCCGGTGAGCTTTGCTTGAGTCGTATACATTAAGACCCAGATTCTTAAGCATCGCCTGCTCGTTGTGGCGCCCAGCAAAAGGGAAGAGATAATGCGACAAAGGCAATGTATCCACGATGGGGTTGGCGATATGGTCCGGGAGAGTTGTGTCGGGGCGAGCGACCTTGTTGCGTTCAAGCGCGGCGTTGAGCATGCCAATATCGAAGGTCGCGTTATGGGCGACAAGGATATTGTCGCCAAGGAATTCCATGATCTGCGGAAGGACTTCGTCAATCGAAGGCGCAGAGGCCAAATCATCGCTCGTAATGTGGTTGATAGCCATGGCTTCTTGAGCATGCTCAAGAGGAATATCGGGACGGATAAAAGTATCAAAACGCCGCAAAACTCGACCTTTTTCTACGATTACACCACCAAATTCAATGATTCTCTCATAACGAGCTGAAAGGCCGGTGGTCTCTGTGTCGAAGACGCAGTAACGAGCCTCGCGAAGAGGTTTGTCGCACGGATTGAAAATGTAATTCTGCTTCAGGTCAAAAGTGTAGAGTTCCGCTCCATAGATTATTTTGAGAGGTTTCTCATCAAGGCTGTTTTTCTTGATGCGCTTAGCATCGGCGTCGTGGGCGGCCTGGGCGGCAGGGAAGCCCTGCACGACGCCATGATCAGTCACGGCGATGGCTTTCATCCCCATGTGTTTGGCAAGTTTGTAGTAATCGCCCATCTCCGCCACGCCGTCCATCGTGGACATTTTGGTATGGAGGTGGAGCTCAACGCGCTTCTCTTCCTCGGGGTCATCCCTTAAAGGCTTTGGAGGAAGGGGGTCAATGAAATGAGCCATGACTTCCTTTTGGCCGCGGAAATCAACATCGACAGCCCCCCTTACTCTGATATTCATGCCGTCTTTCACGCCGCTGATTTTAGCTAAATCAAGCCTTTTCCCTTCGATGGCGCGAACAGAAATGGCATCGGTGCTGTCGCCCACGCCGAAAGTGAGCATTTTTCTTCCGCTTTTGGTTGTGCGGGAGTCAACCTGAAACACCTCTCCAGTAAAATCTACATTGACTAGCCCAACGCCTTCGATGTCTTCAAGCTTTTCAATAATCTGATAATCACCGATGGAGAACAAACGTTTCTTGTTTCTTTCTTCCTCCATCGCCTTTTGGTTCGCGATGAGCTGTTCCATCAGGATTTCTTCGCCTCTCTCCTGATTTTTTTCAAACTCCTTTTGAATCTGCGCCTGTATTTCATCATTGCTTAATGAGGCGAGAGACTCTTCTTGGCTTTCAATATCAATAGGAGCATTGGAAAATTGATCATCGGTTTCGGAAACAGGCTCAGGCGCAACCTCCTCCGCTTCTTCGGATGCCTCTTTCGCTTCTTCCTGGGCAGGCAATGGGCGGACAAGATCAGAAGCAAGCTTCACTGGATACCCCAGCCAAGCAAGGAGGCTTTGGAATTCACGAATGTTTTTTTGCTCGTTTTCTTTTTGCTCTGCAGTGGCAAAAAGAAAAAGAACTGAACCATCGTCTTTTTGCTCCGCGGAGAAGTCGCGCGAAGGGGAAACGCGATCAAAATACCAATCATTGAAGAGGGCCACGGCATCGTCTGCGCTGGGAGTTTTCTCATAATGGAAAAATAACTCATAAGGATAATGGATGTTGAGCAACCCGGTTTGAAACTCGACAAGCTGACGGTAATCCCATGGGGTTGATTTCAGCATCCCCATGATCACCTGATTTTGGTTGTCCGGGTTCCTGCGAATCTTGGTGAAGGACAAATCGAAGGAATCCATTTTCTCCTGCAAGCCGATGGAGGAGAGGAAACGAATCATTATCTTATCCATGCGCAAAGCCACCTCACACAATCAGCTGGACAATGTCCTTGACCATGATTCCTATCATCAGGGCGAGGAGAAGTCCCAGGCCGACATAAGAAACGATCGATTTAACTTTCTCGGGGACCTTCTTTTTGCTAACGCCCTCGATGATGGTCACTAACAATGCCCATCCATCAAGCCCAGGGAAAGGAAGGAGGTTGAAAAAGGCGAGATTGATAGAAATGAGCCCGGCGTAAAGGAAGACGTAGCCGACTCCTCCCATCGCCTCAACAGAAGGTAAAGCGGCGGTCATGCCGACAATCCCAGAAAGGTTTTTGAAACCCCCGGTGAAGAGAGAGGCGACGCCTTTGACAACCGCCCCGCAAGAATATGGAACGAGTCTCGCCCATTCGCCCCAAGTTTCTTGGAATGAGAGGGTGTTTTTAATCGCCGGGAGATAAATCCCAGAAGATTTGAGTTTTCCGTTTTCAACTAAAAGCTCAAGATTCGTGATGGTTTTGCGGCTTTCATAGGCACTTTGCCAATCTTTGTTCATCTTTTCAGATTTGATTGGAATGAAAGTCAATTGAGGAATGACTATCTTCGCCCCATCGCCTAAATTGGATATGTTCAAATAATCCGCCGTTAGCTTTGCCGATTTCGTGATTCCCAGATCGGCGTACCCGTCAACGGCGTCGCCTTCAAGATAGAAGTAGACGGACTCGCAAAGGTCCTTCCCGCTAACAAGGTTTTGGGGAACAAAAGTAATTACGTATTTTTCGCTCATTCCCGTGACGCTCACGCCCGAGCTCAGCCCAAAGCCATACAGCGTGCCATTCATCGTCTCTTGATGAGGAAGGAAGAGAACGTAATCTTCTGCTTTATAAGTTTCTTTGCCGTCTTCTGGCGTTTCTAGGAAGCTCTTTATCTCGCCGTCATAGGTCGGGGCAAGGTAATAGCAAGCGGATTTAGTGCCCGCATTAAGTGAGATTTCCGCGTTTGCTTTATAAGCTGAATAGTAATGAGGGCAGCAGGCTGAAACGTAAAGGAGCACAAGTCCGAGCACGAAGTTCATTGTGACCCCAGCAAGCAAAACGATTGACTTCTTCCATTTTGGAATGCGTTCGAGGGAGCGGGATTCCTCAGGGACCTCAACCCCATCTGGCACGACGCCAGGCTCGCCGTACATCGAAACATAACCGCCCAAAGGCAACACGCAAAGTTTGAAATACGTCTCGCCTTTCTTCCGTTTCTTTTTGATGATTGCCGGGCCAAAGCCAATGGAATATTCAAAGCAATACACATTAAAGGCCTTCGCCGCAGCAAGATGCCCGGCTTCGTGAATGGAAATCAAAACGCCGAGAATGACGAGCATCAAGATGATGTTTCCGATGGTTGTTAACACTTGCATACTGATTTCCTCTCAATCTTCTTTTTCACGAACAGCCTGGCATAGGCATCTGCGGATCGAATTTGCCTTAGGGAAGGGTTCTTGTCGATCGGCAGCGAGGTTATAGCGTTTCTAACTATTGCGTCGATATCCAAGAAAGATATTTTCCCATCCAAGAAAGCATAGACGGCCTCTTCGTTTGCGGCATTTAAGGTGGCGGTAGAAGTTCCTCCGCCGCGATAAGCATCCAAGGCGATACCCGGAGCCAAATAACGGTTTGGATCGAATTTATGGAAATGGTAAGGGGCGAGCTCGCTCAACTTTCTCGCCTTCACCGGGGTGAACTCCACTTTCCCATCGAGCAATGCGTACTCAATAGGCCCGCGCATATCAGGCTTAGAGACATCAGCCAAGTAAGTTCCGTCTTTGAGAAGAATCAGAGAGTGGACCCATGATTCATCATGCATCAGAATCTCGATTTTATTCAAAGGCAAATGGAAAAGGCGTATGGCCTCGATGACCTCAAACCCTTTGTTCATCATCGTGGCGGAATCAATTGTAATCTTCGCCCCCATGCTCCATGTGGGGTGAGCCAAAGCCATCTCAGGCGTGACGCTGAACAGCTCTTGTCTGCTCTTGTTGCGGAAAGAACCGCCTGAAGCGGTTATAAGAACCTTTTCAAGTTGTTCTGGCTCGATGCAAGAAAGAAGCTTCGCGATGGCGACGTGCTCAGAATCTATTGGAAGAAGTCTGCCTTTTCCGCCGTCTAAAGTCTTTTGGATGAGTTCACCTCCGACAACAAGGGACTCCTTATTGGCAAGGCAAAGCACTTTATCTTGGTTCAAGGCGGTCAACGATGGAACAAGACCGGCAAAGCCAACCAAAGAATTCACAACTTTTTGGCATGGGCAGTTTTTAATGATTTCAACCAAACCGTCGTCGCCAAAATACCAAGCCAAGGATGGATGGCTTTCTTTCAAAGACAAATAATCGCTTTCGCTTTGCACGCAAACATGCTTAATAGTAGGGAAACGTTCAAGAATTGCGGGGATTTTTTTGATTTGATGGCCGACAGAAATCCCTTTTAAGCAGAAGCGAGATGGATATTTTTCCAAAACATCAAGGGTTTGCGTTCCAATCGATCCGCTTGCCCCTAACAGCAACAGGTCTTCCATATTACCAAATCAGCCCAGATCCAGCCGATGAAGTCAGAAGAGCCTCTGGCTCCATCCAATAAATGCCAATCATCGTCAAAACAGAGAGCCCAAGGACGGCAAAGAGGCAGCTGTCAACGCGGTCAAGCACGCCGCCATGGGGGCCCAACACATGGCTGTAATCCTTGAAACCAAAGTGTCTTTTTATAAGAGAGAATGAAAGATCGCCAAGATCGCCAAGCCCCGGCATCAGTAACGCGGCAATGACAATCATGTACCAATGTTTCATGTCGAAGACGCCTGGCAGCATATCAAACTTGTAGTAAGACAAAAGGAAAGCGTAGACGCAAAGCACCGCCGACGTCATTCCCCAGCCGATGAAGAAACCTTCCCAGGTCTTTTTCGGAGAGACTCTGGGATTCATGTGGTGACGGCCGAAAAGCATCCCGCCAAAATAAGCGAATGTGTCGTTGAGCAAAGCTCCAAGCGCGGCGAATGTGACGAGCTCAAGGCTTTGAAAATAGCGGAAGCCCGGGTCGCCTGTGTTCCAAACGAGCTTAGCTGGGTTGGACACGAAGGGGACGTAGCGAAGGTACAAAGCGGCCTGTAGGCCCAAGCCGATTAGCACCACCATGGTGAAGTAATAACAGATGTCAGTGAAGGAGAAGGCCTCTTGGGCGATTGAAAGCCAAAAGAAAACGAGAATCATCGCCCCAAGGATTATTGGAGAGACGCAGACCGAATTGCCGTTCACACCATAACCGCTCGAGAAATAGTCCTCTACCAAAGAAAAGGAAAAATCTTTGATGTATCCGTATTGCTCGTATTGGGCCACCAAACCATCGCCGTAGTTTTTGAAAAAGGCCCAGTTTGTGATGAGAAAAAGAAAGAAATAGACTATTGCGTATATGTACCATCTCGGCTTCTTTTGAGGAGCCTTGATAATCTCGTAGCCAGCCATCGCGCCGACGACGGTGACAAAAGCGAACCATGCCCAGCTACCGAAAATAAGGCAAGGCAAAGTAACCGCGATCATAATAAGGGCCACAAGTATGCGGCTGCGGATTGATTTTTTGCCCTTTTCAGATATTTTGTTGACCTCGATTGTCCCAATGCGAACAGTCTCAGGGAGATCCGCTTCTTTAGCGGGGGTGATGGTTTCCAAATCTTTGTTCTCGTCACTCATTTTTAAGTCCTCCATAGCGTCTGTTTCTCTCTTGAAACTCCTGGAGGCACTTAATCAGTTCCTCTCTTTTGAAGTCCGGCCATTTTGTTGGGGTAAAAACGAATTCCGCATAAGCGTTTTGGTACAGAAGGTAATTGGACAAGCGTTCCTCTCCGGAAGTGCGAATCATGAGATCAACGTCCGGCAAACCTGCGGTGTATAGATAATCTCCGAAAGTCTTCTCATTGATTAAGGATAAGTCGGCTATCGCCCCGCTTTTGTAATCCTCGGCTATCTTTTTCGCGGCTTTGACGATATCGTCGCGTCCGCCGTAATTGAGGCAGACATTGATGACCCAATTTTTGTTTTCCTTGGTCCTATCGATCGCATTCAAACAAACGCGTCTTGTTTTCTCCCTAATCTTAGAAAGATCCCCCGAAACGCGGATTCTCGTACCAATGGAATCAAGGTAGTCGATTTCTTTATTGAAGAACTCTTCAAGGTAATCCATGAGGTGGTCAATTTCATCCTGAGGCCGATTCCAATTTTCGGTGGAGAAGGCGTAGAAGGACATGCAGTGAATGTTGAATTCGCGGCATGTCTCGAAGATCTCGATGATTCTGTTGCAAGCCTCATGATGGCCAAAATGACGAGGCAGTCCCCTTAGTTTTGCCCACCTCCCATTGCCGTCCATGATAAAGGCTACATGGTCGCACTTTTTAGTAAGTTTGAAGTTGGAGGTGGCCTTGGATTTCATTGGGAAAATTATATAGCCCAAAGGGCTATTTAAAAAGAAGACGGATGCAGTTGGCTGAAAATAGAAATTTCAAGTAAAAACGTAACAAATCTGGGAAAAACTGCGCAAAAGTGGCTCGAAATTAAAAAAGCAGGCTTTTTTGCCTGCTTAGGGACGCCATTGATCAAATGGTCATGATCTCCTTCGTCTTCTCAGCGACGATAGAATCAATCTCCTTGTTCCCTTTATCAACCTCTTTCTGAATTTCCTCTTCCAGACGGTCTTTAAGGTCATCGGAATAGCCGTCATCATCTTTAAGGAGAGAAAGCGCATCGCGCCGGATGTTGCGAATAGTGACCTTTGCGTCATCGCCAAGGCCTTTGCATTTCTTCGCCGTGTCTTTTCTGATCTCCTCAGTCATCGGAGGAACAACAATGCGGATCGCATCGGCCTCAACTTGAGGATTTACTCCAATATTGGCGGCGGCAATCCCGGCCGCGATCGCTTTGATATCCTCTCTGGAATAAGGCTTAACCAAAAGCTGACGGGGCTCAGGCATCGAGATGGAGGATAGAGAGGAAATCTCCATTTTCTCTCCATAATAATCGCAGGTGATTCCGTTAAGCATGGCCGGATTGGCTCTGCCGGAGCGAAGCTTCGTGAGTCCTAAGCGGAAGCTATCCAGACTTTTCGCGATTTTGTCAGTAACCTCTTTGACGTAGGGATCCATAATTGTTCTCCTTGTTTATCAATTATCCTTTGTGGATGATTGTACCGATTTTTTTGCCTTCAAGCACCTCCAAGAAAGAGGAAGGCTTGTCCATATTGAACACGCGGACAACGACATCCTTGCCATCAAGCATGGCAACCGCCGTCAGATCCATGACGGAAAGCTGTTTTTCAACGACTTCATGATAGGTTAGTTCTGGGAGCAATTTGGCGTTTTTGTTTTTCCTTGGGTCAGAATCAAATACACCATCAACGCCATTTTTGGCCATGAGAATCGCATCGGCTTTCACTTCAAGAGCCCGCAAGGTCGCGCACGAATCGGTCGTGAAATAAGGGTTTCCAGTACCGCCGGCGAAAATGACAATCTTATCGTTTTCCATATGGGCGATTGCTTTTCTGCGGATATAAGGCTCGCAGCATTGGGGAGCGTTGATCGCGGACATGACGCGGGTCGCAAGCCCTTTTTGCTCCAGGGCATTTTGGATGGCCATCCCGTTCATGATGGTTCCAAGCATTCCCATATAGTCAGCCTGCGCCTGCTCGATGCCGATTTTGTCGGCCATGCGGCCACGCCAGATGTTCCCGGCGCCAACGACAATGCCGATTTGCACGCCAGCATCGTGGATATTCTTAACAACGCTCGCGATGTTGGCAAGCTTCTCCTTATCGAAAATCGAACCGTCTGAAGCATCGGCCAAAGCTTCGCCAGAGAGCTTGATGATTATTCTTTTGTAAATGGATTTCATATCGGGGGTAATTATAGCGGAAAGGGCGCATGAATAAAGAAAAAGGGCAAAAAGAAAAGCCCCCCGTTTTGCCGAGGGGCGAACTTAGCCAAAGATTACTTGGAAAGCTGGCCAACTTCGTAGCGAACGAAGGTGATGATCTTAAATCCTTTTTCCTTCGCGAGCTGATCGACGCTGAGCTTGCCGGACATGTCAAGCGCGTAGGCTTTGCTGCCGAGGCAGGCGTCGCCAAGGCGCGAATCAACCTTGCGCTGAGCGATGGTCGCTTTGACCTGATCGGGTTTGGAAGCGAGCTTAGGATCTTCAGCGACTTCCTTCTCGGCAATCGCAAGCTCCCTTGCTTTCGCCTCAGCCGGAACATCGGCAAGGGAGAGATACTCAGGAGAAGAGGAAGCGACGGTCATCGCAAGACCTTTGTTCATCTCTTCGCCCATATCCTTGCTGAGCTCGACAAGAGCGGCAATTTTTCCGCCAGCGTGAATATATTTCCCGAAAGCCTCATCGCCATTGGCGCGGAGGATGAGATAACGGCGGAAGACGAAGTTCTCGCGCATCGCAACGACGGCATCGGTGAAGATGTCTTCCGTCGCTTTGATGGCCCCGTCTAAGTCGGCGGGCTGTTTCTCGATCAAACGAGCAACAATCTTATCAACGATTTCGTGGAACTTCGGAGAACCGGAAACGAAGTCGGTCTCGCAGTTTATTTCGACGATGACAGCGGTCTTCTTATCGGCGCTCAAGCCGATCGAAGCAACGCCTTCAGCGGCAGTTCTACCAGCTTTTGCAGCTGCTTTCGCAATGCCCTTCTCACGAAGGATGTCGATGGCTTTTTCTTCGTCGCCATCAGCCTCAACAAGGGCTTTTTTGCAGTCCATGATGCCCGCGCCAGTGCGATCCTGGAGGGCTTTGATAGCTTGAATAGTAACGGCCATTATTTCTTTTCCTCCACCGGGGCGGCAGCGGCATCTTTGGCCCCGTCTTTGTTGGTGGCAGCTTTAGCGGCAGCAGCTTCGGCCTTGCGGGCGGCGAAGCGAGCATTGCGCTCGGCCTGCATCTTGGCATAGCGCTCTTCGCGGGCCTTGCGGGCGGCACGGACAGCGGCACGATGCTGTTCAGCGGCGATATCGGCAACTTTGATGGCATCGGCCATGGTGGCTTCTTCGCCTTCGTCCTTGACGTGGGCGACGGTGGTGAGCCCACCACGAGCCTCGACGACGGCGTCAGCAAGGGCGCCAATCAAGAGTTTAATGGCGGAAGTGGCATCATTGTTGGAAGGGATGGGGAAGTCAACGGCATCCGGATCGTCGGAGGTATCGCAAATCGCGAAAACAGGGATGTTAAGCTTGTGGGCTTCAAGGACGGCGTTATGCTCAACGGTCGGGTCGGCAAGGACGATCGCGTTAGGAACGCGGCGCATCTCCTTGATGCCCTCGAGGTTCTTCTGAAGTTTGGCAAGCTCTTTGCGGAGGAGAGCGACTTCCTTCTTGGGAAGCTTCTCCCAAGAGCCATCATCGGCAGCGGCTTCCAAATCGCGGAGCCTCTTGATGCGGCCTTGGATGGTGCGGAAATTGGTGAGGGTGCCGCCGAGCCAACGGTTGGTGATGTAGAAGGAGCCAGAGCGGACGGCCTCGTCGATGACGATTTGCTGGGCCTGGGTCTTTGTGCCGACGAAGAGGACTTTTCCGCCCGCTTCGACGATGGATTTAAGAGCGTTGTAAGCAACCTCGGTCTTAGAGACGGTTTTGGCGAGGTCGATGATGTAAATGCCGTTGCGAGCGCCATAGATGAATTTGTTCATCTTGGGGTTCCAGCGGCGGGTCTGATGTCCGAAGTGAGCGCCTGCTTCGAGGGCTTTCTTCATCGTGATGATAGGGGCGTTGGGATCGCGGATGATCTCTGCCATGGTCGTTTCGACCGGTGCGGCTTCCGCCGCGGGGGCTGCTTCGGCAACAGCCTCGACTTTGATTTCGTCACTCATTCTTGGTGACCTCCATTTGTTTATGCCTCCCTCGCTTCGAACAGCTGACCACCTAACCGCTTTTTGAGCCTGCTTCGGCCCGGTAGGAACACGGCGCTGAATCCACGGGGTGCGTATTAACTCTTCTCCCTATGGGAGAGAGCCGAAAAGGATTGTACTCTCATGCTCTTGCGCATGGAAGCGCGAATTTTCGCCCGCTCACTTGCCCTTATCCGGAAGTTTGCCTTCTCTTTGGGGGAAGTAGCGGTCATATTGTTCTTTCATTTTCTCCTTGCTAACGTGGGTGTATACCTGCGTCGTGTCGATGGTCTCATGGCCCAAAAGTTCTTGAATAAGCCGCAAATCCGCCCCGTTTTCAAGTAAATGGGTGGCAAAAGTATGCCGTAATTCATGTGGATGCAGGCCTAGATAGATGCCGGTTTTCTGCTCAACGGAGCGAAGGATGTACTCAAGCCCTCTGACAGTTAGGCCTTTGCCGCGGTCATTGAGAAAAAACTTATCGCTTTTGATTTCGCCCTTCTCTTTCGCCAGCAATGTTGGGCGCAAAGAATCATGATACTTCTTCATTGCCGTTTCGGCGGATTTCGAAAAGGGAACGATGCGCGTCTTGTTGCCTTTGCCCTTGACCCTGATGGAACGAACCCTGAAATCTATTTGACGGTAGGTAAGGCCCACGAGTTCAGAAGCGCGCAAACCGGAAGAATAGAGCAATTCAAGAATCGCCTGATCGCGGATCGCCAATTCGTCGGTTCGCTTCGCGTTTGAGGCAAAAAGCGCGTCAACTTGTTCGATATAGAGGGTTTCCGGGTATTTGATTTCCGCTTTGGGGGAGCTTGCCCCCTGGAAGGGATTGGATGTGACGTAGCCCTGCTTTTTGAGAAAATTGTAATAGCCTCTCAGACAAGACATTCTTCTTTTGCACGAACGATGCGAGATGCCCTGGCGATAAATCTCGTCATATAGAAAATTGTCGATGTCTTTTTCGCTGACTTGATCGAAGAGAATCATCTCCCGGTCGAGGAAGCTTTGAAATTTATCGATGTCCCTTTGATAACTATCCAAGGTGCGGTCGGTGTAATTCCTTTGATAGCGAAGATGGTCAAGAAACTCTCTTTCGGGCTTATTCATTGGCTTTTTTCCAATAGAAGTCTATCGCAAAAAGAGCGTTTTGGATTGCTTCGTCGCGGTGGTGCTTATCGTTATTGCTAATCAAAGCCCAGTTGGCGTTCATTGGCGAGAAATACTTGCCGCTAGCTTGGCCAAGGTAGGAGAGAAGTGCTCCGGTGATTGAGGAAGTAGGAACTTGGAGGTAATCCTTTCCACTTAGTTTCCTATCGAGATTGATGGCGGCGACAATCCCCGTCACGGCGCTTTCGACATAGCCCTCTACGCCGGAAAGCTGGCCGGCGATATAACACGATGGCTTGTTTTTCAATGAAAGGTCGGGGTTCAAGGCAAGAGGCGCGTTCAAATAGGAATTCCTATGCATCAGGCCGTAACGGATGAACTCGGCGTTCTCTAGCCCTGGAATCATGCGGAAAACACGGCGTTGTTCGGGATAAGTGAGATTTGTTTGGAAGCCGACGAGGTTGTAGTAATCGCCCAACTTCGTGTCCTGACGAAGCTGGCAAACGGCATAGGGGTGCGGATGGTTCTCGTCCCAGAGGCCGAAAGGCTTTAAAGGCCCATGCCGAAGGGTCTGCTCTCCGCGAGAAGCGATGACCTCCACAGGAAGGCAAGCTTCAAAATATTTTGTATCGAAATCGTGGAGCAAAGCCTTCTCCGCGTGGGTAAGCTCGTAGACGAAACGAAGATACTCGTCTTTGCTGAAAGCGCAATTAATGTACGAGGAGTCGTCTTGCTCGTAGCGGGACTTGAAATAGGCTTTGGAGAAATCAATGCTGTCTTTTCTGACTATCGGGGCGCTGGCATCGAAAAAAGACAGATTCTTTTGCCCGACCAAAGAAGAGAGCTCCTGAAGCAATAAGTCGCCAGTCAGCGGCCCGGTCGCTAGGATCACGTCGCCTTCAGGAATGGACTCTATTTCCTCATGAATTATGTGCAAAGAAGGAAAAGAATTGAGAATTGCGGTGATTTTCTCCGCAAACATCATCCGATCGACGCTTAAGGCCGCCCCAGCAGGCACAGAAGAGACGGCGGCGGCCTCCATCATGATGGAACCCATTTTCCGCATCTCTTCCTTAAGCAATCCGCAGGCATTGTCGAGTTTGGAAGATTTCAATGAATTCGAGCAGACAAGTTCGCCAAAAAGGCCGGTCTCATGGGCGCCGTCGGAGACGCCTGGGCGCCGCTCGTACAAAGTAACGTCGTAGCCTTTTCTGAGCAAATAAAAGGCGGCCTCGCTTCCAGCAAGGCCCCCTCCTATGATTGTTGCTTTCTTCTCCATCATCACTTCTCTTTTTTGTCGAGCCACTCCATATAGCGGCATTTCGGGAAATTGGTGCAGGCAAGGAATTGCTTTCTCTTTCCTTGGCGGACGATGAGATGCCCGGTTTTGCAACGTGGGCAGGGTTTCACATAATCTTCTTCGGTATAAACCTTCTTTGCAGCGGCAGGTTTGCCATCGAGAGAACGAGTGTAACGGCAAGAAGGGAAGCCGGAGCAAGCGATGAATCTCTCGCCCTTTTTGTTCGTTTTATAAAGAAGGGGTTTGCCGCATTCTGGGCAATTCTCGCCGACTGGTTCATCTGGTTTCTTGGCCTCTTTCTTAATATAGCGACATGCAGGGTAGTTGGAGCAGCCAATGAACGTTTGGCCAGAGCGTGAGCGCTTGACGACCAAAGGATGGCCGCATTCTGGGCAAAGCTCGCCGGTCTCCTCGTCGGGGGCTTTCTGCATTTTCTCTTTGGCGGCAAGGAAATTCTTCTCGAACGATTCGTAGAACTCATTCATCGCCTGCAGGAAAGTCTCGCTCCCTTCCTCAACTTTGTCTAGTTTCCGTTCCATCTCGGCGGTGTAGTCAGTGGAAACAATGTCGGGGAAATATTGCTGCAGGGTCAAAACGGCTTTTTTGCCCTCCTCGGTAGGGGTCAAAACTCCACGAGTCGCAGTGACGTATTTCCTCTTGATGAGTGTCTCTATAGTCGTGGCATAGGTCGAAGGGCGGCCAATGCCTTTCTCTTCCATCGCTTTGACTATGGAAGCCTCGTTGTAAGGGGGTTCAGGCTTGGTGAATTTCTGCTGAGGATTGACGTCGCTGACGGCGAAAGACTCATTTTCGTTGATTGCAGGGAGCAATGAAGTGTCGTCTTCATCGAATTCTTTATAGACGGCTTCAAAGCCTTGGAACAAAGTGCGAGTGCCTTTAAGGGAGAACTCAAGGCCGTTGCCAGTCAAGGCAACAGAAGTGCTTTCAATCTTCTTGGCGGCCATGAGGGAAGCCATGGCGCGGCAATAGATGAGGCGGTATAGCTTTGCCTCATCGGAGGGAAGATATTTCGCGACGATTTCAGGCGTTCTATGAGTCCCGGTCGGGCGGATCGCTTCGTGAGCATCCTGAATGTTCTTGGCTGACTTAGTTTGCCTGAGGAAGCCAAGGTATTCATCGCCCCATGTCTCTTTGATGAAGGGGACGGCGTGGCGATTATAAAACTCCGGCGAAATACGCGTTGAATCGGTACGCATATAGGTGATCAAACCGACATGCTCACCATTGATTTCCTCGCCCTCATATAGTCTTTGGGCGATTGACTGGGTTTTGGCGTTGGAAAAGTGGAACTTGGTGAATGCCTCTTGCTGCATGGAAGAGGTCGTGAAAGCGGATTTCGGGAATATTTTCTTTTCCTCTTTTTTCACGCTGGAAACCAAAAGCTCCGCCGGGATGCGCGACAAGATGGCATCGGCCTCGTCTTTGGAAGAGATTTTCGCCGTTTTGCCGTCTATTTTGGATAAAGTGGCTTTGTAGGGTTTGCCATTGATGCTGACATTCAAGTCGATAACCCAATATTCCGATGGGATGAATGAATCGATCTCGCCTTGCCTATCGACGATCATCCTGAGCGTCGCGCTTTGCACGCGCCCGGCGCTTTGCACGCCGATGCGCCTTTGAAGCAGGGAGCTCACTTGGAAACCAATGATGCGGTCTTCAAGGCGACGGGTCTCCTGTGCTCCGACGAGATTGAGGTCAATTGTCTTGGGGCTTTCAAGCGCGGCTAAGATGGCAGGTTTGGTGATTTCGTGGAACTGCAGGCGTTTAGTGGTATCTATCGGCAGATTAAGCACATTGGCAAGATGCCAAGAGATGGCCTCACCTTCGCGGTCGGGGTCGGTCGCAAGATAGACCTCGTCAGCGCTTTTAGCGGCCGCAGCAAGCTTGCCCACCAAAGCCTTCTTCCTTTGTGGGATTTCCCAATCGGGGAGAAACCCCTTCTCAATATTGATACCAAGCCCGCCTTTGCCGTGCGTGGAAAGATCACGGATGTGGCCTTCACTGGCCATAACCTTGAAATCAGAGCCAAGGTAACGGCCGATGGTTTCGCATTTTTTTGGTGACTCAACGATAACTAGTTTCATGGACGGCAAAGAATATAAGCATTTTCCCAACCTTGTCAAAGGCGAATAGGGGCCTCTTTTCTTATATAAATAAAGTAATTATTTATAAGGCGCGAAAAATATTTTTCACCTTATGGGAGGAACGAGTTCCAATACGTCCGCGGCGTTTTGTACCAAGGCCGCGCCAGTCTTGATCAGGAGGTTGTTCGCACTGCCTTCATTGGCACGGTAGGGCAAACATGCCACCTCCCTTCCCATGTCAGCAGCGTAAGTGGCCGTGATGAGGGTGCCACTTGATTTCGTTGAGCCTCCTAGCAAAGTCAGGCTGCTCAAGCAGGCCAAGATGCGGTTGCGGCAAGGGAAATTTTCTCTCTTCACCCCAACCCATTCCGGATATTCCGTAACCAAAAGCCCCTTTTCTCCGATGGCGGCTTGCAAAGCCTGATTCTCGGCCGGATAAGAGGTCCCCAAGCCCGTCCCCAGAACGCCAACGGCCTTTCCGAGATCAACCGCGCCTTTTAGCGCCGCGGCATCAATGCCTCGGGCGAGGCCCGAGACAATGCTGTATCCTTCTTTGGCGACATCCGTCGCGATTTGCCTCGACATTTCCATGCCATAGGACTTTGCCTCCCTTGACCCGACTATCGTGACGCACCTTTTCCAATCCTTTATCAGATTCAGATTCCCTTTATAGAAAAGAAGGAAAGGGGGCTGATAACAGCTTTTCAGGGATTCCGGGTAGTCGTTGTCGACGATGGTCACAAAAGGTGAGGTGAATTTGCGTGCGAAATCCTCAACGTCGTCCGACAAAACTTTCTCTTTGGCTTTGATGGCGGAATAAAGTCTCTGCCAGTCCCCATCATACTTGCAGCAGAGATAGAGTATTAATTCTCTTGCTTTCATGTCTTACCTCCACCACTGAATAAAGAGGAAAGAGGCAAAATTCCGAAAAGTAGTCAAAAGAGCTTTAGTTGTTTTTGTTTCCAGTTGGCAACAGGGGCAAAGCTTTTCCGATGAACGTCAGGAATTGGACCGTTTTGAGCAAGCTCGTCCATATGGGCTTTGGTCCCATACCCCTTGTGCTTAGAGAAAGAGAACATGGGATAGGTGCGTTCCAGCTGAATCATGTAACGGTCTCTTGTGACTTTAGCCAAAATGGAAGCGGCGGCGATGTTCAAACATTTGGCATCGCCTTTGATGATGGGAATGACCGGGGCGGGGAGGTTTTTCAAAGGCATCGCGTCAGTGAGGATTAAATCAAAGGGATGCTTGATCTCGGAGATAGCGTGTCTCATCGCTACTTTAGTCGCTTCATAGATGTTCAGTTCATCGATTTCCTTGGCCGACACCATGGCGATGCCAAACCCCAGGGCGTTGTCTTCGACGAAGCGATAAAGGGATTCCCTTTGTTTAGCGCTCAGCTGTTTCGAATCGTTGATTTCCGCGCACGAAAAATCTTTTGGAAACAGCACGGCCGCTGCGCAAACAGGTCCAGCCAAAGGCCCTCGCCCGGCCTCGTCCACGCCGACGATGAAATTAACATCATCGCTATAATATTCCCTTTCCTTATCAAGCATGCTTATTCCGGCTTCTCCAAAGAAATTCTGCCAAGAAGGCCGTCTTTGAACTCTTTAATAAGTAGATAGGCGGCTTTTTCAGGTGAAGGCTCACCATTCTCAAAAAGCCCACGTTTCAAAGAAATAGCCCGCAAAACCTCATCGGAATCTAGATTTGCAAAGTTTTCGATGCCGAATCTTAAATTTAGAGATGACGGGTAATTAGCCCGCAAAAACACCAACAAATGCCCGGCGAGTTCAACGGTGGGAAGCACATCTTCTCTCATCGAACCAAGCAAAGCCAAACGAATAGCTTGCTGGCGATCGGGGTAATTCATCGGCAAAATGCCAGGGGTGTCAAGCAGCGAAAAATCTTCGGAAAGTTTGATCCACTGCTCGGCCCTGGTTATGCCCGCCTTGTTGCCGACAGCGGCGATTTTCTTGCCTCTAAGATTGTTGATCAAAGTAGATTTCCCAACATTCGGGATGCCCACAACCATAACGCGGACAGGCTGAGGTTTCATACCGACCCTTTTTTCTTTTTCTCTTTTTTTCGCAAGCACAGGAGCACTCGCGCTTTTCAGCAGAGCAAGGAAATTGGCCTTCTTAAGATTCCCTGAGATCGCGATTTCGCCTTTGCTCCGATAATACTCAAGCCATTCCTTTGTGATTGAGGGATCGGAGTAGTCCTCCTTGGACAGAAGATGGATTGTTGCCTTGCCATTCACCTTTCCTTGAAGCAAAGGATTCTCGCTAGAAAGAGGGGCGCGGCTGTCCAAAAGCTCGACGACGAGGTCGATGACCTTCAGATATCCTTCCATCTCGCGAAGGGCCCTTGCCATATGGCCGGGGAAGAAATGAATTTCCTTTTCTTTAGGCATTGGCGGTTTCCTTTTTGGTTTTTTCGACGGCAGAACCATCGAGATAGATGTAATCCCAAAACATGCGGAGTTTGTCTATTCTGAATGAGGTATCGTAATTGTTTCCGTTTTTTTTGAGTTCTTGGAGCGAGGTGACGACGCAAGCTTTGCCCATGATGCAGTAGTCGTAGACACGGTTGGTGCTATGCCGTGAATCCCCGGAAAAATTGGAGGC
Source organism: bacterium (assembly GCA_963611815.1). GTDB lineage: Bacteria > Bacillota_I > Bacilli_A > RFN20 > CAG-826 > Alloenteromonas. The sequence continues at coordinate 19,737 of CAVDSY010000007.1, forward strand.
GCGATTATCGCCAAGGACGAAATACTCATTATCGGCCAGTTTCTTCGGGCCGTAGGTCTGGTTCTCGTCGCTTAGCATGCTTTCATAGGTCTTCCCATCCACGTCTGGGTAATCGTCGAAAGAGTAATAAGAAGGATAAACGGAAACTTCCCCGGTGACGCTCGTGATCGTCAAGGTCCCCCAAGGAGTCAGGAATTTGTCGCCATCCTTGTCGGGGGTGAGCTGAACCGTCTCGCCTGGAAAAGCGATAAGGCGCTTGATTTTGAGGAAGGCATTATCGCGAGGTTTGTAAGTGCCATCGCTTTCCTTGTTCAAGTCAGATGAATAATAGGTTGTAATGATATCGAAACGCTTCAAATCCTTCTTGAGGTCGATATTCAGTTTGGACCAGCCATAATCCACGAGGTCGCCAACTTTTTGATTGCCGCTTTTCCACGTGATCGGGGTATAAGTGCCATCGCTCCGCTTCGAGAAACCATCCCCGTTCAAAGTCGGATACATGGAAGCCCCGTCGACGAAAAAAGTGTACCCATAAGCGATCCTCAGATACCCAAGATGGATAGCTGTCGCCACCAATGCGGTACTTGCCGCGATTGCGAGGGCCAACAAAAGATTATCCCACCAGGCATGCTTCTTTTTCTTTTTTTTCTTGGGATTGAGCTCCGCGGTAAGTTCCGCTTTCGTCTCAAGGTATTCGTCAGGCATAAAAACAAGGTGAATTATAAGATTCAGCCCAGCGCATAACAATCCTGAGGAAACCAAAAAGGCCCCCTTCCGGAGGCCTCGTCACTTGTTGATTTAATTCCAGCGAATCACTGCTCTTCTTTGATACGAGCGGCTTTGCCAGAGAGCTTGCGCATATAGGTGATCTTGTTGCGGCGAACCTTGCCCTTACGGACAACTTCGATCTTGGCGATCGAGGGGGCATTGATGGCCCAGGTGCGTTCCACACCGATCCCAGACGAGATCTTCCTGACGGTGAAGGTCTCAGCGATTCCACCACCGCGGCGTTGCATCACAACACCTTCGAAGATCTGAAGACGTTCCTTTTTGCCTTCAACGATACGGACATACACACGAATGGTGTCGCCGGAGCTGAAGTCGGGAATGTCATGGCGCAGCTGACGGGCGGTAATTTCTTTCACGAGTTGATTGTTCATGAGGCTACCTCCTTTTCTCAGCTTTTTCGGTTTCTCTTCAGGTTCATAATCCGTGACGGGGACAGCGGAGCCTGCGTAGCGTCTTGCGACGCAACAAAGAATATACTCTCACGCATAGTCTCGCGCAAGGATTTAAAAAGAGTTGCCTAATGATGTTAAGCTTTTTTACTTGACAGGGGGATTTAGGGTTTATAAACTAACCCGCGTAAAGGAGAAAACAAACATGTCTGTCAAAATCAGGTTGACCCGCATCGGCCGTCACAAAGACCCCTTCTATCGTATCGTCGCAGCTGACTCCCGTTTCGCTCGTGATGGGCGTTACATCGAGCAGATTGGCACTTACGATCCAGCCAATGGCGTCGACAGCGCCGACATCAACGAAGAGCTTGCTTTGAAATGGCTCAAGAACGGCGCTATCCCTTCCGATTCCGTCCGCGCCATGCTTAGCCGCAAAGGCATCATGACCAAGTTCGCCGAAAGCAAAGCCAAGAAGGAAGGCAAGTAAGGATGGAAAGGGATTTCGCAGCTCTGCTCCACCCCATCATCGACCCCCTCGTCGAGCGCCCTGACGCTATCATGATCAGGGAGCTCCCCGGCGGAAATAATCGCGACGTCACTGTCTTGATCGTCGCGGAAGACGCGGATACCGCTCGCCTCATCGGCAAGCGCGGAGCCGTCGCCAACGCCCTTCGCGAAGTTATTGGCATTGCCTCGAAAGCGGATGACACCAACACAAAGATTCATCTCAAATTCGAAAGCTTCAACGAAGAAAAAGAAGACAACAAGGAGGACGACGGGAAGTAATTCCCGCCGTTTCTTTCTAAAATGGAATACGTAACTATCGCAAAATTGCTCAGCACTCACGGCTTAAAAGGCCAGTTCCGTTGTTTTTGCCTAACTTCCTTCCCCAAGGAGCGATTCCAGCTTAGAAGGAAACTGACTCTGCACAGCACAAAGACAGGAGAAAGGATTGACGTCACCCTCAATTATGTGAGGATGAAAGGCGACATCCTGATTCTTGGCTTTGATGAGATTACCTCGATTGAAGAGGCGGAAAAATTCGCGAAATGGGAGCTCGACATCAACAAAGAGGAAGCCCCAATTCCGGAAGATCATTACAGGATTGCCGATCTCGTAGGATGCAAGATATACGACGAGGAAAGCAACGTCCTCGGTGAGATAAAAGACGTTTTCTCATATTCGCCAACTTGGACCCTTCGCGTGAAAAGGGAAAATCAGAAAGATTTCTTCGTGCCTTTCGTCGATGAGTTCATCAAAGACGTCGATACCGACGACAAGAAAGTCGTCATACATGTCATCCCGGGTCTTCTATGAACATCACCATCCTCACCCTTTTCCCCGAAATGTTCGCTGGTTTCACAACGAACTCGATAATGAAACGCGCTTTGGGAAAAGGCGTGGCAAGCATCAAGGTCGTTAACATCCGTGACTACACAAAAGACAAATACGGCAGAACGGACACTCCCCCAATTGGAGGAGGAGCCGGCCTAATAGAGAAATGCCAGCCAATTATTGACGCCTTGAATGCGAACAGAAAAGAAAACTCGCACGTTATCTTAATGTCTCCAAGAGGCCATACTTACAATCAAAAAACCGCGCAAAAGTTCGCTCTTTTAGATGACTTGGTTATTATTTGTGGGCATTATGAAGGAATAGATGAACGGGTGAACGCTTATTGCGATGAGCTTATCTCAATCGGAGACTATGTCTTGACGGGCGGGGAGATCCCAGCGATGGCGATCGCCGATTCCGTCATAAGGCTTCTCGACGGGGCGATTACCAAAGAATCTTTGACCGACGAATCTTTCAACAACGACTTGTTGGAGTATCCCCAGTACACCGAGCCTTACGACTATGAAGGCGCTACCGTTCCTGACATCCTCTATTGCGGAAACCATGAGGCCATCACGAAATGGAGAAGGAAGCAGTCGCTGGTCCTGACTAGAGAGCACCGCCCTGATTTGTTTGGGAAAATACCCCTCTCCAAGCAAGACAGGAAACTATTGGACGAATACGATTCCGGCGAGACCCCAAAGTGGGAAAGCCAGGCTTTGGAAAAAGGGAAGAAATTTATCAAACGTTAAAAGGCCACCGCAAGGGTGGCCTTATTCGTATTTGGATGCGCTTCTCAGAAAAGGACGGATTCGCTCTTTTCTTTCATCTCTTTGGAAGCGGTGAAGGGGATGCGTGTGGTATACCCGGCTTTAGCGGCAACGATCATCTTGGTCGGCCATTCGAAGATAGCGGTGTTCCACTGCATGACGGTATCGTTATAAGCTTCGCGCGCAGCGGTGATCTCCTGTTGGAGATAAGAGTTCTGCTGCATGCAGTCGGCAAGTGCCTGATGGGACTTGAGGTCAGGATAGTTCTCAAAGGCGACATTGATCTTGTTGCTGATGTTTTCGAGTTTGCTCTGAAGCTCATTGCGATCGGTATCGCTCATATTCCCGGAACGATACTTGGCGATTTCGGTGAAAGTCGACTTATCAAGATCGATTGATTTGTCGAGCAGCTTGGCGGCGTTTTGAAGAATAACAACGCGCTGAGTTTGATAGTTGTCGATTGTCGAAGCGTCATGCTGGATCTTCTGCTGGAGCTGCTGGAGATAGCTCTTGGCCTTGATTTTCATCACCGCGAAGATGATGCCCGGGATGATGGCAAGGCACCAAAGGATCACCTGGAATAAGGTGCTCTTCCAGTCGGTCTTGACCGCGATTTGCTTGTCTATGACATGAACGTCGCGCCCTGCTTCGTTGACCGGGCCAGTCGTTTCGTCTAATTCATTTGCCATGGTTATTCCTCCTTGGAACTCTGGACGGCTTTATTATCGTCCGTTTTGGCTTTCGTGAAAAGAGAGCCTAAGCGTGAATCATCATCGTTGTTAAGAGCGCCTTTGAGAAGGAAGGCGAGCAAGCCTCTTTCGAAATATGCCCCAGTAAGGCCGAGCGCGTTGGATGCTTCCTTTTCCAAGAATTCCTTCCGGGTGCCGCCCACGCTCTTAACTCCGATCGAAGACTCTTTCTTGACGAGATCGTACTTCGTCCATTTGATGGGGATATCATGCATATGGCCATCGCCGCCCATTTTGGTGACATGTTCAACCATCGGCGTTTCGATAAACGAGTACGCGGAAAGAACAACCTCATCGCTGCCGCCAACCTTTCGGCACCCGATTTCTTTAATGATAAGAGGCAATTCAGTAGCGGCCTTGTTCGGGCGAAGAAATGATGGCGACATCCCATTTGCCATAATCTCGTGTTCAAAGGAAGTCAAATTCGACGCAAAACCACCATAAATATATTCATGAGGTTTATGCATCTGATAAAGAGGAATGGAAAGGAGCGGGGCTAGGTCAAAGAAAAGCGAGCGAATGTAGGTGTCACAATACGTGACAAAGCCCGCCTTCATATCTTGCCAATCGTAGCCCATGAACATCTCTGGATTAGCAGAATAATCGAAGCCTTGGGAATGACCGGAAGCAATCGAATTAACCATGCCGTCCTTAACCATCACGAAATCGTCGCCATAAGGGGAGGAATTCTCAATGAGGTCGAGGATGTTCTTCTGAGCAAGCGGCGTGAAGAGAAGGCGGAATTGCGCCTCGTCGTCGCGGTCAGTCGCGCCAAAGAAAACATCGAAATGGTCATTGCCCATGGGAGTGATGACGTGCTTGGCTCCCGATGAAAGCTGATTTTCGGAAAGCTTCCGCAGTTCCTTCATCCCTTTTGCCGCGGCCTTATCCCTTTCTTTTTCATTCATGTGATCGGCTCCCGAAGGAGCGCGGGTGAAATGCAATCTAGGAGCAGCCTCGTTTCCATAGATCAAACGGACATCGGTGTGATAAAAAGGCGCCGGGCGTTGAATACTAGCGGTCAAAGTCTGCGAATGCGTTTGGGTGTGGGTACCGTTCTTATCACGATAGGTGGTCGTCCAGGTGATGGTTATCGACCCAGTATAGGTCTTGTCGTGGGTGTGCTCAGTCAAAACCTTCTCGACGATGAATGGGTTGCCTTGGATGTTGCCAGAAATGGCACCCAAAACTGTTGTGTGAGGATCTTTTTCTTCTTGGAAGCCGAATTTATCCCGCAAATAGCAAAAACGCTCAGGAGTGAAAGTGGGGTCCAAATCAATGATCGGGGTGGCTTTCTCCATTATTGCGCAGGGGGCGTTCCAATCGAACATCGCGTTGAGGGGAGCCATGTCAGCGTAGCAAACCCTCAAAGCCTTCCTGGTGATTTCTTGGGCTTTTTGCAGGTCTTTTTCTCTTTCAGCCACCATTTTTTGGACTTTCTTAGCCAAAACGATGGCCAGAGTGATGCCTCCGCCAATCGCCAAAGCACCAACAAGAATCAGGTACCACATCGAAGAGGCGTTGAGAACACCGACGAGCAGCGCGATGGTTCCGGCGACGAAAAGAAGCACCATCATGACGATGACGAAAGCCTTCAGACTTTTGGCTGAGGCGGCCGTCTTAGAAAGCTCATTTTCCTTTTCCAAGCAACTTTTGTATTCCTTCACATGCTCGGCGTTAGCCCCTGTGTCGACCTTCGATTGCTTGGTCAAGTTATCGAAATATTCCTCCGCGGTTTTGTGATAGGAATCCTTGAGCTGGGTTTGGAATAGCTCGCGCGGGCGGTAAAGAATTTCTTCTGCCATTGTCTTTTTCTCCTAAGGTAAAAGCGACATCCAAATCAACGATAACCACCGAAATTCTTCGGCATCATCCCCGACTTTTGGTATTGCTTCATTTTCTTCATCATCTCTTTTGACTGATCGTACTTGCGGATGACGCGGTTGATATCGGCATTGGTGAGGCCGCACCCTTTGGCGATGCGGTTCTTATGCGAATAGCGCAGCGTCTCTGGATGCCTTCTCTCATAAGGGGTCATGGAATTGACGACCGCTTCGAAAACCTTCATCTCTTTTTCGGCTGCCGTTTTTTGCTCGTCTGTGAGTTTAGGCATGCCGGGAATCAGCTTAGCGATGGCGCCCAAAGAACCAATGCGCTGGACTTGCTTCATCTGTTTGAGCATATCCTCAAGCGTGAAGTCGCCGTCCATCATCTTCTTCGCGGCTTTCTCGGCCTCTTTCTCGTCGATGCTCTCTTTCGCCTTCTCTACGAGGGTAACGATGTCGCCCATTCCGAGAATGCGATCCGCCATACGGTCCGGATGGAAGACTTCCAAATCGTCCATCTTCTCGCCGACGCCAGCGAATTTGATGGGCAAACCGGTCAAATACTTGATCGAAAGCGCAGCGCCGCCTCTTGCATCGCCATCAAGTTTGGACATGATGACGCCAGTAAGGCGAAGGTCTTTGTTGAAGGCATTGGCCACATTGACCGCGTCTTGCCCAGAGGCTGCATCGACAAGAAGCAAGACCTCGTCAGGATGAACCTCGTGGTTGATGTTCTTGAGCTCTTCCATCAGCCCTTCATCTATCTGCAAGCGGCCAGCGGTATCGAGAATCAAAATATCGACGCCTGTCTCCCTGGCTTTTTGCTGAGCGGCCTTGGCGATTTTGACGGGGTTCTCGGTGCCCATGGAGAAGAATTCGACGCCCAACTGCTCAGAAAGCTGATGAAGCTGATCGATGGCCGCGGGGCGATAAACGTCAAGGGCGGCGAGCATGACTTTCTTACTCTGCTTGCTTTTGAAAAGGTTGGCGAGTTTTCCTGCGGTCGTTGTTTTTCCCGTCCCCTGCAAGCCTACGAGCATGATGGTGGTGAGAGTCGAGCTAAGGTGGAGTTCGGTTTGATCGGCTCCCAACAGCTCTTGGATTTCGTCATGGACGATTTTGACGACCATCTGCGAAGGATTGACCTTTTTGAAAACCTCTTCTCCAACGGCTTTCTCTTTGACGTCGTTAATGAAGTTTTTGACGACTTTGAAATTGACGTCCGCCTCAAGCAAGGCAACGCGAATTTCTTTGAGCATGTCGTCCATGTTCTTCTCGGTGAGGGTCGCTTGCCCCCTCATCTTCTTGAAAATAGACGAGAAACGGTCGCTTAATGATTCAAATGCCATGGATCAATTCCTTTCCAAGATTCCGATATCCCTCGAGAATCTTATCCTTGTCTTCCTGCGCTTCAATCTTTTCGATTTCCCCGCAAAGCTGGCTTCTTCTTTCAACCAAGTGCAATTTGCTTTCTAATTCGTCGAGTTTTTCAAGCGCGCTCTTCAATGTTGAAAAAACAGCGGCTCGGGTTATTTCTTTGGCGTCGGCGATTTCGCGCAAAGAAAGGTCGTAGCGGTAATAGTCATCCATTATCCCGCGCATTTTCGGAGTCAGCAACGGCTCGTAAACCTCAAGGAGGGTGACTGCACGATCGCGAGAGGCAAGCAAGTCTTCATTCATTTGTTCTCTCCCCCAAAAGCAATCCATAAAGATATTTGTCGAGATCGAATTCCTGCAGGTCCTCCATCTTCTCGCCTAGCCCAATAAAGCGAACGGGAAGCCCAAAAGCGTCGCGGATCGAGAGGATGATGCCTCCTTTGGAGGTGCCATCCATCTTGGTGACGACGATGCCGGTAAGCGGGCAGGCATCCTTGAAAGAAGAAGCTTGGAGAACGCCATTTTGCCCAGTCGTCGCATCGAGGACCAAGAAGGCCTCGTGGGGAGCCCCGGGAATCTCTTTGGAAAGAACGCGTGATATTTTGGAAAGTTCCTGCATTAAGTTCGCTTTTGTCTGCTGACGACCAGCCGTATCAACGATCACGAGGTCGATATCGTTGTTTTTGGCATAGACCGCGCCCTCATAAGCCACGGAAGCGGGGTCGCTTTCACTTTTGCCAGTTATTATCGGGCAATCAAGACGACCAGCCCATGTCTTAAGTTGTTCGACGGCGCCGGCCCTGAAGGTATCCCCGGCGACCAAAAGCACTTTTTTGCCTTGATGAAGGTAACGGTAGGCAAGTTTGGCGATCGTCGTCGTTTTCCCAACCCCGTTCACTCCGCAAACGAGCAAAACGGTAACCCCATCTTTCTGAAAGTGCAGTTCGTTTTGAATGGATTCGCCGCTAGTGGCATAGCCAACGAACATTTTGTCGACCAGCAATTCATTGATTGCCTTTGGATCGCTGATCTTTTGTTTGGAAGTCTCGTCAAGAAGTTCCTCGATTAAGCGCAGCGAAAGCTCGACGCCGACATCGCTTTCAATGAGGATCTGCTCAAGTTCCTCGAAATACTCCTCATTGACCTTAGCATAGCGCTTAGAAAGATCGTCAAGCCTTGAAGCGAAGTTTTTGCGGCTCTTTTCCATGCCTTTGGAATAAGAATCCAAAGATTTCTCTTCCGGTCTGCTCTCCTCGCTCTTCCGGCTGAATTTGTTTTTTAGAAACGAAAAAAGACCCATTCTTATCTCTCCTTTGGAAGCGACATTTTAGACAACGCGTTCGCTGCGGCTTGCGTCTCCGCGGCTTTCTTGTTTCTTCCTTCGCCGCGGCCCAGCTCATCGCCCTCAAAATAAACCGCGGCCATGAAGCGTTTCTCCTCGCCCGAGCCGGATTCGCCGATTATGCGATAAGTGACGCTGATTTTCTTCTCCGCCTGCATCGCTTCCTGCAACACGCTTTTGGGGTTTATCGTGTTGTTTATTTTTGCGCCTTTAATATCGTCCTCGAAGAATCCTCTGACCATTTTGTAAGTGAAGTCCAGGCCTTGGTCAAGGTAGACGGCGCCGATGAACGACTCAAAGACATCCTCCAGGAGAGAATCGCTCTCTTTGGCGGCTTTCGCAAAACTCGCTCCGACTTTAATGTAGTGATCAAGGCCAAGCTTTTTGCAATAGGAGGCTTCGGATTTGGTCCTGATGAACTGCGCGCGGAGAATCGACAGATCGCCCTGTTCCATATCGGGGTGATAACGGTAGCAAAGCTCGCTGGTGACAAAGCCCACTATCGAGTCGCCCAAAAACTCCAGGCGTTCGTAATCCTGGTGCCTGGTGCCGGCCATTCCGTTATAGGAGGAGTGGGTGAAGGCAAGGCGATAAAGCTCCTCGTTGTGCGGCAAGATCTTGAGGGAGCGATAAAGATCGGTGTACTCGCTGCTCACGGGTGTAAGTATAGACTAAAACCCTATTGGCTTGGTGATTTAAGCCAAAGAAATTCCCTCTATGGAAGCACGAGCTTCCCTTAAAAGGGAAGAGTTGCCGTCCGAGGTGGGATTGGCGAGAATTTCCTTTGCATCTTCCCTTGCGCAAGAAAGGATGGAGGAATCATCGATCAAATTCAAAAACAAAAAGTCAGGAAGGCCGCTTTGCTTAATGCCGGCCCAAGTGCCTGGCCCTCTCATCCGAAGATCCTCCTCGGCGATTTTGAACCCATCTAGCGTGCTGACCATGACCTGTATTTTGTTAGCGGCGCTCTCTTCTTTTTGGTCATCCAAAAGCAAGCAAAGCGCGCCCATTCCGTCTCTTCCCACACGGCCGCGCAGCTGATGAAGCGATGACAAGGCGAAGTGAGAAGCCTCGTAGATCACCATCAAGGAGGCGTTTTTAACATCGATGCCAACCTCGACGACGCTCGTGGCGCAAAGCACTGGGCAGAGTCCGGTTTTGAACGAAAGGATAGCGGCTTCTTTCTCTTCTTCGCTCATCCCCCCGTGGAGAAGGGCGACTTTACCAGGAAAACGCTCATCATAAAGAGAGAACGCCTTTTTTACAGAGCAAAGATCCTCACCTTCAATCTGCGGAGCAACGACATAGATGCGCCGATCGGCCTGAATAGCTCTTTTGACCATTTTGAATGGCGCTTTTGAAGAAAGAGGCAGCGCCTTGGTGAAGATGCGCTTCTCACCGCAGGGGAACTCATTGAGAACCGAAACATCAAGATCACCATAAAGAGAAAGCGAGAGAGTCCTAGGAATTGGTGTGGCAGACATCAAAAGCAAATCGCAGGAGGCGCCTTTCTCCTGAAGCAGCGCCCTTTGGTTGACCCCGAATTTATGCTGCTCGTCTATAACCGCTAGCCCAAGAGCTTTGTAATGAACGTCGGAAGAGAACAAAGAATGGGTGCCCACGACAATGGAAGCCTCTCCCGAAGCGATTTTCACAAGGGCTTCTTTCCGCGAGGATCCTTTAACTTCGCCAGAAAGCAAAATGACTTGATAAGGGGTTCCGGCAAAAAATTCCTTTAGATTCTCGAAATGTTGTTTGGCCAAAGTCTCCGTCGGGGCCATCAAAGCGCCTTGGCAGTGTCGCGTGGCGTTGGCGAAAAGCAAAAGAGAGGCGACGAGGGTCTTGCCCGAGCCGACGTCACCCTGCAGCAAGCGATACATAAGACTTGGTTTTTCCATGTCGCCCAAGCACTCGGCAACGGCATTTTTCTGGGAAGAAGTCAAAGAATAGGGAAGGGAATGGACGAAGTCCCTAAGGGAAGGCCTGTCAACTTTTTCTTTGCTTGAGAAAACGCAGGCTTGATTGGCTTTGCGGATGAGCGCGTTCTTCAAGCAGAAAAGAAGAGCCTCTTCGTATTTGAGGGTTCTCCTGCCTTGCCTGATATCCTCTTCGGAATGTGGGAAATGGCACCGATACAAGGCTTCTTCCCTGCTTAATAAGCGGTACTTTTGTCTGTAATAAAGAGGCAAAACCTCGCAAAAGTGCCCTTTTTTCTTTTCGAAGCATTTCAAAACAAGATCCCTGAAAAGATGTTCTTGATAGCCTTCAGGCAATGAATAGCAGGGAATGAAAGCGTCTTCTTTTTCGATTCTCCCTTTTTTGAAGGAAAGAAGATTCATCTCATGCCTAGAGGCATCGTAACTGGCCTTGATGGTAAAGAAATCATTTTGCTCCAGCCACTTCTGAAGATAGGGTCGATTCCATGCCACGACTTTGAATTGCTGCCCGCTTTCCCCTTCGAAGATGAATTGGGTCGAGGTGGCCTTGGAGAAGCGAAGCGTTCTGACTCCGCCAACGATTTTGCCGTATATGACAGCTCTCTCTTTGTCTTGAAGACGAATGAGCTTCTCGCTTGAGGTATATAAAAAAGCCTCGTAGCGGCGGGGGAGATGATTCAAAACGTCATCGATCGAAGCGATGCCCATCTCCTCCAAAAAAGAGGCGATGCGTTTTGATCCAGAATAGAATCCCATAAGAAAATTTTAAGGCAATGAGACGAAAGAAAAAACGGCTCGAGGCCGTTTCTTTGCTTTATTCGACGCCGACCAAGAAGGAATAGACCGGCTGATTCCCACGATAGATCGTGGCTTCGATGCGCGATCCGTATTTCTCTTCGACGGCCCCGTTGATTTTGGCTTCCTCTTCCTCGCTTACGTCCTTCCCAAGGAGAAGCATCAATGAAGAGGTGTCTTCGTGAATTAGGTGATCAAGAAGCGCCATCAAAGCCTCGATTTTGTCCTTGACGCAGGAGACGATCTTTTTGTCTTCCATCGCCATGTAGAAATCTTTGGTGACGTGCACACCATCGATGTCGGTGTCTTTTATCGCATAAGTAACCGACCCAGACCTCACATCTTTGAGGGCGCATTTCATATCTTCGAAGATGTCTTCTGGAGCACCGTCAGGATTGATGCGCATAGCTGCCGTGAGACCTTGAGGGATCGTTTTGCTAGGAACGACCTTAGCCTTCACTTCGCCGCTTTCATAAACGTCGCACGCTTGCGTGGCTGCGAGGACGATATTGGAATTGTTGGGAAGCAAGAAAACGTTTTTCGCATGGGCTTTCTTGATGGCTTTGACGAAGTCCTCCGTGCTCGGGTTCATCGTCTGACCGCCAGAAACGAGGACATTGACGCCAAGTTCCTTGAATAGTTCGTCCAGCCCATCTCCAGAGCTGACAGCAACAAGGCCGAATTCCTGCAATGGCGAGTCATCATTCACCTCTTCCACAGGCTTTTCATCTTCTTTCTCACGGTTAAGCGAATTGTTGGCATCATAGGCAATCATGCCGTGTTCGATGTTTTTATGCTCCTCCGACATGTTCTCGATGACGATTGTCACGAACTCGCCGAATTGCTGCGCGTAGTTAAGCATAGTGCCAGGAGCCAGGGTATGAACATGCACCTTAACGATGTCATCATCCTGCACCAAAACAACGGATTTCCCATGCTCTTGAAGGAATTTTTTGAAGACGTTCTCTTTGAAGGGCTTCTTGCCATCTTCTTTTTTGCCAAGCCTTACGATGAACTGGGTGCAATAGCCATACCCTTCTTCATCTTCCGAAAGCTTCGCGCCTGCGTAAGGGGAAGAGGAAGCGGCGACAGGCTCAGAGAGCTCTTTGCGTTCAATGACGGCACCGCGCACGGCCTTGGCCATGCCTTCGAGAATGTAAACGAGGCCCGCGCCGCCAGAGTCGACGACGCCGACTTCCTTCAAAACAGGGAGCAGCTCAGGAGTGTGTTCTAAAGAGATGCGCGCCTGTTTGACCAAATAATCCATCGCGTCCTCAATGTTGGTGCTAGGACGAACATATTCAGCCAAGGCGGCGCTAGATTCCCGGATTACGGTAAGAATAGTGCCCTCAACAGGTTTCATAACCGCCTTATAAGCGACTTCTTTTGCTTTCAGAAAAGCCGCCGACAGCTCAAGGACGCCTATTTTCTTTTTGCCCTTCAAACATTCGGCAAAGCCACGAAATATCTGGCTTGAAATGACGCCTGAGTTACCCCTGGCGCCCATCAAGAGGCCTCGCGAAAAAGCTGACGAAAGATCGCCGACGTTGTCGAATTCACGATTCTGAATCTCTTTTGAACCGCTCGTGGCGGTGAGGTTCATATTCATGCCGGTATCGCCGTCAGGGACGGGGAAAACGTTAAGCTGATCGACTTCTGGGTAATGGTTAAAGAGGTTGTTGGCCCCCGATATGTACATCTTTTTCAATGTAGCGGAGTCTATGGTCTTCATGATTTTTCAGATTTCTTTAATGTCTTGCACGTAGATATTGATTTTGGGAAACTTCATCCCAAACGTTTTCTCGAGTTCGTATTTGACCATTTTTTGGACTTCAGAGGCCACCTCGGTTAGTTTTACCCCATAGGCGCAGACGATATAAACGTCAACCTCGTAGCCTTTCTTGCTGCCTTTGCGCGCATAAACCCCTTTGACATAGTCCTCGTCTTTCAAAAGAATCTGAACTTTATCCATCCAAGAGTTAGTACGCGAGCCAAGCCCCAAAACCCCATAGCAAGAAGAAGCGGCTTTGTGAGCCACTGTTGCAATTGCGTTCATCGAGATATCGATGCCGCCATATTGGGTTTTTTGGTCAATATTCATAGCAAACGCACATAAAAAGTGCGCCTTATTATCCCACTATATGCACTCCATCGCAAACGCGATATGCGACGTCAAAAACGTGCCTTTTGCGGGTTTTTCCCATATCTTTCCAACAAAAGAAGCATCAATAGCCTGGCAGAGTTGGAAAAAATGACATCTGGATCTTTGAGCAAAGAGTATACGTCATCTTCTGAATACAGCCTCGAAGAAATGTCCTCAAACTCCTCTTTTGCGCAAATCCCAGCCGTTTTTAACCGGCAAACGACCACCGAATTGCATTCATCTGACAAGCCTTCGCTCGTAGGCGAAGGAGGAAGAAGCCGAACAACATCTTCGATCTCATAGCCAGTTTCTTCTTTTGCTTCGCGTTTTGCGGCGATAATCTCATCCTCATCATTCTCATCAATCAAGCCGGCCGGGAAAGCATAAACATATCTATTGAGCGTGGGTCTAAACTGCTTTTCCAAAAGGAAATAGATATTGTCATCTTTGAAAAGGTATGCGCCGATCAAAACAGCGTCAGGCCGCTTAATATCGTGCGTTTGAGCCCTTAGAGAATTTTCGTTTTCGTTCCGCGAAGCCAAAAAATAGTCGTAAGGCTTTTTGATGCCGCTCTCCTCGACTTCATAATGCATCACATAGAAATTAAGGAAACGATGATTCGTTTCTTTGCTAGAGCCCAAATAAGTCCATTTCATAAAGAAAAGTATACTCCAAATAAAGAAAAATCCCCCGGATGGGGGATAAAAGAAAAGAGCTCGGCAGCGCGCTGTTTTCA
>CAVDSY010000008.1:0-15210 GCA_963611815.1 bacterium
GCCAATAAAAACGAGGCCTCACATCATTGGGGTTTGCCGACCACTCAATTGCCGCGAGGCCTTTCGGGGATATGTCTTCTTTTTTTGGCCAAGCCCTGAGGCGCCCAAGCGTTCGTCCCCACGAAATGCTTGGGCGCTTCAGGGATGGGCGTGCGAGGCGAGGGCCAAACCCGCCTGGGGAGTAAGCGCTCTACGCGCTTGAGCAGGAATAGAGGAAAGCGAGGGAAGAGAAAGTGGCTTCGCCACTGAAATCGATCGCCACCCTGGCCACTTTCTCTTCCGTAGGAAGGATAAATGCCACGCCGCCTTCTATGGCTTTTTGGCTGACTTTACCATCTATTTTCGTCGTCTCGTCGGAATAGGATGTTACTTCAATATATGAGGCATCGCTTAGTCCTATGAATTCGATCTCCTTGAAACCCGTGCCTTGGCGAGGCGATCCAATGCTTAAGCCAGCGAGGGTGTAGTTATATAGCCTCCCGTTGGCCTCCGCCTTTATCTTGCCCTCGCTAACGGAGACGCTGCTAAAGTACCAAAGGATCTCGCCTTTAACGAAAGAGCCAGCGCTTTTGATGTCTTCCGGCTCGATCTTTATGGAGCGGTATCCCTCTTGGCCGTTGATCTTGTTTCCGATGCCTGCGTTTCCCTTATCGGCGGATGAAAGGGCGACCCCGACAAGGGCTATTGAGCTGCCTAGCGCGATGGAGGCGTAGATGGTTTTCCTCTTCATGGAATCTCCTTCCTTTTGGTGGGGACTGGATGGGGGAAACTCTATGCGTCTTCTTTGTCGTCGAAACCACTATAAAGGATAAACGCATGGGTACGCAACTGCTTTTTTGCCTACGAGGGGCGATCAAGCGTTGGCCGGTGGCGCCCGCTATTGGAATAGCGGTGGCCTTAAAAAGAAAAAAGCCACCTTCAATCAAGGCGACTTCCTTGGCTCCTTGTTTCTTGCAAGGGCCTATTGAAGCGGATTGGATCCGCGCCGTATCACGTTGGCGGAGGAATGGGGATTCGAACCCCAGCGCAGTGTTACCCGCCTATGAGCTTTCCAAGCCCACCCCTTCGACCACTTGGGTATTCCTCCACATTGATTGAAATGCGGCAAGAAGGATTATAAGAGGTCACCTAGGCTTTTTCAATCGCTTTTTTGCGCTGTTTTCGCTCTACGAAAACGCCCTTGCCAAGCCTATAATTCCTGCCATGGCGGCTGAAGTGGGAACAACGCTTGGGGAAGGGAAAATCTGGCCTCTGGTATTCAAACTTACCATCCCCGCGGTCATCGCCCAGCTAATATCATTTATCTATAACGCGGTGGACCGCATGTTCGTCTCGAACATCGAGGGGAAAGGCATGGAATGCCTCGCCGCTTTGGGCATCATCCTGCCCATCACCATCATCCTGCAGGCCTTCGCCAACCTCGTCGGCATGGGCGGGGCGCCTAGAGCGAGCATGAAGCTAGGCGAGGGGAAGAAGGAAGAGGCGAATAGGATCTTCAATAACGCCTTCCTCCTTTTGCTCGTCCTAGGCCTCGTCCTCAGCCTGGTCTGCTTCTTTTTGGCGGAGCCTTTGGTGAGGCTCTTCGGCTGCCCGGAGAGCTCTTTGCCTTACGCGGTTTCGTATTTGAAGGCATATTCGCTAGGGATCGTCTTCGTGATGCTCGGGCAGGGGCTCAATCCTTTCGTCACCGCGCAGGGGCGCTCCTTCCTTGCGATGGTCTCCATCCTTATAGGGGCGCTGCTCAACATCGCCCTCGACCCTCTTTTCATCTTCGTCTTCGCCTTGGGCGAGACGGGGGCGGCCTACGCGACGATCATCAGCCAGTTCTGCTCCTTCGTCTGGATCATCGCCTTATTCTTCACCAAAGGCAGCGTCTTCCGTTTCTCCTTCAAGCAGATGAAACCGGACTGGAAAGCCATCAAGAGCATCCTCTCCCTTGGCTTCTCGCCTTTCGTGATGACGGCGACGGAGTGCCTGATACAGATCGTCTTCAACGTGAACCTGAATCTTTGCAGCGGTGGGGATAAGGACTACACCGCGGCGATGACGATAATGCTTAGCGCCCTGCAGCTGATCTCCTTGCCTCTCAACGGGATGGGGTACGGCATGCAGCCTTTCGTGAGCTACAACTACGGGAAAGGCGATGTCTCCAGGCTCAAGAAGGGGATCGTAGACGTGACTATCCTCGCCTTCGTCTACGCCCTCATCACCTGGAGCCTATCCCTCGCCTTCCCCGAGATCTATTCCCTTCTTTTCAACGCGAGCGGGTCGGTGGGGGCGCTTGTTAAGACCTACGCCCCTTTCTTCCTGATGGGCTGCGTGATGTTCTTCGTCCAGATGACGCTGCAGAACGTGAACGTGGCTTTGGGCCAGGCGAAAAGCGCTTTGTGCTTAGCCCTCCTCAGGAAAGTTGTTATCCTCATCCCCCTTTGCTTCCTGCTCTCGCATTGCCTAGGCTGCTATGGGGTCTACCTATCAGAGGGCATAGCCGATTGCTGCGCGGGGGTGATAACCTCGATCACCTTCATCATCCTTTTCCCGCGCATAATGAAGAGAAGGAAAGCGGAGATGGAAAGGCCCTCGGAAGCATCAAGCAAGTGATTTCAAAGAGGCTTCGCGAAAACGTCTCATCCAGATTGCGCGGATGCCTTCTTTGAAAGGCGGACAAGACTCTTGCTGACGCCTCTTTTAATTCTTAAGGCAAGCCAGCGGGACTACGTAGACGCCGTCTTCTCTTCTTTTTGCGACTTTGTTGTGCGTGACGATCATCAAGAAGGCAAGGGATCCCGTTTTATCCGCGTCGATGTCCTCGGCGATCTTCCTCAGGCTCTTGCTTGCCTGGTCCATGTCTTCGCTGCTTGTGTTTCAATCTCAAAAGTGTCAAATAGGAAGAAAAGTGAAAAATAAATAGGAAGTTTGTGGAACTCCGCCTTCATCAAGGACATCCATCCAAGCTGATTTGCGACGATTTTGCGTGTTGCTAGCCAAAAAAACGGATGTGATTCCTATGAAAAGAAGCGATTTCCGCGTCGCTTTTGCGAAAAGCTCGGAACAAACGGCGCTGAGCGTTTATAATCGTCGTGGTTTTGGGATCGGAGCGCATGAAGACTAGTTTCTACGCAGCGGAAGAGATAGGCTCAGCCGAGAGGAAAATGAAGGCAAGCCTATGGCTAGGCATCGCCTTCGCTTTCCTTTCTTCCGCTAGCTTCGCCTTGGCTATCGCCTTATCCACCTACGAGACCAAATTGCTTTGGATGGTGTTTGGCTGCTCTTCCTGCCTTGTTTGCTTCTCTTTCTCCTTCCTTTTCTTCGCCCAGTGGAAGAGGCGTTCCAATAGCCTCGCCCTTTATAGGAAGGTGCTTGAGGAAGAAGGGGAGGTATTCGAAGGAAAGCTCCTTTCAATAGAAAAGCGCCCGATCGTTTTGGCAAATGGCTACGAGGCCTATCCTCTTGAAGTGGAGATCTCGCGCGAGGAGAAGAAGGTCTTCTACCTCTCCTCCGACAAGCGCGACGCCTTCCCTTTCGAGATCGGGCGCATTTATTCTTTCAGGGTCGTTTCCCTTTATGTGAAGGAGGTCTTCGATGCCTAAGTTCTCTTTGGGGAAGCTCTTTTGCCGCTACTGGGCGCTTCTAGGCATCTGCTGCGTGCTTCTCGGCGTGGCGCTGTGCTTTGGGGTGGAGCTGAGGACCGCCCCCAGCGAGAGGGAGACCTTCTCGATGTTCCTCGACCTCGATTACGGCAGCGTCGACGACGAAGCCATTTCTAATCGCGTCAAGGAGATCGACCCGCGCATCAAAAGGGCGGGCGCCTTCTCCTTCAGCCCCTCTTCCGAGGAATACGAGACCTATTACTCCGCTTGGGGCGCTAACTGCGACCTCTTCCTTTTCTCCGCCGATTATCTTGAGGGGAAAGACATGGGCGAGTTCGCCCCTTTGACCTCCTTAGGCGCCTCTGAAACCTATCAGATAGACGGGGTGAGCTATGGGATTAAGGCGCATTTAGGCGAGAACCCTTACTTCCCCTTGCCAGAGGGCGCCTATTATTGCTTCTTCAGGAAAACCTCCGTTCACCTCGGCTCATTGAGCGAGTCAAGCCAAAGCGATCTTTGCTTGACCCTAGCCAAAGAGCTTTTCCACGCCATATAAGGCGCCTCCCTTGAAGGAAAGCGCTTAATGGGGAAGATGCTGGCAGCGGTTTTTGATATATACTTGAGCGGCAATGAAAGAAGTGACAATCAATAGCAGCAACGCCGGCCAGAAAGCCGAGAAATTCGTCAAGAAATACCTCTCCGAGGCGCCTCTAGGCTACATCTACAAAGCCTTCAGGAAAAAAGACATCAAGGCTAATGGCCATTGGATAAAGAAAGACTACCTCCTCCAAGAAGGCGACGTCCTCAGGATCTACGTGAGCGATAAGCAGCTCGCGGATTTCCGCAAGCCCAGGCCCGCCGAGAAGAAGCCCTTCCCTTACCCGATCCTTTACGAAGACAAGAACGTCCTCATCGTCGCCAAGCCCAAAGGCCTTCTCGTCTATGGCGATAAGACGGGGGTGAGGGAGACGCTTGGCAATGCGGTGCTCGATTACCTTTATCTGGAAGGCGATTACGATCCCAGCGAATCCTCTTTCACCCCCTCCCCAGCCCACCGGCTCGACCGCAACACCTCGGGGATAGTGGTCTATGGGAAGACTGACGCCGGGCTGAAGGAATTGACCGATCTATTCAAGACGAGGGAGGGCATTTCGAAGCGTTACCTCGCTCTCGTCATCGGCTATCTAGAAGGCGAAGGGGAGATCGATAAGCCCCTGAAGAAGGACGAGATCTCGGGGCGGGTCTCCATCTGCCCCCTTTCTAACGGCGGCAAGAGCGCCCTCACCAGATACAAAGCCCTTGAGCATCATGGGGGATACACCCTCGTCGAATGCGACCTCGTCACCGGAAGGACCCACCAAATCAGGGTCCACCTCGCTTCGATCGGCCATCCGATAGTGGGGGATGAGAAATACGGGGACTTCGCCGATTGCCGGAAGGTGAAGAAGCTCACGGGGCTAGAGAATCAGCTTCTCCACGCCTACAAGATATCCTTCGGGAAGCTGGGCGGGGCGCTTGCTCCTCTCTCGGGCAGGGAATTCGTCTGCCCGCTGCCGGAAGAAGAACGCCAAATCATTGAAAAGTTAAGCTTGAATAATCTAGAATAGCGCACAGCAGGTACATCTATGGACATCGAGAAAAACTATCAGGAATGGCTCTCTTCCCCCTTGCTCACCAAAGAGGAAAAAGCCACTCTCCTTTCGCTAGGCGAAGAGGAGAAGGAAGACGCTTTCTTCCAGGAAGCCCCCTTCGGCACGGGAGGCATGAGGGGCAAGCTCGGCTTGGGGCTTAACCGCATCAATCGCTTCACGATAGGCAAAGCTGCTTACGGCCTTGGGCTTTTCCTCAGGAAAACGGTCGAAGGGGCCGAAAGCAAAGGGGTGGCCATCAGCCACGACAACAGGGAGTATTCGCGCGAATTCGCCCTTCTTTGCTCCAGCATCCTCAATGGCCTAGGCTTCAAGACCTACCTCTTCGATTCCCTCCGCCCCGTCCCTGAGCTGAGCTACGCCGTGAGATACGCGCGCTGCGCAGGCGGAATCATGATCACCGCCTCGCACAACCCCAAGGAATACAACGGCTTCAAAGTCTACGATGAGACCGGCTGCCAGCTGACCCCCGAGACCATCGCCCCCTTGTTGGAGATCCTCTCCTCCTTGGGCGATCCCTTGAATATCGAGATGGAAAGCCTCGGAGAAGGCGAGCAAGTCATCTTCGATAGGAACATCGACGATTCCTACTGCGCCCTCGTCGAGGACATCCAGATCCACCCCGAGCTCGACAAGAAAGGCTTCAAAGTCATCTATTCCCCGCAGCATGGGGCGAGCTATGAGAACGCCATGCGCATCTTCACCGAGCTCGGCTACGAGATAATCCCGGTGAAGGAGCAGTGCGTCCATGACCCCTATTTCGGGGCCACCAAATCGCCCAATCCGGAGATCCCTTCCGCTTGGGAGCTAAGCCTCCAATACGCCAAGAAGCATCACGCCGATCTTTGCGTGATGACCGATCCTGACGGCGACAGGTGCGGCCTTGCCTATCTTTCCAGCAAAGGCACCTACGAGAGGCTGACCGGCAACCAAAGCGGCGCTCTCCTCATCGATTACATCCTCTCCGCGAAGAAAGAGGAAGGAACTCTCCCCAAAGACGGGGTCATCTACGACACCATCGTCACCTCCAGCCAAGGCGAGGACATCGCTAGGAGCTTCGGGGTCAAGGTGGAGAGCTTCCTCACCGGCTTCAAGTTCATCGGCGACCGCATCGGCTACTACGAAAGGAAAGGGAAGGGCCCGGTCTTCCTCTTCGGATACGAGGAGTCCTATGGCTGCCTCATCTCCCCCTTCGTGAGGGACAAAGACGGCATCCAGGCGATCCTCCTCTACACCGAGATGGCTCTTTACTACAAGAGGAAAGGGCTGCCTCTTGATGTGGCTTATGAGAATCTCGAGAAGAGATATGGCTACCACGACACGGACACCATCAGCGTCTACTTCGAGGGCCTAAGCGGCCACATCAAGATGGACGAGATGATGGAAGGGCTCCGCAAGGAAGGGCTCAAGGAGATCGATTCCATCCCCGTGAAGGAGATCCGCGACTACGAGCTCGACCTCGTCAGCTTCGATGACGGGAGGCAAGAGGCGATAGAGGGCCTTCCGAAGTCGAATGTCCTCAAATACGTCCTCGCGGATGGCTCCACCGTGACGGTGCGCCCCAGCGGCACCGAGCCCAAGATCAAGTTCTACATCGAGGCGGTCTCCAAAGAGAAAGAGGGCCTTGAGGGCAAGGTCGCTTCCATTTGGGCGTATCTAGTAAAAAAGCTCGGCTTGCCCGAGTGAAGACATCAGCGCTTCGGCCTCCGGGATTCCCGGGGGCCTTTTACGTTCTTCTAATCGAAGAGGAGCCTGAGCTCATGGAGGAGGCCGTCTTCCTCGTTGGTGAAGGCGGTGCTTTGGAACTCTTGGAAGAGGGGGGCGGCCTTCGCGTTTTTCATGGCGAAGGCGTGTCCTGCGCAGCGGAGCATCTCCGCGTCGTTATGGGAATCGCCGAAAGCATAGCAGTCTTCCTTAGGGATGCCGTAATAAGACAAGATGGCGCGGAGGCCCTCTCCTTTGCTCACGCCTTTTAGACTGAGCTCGGAGAAAAGGCAATCGCTCCAGTGGCGGTAAGCGAAGGAGGGATGGGCTTCCACCATCTCCTTCAGCCGCTCGTCGTCTTCCCTTGCGCATTTGAAGACGACGGCGAGGGGGTCTTCCATAAGCGTGTCTAGCGGGTCCCCTTGATGAATGGCCATGTCTTTCTCCCAGAAGTAGGAGAGGAGGGCGGGGTCTTCTTTGAGGCGGTAGATGCTTTTCTCGCTTTCGGCTTGGAAGCCAAGCAGAAAAGAAGAGGCTTTTGCGTAGATTTCCAGAACCTCCTCTTTCGGGAAGGCGCGCTTTATGGCGGGGAAATCAGAAGATGATGGCGAATAGACCAAAGCCCCGTTGTAGCTGATGATGGGGGTGTTGAGCCCAAGGGCCTTGTAATAAGGGATGATGGATCTTGGCGGCCTGCCGGAGGCGAGGACGAAAAGGATGCCTCTTTTTCCTAATGCGGAGATATATGAAACCGTCTCCTCGGAGAGCGAGTAATCATCGCGCAGCAAGGTGCCGTCGATGTCGCAGGCGATGAGCTTCAATCTCTCCTTCATGGCGGGTATTCTACTATAAGGAAGCGCAGGGGGCTCGGGTTTTTGAGACAGCCTTCATCTGGCTTGCTTGCGATAAAGGATAAGGCATTGCCCTTTCATGTTTTCAGGCCTCGATTATACTAATGGGGTCATGATCAAGATCTACACCTCCCCAAGCTGCGCGAGCTGCCGCAAAGTGAAGCAGTGGTTCGAAGAACAGAAAATACCCTATTCCGACCGCAACATCTTTGGTGGTTTGACCCCCGATGAGATAAAAGAGATGATCGTGAAGTCGGAGAATGGGACCGACGACATCATCTCCCCCCGCTCGAAGATCGTCCAGGAGCAGAACGTCGATTTCGATTCGATGAAGATCTCGGAGCTCATCGCCTTCATCCGCGCCAACCCGACCGTCCTCCGCCGCCCGATCATCGTCGACGACAGGCGGATTCAAGTCGGCTACAACAGCGAGGAGATACGCACCTTCATCCCGCGGGCGAGGCGCATCGCGGAAGAAGCCTGCTTGGCCTGCCCGAAATATCTGGACTGCGACGGCCACAAATGAAAAACGAGCCTTGGGCTCGCTTTTTTCTTATTTCCCTATCGCCTTCATCGCGCGATGGACTTTCGTGGCTTTGGAGAACTCGCAGGGGATATTGTTCTCGTTGAGAAGGCTCTTCAAAACCTTCTGGGCCCCGTCGAGGTGGTTGTACTCAAGCTCCACTTCGTAATCCGTTTTGCCTGAGTATTCGTTTCTGTCGATGGAGAGAAGGCCGTCACGGTAATGGACGTCGATGCGGTAGGTGGTGAGGGAGGTCAGGATTTTGAGCTTGCTGACGTCGATGTCGAGCATCGTGAGGAAGCGCGCGATGTCTTTGGAGGGGAAGAGGCCTTTCTGCAAGGCGATGAACTCCTCTTCGCTGAGGGGGCAGTTCTTCTCTAACAGCCCCTCCGAAAGCGGGGTTTTGAGGGTCATCTCGTAGGCGCCGTTTTTAAGTCTGACGCGCAGGGCGATGCCTTCTTTGGCGAGGATCCTCTCCTCGGAGTCGATGTAGTAGTTGGTTTGGGCGTAGCCCTTCTCGTTTGGGAAGAGGGAGATGAGCTTCTCGTAATCCTCTTTCCTTAGCAGCACCTTGGCTTCGATTTCAATCGCGTTGGACATATTTCGCACCTCGAGTGATATTATACCCACGCTTATGAAAAATGAATCCACCCAACGCTTCGCCTCCTGGCTCTCCTCTTCCTCGTGGTGGCTCGCTTTGATCCTCGTGGGCCTATTGGTGGTCGCGGTGGTCATCGTCATCTTGACGGGCAGAAACAAAAAGAAGCCCGCCAGGCAGCTGCCTTGCAAAGACACCTACATCGCTTGCTTCGGAGGCGAAGGCAACATCGTCGACAAAAAGCTCTCCGGCTCGCGCATCGCGATCACTTTGAAGGATACCTCGCTCGTCGACCAGGAGGGTCTCAAAAAAGCTGGCGTGGATGCCTTTATCCTGATGTCCAATCGCCTAACCCTTGTCGCCAAAGGCGATGCCAAAGAGCTTTATTTCATCCTCTTCGGAGAAAAGGCTTGACGCGCAGCAAGAGGTCTTCCGTCGGAAGGCCCATCACGTTGTCGTAGCTCCCCTCGATGTAAGAAATGAGGGGAAAGTCGTCTTGGATGCCGTAGGCCCCCGCTTTGTCGAGGGGCTTTTTCGTTTTGACGTACTCCCTTATCTGCGCCTCGCTCAAGGGGTTGAAATGGACTTTCGTCGCCACCGTGCGGCTTATCTCTTTCCCTTGCCTGATGTAGGTATAGCCGGAGAGGACGGTTTGGATCTCCCCTTGCTCCTCTAAGAGCATCCTCACGGCTTCTTCCTCATCGCCCGGCTTGCCCAAAACGCGGCCGTGCAAGACGACGACGGTGTCGCAGGAGAGGACTTCGTCGTCTGGGTAGCGCGAGAAGACCTCGTAGGCTTTCATCTTGCTCTCCTCTAGGGGCAAGGCGCTGGCGCTGAGATGGAGGCTCCTCTCGTCGTAATTGGAGGGAATCACCAAAAAAGAAGGAGCGACTTTCCTGAGAAGCTCCTTCCTTCTGGGGGAAGAACTGGCGAGGATCAGCATCTCTTCTCCGAGGCGTCCATGATGACGGGGACGACCATCGGCTTCCTGCCGGTTTTCCTCTCGATGTATTTGCCGACCGTGGTCTTGATGACGGTTTTGAGATTGCTGAAGGAGACGCGCGGGCTCTTCATGGCCTCCTCCAAAGCCTCGGCGGCGTGCATCTGCGAGTGGCGGATGACATGGGTGGCTTCGCTTGCGCTGAAGCCCCTTGCGTAAACTACCGGCGGCACGAAGGTCTTCTTCTTGCGGGAATCGATCGTCATTATGATGGCGACCATCCCTTCCTTCTGGAGGATCTCCCTGTCGTTGATGGCGACTCCCGTGACGCCGTCTAAGCCCGTGCCATCGATGTAGACGTCGTTGGCGTCGATGTGGCCGGAGCGGGTGACGACGTGGTTCTTGAGGGTGAGCATGTCGCCGTTGTCGCAGATGAAGACATGATCCTTGTCCATGCCTAGCTGCATCGCTACCTCCCCGTGCAGGCGGAGCATGCGGTATTCGCCGTGGGCCGGCATGAAGTACTTCGGGCGGATGAGGCGCTGCAATAGGCGCAGCTCCTGGCGCGAGGGGTGGCCGGAGGAGTGCAAGGAGAAGGCAAGGCCGTTCTGCTTGACGTCGGCGCCGAGCTTCACGAGGTTGTTGATGAGCGCGTCGACGAGGGCGCCGTTGCCTGGGATGGGGTTGGAGGAGAAGACGACCGTGTCGCCTGGGACGATCGAGATGAAGCGGTTCTCCCCGGAGACTATGCGGCTAAGCGCGGCGAGCTTCTCGCCTTGGCTGCCGGTGCAGAGGATGCAGACCTCGGAGAGCTTGTAGTTGCGCACCTCGCCGTCTTCGATGACGGAGGCGTCGGGGATCTTGATGTAGCCTAATTCCCTCGCGATGCCGACGACGTTCTTCATCGAGCGGCCGAGGATGCAGATTTTGCGCTTATGCGCGACGGCCACCTCGACCACCTGCTGGATGCGGTTGATGTTGCTGGAGAAGGTGCTCACGATGATGCGGCCCGGAGCCTTTTCGAAGATTTCCTCAACGCCCTTCCTGACCGCGGTCTCCGATGGGGTATAGCCCTCGATCTCGGCGTTGGTGGAGTCGGCGAGCAATAGATCCACCCCCTCATCGCCGAGGCGGGTGAGCTTATTGATCTCGAAGTTGGGGCCCACGGGGGTCAGGTCGATCTTGAAGTCGCCGGAGTCGATGATGCGGCCCTCGGAGGTGTTGACCACGATCCCGAAGGCGTCGGGGATGGAGTGGGTGACGCGGAAGAAGGTGACGGTGAAATCGTCGCCGACCTTGATTATCGAGTCCTGATCGTATTCGACGATCTTGATGTTGTCTTTGATGCGGGCGTCCTCGAGCTTGTGGCGGATGAGGGCGCAGGCGAGCTTAGGCGCGTAGATGACGGGGACGTAGATCGAGCGGACGAGGAAGGGGATGCCGCCGATATGGTCCTCGTGGCCGTGGGTGATGAAAAGGGCCTTGACCTTCATGCGGTTGTTCTTGAGGTGGCTGTAGTCGGGGATGACGTAATCGACCCCGGGGAGGTTGGCCTCGGGGAAGCGCACGCCGGCGTCGAGCAAAATGATCGAGCGGTCGTTCTCGATGCAATAGGTGTTCTTCCCCACCTCTCCCAGTCCGCCTAAAGCGTAGATGTTCACTGCTGAATCGTACATTAGATAATCCTCCCCGCGAAAAGAGCTTAACAACTTCTCTGTGTTCGTCTCGGCTGTCGAGGTAAATATAATGCCTCTTGCCGCCCCTTGTCTAACTTTTTTCCTATGAAAGCCTTTTCTTGAAAAGAAAAAGCCTTCCTTGGCGTCAGGGAAGGCTGGAAAGGCGGATGGAATCAGCAAACGTAGGCGCCGGGGATCTTCTTGTCGGGGTCCCTCTTGTCGATGCGGTCGTAGAAGAGGATGCCGTCTAGATGGTCGATCTCGTGCTGAAGGACGATCGCGTCGTAGCCCCTGGCCACGATGACGACGTTCTCTTTGCGCTTAGCCTCATACGCCTCGACGGTGATCTTGAAGTGGCGGATGACGTGTCCAGGGTGAGAGGAGTCGACGGAAAGGCAGCCTTCCCCCGCATCCAAATAGGCTTTGCGGACGGAGGTGGTGGTGATTTTCGGGTTGACGAGCTGATATTCCTTCTTGCCCTCGATATCGCCCTCTTCGTTATAGATAGGATAGGAGATGACCAGCATCCTAAGCTGCTTCCCTACCTGCGGGGCGGCGAGGCCGACGCCTTCGCGCGCCTCGGGGTGCTTTTTGAGGTAGCCTTGGTCTTGGGTCAAGAGCAAATAATGCAGCATATCGTCGATGAGCTCTTGGTTCTCGTCCGAGAGAGGGAGGGGCACCTCCTGACATCTTTGCCTTAGTGACGGCGCGGGGTCTTTTACAATCTTCAGCATAACGGGCGGATTATAGCACGGGGATGGAGAATCGGATGAGATTGATTGGCTTCTAGAAAGAGGCCGCTTTGTCGGAAGAGGAATGGGGAGGTTCGAAACCGAAAAGACTGGTCCCGATTGGCCGGCATGAAGCGCTTAGCCATTTTCCCCGTCAAGCTTGCCTCTTATATAAAGTAATTGCTCGCGCGAGGCCGCCGCTTTTCCCTCGAATTGAGTCCGGAAGGACTATTTTTTTTTTTTTTTTGTTTCGGCTAGCCTTTTGGAAAAGGGAGAATTCCAAATGAAAAACAAAAGAATTTTGTGGGTGGCCACTCTTGCGGCAGGGCTCACCGCTTTGACTGCCTGCGGAGGCAACGCTCCGGCCGATTCGACGAGCAGAATCGATGACGAGATCTACGCCGTTTATGAGACTTATCGCGCCAATGGGGGAACCCAAACGTATGAGGAGTGGCTCGCTTCCATCAAAGGCGACAAGGGCGACAAAGGCGACAAAGGCGACACTGGAGCCCAGGGCGAGAAAGGCGAGAAGGGGGACAAAGGCGACGCCGGAACCGACGGCGCTGACGGCAAGGACGGCGCAGACGGGAAAGACGGCGCTGACGGCCAAACCCCGTACATAGGCGAAAACGGCAACTGGTGGATCGGGACGAAAGACACCGGGGTCAAGGCCGCGGGGTCCGACGGTGCCGCCGGCAAGGACGGGGCCGACGGGAAAGACGGCAAAGACGGAGCCAAAGGCGACAAAGGCGACACTGGAGCCCAGGGCGAGAAAGGCGAGAAGGGGGACAAAGGCGACGCCGGAACCGACGGCGCTGACGGCAAGGACGGCGCAGACGGGAAAGACGGCGCTGACGGCCAAACCCCGTACATAGGCGAAAACGGCAACTGGTGGATCGGGACGAAAGACACCGGGGTCAAGGCCGCGGGGTCCGACGGTGCCGCCGGCAAGGACGGGGCCGACGGGAAAGACGGCAAAGACGGAGCCAAAGGCGACAAAGGCGACACTGGAGCCCAGGGCGAGAAAGGCGAGAAGGGGGACAAAGGCGACGCCGGAACCGACGGCGCTGACGGCAAGGACGGCGATAAAGGCGACAAGGGCGACGTGGGACGTGTCGGTTTCTTAGTCAAAACCGCCGACGAGCTTGAGGCCGCGGTGAAAGTGGACAATTCCTACATCCTTTTGATGGATGATATCGACCTTGACGACACGCTTTATGTCATCGCCAAGAATATCGA
Organism: bacterium; assembly: GCA_963611815.1. Classification (GTDB taxonomy): domain Bacteria; phylum Bacillota_I; class Bacilli_A; order RFN20; family CAG-826; genus Alloenteromonas. Next base: position 13,502 of record CAVDSY010000008.1, read on the forward strand.
CATAAACATGAATGGCAAAACGATAACCTACACTCAAGATTGGTATGAGGCCGTTTCTGTGCAGTACGGTGCCGAAGTGTCGATTTTCAATGGGAAAATCGTTGCCGCGGGGACCTATGCCAAAGGCATAACCTCCTATGAGGGGTCAAGCCTAACGCTCAAGAAAGTTGACGTAGAAGCACAGCAGACTTGCGTTTATGCAGCGTATAGTTCTTCAGTGACGATTGATAGCGGGACCTATACCTCAAATGATAGTTACGTGATTGGATCCCTATACACCGATAAAAACACCTCATACACGACCAACGAAATCGCCAGCAACACAATCACCATAAACGGCGGGACTTTCAATGCCAAGACAGCGAGTGCCGAATATATCGCTTGTGGTCTATATGTCCCCAATAATGACAAGGTGAAGGTGAATGGCGGCACTTTCAATATCACCGACGGCGTGGGAATCCTTGCACGCTCGGGCAGCACGTCTGTAGGCGAAGGCGTCGAATTCAGCCACAAGTCCACTGAAGGTGGGATAACCGCCGGAGGAGTGGACGATACGAATATCATGGTTCCGACAGGCTATGACCTAGTTAAAGACACTATAGCGGGTTATCCAGGCGGGGCTCCTACCGTGGATTTCGTGGATGGCGCAATTGAATTTCACGAGCTTAAGCTCATCGAAGTAAGTTCCGAAGATGAGCTAAGAGAGGCCGCAGAATCCACGGATAACACGAAAGCAAACATCAGGCTGGCCGCTGACATCGATCTTGCTCAGCGCATCGACCTCAAAGGCAAAAACACAAACCTCAATCTTGACAGCCACAAGATTACGATGAAGACCGGCAACACGACCGGCCAGGCGCTCAATGCGATCGGCATCATCGCGAATATTTCCAATGGAACCATCGACGGGACCGCCCTCACACAAGAGAGCGGAACTAGCGATAAGGGCGAATGCGATCCGGTCATCGCCAGAAGCGGCGCGGTTGTCACGTTGGACTTGATGAACATCGAGATCAACAGTGCGACTGGTGCTTGTGCCTATGCCTTTAAAGACAGCCAGTTGACGATCAACAGCGGGAACTACTCAAACGCGACGGATTTGGCGTACGAGCTCTCGTCCTATGCGAAAGATAAGAATTGGAAGGCTCTTACCCTGAATCAGGCCAACGTTGACAGCCAACTCGTCATTGTTAATGGCGGAACCTTTAAAGGCAACAACCCTGCAAACGGTGACGAATCTGGCCGCGTCACTTCTTTCCTCGGCGAGTATTGCAAATCCCGGGAGACTTCCGTAGGATCCAACACCTGGGTCGTTTCCTATTAACAAGTTTGACATTTTGCTTGAAAGGAGCGTTCGCCCAAACTGGGCGAACGCTTTAGCTCTCTTCTACTTAAAGGGGGTTGGGGGGTTCTGTAACTTACATTCCCATTTCTCAAAATAAGTTATAAAAAATGGGGGCTGTTAAGAAAATAAAAGCTTAACGGCCCTTTTTCCGTGGGTTTTAACAACATGGCTTTGCCCGCTCCATCCATGATGAGGATGATCCTTTCGAATCTAGAGAAAGCGGAATCCTTCGTTTGAAATCGGCTCTTGTTTAAGGGATTACTGCGGAAGAAGAGCCGACGTTCCTAAGCCGGCGGGCGGCTATTTTCCTTTTTTGGCTGAATGGGTACGACGATCTCCCTTGCGAATCTTCGCGATGAAAGGA
>CAVDSY010000009.1:0-13518 GCA_963611815.1 bacterium
TGATTGTGAACGGATTGTTCATGATTCTTCTCCTTATAGTCTTTTACCAATTATAGAATCTTTTACCATCCTTTACTATTTTTAAAAACTTTTACCATCCTTTACCATTTCGGATGGTCGTATATAAATCGAAACGGAATATGCGGTCGAACTTGTGATGTGATTTGTGAGGAGGGGGGAAAGAATTGGCTGCATTGCTGAGATGGGCAATGACGTTTGCGGATGTAACGCTTTTTTCGTTTAGGGCGCAGCCTGCATTTACGGAACGCTGCCGCTTTTGCTTATGCCTCGGCGTGAGGATGAAAATAAAGATGTGGTGTTCGTGTGGCTCCCGTGCCGGGGGGTAACTTCTCTATGCGAACACTTTCGCCCACTTTATCGCCTGCCTTATGGATAGTGTTGGATAGGTCTGCCAGCGCAGTTCCTCTTTCGTCAACAGCAAACATATGCTGGAAAATGGCTCGGTTTTTGAAATTTGAATGTGGGAAAATGGCTCGATTTTTGAAATTCGAATGTGGAATTTTATCCTTGCTACGCTTATAGTGTTTTTGAAAAGAGAGCGTTAATATGTTCAAAAGAAAAGCCTACGACGAACTGAAAAAATGGAAGGAAGAAAGCGATGGGGCGACCGCCGTCCTGCTCGAAGGCGCGCGCCGAGTCGGCAAGTCAACGATCGCGACGGAGTTCGCGAAAAACGAATACAGATCATTCATTCTCATTGACTTCAGCAGCGCCCGAAAAAACATATTGTCCGTTTTCGACGACATCGCGAACCTTGACTTGTTCTTCGCTAGGCTTCAGGCGGAAACCGGCGTCGATTTGTACGAAAGGGAGTCGGCGATCATCTTCGACGAGGTGCAGCTTTTCCCTTTGGCGAGGCAAGCGATCAAGCATTTGGTGAAAGACGGGAGATACGACTACATCGAGACTGGCTCTCTCATCTCCATCAAGAAGAACGTCGATCGCATCCTGATCCCCTCCGAGGAAAGAAAAATAGAGGTCTATCCGATGGATTACGAAGAGTTTTGCCTCGCGACGGGGTCCAATTTCTCTCTTTTGTCCAAAATCTACGATCTTCATCAGCCTATCGGAGGCTCCACCAATCGCACTTTAATCCGGAATTTCAGAATCTACATCGCCGTGGGGGGGATGCCCCAGGCGGTCGAAGCATTTGTAAACAAGAAGAGTTTCTCCGCGATCGACGACGTGAAGAAGGGCATCATCGATCTATATAAGGGCGATCTGAGGAAAATCGATAAGTCCGGCAGGCTTTCCAAGATGTATGAATCCATCCCCGCCCAGCTCGTGGCGAAGAAAAACAGATTCTCGTTCGGATATGGCCTAGGCAAGAAAAACGGCACGGACAACGAAAGGCTTTACGATCTGCTCGATTCCAAGATCGTGAATTGCTGCTATCACTTGCTCGACGTCTCCCCTTCCTTGAGCCTTTACGCCGACTTGAACAAGTTCAAGCTATACGTCGGGGACACTGGTTTGTTCGTGACCATGCTTTTCAACAGCGATTCCAGGGAGCACGAGGACATCTATCGGAAGCTATTGAGCGACAAATTGAATTTGAATTTAGGATATCTTTATGAAAACGCGATCGCCCAGATGATCGTCAGCGCGAACAGAAAGCTCTATTACTACACCTTCCCGAAAAAGGATTCCAAAAAGTGGTACGAGATTGACTTCTTGCTCAGCGACCGAGGCAAGATCATCCCCTTCGAGGTCAAATCAAGCAAAGTGGCCTGCCATGAATCCTTGGACGAATTTTCTCTCGAGCACTCGAAGTGCATCAAAGAGAGATATTTGATTTCCGGCAAAGATTATTTCAAAGAAAAAGACGTCGTCAATCTGCCGTATTATCTCTTGCCAATTTTGCTTCAAAGCCTATGAAGCGGGCTGAATTGGGAGCAAAAAACAGGAGTTGCCTTGCGACGAATTGATCTAGCGTTTTTTCCGTTGGCCAAACGGCTCATCGCTACGAACTCTGGGCGGTGGAGATGCAAAGGGTGTTCGCATGGTTCTCGTGCGGGGGAGTAGCTTCTCTATACGAACACTCATCTCTTGCAATGCCGCGTTATTTTCCGCTCTCTTCTTTCGAAAATTGAAGGATCTTATCCATCGTCTCCAAAGCTGAGAGCTTCCCTATTCTGAAAAACACAGAATGGCAGCAGGAGAAGCAACGCTTTAAGTCAGAATTTTTGAAATAGATGACGCCATTTGCGGTTTTCACTCAGACGAGTATTGCGAGTTTTATGTGAAATACAGGATCTGCAGGTTCTACAGGATATTCCCTTATGAAAAAACGGGGTATCTCTTGACGCATAAAGACAAAGACGGCAAGAGTCATTTCTTCAATCTTCTTGGTTATGAATTGAGCGACAAGGATAAGGATGCTTTGTACCGCGAAATAATGGATGGGGCCGATTTCTCTAAAATGAAATTCAGCAAATTCAAGAGATTCGGATTGCTCGTCAAAGTTCCAACTAAAATTTACGACAGAACGAAAAGAAGGCATATTCGTATGACGGCCATTTGACGCTACGACGCCGAAGAGCGTTTTAATTTTGTAACCGCCATCCCGAAAATCATGGAGGATTAACTTACGGAAAAATTCAAGCTGTATGATGTGGCTAGAATCATCAAAAACAAGGATTTCATTTGCCCGGCAGAAAATGTGAAGAAAGACTCGGAAGGAACGATCGTCGAGATTTGCGAGGACAAAGGAACGGTTGACTATCTCGTCGAGATAGACAATGAGTCTAGGATTTCTTGGAGAACGAGGTCAAAGCCATCGGCTAGGCAGCCCCTTTAAAGACGCTTCGGAAATGCTTTCGCTTACGCGCTCGATACCACTAATTCCTATGCGGTTTTGGCCTAAGCAGAAAGACGGCCGGCCTTTTCTCAGGCAACTAATTCTTTTTGCCCCGGCTTTTAACGGAGACATCCGCCTAGCTTTGGCGCAGGGATATCCTTCGGCTTATTCCTTGCGCTCGCAAAACGGACTAACTTTAGAAATCATCATGAGCCATCATGAGCCCTAGCGAGGGCTCATGATAAACGGAAAACCACATTTTAGGGCTCATGATGATTTTTTCACGATAACTTTGTTCGACCTCCTTTTTACCGAGGAACACACCAAAGAGGCAACGAACTCTCTTTATGCAAGGCAAATCCTCGAATTTTGCCGTGATTGCCCCCGCAGCAGGGAGGAAATCCAAAACCACATAGGCTACGCGAGCAGAAGCCATTTCCGCACGGATCTTCTCAACCCTTTAATCGAGCAAGGGCTTCTCACGCCCATTGCTCCCCTTCGGTCTAAGAATCAAAAATACCTGACGGTGAAGCACTGAGTTGCAACATTTGGCAGCCAAAGCGTCCATCATGGTCCCCCGTACGGGGGGAGTTGGATGCGAACTTTTCACTTAGCTAAGCGTGTATTCTCCAAAAACACGAAAATATTAATTGCGTAATGTCTAAAACATACCTTTTTGTATTCCCCTTTCGCCTGCCGTTCCGCCGTTTTATCCGCGATGATGAATTGAAAAGACTAGGCAAAAGGCCATGAAAAACAAGCGAGCAGTGAAAGCCTTTTTACCTTCTTATCTCAAACGCGAGGAGGTAATAAGGAATGTTCACGAGATCGCCGATGCGCCGATAATCCTTTGCCGAAACCAGATATCTTTGGCCGCAGAGTTTCGGATATTTCAGCTTGAATGCATCGATTGAGGCGTGAGCGTCTATGCGATTCGATTTGACCTCCAAGGGGAGGACTTTGCCTCCGTTTGCGCAAAGGAAGTCGACCTCATAGGCTTTGTTCGCGCCTTCCTTGGCCCAGGTGTGGTAATAGAGCTTCTTCTTCTCCGCGACCAAGGTCTGAGCGACCGCGTTTTCGTAGAGATATCCAAGGTTGAGGCTTAGGTCATTGGACAGCAATTTGTTGTATATTCCCTCATGATCCTTCGTTCCGTTGTTGAAGAGCATCGCGACAAATAGGCCGGTGTCCAGGAGATAGAGCTTGAATTTGCCCAGCTCAACCCCTTGATCAAGCGCCGAGGAAGGTTCGAAAACCCTGTAACAGATATTGACCATCTTCGAATCGACGAGATCGTAGATCCTCTCCGCGTCCTTGGATGTTTTCCCTTTTATCTTGCTCGCCCGGAAGGAGAAATTCCTCTTGCCGGCGACGAGCTGCGAGGGGATGGAGGAGAAAATAGAGGAAAGCCTTCCGCTTGGATCGATTTTCTTCAGATCGTCGCGGTAAAGATCGACGATCTCCCGCTTAACCCTATCGATCTCGGCGAAGTTCCTTTTCTTCACATAGGCCTCGACCGCTTGGGGCATCCCGCCGACCGCAAGGTAGATCCGGAAGTTCCGAACGAGGGTGCGGTTTGTCGATTCGCCGATTGGCTTTTTGAATTCGCTTAGCTTTTCGAGGGTCGCGTAATCGAAGCCGACCGCATCGCAGAATTCCTCGTAATCAAGGGGGTTGACTTGTATCCTCATCTCCTCGGAAGGAATGAGGATGTTCTTGACGTTTTTCTTGATGGATATGAGGGATCCGGTCTCAATGTAATCATAACGCCCGTCCTTCACGAGGTATTTGATTGCCTCGCGGGCTTTCGGGAAAAGCTGAACCTCATCAAAGATGATCACGGATTCCCTCTCGTGAAGGGTTACCCCCGTTTGGCTTTGCAGCCGAAAGAAAAAAAGATCGAGATCGGCTACGTCCTCGAAACAATCGACAATCTCTTTCTTGGCGTGCGCGAAGTCGATCAATATGTACGACCTATACTCGTTTTTGGCGAAGTTCTCGGCGATGGTCGACTTGCCAACTCGCCTCGCCCCCTCAAGCAGAACGGCGTATTCGCCTGCCCACGCCTTTTTCCATTCAAGTAGTTCGCTGTAGGCTTTTCTTTTGAACATTATTCGATTTCCTCCTGAAAACTCGAGCATCCATATTGTCAAAAACCAATATTCTAAATTTGAAAATGTTTTCAAAAACCCAATTCCATTTTTGGCTTTTATTGTCAAATATCCGTATTCTCCCATTTTGACTGTTACTGGCAACCTGAAAGCAGACACGGTGAAAGCAAAACTTACTCACCATAAAAACGGAGGGGATGCAGACGGGTTCGAACCCGTCCGCATCCCGTCCATAATCAATCCACAGGAGGATAAAGAATGCATTGCCCAAGATCCACAAACAGCTTGAGATCGGCCGCCGAGTGTTCACGTGCGAGAACACCAAAGGAGCGGCAGCTCACGAATGCGGCGCTACCCCAGACGACATCGGCGGAGTGCATGAGGTCGGGGAAAATAAAGCCGATCCCCGAGGGTGAGCTGTCCGCCTGAGGCGGCGCTGGATTGCTCGGCGATGTCGATATCGCGCTCGGCCCGATTCCCCACGCCGACCAGGGCTCCGTCTACGCTTCGAAGAGCCTCAACGAGGAGAGGCCGCCGTCCTACGCCTTGGGATGCCTGACCCCAGGGCGTACAGGGAGATTCGGGAGGGCGGAGGGAAAGCCCCCAAGAAGCCAAGCAAGATCAAATGCGAGAAGAAGCAAAAGAAGATCGAGGGAGCAAAGTCTCAAAATTCGAAATAAGTGTCTATAAAACGTTGACTAGTACAGCGTGGAATCAATTTTAGGATGGGCGATATGCGTTTTATCGGAGAGAATGGCAGCGGGGGGCTTATCCGGACGCATCTTAGAAAATAAATCTGAAGGGGCTCCTTTTTTGAATGCTTCATTCTTTATCGTCTTAAAAACTCTGCTTCGCCATTTGAAAACGATATTCGCGGCATTGATGTGCGAAATAGATTTCCAGCATTGAATTAAGCAACATATTAAGCAAGATTTAAGTAAGATGGCTTTTATGATAAAATGTAGAACCGCAAAGGAACTTTCTTAGATGTATAAGCCACCGTTTGATATATCCAATTCAATGTTAAATAGGACTATTTCCATAACGGAAAAGATAAGCGAAATAAGCTCTTACAATTCTCTTAGACGAATGCCGGCGCTGAGAAGGAACAACAAGATCGAATCCATTCATTCCTCGCTTGTCATCGAAGCCAATTCTTTATCGCTGCAACAGGTTAGGGACGTGATCGACGGCAAACAGGTCATTGGCCCCAAAAATGAAATTCAAGAAGTCAAGAATGCGTTTAAGGCTTATAGCATGATAGAGGGATTCGACGGTTATAACGAAGCGGATTTATTGAAAGCTCATAAGATGCTTACCGATTTAATTTTGGATGATGCCGGCTTGTACAGAAACCATGGCGAGGGGGTGTATGACGGCGACAAAATCATCTTTATGGCGCCGCCTGAAACTTTGGTTCCGTCTCTGATGGCCGATTTATTTGATTGGTTAAAAAACGACGATGAAACCCACATTCTTATAAAATCCTGCATATTCCATTATGAGTTCGTTTTCATCCATCCATTCAGCGATGGGAACGGGAGGACGGCAAGACTGTGGCAGAATGTTCTTTTGACGAAATGGAACCCTATATTCGAATACATCCCGATCGAATCCCAAATTCAAAAATATCAAAACGAATATTACGCGGCCATATCCAAATGCCACAGCAACGGCAATTCAAATGAGTTTATCGAATTTATGCTAAGGATGATCGATGAAGTGCTGGATGGCGTGATCGATAATGCGAAAAGAGAAAGCAACAACATATCCGATCAAGTAAATAGGCTGCTTGAGGTCATGGATTATGACATACCCTTATCCGCGAACGAAATTATGAGTAGGTTAGGCATCAAATCCAAAGAGACTTTGAGAAATGCCTATCTTAACCCAGCTATTGAAAATGGGCTTATAAGAATGACCATTCCCGATAAGCCGAATAGCAAAAATCAAAAATATGTAAAGTGATTTGCATACAACAATCTGGTTGTTAGCCGTTGGTTGATGCGGAATGCTTGGGTGGGCTTGGGCGTTGCTTGCGCTTTCAATTGTTGCTTTGTCCTGAAGGCGTTGGTATAGATGCTTTCGTTCCTCGCAGACGCAATGCCGCTTGGCGAAACCTTCGAGGGGCGCGCTTTTTCGATGCCATCAAATATGCGCTTGATGAATTAGCGTTTTTCCGTTTGGGACACAGCCAATATTTTTGAACCATATCTTATGCCAATATGCTCGCTCTTTCGGGCGGTAAGAGACGCCCTCTAAAAAACGCATATTCCCAATATTGAGTTAAGCAACATATTAAGCAAGATTTAAGCAAGATGTTTGGCTGCGAAAAGCGCCTTTCCGCTTTTAAGGTGCTGGAAATAGGGCGCCAGGGCAAACAACTGCGCGCCCAAAGGCCTCAGGAAACAAAGATCGATCAAAACGATAAGAACCGTCTTAAAGATCGCGTCCACGAATCAAATGGTGTTCGTATGACTCCCGTGCCGGGGGAACGGCTTCTCTGTGCGAACCCCCATTCGTGACGTTGCTTTCTTGGCCTCGGCTTTTTCCGCGTAATATTTCTGCGTTTTTTTGCATTCGGTTTTACCCGCCTTTTTGCCCGCTTTTCACGTACAGGTTTCAGTCAATTTAATTGAGCTTATTTTGGCTTCTAAAGCAGGCTAAAAAGGGAAAGCGGCGGTGCGATGAGGCCTTCTTTCAATCTTTCCATTTCCTCCGCTAAAACGAACGGAGCCATATACTGCGGGTAGGATGTGTAAAAAGAGCCTTTTCCGACGCCGAAGGAATTGATCTTAATGCAGCGCGAAGCCTTGAAGGGGGAATCGCCCTCCATGACGGAACGCGAGGCCGCCATCTTTCGATTCGTCGATTTCTCTTCCAAGAGGATGATGCCCTCCTTCCCTTCCAGCAAGAAATCAATCTCGAGGTGCTTCTCGTAATTCCCATAATAAAACAAGGGGAATCCGGCTTTGTCTATCATGCTAGCCAGCATATTTTCGTACAGGGCGCCTTTTCTGCTTCCTAGCCTGTTCAAAAGGAAATCCTGCAAAGTGGCCAAAGGGAAAAGCGACATCAAAAGCCCGGGATCGCTCACGAATGCTTTGAAGGAGTTTGGCTCGGCGTTTCCCTGCAACGGGCTTTCAATGGCCTTCAGGTTATGAGTCAGCAAGACCAAACCTGCCTTTTCAAGCCAATCGAAGACATTCACATATTGGGAATACCTTGCTTTTTTGGACACCTCGGAGAGCTTGAAACGCCCCACATCGTTCTCTCTGCTCAATTGGGAGGGGATCGCATCGAAAATCTGATTCAGCTTGGCTTGAAGGTCGTAATCGATCCGCTCATTCCCGTCTTCGTCCACGAATCTGCCGAAATCGGCGCGGTAATCCTTGATGAGCTCCTCTTGCACGGAACGGGCCTGGAGATAATTCCTGTTCGATTCCAGGAACGCTTTTACGGCATCCGGCATCCCCCCGACGATCATGTATTGTCTGATCGCCTCCGAAAAGTAGTTTGCTAGGGCAGGGGGCAGCTCCTCGGCTTTCAAGGCGGCTTTTTTCAAAGACGCGATCGCGCTTTCAGGAGCCCCCATTGCCCACAAGAACTCCTCGAAGTCCATGGAAGCCATCTTCAAATGCTCTTCGTAGCCGGTCGGGACGGGCAATTTGGATTTCCTGCGGTAGTTATCCACGCCAAGGAGCGACCCGGTCGCGATTACCTCATAGCGGGCATCAAGGCAAAAGGATTTCAGGGAGGTTCTCGCTTCCGCGCAATCGCCGATTTCCTCAAAAACAAGGCACGTCTTGCCGGGCACGAATTTCTTTTCTGGAACGTAGGGCTCCAACATAGCGATGATCTGATCGACGTCCAGGTTGCCCTTGAAGCAAAGCCTCAGCTCTTTGCGGTGGCGGAAATCCAGGATGATGGAATTCTCATAGTTCTCTTCCGCGAACTTGGCCACAATATAGCTTTTGCCAACTTGCCTGAGGCCCTCTACGATTAGAGGCTTGTGCCCGCTTTTTTCTTTCCATTCCACCAATTGGCCGTAAGCTTTTCTCTTAAAGTCCATTGCGAACTCCTCCTAGCAAATTTTAAAGCAAACCTTCGTTTTTTGCAAAAAACACAATTTAAGAACTTCGTTTTTTGCAGAATCTACTAAAAGCGAAGAGTTTTGTAATAAAAGCAGGGCATCTGAAACGTGGTTTTTATGGGGTAAGGTTTCTTGGCCCATCAACAAGAGAATCATTGGGGAAGCATGGAAAAACGATTCTTATTCAGCGTTCGCTAAGCCTGAATCAATGCCGTTAGACGTCCGGAATCTGATTTAGTTTAAGCTGATGCGGAGATTGTTTGCTCGAGATGCTCCGCAAAACTGTAATTCTTCCGCTGATAATATAGGTTTTTGCGTTTTGGCTTCATGATTGAGGCACCTATATTCACGGAACGCCGCCGCACTCGCGCGATGGTTTGCAAAAAGGTAAAAGACCAATAGAATAAGCTCATTGTCAAAGAAACCTCAGGAGGCACAACATGTCCGATATACGAGTATTCCATAACGGTAAGATTTTCACGTCCGACAAAAAGAGGCTTTGGGCGAGCGCGCTCGCCATCAAAGGCAACAAAATAGTCTACGTCGGCGACGAGGAGGGCGCGAAACCCTATCTTTATTCCGCCGCCGAGGTCACCGATCTCCAAGGCAAGCTGATGACTCCGGGCCTCATCGACGGCCACATCCACGCCCTCATGGCGACCCTCATCAACGCGGTAATCGCCATCCCTTGGGAGGCCGATCTCAAAGCCATCCAGCAGATCATAAAGGACTACATGCGGAAGCACCCCGATCTCCCGGCCTATCTTGGCATGGGGTGGCTAGACAACGCCTTCGGGGCGGAAGGCCCGAAAAAGGAATGGCTCGACGAGGTCTGCCCCGACAAGCCGATCCTCCTTTTCGCCGCCAGCGGCCATTCCGGCTGGTGCAACAGCAAAGCTTTGGAGCTCGCCCACGTCGATTCCGCTTTCCCCGATCCCGACCCCGCCTCCGGTCAGCGCTTCTTCCGCGACGAGAAGGGGAACCCGACCGGATACGTCCAGGAGCTCACCTGCCTCAACATCGTCCTCACCGCCTATAGCTACGTCCCGAAATCCCTGATCTACGAGCAGGCCGTGAAACTAGGCGAGCTTTGCTCCTCCTACGGCCTCACCTCCTTGGTCGACTGCGGCAACTACAACTTCTTCGAGGATATCATGAACGACGGCACGATGAGGGAGATCGAGGACGAATCGTGCCCAGTGAGGCTCGATTGCTGCGGGGTCATCGCCACCAGCGGAACCATCCAAAGCGCCTTTGAGGAGGCTTCGAGGCTCCATAAGCTATATAACGGGGAGAAGTTCCGCGTCACCTTCTTCAAGATAGTGGACGACGGCACCGTCGATAGCTTCAGCGCGGCGATGCCTAAGCCCTACCCAAACGGCAACTTCATCAAGCCGACCTATTCCTCGGAAGAGCTCGCACATTACGGCGAGCTCTGCGCCAAGGAGGGCTTGGACATAAACATCCATGCGATCGGCAGCTCCACGGTCCACGCCGTGCTCGAAGCGGCGAGGATGCTGAGGGAAAAAGGCTACGCCGATCTCCGCATCACCTGCTCCCATAGCTCCTACGTCTTCCCCGACGACATCGCCGGTTTCAAGAAATACGACGTCACCGCCAACACCACCGCGAAGTGGTTCTTCGAAATGCCCGAGGAATACATCGATTTCGTCAAGGACATAAGCGAGGCAAAATCCTATCCCGCCAATTCGATAATCCTCGCCGGGGGCAGGCTCTCCCTCTCCAGCGATTACCCCACCGATCCAGGCGCCCTCAATCCTTTCCTCAACGCCCAGATCGCCTTGACGAGGCAAAACCCAAACGACAGGAACGCCCTCATCCATGAGCCTGAGGACCGCATCAAGATAGAAGACGTCGTCTTGGGCTATACCATCAACAACGCCTACACGATGAGGATGGAGGACCGCCTCGGGTCGCTCGAAGTCGGCAAATACGCGGACATGGTCATCTACAAAGACAACATCTTCGAGATGGATCCCTATTCTTTGCGCCAAGCGAAGGTGGAAGAGACCATCATGGATGGCCTGACCCGCTACAAAGCCAAGTAAGCGATATTGCAATATCAGTCCCGGCGCGACGAAAACCGCCTGAAAGCAGAGCGGTGGCGCCGGGATTTAGGCGTTGTCCAGCGCTAAGCGGATATGGACGCAAGGCTCCCCGGTGGCGAACCCAAGCCCGCAGGAAAAGAATCCTGACGCGTTTCTTTTGGCGAAACCTCTTGCCCTTATTTTAGCTTTTCCTATTAGGCGGCTATCTAAGCGCATTCCATATACCTTGAAGGCATTGCGCATAATGGCTTTGCGCTTCCTCGTTTTTGGCGTCGCCTGCATTTGCGGAACGGTAACATCTTTGGAGACAGGGCTTTCTTCTCCACGTCGAAGCCGCGTAAATTTATGAAGGAACTCATTAGGGCAACGACCGACAAATATTCCATTGTCATTGATTGTTTCGCGGGCAGCGGAACCGTGGGGGACGCCTGTCTTGATCTTAACAAAGAAGATGGCGGCAGCAGAAAATTCATTCTTGTTTGCAACGATGAGAACGGCATCTGCCACAAGGCCACAAACGAAAGGCTCAAATGCTCCTTCGCAAAATATTTGGACGGATATGAGTTTCTTGATTGACGTTTCCTAAGGAGGCTTTTATATGACTTGGATTAAACAAAAGTTCGACTTGCTGAAACTTTTCGATTGGAAACTTTTCGTCTCTTTGATGTTGCTTGCCTTGGTGCCCGCGATTATCCAAACCGCGGAGACGTTCATCATCTCGAGCAATGTCTCGGTTAGTGATATCGACGTGATTGGGCAGATTGAGTGGTTCGACCTCATCGACGAGACCATCAAGGCGTTCCTTGTCGTGCCTCTCTATTCGATCTTGAACGGCATTCTCAAGAAGAAAGGACAAGAGGGATTCGCCAAATCGAGCTTTAAGATTCTTCTTATCGTTCTCGGGATCTATTCCCTGTTCTCTATTGTCGTTCTCATCTATTCGGCAAGCCTCATCGCTTACATGAACCCGAATGAGAACGACATCTCGCTCATGAACTCCTATTTGTCCTTGTCCACGGTTGCCTTCATGATTGGGATCATCGTGAGCTATGTGAACGTCGTGCTCGTGGTTCTGGGCAAGAGCATGAATGTCTATTTCTTTTTGGGCACGAAAGCGATGGTTACCATCCTAAGCGATTTTCTCATTATTCCTTATTTAGGGGTGATCGGGGTCGCGATCAGCAATATCGTCATCAACGCCGTCTTGGCCGCCTGCGGCCTCCTTATCCTCTTCTTGCAGAAAACCATGAAGGTTTGTTGGCACAAGAAGAGCGACTTCCTGGTGGCGAAAGACTGGCTGCGGATTGGGGGATTCTCCGGCATCCAGCAGTTCATCGCGAACATCGTCTACGCCTTAATGATCGTCAAGATGGTCAATATGGTCTCCGAATCTGGGAATTACTGGATCGCGAATAACTTTATCTGGGACTGGCTGCTAATTCCAATTAGAGGTCATTAAGAAAGACTGCAAAGACGGCTATAGCAAGCTCAATCAGTCCAATTATTATCTCATTGCAATCATGGTCATCCTGCTTTGGTGCACGACCATCCCTTTTTGGCCTCTTTTCTTCCGTTACGTGGAAAGAATCGAGAACTACGAGAGGATTTTCCAAATTGTGATCATCCTCTTCCCTTTCTATGTGCCTTATGCCCTTGAGCAGATACCCGACAGCATCTTCGTCGGACTAGGCAAGACCAAATACAACTTCGCGAACACCTGCATCGTGAACTTCGTCTATTACGGGGTTTGGTTCATCCTCTATAAGGCAGGCTCCATTACCTTCAATATGACGATGATCGTCATGATGTTCGGATTTGGAATGGTGGCTAGTTATCTCATCAGCGTATTCGAGGAGAGGTTCTTTCTGAAAAAAGAGATCGACAAACTTGAAAAGGTGAACGAGCAGGAGGACGCTGCTAATTCTTAGCAGAAGCGCTTACGGTGTCGGGAATGCCTATTCCCAGTGAAACGTATTGGATGATAACCCCTTATTCTGTGCATCAAAAAGAACTTAAATTTGTTCATCTCGAACGTAAATTTTGACATTTTTGCTTTGGAGCCCTGATTTAGCATCACCTTGCTTTTGACCCCGCTTACATTTACGGAATGCTAACGACGATGCGCTGGCTTCAAATTTCTACTAGTTGGCTCAGAAGAAGACGTTCGAAGGTGAGGCTGAGGGCAGCGAGATCGTCTCTGAGGCCAATAAGCTCACTAACGCCCTTGTCAGGCGGTACAACTTCAACTACGAATGCGAAAACTAGGAGGATTGGGAAAAGCCTTTGATGAGAGCGCCGGCAGAGCCGGCGGAGAGAAGTTCTATTTCGTCTACGGCGCTAAGGTCAAATTCTGCAAAAACGGCTCCTAAGCCAATAAAAACGAGGCCTCACATCATTGGGGTTTGCCGACCACTCAATTGCCGC
>CAVDSY010000010.1:0-32649 GCA_963611815.1 bacterium
GAGACCAGGATCGCTTACGATTGTGACGGCAACAAGGCATATTGGTGGACCCGCTCCCCGTACGGTTGGGGGGGCGCGTACTGCGCGATTTGCGTGGACACCGATGGGAGCGTGCTCAACGGCTACTACGTGACCGGCAGCAACGGCGTCCGCCCGGTCCTTCAACTAAAAGTCGCGTAGTTTGCGAAATGCAGGCCGCCGCTGATTGCTGGGTTTTCCTACTTCTTATCGGTCCATCCTCATTTCGCTTCTAACTTGGGCGTGTAAAGCAAGATTGGATTCGGCTTACCGAGTCGAAGCGATCATTGCTTGCAAATGTTTTAACTATTGTTTTGACGATCGCCCAATCCTTTTCTTTTTCTTTGAAAAAGCCCATCGTGGGTCTACAATGAGCCCGTCCGAAGAAACGGAGTAGTAACGGGGCAATCCTGGAGAAAAGGGAGGGGCGAGCAGTGAGACCGCCCCCGAAGGGATCCGCGAATTCGCCGTGGAGGACGGGAGGGTGACCTCCCCGGGCCCGCCGTTACCGGGAGAGAGAGCGGCTCATCTTGATATGAGCCGAAGTGGGATGGCACCGCGGAGAAATCCGTTCCTACTGCCGTCTTTTTTATTTAAGGAGCAAATTATGGATCCAATCGAAACGGCCCTTTCGGTCTTAGAGGAGGCAAGGAAAGAAGAAGGCAGCGTCGTCGACGCGGCCACTCTTTCTTCCTTCTATAACGCCTACCTCTCCAAGAAAGGAAAGGCGATGGGGCTGATGAGCCTCATCAGGGATGTGCCCAATGATAAGAAGGCCGCCTTCGGCAAGACCGTCAACGAGGTCAAAGGCGAGATAAGCGCCTTCTACGAAAGCAAAAAGAAGGAGCTCGAGGAGGCTGAGCTATCCGCGAGGCTCACTAGCGAGAAGATCGACATCTCCTTGCCGGGAAGAGGCAATCTCTCCGGCAGGAAGAACCCTTATTACCAGGTCATCGACGAGGTCGAGGACATCTTCCTTTCGATGGGGTATGAGATAGTGAGCGGGAGAGACGTCGAGAGCGACCATTACAACTTCGAATTGCTCAACGTCCCCAAGGATCACCCTTCACGCGACATGCAGGATACCTTCTATTTCAGCGCGGATACCTTGCTGAGGACCCAGACGAGCGCCGCCCAGGCCCATACGATGGTGGAGAAGCAAGGCAAGGAACCGATCAAGATGATCTGCCCAGGCAAGGCCTATAGAAGGGATGACGACGACATGACCCATTCGCATCAATTCGCCCAGATCGAGGGGCTTGTGGTCGATAGGAACATCTCCCTCGCCAACCTCAAAGCCACCCTCGAGCTCTTCGTGAAGAAGATGTTCGGCGAGAAGAGGGAAATCAGGCTCCGCTCCTCTTATTTCCCCTTCACCGAGCCTAGCGTCGAAGTCGACGTCTCTTGCTTCTCTTGCCAGGGCAAGGGCTGCTCGATGTGCAAGGACACGGGGTGGATAGAGATCCTCGGGGCTGGCATGGTCAACCCCAAAGTCCTCTCGATGTGCGGGTATGATCCCGAAGTTTGGAGCGGTTTCGCCTTCGGGGTGGGGGTGGAGAGAGTCGCGATGCTGCGCTACGGCGTCGACGACATCAGGCGCTTCTACCAGAACGACGTGCGTTTCCTGAAGGATTTCTCCGGGAAGTGAGGTAAGTATATGAAAGCCAGTTGGAATTATCTTAAAAGCGTCCTCCCCTTGGAGGGCAAAACCCCTGAGGAAGTGGCGGACAAGCTCACTTTCGCAGGCGCCGAGGTGGAGGGGATAACCCGCCTCGCCTCGGGAGATCATCTCGTCATCGGGCATATCATCTCCTGCAAAGCGCATCCTGATTCCGATCACCTCCACGTCTTGGAGGTCGACGAAGGCAAAGAATGCGGCGTCCACCAGATCGTCTGCGGGGCGCCCAACGCGAGGGAAGGCCTCAAGGTCATCGTCGCTAGAAGCGGCGCCAAGCTCCCCGGAGGGACGATAACCCCCTCGGTCATCAGAGGGGTCGAAAGCGACGGCATGTGCTGCTCTTTGCTCGAACTGGGGGTCGAGAAGAAATATTTAAGCGAGGCCCAGTGCTCCGGGATAGAGGAGCTGCCTGAAGACGCTCCAATCGGCGAAGAGGACGTTCTTGGCTATCTGGGGCTAGACGATGTCGTCATCGACGTCGACGTCTTGCCTAACCGCCCTGATCTCTACGCTTTGAACAACATCGCCAGGGAAGTCTCTTGCCTTGAGGAGCTTCCTTTGAACCTACCTTCTTACGAGCCTCTTTCGACGAAGAAAGATTCTTTCCTCGTGGATTCGAAGACCGGCAAATGCCCGCAGTTCTCCGCGATGAGGGTCAACGGGATCAAAAACCACGCCTCCCCGAAAGAGCTTTCCTCTCTCCTCAACGCCTGTGGCATCAGAAGTCTAAGCGCCGCGGTGGACGCGGGGAACCTCGTGATGCTGCTCTCCGGCCAACCCGTCAATTTCTACGACGCGGACAAACTGCCGAAGGAGGAGCTTGTCGTCGTCGACGACTATGAGGGCGATTTCCTCGCGATGGACGGGAAGACCTACAAGATAGAGAAAGGCGACCTGGTCGTCACTAGCGATGGCAAGCCGATGTGCTTGGCCGGGGTGATGACCGCGGATTGCTGCAGGGTTGACGAAGGCACGAAAAACATCATCGTCGAAGTCGCCAATTTCGCTTACGCCTCCATCCGCCACACGAGCAACAGGCTCGGATTGGTCAGCGATTCCTCGATGCGCTATTGCAAAGGCATAAACCCCGATCAGGCTCTCTACGTCCAATCCATGGCCGCGCATTATCTGAAGGAATACTGCGATGCCTCCGATATCTACGAGGTCAAGAACTACGACACTTTGCTTCATGAACCGAAGACGATCGAAGTGGGCCTTGGCTACATCAACTCTCGTCTGGGGACGAATTTCAGCGTCGACGAGGTTAAATCCGTTCTCATCAGGGACGGCTTCAAAGTCGAGGAGAAGGGGGATTCCTTCCTCCTCACCGTGCCTAGTTACCGCATCGATATCGACGGCAAGGCCGACGTGAGCGAGGAAATAATCAGGATCCTAGGCTATTCATGCGTCCCGAGCACACTCCCAGAGACGCGCCTCTCCTGCCGCGGATTGAGCTCTTTCCAGGCGAAAGAAAGGGAGATAAGGCATTATCTTTTCGGCGAGGGCGTCAGCGAAGTCCTCACCTATACCTTGGTTTCCAAGAAGGAAGCTGGGAAATTCGGCTATCTGTCTGACGATGAACCCTATGTCCTCGCCAACCCCATGACCGATGAGCATGAGGCGGTGAGGAAAGGCCTCGTCCACAGCCTTTTGAAGGCCGCCTCCTATAACGCGGCCAGACAAAACAAGGACGGCGCCTTCTTCGAGATAAGCGACGTTGACGCGAAAGGGCTCTCCTCCAGGTTCCTGGGGGTCGTTCTGTTCGGGCAGAGGAAAGAGTGGGGCGAGCTATCGAGGCGCGATTACGATTTCTTCGACGCCAAAGGCTTGGCCGAGGGGATCCTCGATCTCCTTGGGCTAGGAAGCAACAGAGTGGGCTTCAAAAGCTGGAACCTTGGGGGCAATGAACTCCATCCAGGCAAGAGCGCGCTGCTTTGCTCAGGCAAGAAGATCCTTGGCTTCCTCGGCGAGCTCCATCCTTCCGCGAAGAAGGAATACGGGCTCAAGAACGCGGTGGTGATGGAGCTTGATCTGGCATCCCTTTTGGAGATGAGGACCTCTCTCCCGAAAGCCGAGGCCCCCTCCAAATTCCCCGCGGTTAGCCGCGATCTTGCCTTGGTGCTGCCCAAGGAAGTCGCTTACGAGGATCTGAGCAAAGAGATAAAGAAAGCCGACAAGCTCGTCAGCGCGGTCTCTCTCTTCGACGTATATGAGGGGGAAGGCATCGCCTCGGGCAAGAAATCCCTGGCTTTGACCGTCACTTTCCTCGATAAGGAGAAAACCCTCAAAGACGAGGAGATAAAGAGCGCGACCGACCATGTCTTGAGCGCCATTAAAATCAAGTTCGGCGCCGAGGTCAGGCAATGAGGGTCTACCGGAGCCAGGTGACCCCGAATAGGCCTCTTGAGGTGGAGGAGGATTATTCTTTCTCCAGGCAAAGGTGCGTTGCGGAGTATCCTCTTCTTGAGGTCCCTTCTTGCCATTTCAAAGCCGTATTCTACGACGATGATGGCTTTTTGAAGGCCGAGTACACCATTTCCGGCGTCTGGGTCCTCTCTGACGGCAGGACGGCGGAGGAGTTCTCTTCTTCGTTCGGCGAAGAAGGGGAGTGTGGCATCCTCTCCGACTTCGAGGAAGAGGGGGATGGCTATGTTTTCCCCGGCACCTTCTTCGAAAGCGAAGAGCTTGCGCATAAGATAATCAAAACCTTGGTTCCTCTCTCCCCCCACAAAGAAGGGAGCGAGCTCCCGATGGGCGGAGAAGGCTATTCCGTCCTGACGGAAGAAGAGGCTTCCGCGGAGAATGTGGATTCCCCGTTCGATTCTATCCCAGACGATTTCGCCAAATGAGCGATAAGCCGCCTTCCAGCGGCTTTTATTTTCAGAAAATCTAATTAAAGAAACAAGGGGGAACTAAATAAAAGGACTAGTTGTTTAATGATATGCTTCTGCTTTTAGTTTTTTGCTGCTATCGCGTAATTTGTTTCCGCGATTTCACATGTTAGACAGTAAAATCTCACAAAAGACGGCCTGGCCTGACGCTTCAAAGTGATCTCTCTTTTGTTTTTTTGACATCACCATTCGGTATCGAATTCTCCGCGTACATAGTGTCTCAGACGGCCACCGCTCGGTTGGCTCCCTTGGATTCGCCTATAACTGCTTTTGATAGCCGCCGCTACGAAAAGCCCTATTCCCTTCCTCCAAAAAGATTCTCCCTTCAAAACGTCTTGATCACGACTTTCGGACTTGCATACAGCGAATATTCCTCCGCGTCCCCAATATGGCTACCCAAGAGGATTTGGGCAGGTTTTGATGAATGGCGGAAAATCGAAAATTCTTTTATTTTCCGCTGGTTGGAATATTCGATAGTTCATCCGGGCTTGATTAAGTGGCTTTCGGTTTCACAAGAAGAAGCCGCATTAGGTTGGAATCCGTCAAACGAAGATTCCGACCTGGCCGTTTTTACATGTGTGAGGGCCATTTAGCACCCCGTTGGCGTGAGACCAAACATCAACCGCCGGTTTTCTTTTTTTTAAACGACCCATCTATCTTTTTGGTTTTTGAGCCAAGTTTGATAAATCCAAGATTCTTCCATCAACAACGAATGCTTTCCGATTAAACAAACGACAAAAGCCCGTTTTCCAACCTTTGTTTTTGCGTTTTGGAGCAAAAAAAGTTTGCCACCTTTACTTGCGAAAGGTAACATATTGGTGCCGAGGTGGTAAAAAGTGGTAAACGTGTTCTTCGGATCATATTCCCGCAACCTGGACCCCAAAGGGAGGCTGATGCTTCCTAGGGAACTAGGCATCGCCCCCGGGGAATCCCTTTACGTCATGAAGGGGTTCGAGGGATGCCTGAGCATCTACCGGGAGGGGGATTTCCAAGAGGCGCTCAGCAAGCTTTCCACCCTTAGCTACACCGATCCCGACAACCGCGCTTATGTCCGTCTCTGCGCTTCCTCCATGAAGAAGCTGCCGATCGACTCGGTGGGCCGCGTCCTTTTGGGGAAAGACACCCTTAAGGACTATGCGATCGGGAAGGAGGTGACCCTCATCGGGGTCATCGATCACCTGGAGCTATGGGACGCCGCCTCTTATGCCTCCTACCTCCTCCAAAACGGCAGGAACTACGAGGCCTTGGCGGAAAGGAGCCACTGATATGGGAAGCCATTATCCTGTAATGCTTAACGAAGCGGTGGATGCCCTCCGCGTCAAGGAAGACGGGGTCTACGTCGATTGCACGCTCGGCAGGGCGGGGCATAGTTCCCTCATCCTCTCCAAAGCCAAGAAAGGCCATCTCTATTCCTTCGACCTCGATGAAGAGGCGATGAAAGAAAGCGAGGGCAAACTTGAGGCGGTGGGCAACAACTTCACCCTTATCAGAAGCAACTTCGCTTTGCTCAAATCCCGCTTGGCGGAGCTAGGCGTGAATGAGGTAGACGGCATCCTCGCCGATCTAGGTGTCTCCAGCCCCCAATTCGACGAGGCGGAGAGGGGCTTCTCCTACAAGGAAAACGCCCGCCTCGACATGAGGATGGACCAGAGCCAGGCCCTATCGGCCTACGAAGTGGTCAATTCCTACAGCGAGGCAGAGCTTCTGCGCATCTTCTACGAGTATGGGGAGGACGTCGATTCAAGGCGTATCGCGAGGAACATCGTCAAAGAGAGGGCGAAGAAGCCCATCGAGACCACCTTCGAGCTGGTGGACGTCATCAAGAGAAGCAAAAGCGAGAAGGAGCTGCGCAAGAAGGGCCATCCCGCCAAGCAGATCTTCCAAGCGATAAGGATGGAGGTCAACGGCGAGGAAGACGCCCTCAAGGCTCTCCTCAAAGATGGACCAAGCCTTCTTAGGAGCGGCGGCAGAATGGCCATCATCACCTTCATGTCGACCGATGACCGCCTTGTCAAAAGAGCCTTCCAAGAGCTGAGTCTCAGGAAGGTGGACCGCCACGAAATCTCCCTTCCGGGCGAAGAGGAGATGCCTTACTTCCTCCCAACGAGGAAGCCCATCCTGCCAAGCGAGAAAGAGCTAAGCGAGAATAGGCGCTCCGCCTCCGCGAAGCTGCGCATCTTGGAAAGAAGATAAAAAGAAAGGAAGAAAGAACCATGAAAGACAAACTCTACAAAACCGGCCACAAGAAAGCCTACTACCGCCTTAGAAGAGCCATGCGCCTCTCCCTTTTCGCAGCCGCTTTGGGCTTGGCTACGGCCGCCCCGATCATCATCGCCTATGGCGTGGAGAACGCCAAAACCGAGGCGATGAGGGCGGAGGAGAGCAAAAGCAGCGATCCAATCGATACCCTCACTGAGGAAGGAGTCCTTTCCTACGCCTTTTGAAACAAAGGCAAACCAAAGGCGCGCTTCGGCGCGTTTTTTTTTCTTGGCTAAAGTGGTGGTATTTTTCAAAAACTAATCGATTAAAAATGTGAAAAATATTCGTTGCTATCGTAAATTAATGATTTTTTTAAAACTACCGAAAAACTACTAAGTAACTACAAGGATATTTCCAAAGTGCCATCTAGAAAGAGGGGAGAAGGTATATTAGAATATACCTCGATGGAAACGAAAAAGATTGCTTGCTTCGAAATAACCAGTGAGGAGATGAAGCTCCTCATCGGATTCTGCATCGGTGAGAAGCCATATGTGCTTTATTGCGGCAAGCGCCCTTTGCCGAAAGGGCTCATTGAAGATGGGGTCATCAAGGACGAGGAAGCTCTCAGCAAAGAGCTTTCCGATTTCGCCCACTTCGACCTGCCTGAGCAGAAGCTAAAGATCAATCTCCACGATATTTGCCTCATCCTCCCGCCAATCGGGCTGAAGATCTACTCGACGCGCAAGATGACCGTCATGTCGAACACCGAGAAGAGAGTGATGAAGCTCGACGTCGCAAACGTCATCCAGCAAGCCAAGAACGAGACCCTTCCAAGCAGCGAAGAGGTAGTGGATATTATTCCCGCGAGCTTCGAACTCTCGGACAAGAGCAGCTATGCCAACCCTCCTTTGGGCCAAGTGAGCGACTTCATGTACGCGAGCCTTTTCATCCACGCTTTGCCCAAAGCCCTCTCTTCCGACTACTTCCGGCTCGCCAATCTCTGCGAGTGCCGTGTCAAGAAAGCTACCGTCGCCCCTTCCTGCGAAGCATTGCTCTTCGCTCAGGACGAGACCCTGCCCAAAACCTATCTTCTCATCGATGTCGGCGAGCGTTATACCGCCCTCACCCTCATCGGCGAGAGCCAGCCTTATCGCTCCCAGGTCGTTTTCGAGGGCGGGGCGAGTCTCAGCGAGCACATCGCCAAAAAGCTCGGCATCGGCTTCGAGGAGGCCGATTCATTGAAACGCACTTTCGGCTATGCCGAGAATTGCGGTGGATACCTGCCTGCGCTAGGAAAAGGGACGAAGGAAGGGTCGCTGCTAGAGGAAAGCTTCAACCGCAAGGACCTCAATTCCGCCATCGAGGATTATTTCGATTCCTTCTTCAAGAAGATGGGCGGGGCGCTCGGCGCCCTCTCTAACGACGGCAAAAGCGATCTTCGGGAGATCCCCGTCGTCTTGACCGGGGGAGGCAGCAAGCTATCAGGCATAGACTTGCTCTTCGCCTCGCGCTGGCCAAGCCACGCGCTGCATTTCCCCTCTCTCAGCTATCTTGGCGCCGACGCGAGGGAATTCTCCTCTTGCCTTGGGATGGTGATCTCCGCGAGCCATTATTCGGGATCGATGGAAGACAATCAGCGCGGGGTGGCCACTGTCAGCAGGACGCAAAGCAAAGAAAAGAAGGCCGAAAGAAGGAACTCGGCCCAAGAAGATACCTTGTAAAGGAGCCTAAGCCATGGAACAGGAAATCGATTTGGACAGCTTCGAACCGGTCGCCAGGATCGTCGTGATCGGCGTCGGGGGAGCGGGCAATAACGCGGTCAACCGCATGATAGACGACGACATCAAAGACGTCGAATTCTACGTGCTCAACACCGATAAGCAGGCTTTGGCCACCTCCAAAGCCCCTTTCCGCATCGTTCTCGGAGAGAAGGTGACGGCGGGCCTTGGCGCCGGCGGCGACCCGGCCGTGGGCAAAGAAGCCGCTTTGCAGAGCACTGAGCAGATAAGAGAAATAGTCAAAGGCGCAGACCTCGTCTTCATAGCGGCCGGCATGGGAGGGGGCACGGGGACCGGGGCGGCTCCCGTCATCGCTTCCATCGCCAAAGAGGAGGGGGCGCTGACCATCGCTATCGTCACCAGGCCCTTCTCTTTCGAAGGCAAAAGGAGAATCGGGAACTCCGTCACTGGGCTCAATGAGCTCAAGGACGCGGTCGATTCGATAATAATCGTCAGCAACGACAAATTGCTCAGCGCCTCTGGCAAAAGGCCCGTCAACGACGCTTTCGGCGACAGCGACAAGGTGCTCGCCCAGTCGGTGAGGACCGTCACCGACCTCATTTTGAGGCCCGCGGTCATCAACCTTGATTTCGCCGACGTGAAAGCCACTTTGAAAGGCTCTGGCCTCGCTCTGATCGGGTTTGGCTCAGGCACGGGGCAAGACAAGGCCATGGCCGCCGCGGAGACAGCGATCAATTCGCCTCTTCTCGAAGCCTCCATCTCAGGGGCCAGGAAGCTGATCGTCGCCGTCACGGCCGGGAGCAACGTCAGCCTCTTCGACGCCCAGGAATGCGCGACGCGCATCTCCGAGGCCGCGGGGAGCAACGTCGACATGATGTTCGGGATGAACGTCAACACGGCTTTCGAAGACACGATTTTGGTCTCCGTCATCGCCAGCGATTTCTCCGAGGACTACGATTTCACCTCCGTCCCCAAGTACACCCCGCTAACAAGGGAGAACGTCGGCGACGGAGTCGATTCTGAAAAAGCGAAAAACCTCCGCGAAGTCGAGGAAAAAGAGAAGAACAGCGCGGATGGGGAAGAGGATATCCGCGAGAAGATCCTGCCCAATTTCCTCAAAGGCATGCTAGAGGAAGATGATTGAGATTAAAGGCGGCGCGGCCGCCTTTTCTTTCTAGTTGGCGCGGCGCGAAAAAAGGGCCCGCGCTTTTTTCTTTTGCGCTATACTAAGGCGATTATGCAAAGAAAGAAAAGCAGCCCTTACTCCTCTAGCCGCGCCTTCTTCGAGGAAAGCCTCCTCGAGGAGGCCTCCAAAATCGTCGACGCGGGGCAAGTGGAGATCACTTTATACGACGAGGGAAGCAAGGAGGTCCACGGGAACGTGAAGGATGGCTCTTTTAGCCACGCCTGCCGCCTTGACTTCGACGCGCGAGGGCTGCTTTGCTCCGCCAGATGCTCATGCAAAGGCTCTTTCGCCTCCCCCTGTCTCCATTTGGCCTCCCTTTTCTTGGAGCTTGAGAAAGAGACTGGCGGGTGCTCGCTCGGCGGGAAAGAAGGCTACGCCCTCTTCCTGAAGGCGCTCCTCAGCAGGGGCTTTTCCCCTTTGCCTTATCTGAAAAGGGCCATCAAAGAATACAAAGCGAGGAAAGAGAAGGAGGGATTCGAGGGGAAGGAAGCCATCGAATGCCTGAAGCTCGCCTTCACCTCATATACGGGGTATTCCGGATTCGGAGACGCGAGGATAGGCTATCTGATGCTTCCTCTTTTGGAGGAGCTCGGCTTCGGGGAGGAAGAGAAGAGCCTCCTCGTCGACGAGATCCCTTCCTGCCTTTCAAGCGAGGCCAGGAAATCCTTCTTCATCTCCGCTTTCACCTCGCCCGTTTTCTCGAAGGCGTCCTTGGAGAGATTCGAGGCTGGCCTCACGAATGGGAGAAGCTACGACCTATTGCGCCTTTTCGATAAGGACGAGGCGAAGCTGCTAGCTTTGCTTCCCCCTTTCACTTTGCATCTCCTCTGCGGGGCCGATTTCCGCTTCCATGGATTCCTTGCGCTGTCCGAGGAGCTGCTTTCCAGGGGCGACAAAGATGGAATCTCCCTCATTTCCAAGAACCCCAATTGCCTCCTTTCCAGCGAGCAATGGCAGAAGCTAGGGAGGAGTTTGGAGAAAGACGGCGATGTTTCTTTGGCTTTGTCTTGCTTCAAGAGGTGCTTCGGGGTCGGGGGAGGGGATTTCCCCACCCTTTGCTCCTATTATCGGGAATTGAGCGAGGAAGAGAAAAAAGAGAAGCAGGGCGAGCTCCTCGCGAGCCTGTCTAGCAGCAAGATGCTCCTTCCTTTCTCCTTCCTTCTAGGCAAGGGGAAGCAAAGCGACATCTCCTCCTTTTTGCTAAGCGACTTCCCTTGCCTCAAAGAGGAGCTTTCCTCTTATTCCTACCAAAGCATCCTCTCCAGCAAACTCGTTTCCTCATTGAAGAAGGAGGTTTTGAGCAAAGACGAGGAGAAGGCCGTCTGGGATTGCTTCGCCTCTTTCCCTTTCCTGAGCGTCTACCTTTCCCAAGAAGAGGCGAAAAGGCTCTCCCTGAGGTCGCTTTCCTCGCGGAGCAGCTACCTTTCTTTGCTCGATAAATATTCCTTGCTGGAAAGCGAGGGGCTAAGAAGGAGGGGTCGCTGATATGTATTTGGCTAGGCTAGGCGAATCAAAGCTTTCCGAGATCCGCTCCTTGATAAGCAAAAGCAAAGAGGCGATGGGCGAGCTCTCACGCCTCAGGAAAGGCGATTACAAAATCGTCTATTCCCTTTCGAAAGAGACGAAAACATTGGTTTACGAGGCCTTTGACGGCGAAGGGGGGTACCTTTCTTTCTCCGTCGACGCGGGCAAGAACATAATCCCTTTCCCTTCTTTCCCCTCGCAAGGGAAAGAGGAAGGCCTTGCCTTGGCCTATTTCCTCGCTTTGGAGGAAAGCAAGATGGGCGAAGAGGAACTCGAGGCCTGCTATGAGGAGGATTCGCGTTTCCTCAAAGAAGACGCTCTGCTGAGCTTTGACGAGGCGCAGGAGCTTTCTTTGGCTTGCAAGGACATCGCTTCCTTCAAGGAAGGATTGTCCGCTTTGCTCCCAAGTGCCCCAAGGAAGAAGCCTTCGCTGCTTTCTTTCTCCTTTGAGAAAGGCAGCTTCAACACCTTCCAAGTCCGCTTCTTCTTGGGAGAAGGAGGGAAAAGGAAAAGGGTGAGCGACCCCAGCGCCATCCTAAGCGCCTTCGCGGAGAGAAAAAGGGTCAGCTTCCTTAACGGAGAGCTGGACTTCCGCTCTTTCTGCAGGCAGGGGGCCTTTTTGGAGAGGCTCCTCGCCCATTGCCTCAACCGCAACGGGGTCGAGGACAACGTCCAGATAAAAGAAAGCGACCTCGCCTATCTTCTCAGCGCCCTCTCTGGCGAGCAGATCGTCTTCCTCGGCAGCGAAATCTGTTTGCCTGAGGCGGTCGAAGCCTCATTGAGGGGGAATGAGGGCGGCTCTTACGCCTTAGTCCCTTCTTTGGAGCTTGGCGGAGAGGCTTATTTCGGAAGGGGCATGGCCTTCTATTTCAAAAAGGAGAAAGAGGAATGCGCGCTTTTGAGTTTCTCCTCTAAACCCGTCGAAAGCTACTTCCGCTTCGTTTTGACCCATCCTTCCTTCCCTTATGCGAGCCTAGGAAAAGAGCTGGGCAGGGCTTTGTCTCCTTATCTTGAGGAGATGGGGGAAGACGGCAAGGCGAGCCCGAGCATTTCCTTTTACCTTTCTTTCTCCGAGAAAGGCGGGCTCCTTTGCAGAAGCGTCTACCGCATTGGCGAAGAGGAGGTGTCCCCTTCTTGCTACGCCTCTTCAGGGATCAGGAAGAAGAGAAGGGACAACTTCCTTTCCTGCCTGAGCGTCCTCCTCCTCAAAGAAGAGGGCGAGATAAAGGAGGAGGAGGCAATCGCCTCGATCCTTACCGAGGATCTCTCTCCCCTCAAGGACCATTGCGCCTTCTACCTCGACGAGAAACTCGCCAAAGCGCACGTCAGGAACGTCCCGAAGATCAGTTTCGAGGTGGTCGGAAAGGGGGATTGGTTCGATCTCTCATGCCATTCTTACGGCTATAGCCTCGATGAGCTGGAGGAAATCGCCTCGGCCTACCGGAAGAAGAAGCGCTATGTGCTCGTCAAGGGCAATTATCTGAGCCTTGCTTCGCTAGAAGGGAGCCTGGCTGGCGAGCTTTTCAATCAGGTTGGCTCGCTCCGCCAAAGCGGATTGAGCCTTCCCTTGGCCCTTCGCCTCTCCTCCTACCAAGGGGAGGGGCTGTCTTTGAGCGAGGAGCTGAAGGACATCCTCGGGGACATCCTCTCCTATCAGAAAGCGGCCTTGAAGGATCTCGATCCAGAGATAGAAAGATTGCTCCGCCCATATCAGAAAGCCGGGGTCCAGTGGATGAAGACTTTGGCCAAATACCGCTTAGGCGGCATCCTCGGGGACGAGATGGGCTTAGGCAAGACTTTGCAGACCATCGCTTTCCTCTCCCTCAACAAAAGCGATCTGCCCTCTTTGATCCTCGCGCCGAAATCCCTCCTCTTCAACTGGAAGGAGGAGTTCGCCAAATTCAACCCCAGGCAGGAGGTCGTAGTCCTTTCGATGGGCCCTCATCAAAGAGAGGAAACGATCCGCAAGATGAAAAAGGACGGGAAGGTCTATATCGCGAGCTACGACTCATTGCGGAACGACGTTCCTCTATACAAGAACAAGAGATTTGCCTGCCTCATCCTCGACGAGGCCCAGATGATCGCCAACGCCTCCGCCAAGAAAAGCGAGGCCGCCAAAGAGCTTCAGGCCCTTTGCCGCTTCGCTTTGACCGGCACCCCGATCCAAAACAGCCTCCTCGATCTTTGGTCGATATTCGATTTCCTGATGCCTGGCTATTTCCAGGACTTCGCTTCCTTCCGCGCCGAATACGGGGCGGGCGAATTCGCTTCCGGGGCCAAGCGGAAGAGGCTTGAGGCCAAAATCACCCCTTTCCTGCTGAAGCGCACCAAAGAGGAAGTCTGCCTCGACCTCCCCAAGAAGCAAGAGAGCAACGTCTATCTCTCCTTCGGCGAGGAGCAGAGGAAGACCTACGAGGCCTACCTCGCCCTCGCCAGGGGCGAATTGAAGCTCGGGGAGGGGAACAGGATCGCGATTCTCGCCGCCCTCACAAGACTCCGCCAGATCTGCGTTTCCCCCGAGCTTTTCCTCGATGGGGAGCACGAATCGGTCAAACTCGCTTATCTGCTTCACGCCTTGGACGAATTGCTCGCCTTCGGGCATAAGGCCCTTGTTTTCTCCAGCTTCACCAAGGCTCTTGAGATCGTCTCTAAGAAACTAAACGAGAAAGGGGTGGGGCACGGCTTTCTCTATGGCGCGGTCTCTTCGGAAGAGAGGATCGCCATGGTCAAGCGCTTCAACGAGGACCCCTCTTGCCCGGTGATGCTCGTCTCCCTCAAAGCCGGCGGCACCGGGCTAAACCTCACTGGCGCCGACACAGTCTTCCTCCTCGACCCTTGGTGGAACCTCTCTGCGGAGGAGCAGGCCTTCGCCAGGGCTCACCGCATCGGGCAAGAGAAGAACGTCAATATCTTCCGCCTCGTCTGCGAGCAGACGGTGGAAGAGAAGGTGCTTGCTTTGCAGCGGAAGAAAAAAGAGCTCACGACGATACTTGGAGGAGTGGGCTCGTCGACGCTTGGCAAAGAAGATTTGGCTTTCTTGCTTTCTTGATGATCTGCCAGAAGGCGTTTCCATTCTTGCTTGGGCTAATTTGTCTTCCTATTATTTGACCTCGATGGCAATTGTTTTGCTTCTTCTCATTTATCTTATCTTTATTTCTTTGGGACTTCCTGACAGCGTTCTTGGGAGCGCCTTCCCCGCAATAGCGGAGAACCTGAATGTCTCGCCCGACCTTTCTGGGTACATCGGATTCGTGATCTCCCTCTGCACGATAATCTCTTCGCTGCTGAGCGATAGGATGATCAGAAGGTTCTCGACGAAATTCGTTGTTTCTTTCTCGATCCTCCTCACTGCCGCGGGTCTGCTTTGCTTCCAGTTCGTCGGCAGCGACACCACATGGGCGTTTTTCCTCGTCGCGGTTCCGATGGGTCTAGGCGCAGGGGCGATTGACGCGGCCCTCAACAATTACGTCGCCCTCCATTACAAAGCCCTCCACATGAATTGGCTGCATTGCTCATGGGGCGTTGGGGCCTCGATTTCTCCTTTGCTCATCGCTCCCTTCATCGATTCGGCGAACCGCTCGGAAGGCTGGGCGAAGGGCGTCTTGCTGATTTCGCTTATCCAGTTCGGGATCGCGACCATTTCTTTCATCGCCTTGCCTTTGTGGGGGAAAACGGAGAGCCTGAGCAGGGGAAAGATGGTCCAAACCGAAGAAAAGAAGGCCCCGTCGAAGAAAGAGGTCTTTGTCAACCCAGTCTTCTACCTCGCGATGCTCGGATTTTTCTGCTATTGTGGGCTGGAGACCACCAGCGGAGCCTGGGGAGGATTCTTCTTCCGGCTTGGGCGGGGATTCAGCACGCAGGAGGCGGCTAGGCTCGACTCTTTGTTCTACATCGGCATCACCTTGGGGAGGTTCGCCTCCGGCTTCCTTTCTCTGAAGGTGAAGGAGAAGAATATGATCAGGATAGGGGAGGCGATCCTCCTGCTTGGGGCGGCTTTATGCGCCGTCCCTTTCCATGGTGCCTTCGCGATATCGGGCTTCCTGCTCATCGGGCTAGGCTGCGCGCCGATATACCCGGCGATCATCCGCTCTACCCCGTACCGTTTCTCCAAATCGCTTTCCCAGCACATCATGGGGCTTGAAATGGCCATAGCCTATCTAGGCAATCTCATCATCTCGCCTCTTTTCGGATTGGTCGCGAGCTCTTTCGACCTCTATGGGGCTTTGCCTTACCTCGTCCTGTGCTTCGCATTGCTCATGGTAGCTTGCCATGAGGCGATAAACATCAAGCTCGGCAGAAGGGATAAAAATCTCAGCGATGAGGAGAAGAAAGAATACGCGGCGGCTTGAGGAGGCCTGATTTTCGTTGGGCGGACCTCCTTTTTTTGATTGTTTGCGTAACAAAATAGGCAACATGGTGTTTGTGCTTTTTTATAAGTTTGAAAATGGTTTTCGAAGCAAAAAATGTTGATTGTCTATGGTTTATCTTAAAAAAAGATTAAAGAAGGAAAATCAACAATGATTTACGACCGCATTATGCTTGAAGACGTGTTCAAGGATTAATCCATTGTGATACATAAAATAGTTTTGGAGGCCAGGAAGGGGAGATCCGCCAAAAACGAAACCGGCGTGCGCCACGAAAGCGCAAGCAAGGAGAAACCCATTTGCGACACGCTTTATCGCCGTTATCCCGTCCGCTCAATCAAGGAAATCCGCGCGAAAGTTCCTTCGTGCAAATAAGAGCCTCGATTATTTCCAAAAGGAGCTTTTCCTTGATATGGCGAGGAGGCTTTGATTGGTATTAGGCAGGAGGCGCGCTTTGCCCTTTCCTACGGAAAGCGCCTTGTTTTGAGCCGCTTTCCGTTCTATCATTCCCTCGGCGATGACGAAGACGCGCCGCTTCCCGTTGACAGAGAACCCCGCCGAAGTTGAGAAGGGGGAAGGGAAGGGGACATCACTTCCGAGCCCGTCCTTCGATGCCTTAGGGAGGTAGGGGGGCCTGATTTGGCAGAAATCCAAAGCAAACTAAGCGCTTGAATTCGTTCAAGAAGCAAGGTGGTACCGCGCTATTGGCGTCCTTGCGATGGGACGCTTTTATTTTTGGAGGGATCTTATGGGATTCAAAGAGACGCTGCACATGATGCAAACAGCCTTCCCGATGAGGGCGGGGCTTGCCGAGAAAGAGCCGCTGCTCGTCAAGAAGTGGCAGGATGAGAAGCTTTACGAGAAGATGAACGCGAACCGGGTCGATTGCCCTGAGTTCATGCTCCATGACGGCCCGCCATATGCCAACGGGGACATGCACTGCGGGCACGCTCTCAACCGCTGCCTAAAGGATTTCGTCATCCGCTACAAGAACATGTCCGGCTTCAAGACGCCTTTCGTCTTCGGCTGGGACACCCATGGGCTCCCCATTGAGGTAAGGGTCACGAAATCCGGCGTCGACCGCAAGAAGACCCCTCTCCCTGAGTTCAGGAAGATATGCGAGCAATACGCGAGGGGGCAGGTCGACCATCAGAAGGGCCAGATCCAACGCTTAGGCTGCCTTGGCGACTATTCGAATCCCTATCTGACTTTGCTCCCCGAGTATGAGGCCGCCCAGATCGAGGTCTTCGCCAAGATGGCGAAAAAAGGCCTCATCTTCAAGGGGCTGAAGCCTGTCTATTGG
Organism: bacterium; assembly: GCA_963611815.1. Taxonomy (GTDB): domain Bacteria; phylum Bacillota_I; class Bacilli_A; order RFN20; family CAG-826; genus Alloenteromonas. The sequence continues at coordinate 16,903 of CAVDSY010000010.1, forward strand.
AGCTGGAGCAGCGAGAGCGCCTTGGCCGAGGCCGAGGTCGAATACGCCGACGTCACCGCCAAAACTATGTACGTCGCTTTCCCTGTCAAAGAAGGCAAAGGCCTCCTTCCGGAGGATGCTTCCATCATCATCTGGACCACGACCCCTTGGACCATCCCTTCCAACCAAGGCATCACGGTGAACCCCGCGTTCGAATACGGGCTTTTCGAGACCGAGAAAGGCAAATACGTCTTCCTAGCCTGCCTCAAAGAGAAGCTGCAGGGGGAATTCGCCTGGGAGAAGTGCGAGCTAATCAAAACCTTCAAAGGGGCTGAGATGGAGGGCATCAAAGCCGTCCATCCTCTTTATGACGACAAGGAATCGCTCGTCATGACCGCGAATTTCGTCACCAGCGATTCGGGGACGGGTTGCGTCCACACCGATCCCGACCACGGCTTGGACGACTACAACACCTGCCTTAAATACGGGCTGAAGCCGCAAGAGACGGTCGACGAAAGGGGCATCATGCACACCCGCGAGGGCGATCCCTGGAACGGAGTCTTCTACGAAAAGACCAACGACATGGTCATCGCTGCCCTTTCTGCGAGGGGACGGATGCTAAAGGAAGAGGATCTCGTCCACAGCTACCCCCATGATTGGCGCACCCACAAGCCCGTCATCTTCCGCGCGACCCCGCAGTGGTTCTGCTCGATCTCCCCGATAAGGGAAGATCTCCTCAAAGAGATAAAGAATATCTCCTGGATCCCATCTTGGGGCGAGGAGAAGATGAGGAACATGATCAAAGACCGCGCCGATTGGTGCATTTCGCGTCAGCGCGTATGGGGCGTCCCCCTCCCGATAATCTATAACGAGGACGGCTCCCCGATAATCGAAGACGAGGTTTTCGAGCACATCCGCAGCTTGGTGGCCGAACACGGGTCGAACGTCTGGTTCGAGAGGGAAGCCAAAGACCTGCTTCCAGAGGGCTACAAGAACCCCAAATCGCCCAATGGCAAATTCACCAAAGAGAAGGACATCATGGACGTCTGGTTCGATAGCGGCTCTTCCTGGAACGGCGTGCTCAGGGAGAGGGGGCTCAAATACCCCGCGGATCTCTATCTCGAAGGCAACGACCAGTACAGGGGCTGGTTCAATAGCTCCCTCATCCTTTCCTTGGCCGTCAATGGCGTAGCCCCCTTCCGGGCCTGCCTGACGCACGGTTTCGTGATGACCGAGGACTGGCAGAAGATGAGCAAATCCGCGGGGAACGGGGTCGATCCGAACAAGATCGCCAACCAGTTTGGCGCCGACATATTGCGTCTTTGGGCGGCGAGCGTCGACTATCAGGCCGACGCGCGCATCGGCGAGAGGATAATCGGCGCGACGGCGGACAATTACCGCAAGGTGCGGAACACCTTCCGCTTCCTTTTGGGGAACCTGAATGGCTACGATCCGAGCAAGGAGCATAGCCCCAAATATTCCCTTGTCGATCGCTTCATCCTCGCCGAGGAGGAAAGGGTTAAGAACAAGGCCCTCGACTGCTATGATAACTACGATTTCTCAGGCGCGGTCAACGCCATCATCGCCTTCATGGGCAATGATCTTTCCTCCTTCTATCTCGATCTTAGCAAGGACGTGCTCTATTGCGATTCCCTCTCTTCCCCGCGCCGCCAGGCGGTGGAGGAAGTGCTTTATAAGTGCTGCCGCGACCTTTGCTTGCTCCTTAACCCGATCCTCCCCTTCACGATGGAGGAGGTTTACCTTTCTTTGCCGGGGGAGAAACAAATCTCGCCCCAGCTTGAGGACATGCCGAAGAGAAGCAGCGTCTACGGCCAGGAAGAGCTTGAGGGCTACGCCAAATTCAAGAAGATCCGCCTCGTGGCCAACAAAGCCCTTGAGGAAGCCAGGCAAAACTCCCTTATCGGCAGCAACGCTGACGCAAGCTTGCGTCTAAAAGTCGCCGATCCCTCCCTTTTCGCATTGCTGAGCAAAGAGGATGAGGAGGCCCTTGAAAAAGATTTCCTCGTCTCCCATCTTGAGCTCGTCTCCGCCTCTGAGGACGGGGCTGAGGTCAGTTTGGACGGCGATCCCCTTTGCCCAAGATGCCGCAACCACGTCCATTCCTTGCTCGGCGAGGGCGAGGAGGCCCTTTGCTCCCGCTGCCAGGCCGCCCTGGAAGAGGAGGGTCTCAGATGAAGAAGCTCCTCGACAAATGGAAGTCCCTTTCAAAAGAGACGAGGCTAGGCGTCTATTTCGCCATCGGGTCGCTTCTTCTATTCGTCGCCGACATCGCCACGAAATGGGCGGTCAAAAACTGCCTTGAGGTCGGCGAAAGCGTCGCAGTGATCCCCAATTTCTTCTATATAACCCTTTCTTACAACACCGGTGCCGCCTTCTCTCTTGGCGCCACCTGGGGAGTCTGGGGGAGGATACTTGGGATCGCCATCTCCCTCATCATGAGCGGGGCGATATCCTGGTACTGGATAGTAAACAACAAGAAGATCAAAAACTTTGAGAGGGTCTGCTTGATGCTCCTTACATCCGGGGCGGTGGGGAACCTCATCGACCGCGCTTTCTATTGGGAAGGCACGACCGGCTTCAACGGGGTCATCGATTTCCTGCAGTTCTATCTCGGCGGAGGGCCTGGGAAAGCCCAGTCCGTGGTCAATCCCTTCGCGACCTTCAATGTGGCTGACGCCTGCTTGGTTATCGGGGTCATCCTCATGGTCATCGCCTTGATCGTAGACGCGGTAAAAAACGCCAAAAACGACCCTAACACGAAAGATCCCCGGCTGGAGAATGGGGTAAAACCATCCTCGGGCGCGGATGATTTGACTCAGATCAGCCCAAAAGGGAACGCCGATTCAGCCGAGCCTAGCTCCGAGAGGAAAGAAGAGGAATGATCTCTTTCCTCGTGGAAGCAAAAGAAGCGGGGAAGCGCCTAGACGAGGTGCTTTCTGAGCGCCATGCCTGCCTAAGCAGGGCCAAATGCCAGTCCCTCATCAAGGAGGGCAAAGCCAAAGTCGATGGCAAGGAGGCAAAACCCTCTTTGAAGCTCAAAGCGGGGCAAAGAGTCGATTGCGAGGATTATGAGGCGCCTTTATCAACCCTCTCCCCCGAAGACATCCCTTTGGACATCGTCTACGAGGACGATTGCCTTCTGGTGATCAATAAGCCAGTGGGCTTGGTGGTGCATCCCGGGAACGGGAATGAGTCCGGGACCCTCGTCAACGCTTTACTTTTCCGCCAACTCGATCTCGCTCCGGGAAGCGATCCTCTCCGCCCGGGCATCGTGCACCGGATAGACAAGGACACCTCGGGGCTTTTGGTGGTCGCCAAAACCGAGGAGGCTCTCCTTTTCCTGCAGGATCAACTCAAAGATCACACGATGCACCGCGAATACCTCGCTTTGGTTAGCGGCGTCATCCCGGAGAACGCCGGGGTTATAAACGCGCCCATCGCCAGGGACAAAGCCCATCCGACGAAGATGGCGGTGGATAACGACGGCAAAGAGGCCACGACCTATTTCGAGGTCAGGAAACGCTACAAAACTAGCGGGGCCACCCTCGTCGACTGCCGCCTCAAGACCGGCAGGACCCACCAAATCAGGGTCCATATGGATTATATCGGCCATCCTCTCGTGGGCGATCCTCTTTACGGCAGAGGGAACCGCAAACTTTACGACAAGGGGCAATTGTTGCACGCCTATCGGCTGAGTTTCATCCATCCGGCGAGCAAAAAGGAGATGGTCTTCGAGGCTCCTCTGCCGTTGGAATTCAGCGAATTCCTGAAGACGCTCTCTTGATCAAAGGCCAAGCTTATCGATGGTCGCGAAATTCGTCTTCGCGACCTTTTTTAGCTCTTCTTTGCCATGGAGCTCAACGAACTCCTTCAAAGCTTCTTCTACGTTTGATGAGCCGAATGGGAAAGAGAAGGAATAGCGCTGGCTCATCTTTTCCATTTTCTCCAAGAAGGCGTAACGCGCCAAAACAGAGGCCAAGGCGACGCTTGGGAAAGCGGTCTCTCCCTTCGTTTTGAACGTGATGCCATCGGCGACTTCCTTTTCTTTTGTCAGATATTTGTAGTATACGTTGGCGGTGACGAACTGGTCTTGGTAGAGGAAAGAGGAGGGGAAGCGCTTTTTGAGGTTGAGAAGGCAGCGGTTGTGCATTTTGGCCTTGATGGAGACCATGTTCTCCCCGCTTTCGACGATTGAGTTGTACTTCTCGTTGTCGAGGATAAGCGCGCTGTAAGCGAATTCTTTCGACAATATCGGACCAAGAGCCAGGATGCGGCTGTCGGCGAGCTTCTTTGAATCGGTGACGCCGAGCTCGTTCAAGCGGGGGAGATCGTTTTCTGTTATGTGTGCTGCGACGACCACTATGGGCCCGAAGAGATCGCCCGTCCCGACTTCGTCGGAGCCGATTTGGGGATACCTGTTCACATAAATAGGCTCCTCCTTACGGAGAGTTTTTGGCTGGTCAGGGACGATGAACAGGCGAGGGGCAAGGGAATAGCTATCCCATTTGGATGCCTCTTCCTCCGCTCTCTCGCCTTGGAAGACCACTTTGTGGGCCCCTTCGTGCTCTTTTGCATAGACGGCCATGTTGAAGCCTTCACCCTCGGCATAGAAACAGGCGTAGCGATTGGCGCTTTCCGTTTTAAAGGGCGCGTAATGGCTATAGAGCTTGGGGAGGTCGCAAGCTTGAATCAGCAAGGCGCGAGTCGTGGCGCGGATTCTTTGGGGCATGAGGCTATTTTAGCGCGTTTGCCCTCCTTTTTTGTAGAAGGGTATAATCTAGCGGCTATGCAAAACGCCTTCACCGTCCTCGAGTTCGACAAAATCCGCGAGAAGCTCGCCTCTTGTTGCAAAACTGAACAGGGGAAGAGGAAGGCAAGGGGGCTTTCCATCCTTCCTTTGGAGGAACTTGAGAAAGAGAAAAAGAACCTTGCGGAGGCTCTTTTCTGCCTTTCTAGGTACGGGAGCTTCCCTCTTGACGTCAGCAGCGATCTGGAAAAGGACATCGCCCTGGCCGAGAAGGGCTACGTCCTCTCTATAGAGACCCTCGAGAGGGTCGCTCACGATATTCTCACCAGCGAGGACATGAGGCGTTATTTCCTTTCGGCCGAGGATTGCCCTTTGCTCAAGGAAAAAGCCGCCAATCTTCCGCAGCTTCTGACGATCGAGAAAGAAATCCACAAGGTCATCGCGCCCGATCTCTCGATTTTCGATAGCGCCTCCCCGGCCTTGAAGAGAATCCGCATCGCGATAGCGAGGCTTGAGAAGGACATGGTGAGCAAGCTGGGCTTCGTGCTGGAACAAAACAAGGTCTACCTCAGCGACGCCACCCTCACCATAAAAAACGGCCATTACGTCCTCCCCGTCAACAATTCCTACAAATCCAAGGTCAAAGGCATTGTTCAGGACGTCTCTAGCTCGGGCAACACCACCTTCATCGAGCCTGAGCTTCTCGTCAGCATGAACAACAAGATGGTCGAGCTGCAAGGCCAGGAGAAAGAGGAGATCCACCGCCTGCTGGGTCAGCTATCCGCGATGGTGGGGGGCTCCGGGGAGAGCTTCCTCATACTCAACGAGTCTTTGGGCTATTTCGACTTGCTGCAGGCTAAATCGCTTTACGGAGACGCTTTGAAAGGCCATATAGCTTCGCTTTCGAAAGAAGGCGAGATCGAACTGCTGAGATTGCGCCACCCCTTGCTCGACCAGGACAAAGTGGTGCCCAATGACTTCATCCTCTCGCCCAGCAAAAAGGTCATCATCATCTCCGGGCCCAATGCCGGAGGGAAGACGGTCGCCTTGAAAACTCTCGGCATGGCCTGCCTCATGCACCAATGCGGCATGATGGTCAGCGCTTCGCAAGGGGCCGTTTTGCCTTACTTCAAGAACATTTTCGTGGACATCGGGGATTCCCAGTCGCTCAGCGACAACCTCTCCACCTTCTCCGCGCATATGTCTAACCTCGCCGAAATCGCTTCGCGCGTCGGGGGAAAGGACCTAGTCCTGCTCGATGAGGTGGGGACAGGGACATCGCCGAAAGAGGGCGAGGCGATCGCCTATGGGGTCGTGCGCTTCCTTTTGGAGAAGCATTGCTACGCCCTGATCTCGAGCCACTTCGAAGGCCTTAAGGCCTATGCGATGGGGGAAAGCAGGGTCGAGAACGCTTCGATGCTTTTCGATAAGGCTAATCTTGCCCCGACCTATGTCCTCCAAATGGGCCTTCCTGGCGAATCCTATGGCCTTACCGTGGCTTCCCGTTATGGCATCGACCCAAAAATAATCACCTACGCGAAGAGCTACAACGAAGGGAAGGGGGACTTCTCTTTGGAGGAGGCGATAGCGAAGCTGAGCGCCCTCGCCAAAGAGAACAGCGACCTCAAAGACAGAAACCTGAAGCAAGAGGCTGCCTTGTCGCTTAAAGAGAAAGAGCTCCTTTCCAAAGAGAAAGTCATCTCACAAAGAGAAGAGAAGCTCCTTGCGAGCGTGGAGGAAGAGAAAGGGAGGATCATCAAGAAGGCGAAGGAAGAGGTCGATGACCTCATCGCCTCTTTGCAGTCACCGGAAGTCAAACTCCATCAGGCCATCGAGGCGAAAAGGAAGCTCGCTGAACTGGAGGAGAAGAAGATAAAAGAGGAATCCTTCTCCGGCAAAGTGGGGGTTGGAGATTACGTAAGCATGCCTAGCCTTGGGATAGAGGGCAGAATCAAAGAAGAGGATGGCAAGAAAATCACCATCGTCTCGGCCGAGGGAATGAGCTTTCACACGACTAAAGACCGGGTTGTAAAGATAGCGCAGCCTGTATCTAAGAAGGTATCCATGAAAGGTAATGTCCTTGACAAAGTCGGAGAAGGAAGCCTTTCTTTACAGCTTAATTTAATCGGAATGCATGTCGATGAGGCTCTTTCTTCCCTTGATTCTTACCTCGATAAATGCCGCCTCAAGGGCTTCAAGAGGGTCAAGATCGTCCATGGCTTCGGCAGCGGCGCCCTCCGCAACGCGGTGCACGATTATCTAAGAAAGCATTCATCCTTCGTCGAGAGTTTTGAGCTTGGGGGAGAGTATGAAGGGGGAGGCGGGGCGACCGTCGTCCACCTGAAATGAAGGAGCTTTCCGAAAGGCTTGCCCGCCTGATCTCCCTCCTTCCCGACAAGCCCGGGGTCTATCAGATGAAGGATGAGGGGGGCAAGATCATCTATATCGGCAAGGCGAAGAGCCTGAAGAAAAGGGTTTCGCAGTATTTCCTCCGCCCGCAGGCGGGGAAAGTGAAGGCGATGGTCGATCACGTCGCCTATTTCGACATCATCTTGGTGAGCAGCGACAAGGAGGCATTCATCCTCGAGATGAACCTCATACAGACCCATCACCCGCGTTACAACATCATGCTGATGGACGATTCCCATTACCCTTATATCGCTCTGCGCAAACACGGTGACCCTTATCTTAAAGTGGCGCGTTCAAGCACCGACCAACGCTATTTTTATTTCGGGCCCTTTCCCAACTCTGGCTATTGCTACAAAGTCATAGATCTCCTCAATAGGCTATATCCCTTGAGGAAGTGCAAGTCGTTGCCCAAAAAGAGCTGCCTTTACGCAGAGATGGGGCAATGCCTCGCCCCCTGCGTTAACAAGATTGAAGAAAAGAGGCTGCAAAGCCTCTATGAGGAGATAAAGGCTTTCTTCAACTCCGATTCCACCGAATGTGAGAGAGAGCTGAGAAGGAAGATGGAAGAAGCTGCGGATAGGCTCGACTTCGAAAGGGCGCAGGAATACAAAGAGGCCCTTGATTCGCTCCGTTACGTGAAGGCGCGGCAAAGCGTCGAGCTCACTTTGGACAAGACCAGCCGCGACGTGGTCGCCTACGCGGAGAGAGAGGGCTACCTTTGCCTTTCCCTCCTCACCTATAGGGGCGGGATGCTCTTAGGGAAGAAAGAATTCGTCGTCCCTTCCTTCCTTTCGCCGGAAGAGCAGATAATTAGCCTCCTTGAGCAATACTATTCCTCGCACGAGCAGCCCAAAGAGCTCGTCGCGAGGCTTCTATCCTTGCAAGAGCTTGAGTCGGAGTTCGATTTCAAGCTGGCTTTCCCGAAGGAAGGGAGGCTCGTGGACATGCTTTCCCTCGCCGAGCTCAACGCCCGGCAGGGGCTGGACGCCCATTTCTCATCTTCGCGCCTTGATGATGACAAACTGGCTCTCCTTGAGGAGCTTGGCTCTTTGCTGGGCCTCAAGGAAACGCCACTGAGGATCGAGCTTTTCGACAACAGCCACCTGCAGGGGTCTTCCCCGGTAGGGGCGATGGTTTGCTTCATCAACGGCTCATCGTGCAAGAGGATGTACCGCAAATTCCACCTCGAAGAGAAAGACGCTGGGGATGATTACCATTCGATGGTCGAGATCGTGGGCAGGAGATACAAAAGGCTTAAGGAGGAGGGCTCTTCTTATCCCGACCTCATCTTAGCCGATGGGGGTCTCTCCCAGGTCCATGCCTCATTGGAGGGGCTTGGTGAAGCGGGGGTGGAGATCCCGGTCTATGGTTTGTACAAAAACGACAAGCACCAGACCGAAGGGCTTATCGACAAGGAGGGGAAAAAATACCCAATCGAGAAGAAATCGCCCCTCTTCTTCATGCTGATGCGGATGCAGGATGAGGTGCATCGTTTCGCGATATCGTTCCATAAGCAGGTGAGGTCGAAGGCGATGACCTCTTCGCTTTTCTCAGACATTGAAGGACTCGGGGATAAGCGCATCGAATTGCTGCACGCCCATTACCCCTCTATCGATTCCTTGCTTGCGGCTTCCGTCCTCGAGCTAAGCCAGATCATCCCCGAAAGCTGCGCGAAGGCTTTGTACGCGAAGCTCCATGATGGCGGCAAAATCGATGAATGAACCTCTGACGGCACTTTCTTCGTTTTGAGGTCCTAGTCAAGGCAAAGAAGAACTTGAATGAAGGCCTTGCGAAGTCCATAATTCAACAGTGCGCCCGTAGCTCAGCTGGACAGAGCAACGGCCTTCTAAGCCGTGGGTCAGGTGTTCGAATCACCTCGGGCGCGCCATGCTTCTTGAACTCAAAGGGTACCTCCGAACGGAGGCTTTTTTCATGAAAGCAGGCATTTTTCAGTCTTAATCTTTCGTTTTTGGCCAGTTTAAGCTTCTTTTCCTTCGACTACCCTCAAAAAAAGCAAGTTCTGGTCACCTCTCATGCTCAGCAGTTCGAACCCCTTGGGCGTTACTTTACAAAATGTATCGCATGGCGTTTCGGCAAAAAGGCAAAAATTCTCGCCCCTGTCTTATTTTTTCTGTTGCGTCAAACATCGTGAAAGACTTTGCTGTCTACATTCTCGGAGATAACTGCTTCGCGTTTGTTTTTCAGTTTAATAAAGGATGTTTTTGATGACTCCTGCGGCTTGGAGAGGCGTCAATGGCTAGTTCAAAAACTTTGGAAATTCTTTTTCGTAAACTTCCATCAGATTTTTTGCCCGAGGGGGGCTCTTGGGCGTATAGATCAGGCGTTGCTCGACTTGCTGCTTGTATTGTCCCAAAGTCATTTTTTCCATCAAGGACAATATTGGTTTCGCCCTAGAAGCCCAAAAGGCAATTTGTTATACACAAACGAAACCTAGGGCTGGCTAGATGCTGACTTTTTATTGTCGTCTACATTCGCAAAAAGCTTGCTCATTGACGCTTTCCCTTGTTTTGAAAGCTCCTATAATGAGATAGTAAGCCAACGGTTTTCGGAGGCCAACGAACATTTCCGCCTAAGTTCAATTGCTAGACGTAAAATCAGCGGAACAAGGCGATAAGAATTGGCTGGAAACCAGTCCTGCCACAAAAGGCGGAAAAAGGAGAGACCATGAAAGAAAGATTCCTTAAAGGAGCGGCCTTGTTGCCTGCTTTGCTGACAATTGCGAGCTTAGCAAGCTGCAACTCTGGCGGTGCCGGCGAAGACGCAAGCAGCATCGCTGACACTGTTGTATATAGCAAAATATACACCTCAAACGCAAATCACGAATACGCCGAGGCTTTCGCCGTTAAAAATGGCAAATACATTTACGTCGGCACTAAAGATGGCGCCCAAAGCTACATCAAGAAAGGCAAAACGAACGTCATCGATAGAAGCGAAGGCTTCATCATGAGCGGGGCCACGGAAGGCCATGGCCATTATGTGCTTGCCTCCGTCCTCGTGAGCAAACAGCTCATCTGCTCGGCCACTACCTTTAACGACGCGATTGACTTTGCCGAAAAGGTCATCGCCAGGGACAAGGACAACTCCGTCAGCGTCTATTTTACCTATGGCTGGTCCAACGAAGCCTTGAAAGGGGAGAAAGCAACCGTCAATATGCGCGCCAAGCTCGACGAGATTTGCCCCGACAAGCCGCTTATTCTGATCGATGACAGCGGCCATAACCTCTTCATGAACTCCAAAGCCATCCTGGCGGCGGGAATCGATGAGGAATCCGCTCCAGACTGGTCCATCGCCGGCGGCTATGTCTCCAGGGACTCAAACGGCAAGCTGCTTGGCTTAGCAAGCGACATCGCGATGAACTACGTGAACAACAAGGTTCTGAAACCCGCGGGCGTCATCAGCAAGAGCGATTTCGCAGCGGCGCTCAAAATAGGGGAGAGGACGCTCCATAGCTACGGCTACACCAACTACCTCGACGCCTATACATCCTATTTCGGCGATTGCGCCTACGAAGGCATCAGCGCCTATGACAAAGATTATGGCATGGACATCTGCATGACCGCCTCCTACAAGATCGACGCATACGAGGACATCGAAACGCAGGTCGACAAAGCCGCGGAGAACATGGGGAAATACGGCTCCGACCATTTCGCTCCCAACAACATCAAGGTCTTTGCCGACGGGGAATGTTTCGAGAACAAGTCCGCCTGGGTTTACACCCCATACAAAAACACGACGGAAGAGCTGAAATACGGCAGCCGCGTCTGGGAGGACGAAACCATCAACAAACTCGTGAAAAGAGCCAACTCCAAAGGGGTTTCGGTGCACGCCCACGCTTCAGGCGACCATGCGGTGGAGCAAATGGTGGATGCCTATATCGCGGCGGAAGGAACGGCCAGCGGCGGCATCATCAACTCGATAGGCCACACCTGCCAAGTAACGGACGAGACCCTCGACAAGATGGCCGCCCATCACATCCCTAGCGCCACCAACATCTGCTGGAGGATCAAGCCCGCCGCTTACAAGGACTCCATCTCGACGGATTTCGATTACGATTATTATATGGGCGGCTACCCCATGAAGAGGCTCTGGGACAAAGGGGTCATCATGTCCAGCTCGACCGACTATCCCTCGAATTCCGGCGCCCCATGCGATATTCTGAACATCATGCAGATCGCCACCAAAGGCACGATAAGCGCGACCTTGGCCCCGCAGAAACAGTACTTCTCTCTCGATAAGAGCGAGTGCATCACCTTGCAGCAGGCGATCGAGGTCTTCACCATCAACGGTGCGAAGCAAATGGGCATAGATGATGTCAGAGGCTCCGTGGAAGTCGGAAAATACGCCGACTTCGTCTACCTCGACAAAGACATCACTGCGACCACGAACATCACCGATGCCTCGATAAGCGAGGTCTACTTCGAAGGCGACCTCGCCTACACCGGACCCCAGGAAATCTGAGCGCATTCTCTAAAGAGCCCCGACGATGGGCTCTTTTTTATGACGTTGTCCATTGTCCTTGGCGAAGGCACGCGAGCGATAGCGTTCCGTTTTTGTAGGTGAGCCCCGCAATTGAGTCTTGGCTATCATGGCACCCCGTACTCGATTTGGGAGAAGAGCTTTCTCATCCCATAGCTCATCTCGGATGTGTCGATGTCGTATTTCGTCCTGTCCTCGTACGGCTTGCCCAGCGGGCCAAGCGAGCTTGGGCTCGCGGGCTTGAGCGCCGACGCCCATGCGGCGGCCTTCGAATACGGCATCGTCTCCTCGACCTCGGAAGGCTACGCAAGCGGGGGATCTTTAGGCGGCCTCGCTGCAGGGTCTTCCGAAACCTATGTGACCAATAATGTGGGGAACCTCCGTCTCAAGATTGTCAGCAAGGATCTATGCAATCCGGTGACGATCCTCCGCTTGTTCCGTTACCAAGTAGACGTCACTAGCGACGTGTACAAGCGTCTGCTCGACTCCGTCGAAGAGATCAAGAACCTGCTTGGGCGCATCGCTAGGGACAACGAAATAAAGGGGTGATCCTCTTTCTTGCCGGTGTCGATGCCTTCCCCATCCGTCATAGAAAAAGCAAAAAACCTGTCAAATTGTATTGACGCCTATTTTTCTGCTCTATCGTTTGATTGCAAGGCGACGATGTCATTTTGCGAAGACAAAGTGCTAGGACGGCACTCTAAAGAAATTCAAGACGAAGACACGGTGCGAGGGCAGCACTTAAACGAAATCCCGATTGAAGACTTCGTCCCCCTGCGTGTTGTCGGGGGACGTTTTTTTGTTAAGCTGGTTTTTCCTTGGCCTGAAGGATAATCGCTTCCTTTGAATTTAATAGAACTGCAGTATTTCTGTGTGTTGAAAATTAATAAAACCGACATATTTCCTCATTTAGAAATTTAATAGAACTGCTATTTTTTTGATTTTGCCTTAGGAAACGCATACAATGGCCCAAGGAGGTAAGAGGATGATTTTCAAGAGAAAGATCTATGCTGAATTGCTGAAATGGAAAAAGGAATCAAACGGCAAGACGGCTTTGCTTTTAGAAGGGGCGAGGCGCGTTGGCAAGTCGACGATTGCCGAAGAGTTCGCCAAAAGTGAGTACCGCTCCTACATTAAAATCGACTTCGCCGACACGAAGAATTCCTTTACGAAAGACATGAGAGACGTTTTCGAGAAGACGCAGAGCTATTCGGAGTTTTTCTTGGCCTTGCAGGTTGTGACGGGCAAGAAACTATACGAAAGGGGCTCCGCAATCATTTTTGACGAGGTTGAGCGCTACCTCCCCGCCCGGGAAATGATCAAGCACCTCGTCGCCGACGCCCGCTACGATTTCATTGAGACCGGCTCTCTCATCACCTTAAAGAAGAATTCGCGGAAGATTCTCATCCCTTCCGAAGAGCACAGGCTTGAGATGCACCCGATGTGCTTTGAGGAATGGCTTTGGGCCTTGGGGGAGAGGGAGCTAAGCGATTACATCCATGAACGTTACGCCTGCAAAGCCCCTTTGCTGGAGCCCCTTCACAAGAAAACTTCGCGCCTGTTCCGGACCTATATGGCGGTAGGGGGGATGCCCCAAGCCGTGAACGAGTATCTCGAAAACGAGGATTTTGGGAGAGTCGATGCGGTGAAAAAAGACATCATCAGCCTCTATCGGGAGGATTTGGCGAAGATTTCCAGAAAGTCATCCTCGGTGACCCCTTTGATCATCTACGACAAGATCCAAAGCTTCTTCGCGAATCATTCTTTTGAGATTTCCCCATCTTCCTTTTCAAAAAGCACCCGCCTTTATACTTGTTTGAACAACGTGGAGGAGTTGGAATCGAGCAAGGTCGTGAACGTGGCTTATGAGATAAAGAACATCGACGCTACTTTGACCTTGGGCTATGACTTATCTGGGGTAAAGGTCTATTCGGGGGATACGGGCCTGCTCGTCTCCAAGATGTTCTTCGACAAGAGGTATTTGGACAATGGCTTGTACAAATCCCTTATCCTCGACAAACTCTCCGTGGATGAGGGCTTCCTCTACGAGAACGTGGTCGCCCAAGAACTGAAGGCGAATGGGCATGCGCTGAAATACAACAGCTTCTACGCGGAAGGGTCCACGAACAAGCATTCGATTGACTTCCTCTTGGACGAGAAGGGCAAGATCGTGCCGATCGAAGTCAAGTCCTCCTCCTACAAGTCGCATGCGAGCGTGGATGCCTTCGCGAGGAGATATCATCAATACGTGAGCAAGAAAGTCATCATCTACGCAAAAAACTATCGGGAAGAGGAAGGCTGCCTCTACTTGCCGGTTTATATGACAATGTGCCTATAAAGCCCGGCGTGGCGCCTTTCCGTGGATGAGGTTTTTTCTTTCGTCAATTTCCTTTTTGCTAAGGCCAAATGCCACCCCATCATCTGAAATGCCAACAAAAAGCAAACCGCCCTCTCCGTTCGCGAAAGCAATCAACGTTTTGGCCCAGCTTAACGGATCGTCGGCTTTTAACTTGGCTTTGAACTCATGCCTTGTATCTTTCATGATCGCATCTGAAAACAGCTCGTTAATTTTCATTTGGTGGATTCTCCTTTGAAAATCGTTTACATCATCGCCACATCATCGTCACGCCATGGGCGATTCAACAAATTTTTGGCCGCGACAATCTATGGCTTAGCGGGGGAGGGCGCCCCCTCTTATTGGGAACACCTCACTTTTTCAGGCGACTCTTCCGCGTCTCAATCCCTCCAAAGCCTCGGGTGCCTACTCGGCCAGTCCAAGCGATGTCGTTATCCTCTTGAGGATGAGAGTGGAAATGGGGCACCTGGAATCATAACGGAGCTTCGTTCCGCTGAACCTCGCGATAACGTTCCGCTTTTGCAGGTGAGTTCCGACTATCATGCCGTCGCACTTGATCTAAGATAAAGACTTTCTCATCCCATAGCTCATCTCGGATGTGTCGATGTCGTATTTCATCCTGTCCTCGTACGGCTTGCCCAGCGGGCCAAGCGAGCTTGGGCTCGCGGGCTTGAGCGCCGATGAGGACAGGGTCAGATCACAGCCGTTCAGCCTTGCCTCGATGACGAGGGAGATCTTCTCGACGGTCTTCCTGCTGAAGCTTCTTCCGAATTTGCCGAATCTCGCCGCGTAGTAATGGGAGTTCATGGCCTCCTGGCAGCAGCCTTTGTACTCGGGGTCGCGCCAGGCGTCGAAGAGCCTTTTGTCCTTCAGCCACAGCCCGTAGACCCTGAGGGCGTCCTTGCCAAGCCCGGTCACGTCGCCCGTCTCCTCGATCTCCTCAAGCCTTTCGACCACTCCCTCGGCCGCGACGGGGCGCTCGTCGGCGGAGAGGAAATGGGCGACGTGCCATTTGTCCGGGGCGTACCTCGAGGCGAAGCTCAGCCTCTCCCCGAAATTCCTGATGTAGGGGGCGAGGTCTCCGGAGAGGGAGACGGAATCGCCTTCCTTGAGGCGGAAGACCTCGCTCAGCGCCGAATTTATCTTCTCGGCTACCTCGCAAAGCCCGGTCCCCGACATGAGCGCCCTGTGCCCCGGTTCGTTTCTCCTCCCAGGGAGGGGACGCCGTCGAAGATCGCCGCCGTGACGAGCCTGGTTTTATTGGGCTTCCCATCCCTCTCGATGTGCTTCTCGTCTATCCGGACGTGGCCTTGCCGCATTTTCGACGAGCTTCCCGGCCGCCGCGACCCCGACGTCGGCGATCATCCTCGCGACGGTCCTTCGGTCGAGCCTCACGGCCTCGAATCTGCGCCCGCCCCGAACGTTTCCTTGCCGAGCTCGAAGAAAAGCGCGGCGTCAAGCCTCTCGAGGCATCTCGAGACCAGATTCGGCGCCGCGAGCGCCGCCTCCCTTATCATTTTGTCCAGCGAGCTGGACCCTTGTGCTAAAATCTTCACGGAAGCCCCCCTTTATCTTCAGCGACTTAATTGCGGAGCTTCCTTTTTCTTATCGCCACCTACATTTGCGGAACGCTACCAACAAGGCAAAAAATCTTTGGGATTTCGTGAACGGCGCCTATAATGCCCTTGATGGAAAAGATGGACTTGCAAAACTACAAGACGAAAGTCGAAGGTTGCTT
>CAVDSY010000011.1:0-11031 GCA_963611815.1 bacterium
GTCTTTAACCCCATTTTTTCTTACCCCCTTATCTTTTGCCATGCTTTCTTAATGAAGGCTCTCTTCCTATTCCACCACTTGGATTGGTATCCCCTCCACTTATCCTCGTATTCCTTGAAGATCTCATCGCCCGTAGCGAGGTACAGTCCATGCATTTGGGCAATATGAAGATTGTGGTAAAAAGGACTGGCAATATTCTTTCCTAAATCGTATTTCGTCCAATAGCCATTGTCGAAGCAAGGCAGCTTGCCTTTCAAAGTGCAGACTGTCCTATCGAAAAGCTCTTTGTATCCGGAATCAGGTTTGGCGATGGACATATCATAAAGCCCGAAGGCGGCGAATATCCAGCCGTTCATTACGGCGGGGAGGTGGGTATATTCCATAAGGACGACATCATTCCCATCATATTTGGTAGTCCCACCCTCCTCAAGCGGCTTCAGCATGAAATCCAAAGCCCTTTTCGCCGCGTCTAAGAATCTTTGGTCTTTATGCTGGGCATAAGCCCTAATCAATAAAGACGCGCCCTCGCCTTGACACATCGCGCCGAAAGGCGCGCTTGGATAAGCAAAAGAAAAATTGTCCCAAGATCCATTGTCCATCTGATGTGTAAGCGCCCAATCCACGCATTGTTTGAATTTGATGAAATGCCTTTCTTCCCCAGTCTGAAGATAAAGGTCATACGCGCCTAAACCATACTGAAAGATGCCAACGGGAAATTCGATATCGCCTTTTTTTTCAGTGTGAAACAGAGGGAGTTTATTCCCTTCTAGCAAGTTCGGATCTTTCGTAACTTTTTCGGTAAGGTTGTTAAAATAGCCGCGAATCTCACCTGGAACGAAGCTTTTGCCCATATCTTGATTGACATGCAAAATGCTTTTGCCGTTCATCATGCGGATCCACTTCTTGATATTGAACATGGATAAGCTCATTGTAAATTCCCCTCAGCACTTTCTAATTTCCCATTGAAATGAGCGATCTATTCAGCCAATCCTATCAGCAACGCCTTCATCGCCTCTTCAGCAGTATACCGCCCCGCTTCTTTCAAGCAATTCCTCTTGAGACCCAATAAGCGCATCGGGTCATTGGCCACCTCCAGTAGGATGCTCTCCAAAGCAGCATTATCCCTCGAGGGATAAATAGCCCCAACATGCCCGTTGACAAATTCTTTGTTGTACCGCCAATCGGAGGCGATGACGGGCAATCCCGCTGAGTAAGCGTCTATCAAGGTCCCGGCGAACCCTTCGCCCGGATAATAGGTCGGAAAAAGGAGAGCGAAGTAATCCTTGAGGACGTCGACGCTTCTAGAAGAAGATACGACGCCTTTATATCTGACACAATCAGGGAACCTCATCCTAAGCGATTCGAACCAAGCCCGATCTCTCTCAGCCACGGAGCCATAGATGTCCAGGGAATACGCCGAATACCCAAGTTTCTCGTTCACGCTTCTTATGACGCTGACCGCATCCTCTATCCCCTTCTCCTTGCTGACGCGCGAGAAGGTCGCTAGCTTCAATGGATAGAACTCATAATGCCCCCCCCTCAATTAAACCGTTAAGCAAAGGAACCAATGCCTCGCTCGGTTGATATCCCTTCGCCTTCTCTAGGCAATTTCCTCTCATGTCGATAATCGCCTTCGGATTGTGCAAGGCTTCAAGAAGTGTTTCCTTAAGCCCATTGCCGTCGCCAAAGGCATACCCTAGTCCAGTTTTGCCCTCATCGACGAGATCGGAGAAACTCTCCCATCTCGCGGCGATGACGGGCAAGCCGGAGGCGTAGGCATCAACGATGGTGCCCGGTATCCCTTCGGTGAAGTAATGGGTCGGGAAAAGAAGAGCGAAGTAATCCTTGAGCACGTTCACGCTTCCCCCATAAGGGACGACACCTTTATACCTTATGTAGTTAGGGAAACCCTTCTGAAGGGAGGAAAACCATTCTTCTTCGCCTTCGTCAACCGCCCCATAGATATCCAAAGAGCAGGCCGTGTAGCCGATTTCCTCATTTATCTCCTTAACGGTTCTGCAGGCGTCTTCGATCCCCTTCATCCTACTGACCCTAGAGAAAGTGACGAGCCTAAAGGGAACGCCTGCAGGATAAACGAGGTCCTTCTCCTCTAGGATTGGCAGGTCCTTGAAGTTAGGCATCAGATAAACGTTATTAAAGCCTTGCCCCTCCAAAGCGCGCTTCATCGTATTGGTCTCAACGTATATCCCGTCGAATTTAGACAGGCTCCCCCTTAGGGATTTCCTCTTCTCCAAAAACTCGCTTAGCCATCCGCCGATGACGACGTAATGGAGTTTTCTGCCTTTATACAGATGCCTAAGCGCGCTCAATAAGGGGGCGTATACCCGAAGCCCGTTATGCGCGGGGAAGATGATGACGTTCTTGCTTTTTTTTAGCGCGCTTAGGCACTGAAAAGGGGCCTTAAGCAAAGTGATCGACCCCCCATGGGTGTCATAGGTTATAACCTCATCATCCCCTAGCTCCTTCTTGAGGGCGGAGGTCACCGTCTTGGTTTTGATGGTCTGGCCATTAGCAAGGTTGAGCCCCTTGCCGAAATGCCCGATGACGCTGACTTTCTTCATATCTCTTTTTCCATAATGCTCAGGTTTTTTGAGCACGCCCAATTAGTTCTTAGTCCAAACATTTTTCGAAGCCGATTTTATTGGCCGACACTCTTTTGTGATCAAATATGCCATATAAATCTATCCACACCAATGTTCGATGATGCAAGTCGCAATTTTCAAGTTTTTGCCAAAGACCGAAAAGTAACATTTATCCATTTCCGCCTCCCTTTTAAGAAAGGCAATCGCCATGTCCGCGCAATTTACAAAAGCAGGTCATTTTGGCGCCCCTTTGGCAATACAATTCAAAACCGTTTCTTTTGTAGAAGGCAATCGCCCTAGAATTGTCTTTGTCGACCGTAAGATAGCAAAGCTCGCGCGATTTCGCCTCCAATGTTTTCAGATACCGATTTATCAGGCTTTGGGCCGCCCCCTTCCCTCGATGCTCAGGCAAAACGCATATCGAAAGCAAATCGCCGCATCTATTGGCCGCGATGGAGTCGGCACTGGGCTGGACAGCGCAAACTTTTTGCCCGCCCTTCTTTTGGAACAATTTCCTATAGAAGGATTTGTTGAATGTAACGCCTAGATAAAGGCAGCGGAAAAAGATGCGGAAAAGATTGTGCTTGAAATAGTTTTTAATGTAATCGTTATCTTCGCAGTAGTAGCCCATGCAGAATCCCACGACCTTCCCATCCTCCTCAGCAACTAGAAAGAGCTCCGGCACCCTTACCAAATATTCTTTGTAAAAAGATCTAAGAAGGTAACGACCCCCCCGCTTCCAAGGGCCGTCGAGAAGCTCCTAGGAAAGCAGATCGCGTGAACCTCGGCGATTCTTTTCAGATCATCGTGCGTTGCCGTTCTGATATTCATTTCTTCCCTCCGCCAATTCAGTCATCAAAAGCCCTAACGAGCCCTCTTTTCATATCTGATCTTCTTGCAAACCCCGAAGAACATATTCCAGCACGCGAACCACAACGATACAAGGACATTTCTCCCATCGCATATCCTAAACAGGTCGTAATGGCTCCTCAGCTTCTTGCTGAGTTTGTCATGCGAGATCGATCTCTTCCTGATCCTGTAGGAGGCCAGATCCTCCTTCAGCAAGAAGCAAGGAGCCTTCTTGACCGCTTGCAGGAGGATCGCGTAATCGTTGTTCTTCTTGATATCCTTTACCTGGATGAGGCCCATGGTCTTGGACTCATACATGAAGGAAAGGCAGCCGACGTAATCGTAATGATACATCTTTCTCTTGCCGACCACCTTAGGGCCCGACACATGGATGTTGAGAGAATCGCCTTTCTCGTCGATCTTCGAATACTCATGATAGGAGAAGGCATACCCATTCTCCTTCATGAAGGAAAGCTGCCTCTCCAGCTTAGAAGGCGCCCAAAGGTCATCGCTGTCGAGAAAGGCGATCCATTCGCCCCTTGCCTCTCTTAAAGCCCTGTTCCGGCTGAGCGCGGCCCCTTGGTTGCATTCGTTCTTGAAGTACTTGATCCTGGGGTCCGATAGATATGGCCTAACGGCCTCATCGGTGTCGTCGCTTGAGCAATCGTCCACGATGAGCAGCTCGAAGTCCTTATAAGTCTGGCCGAGCACCGATTCGATGGACTTTGAGATGTAACTGCCCGTGTTGTAGGAAGGCATGATTACCGAGACCAACCCTTCAACCATCGCTTCGCTCCTAAAATCTTCCTTGTTTCAAATCATACTCCACTTTGCTCTAAACGCCTCTCAGAAAGAGATGACACGTAATCGATTATGTTTATTACAAAGACGAGGCCGCCACAACGAAGACGATCATGAAAATCAATGAGGATGGCTACATCTCCTCCGGCGTCTATTTCAACGTCGCCGCTTCGCCCTCTTCCGTGTATTTCTGGAGGAACAGCTCCACGAGCGGCGTCTTCTACTACGTCTCTCCTTCGACCGCCCTAACTGCCGTTGACCACGTCGGGACCGGGACATGCGCGTCCCAGGAAAGCCCTTATAAAAGCGAAGAGGAAACGTCTGGCCAATAAGCCAAGCAGAAACAAGACAAAGCCCCTAAATTGAAAAGTCCATAGAACGTTCTCTCGTGCCTTGACCCAAAGCGCCAGCGATGGGGCGCTTTCATTTATCGTCTTCGTATTTCTTCCCGCAGACGGCGAAGAAGGTCATGAACATCAGTTTGATGTCATTCCAGAAGCCGTAGTTCTTGAGCCCTTTGAGGTTGTAGGCCATCTTCTTGGGCAGGATTTCCTTCACATAGGCCTCATCGACGTCGGCGGCGCTTTTCAAGAGACTGCCCTCGTCCTTGAAATAGATGCTCGTGAGATTGGTGACCCCCGCGGGCAAAAGCAAGGTCGCGTACATCTCGTTCGTGTATTGCTCAACGTACTTCGGCACTTCCGGCCTCACCCCCACGAAAGTCATGTTGCCGCAGAAGACGTTGATGAGCTGGCTTATCTCGTCAAGGCGGCATTTGCGGATGAATCTGCCTACTTTGGTCACCCTCTCATCCTCTCCTAGGGTAATCTGCGAGCCCTTGTCCGCATCAACGACCATGGAACGGAACTTGAAGATCCTGAAATGCTTCCCGAACTGGGTGACCCTCTCCTGGCGGTAGAAGACCGGCCCTTTGCTATCTATTTTGATGGCAAGGGCGAGAATCAGGAAAAGGGGCGAGAGCAGTATCAGCATCAAAAAAGATACGAGGATATCAAAAACGCGCTTCCAGAAAAGCGAGAAGTTCTTGGAACGCAGGAAAAGGTGATACTCGCGTATCTCCTCCTTCTGCATCTCTTTCGGCAGTTTCTCCCATTTCGGGACGAGCATCAGATGTACTCCTTGAGGATCGAAACGAAGTTGCTTATCACCCACTCCACCTGCTCATCGCTCAAGCATGTATGAAGAGGCAAAGTTATCTCATGGGCGAAATGAACGTAGGCATTGGGGTAGTCCTTAATGTCAAATCCGAGGTTCTTATAGGCCGTATGCATCGGCAAAGGCTTGTAATGGACGTTGCAGGCGATCTCTTTTTCAGCCATCCTGTCGATGATCTCGCCTCTTTCATCGTAGCTTATCCCCGGGATCTCGGTGATGAAAAGATGCCCGGATGATTGGTGGCTTTTCGTGAAATGAGGCAGCGTCTTGACGCCAAGAGGATGCAACGCCTTCTCGTATCTAGCGATGATGTCTTTCCTTCTTTGCAGCATGCCTGGGTAACGCTCGAATTGCCTTAGCCCTATCGCCGCGGAGACGTCGGTCATGTTGCATTTGTACCAAGGCCCGACGATGTCGTATTCCCAAGCCCCGAGCTTGGTCTTCGCCAAAGCGTCCTTCGACTGTCCGTGCAAAGAAAGCAATTGCAGCAAGTGGTATATCTCCTCATCGTCCACCCCTTCGATGTGGCGCCAGGTCAGCGCCCCGCCTTCCGCGGTGGTGAAATTCTTCACCGCGTGGAAGCTGAAGGAAGAGAAATCGGCGACCGAGCCGATCATCTTGCCGTGCCACTTCGCCCCGAAAGCGTGAGCGGTGTCCGCGCAGACGGCGACCCTGCCAAGAGCCTTTTGGATGTCGTTTGAAGGATGGAAGAGACACTTTTTGCGAGAGACGATGTCGAAGATGCGCTCATAATCGCATGGCACCCCTCCAATATCGACAGGGATGATGGCCTTGGTCTTCTCCGTTATCGCCTTCTCCAAGGCGTCATAATCCATCTCAAGACCCTCTTTCTGCGAGTCGACGAACTTCAAAGTGGCTCCGACATGAATGACGACCGAGGCGCTTGCCGTATAGGTGTAGGCCGGCACCAAAACCTCATCTCCTGGGCCGACCCCCAAGACGCGCAAAGCAAGCTCCGCGCAGGCGGTCTGCGAGTTGAGGCAAACGCATTTGCTGACCCCGATCCATTCGGCAATCTCTTTTTCTAGTAGTTTGGTGCGCGGCCCGGTGGTGATCCAGCCGGAGCGCAGCGCCTCCGCCACTTCTTTAATTTCCAATTCGGATATATCCGGGGGTGAAAACGGTACTTTCATATATGGTCTCCTTCGCTGTTTGGCTTATAAAACGATATGGTTATGCATGGATGCGGGTTTCTAGTCGCTTAGTATGCCCCGCAGCTCGCGCACCAAGATGCGGCATTCCTCTTTGCTCAGCCCACTTAGGGCGATGCGCATGGAATGCTCGTCGAGCGGGACGATGTAGATGTGCTTCGCCTTCAGCGACTCATATACCTCGAAAGCGTTTTTGTCGACCTTGATGGTCAAGAAGAACCCTGATCTGTAAGGATAATGCCTGATGCCGGCCTCATCTAGCTCCCTAAGGAGGATCTCCCCTCTTTCCCTGAGGGTTTCTTTGTTCGCCTCTATATCCTCGAGGAGCTTCTTCTTGGAGGAGGGGTCATTCAGAGCGAGGCTCAAGGCGTAGCCCCCCGCCCCATTGGGGCAGGAATAGGTGCCTCTAGCCTGTGCGGCGAAAGAGGCGGATATCTCTTCTTTGCCCTCTTCGTTTGGGGCAAAAGCGAACAAAGCGCCCATCCTCAGGCCATAGAGAGCAAAGACCTTCGAGCAGCTGAAGGCAAGAAGGGGGAGAAAGGATGGCCTCCTCTCCGCGAGTTTCTTGATGAGGCGGCATTCTGAGCCATGGACGGCGTAATAAGAGAAATAGGCGACGTCGAAAAGGACGTACAGTTTCCCCTTCTTGCCCTCTTCCTCCAAAACGTCGAACAAGGCGTCGTATTCGCTTTCGCTGAGGCAATAGCCGGTAGGATTCTGACAAGGATCGTTGATGATTAGAAGCGTTCTGCCCTCTTTCGAAAGAGCTTCCTCCACCTTCTCTTTCATCGAGAGGAGATCGAAGGTGCCGTCTCCGTTTATGAGGGGATAGGTAAGATAAGACAGATCGGCTTTTGAGGCGAGCAGCTTGTAGTTGCCCCACATGGGATCCGGGAGAATGACCGTGCCGCCCCGCTCAAGGAAGCAATTGAACGCGATGGATATCGCCCCAGTACCGCCCAAGCTCTGCACGGAAGCGAGGGAATAGAGGCCTTGAATTCGCGGATAATAACCATCGAATGCCCAACGCTCGATCGCCTCTAGGTAATCCTTGTCGCCAAGGGAAGGAGGATAGCCGAGCTTGTCGCATATATGGGCGGACAAGGAAGATGAAACGGCGTCGATCCCGCCCAAAGAGCCATCCTCATTGAGAAAGACCCCGATGCTGCCGTCGATGACCTTGTTGCCTTTGGCCCTATCGGCTTTGGCGAGGGCGCCAATAGCGATGATGTCGTTTTTGACCACCCTCTTCTTGGCGCGGCCGGCGATGATATCTCCCATAAACAAAAAAAGGATATACCCGGGGAAGCGAAATTCAATAAGAAGTCCAGCCAGAAGCGGCATGGGCGCGTCTCTTTCTTTGCTTGCTTCTGGTTTTGCTTTCGCATTGCTAAGAAAAGCGCTGCAAGCGCAAAAAGAGGGCCGCGCTTTCGCTAGGCCCTAGGATTTGAAACCGCCCCGGCTGGATGATTCTGGAAAGCTTCTTTCTTCTCCATTTGATCAACTTGTCTCTCATAAGCTTCCCCTTTGAGGTGGGAACCATGCACGCCGGCGGGATGGTAGGTCGGGACGATATCAGCGACGATCTTTCTTATCTCGTCCTCCTTCTCATCGTAGGCGGATTCCAGAAGCAAAGGCAATTGTCCTAAGAAGGCATCGACGTCGAAACTGATCGGGCGGGCGATATGGATAAGCTTGTTCTTCGTGCTTTGCAGCCCTTCCTCATCCATCAGCTTCTCCTCGTATAGCTTCTCCCCTGGGCGGAGACCGGTGTAGGCGATCTTGATGTCGACGTCTGGACGAAAGCCGGCGAGCTTGATCATGTTCCGGGCGAGGGTGTCTATCTTCACCGGCGACCCCATGTCGAGGACGAATATCTCTCCTCCTTTGGCGTAGGCCCCGGCCTCGAGGACCAAGGAGGAGGCCTCGGGGATGGTCATGAAGTAGCGGATGATCTCGGGATCAGTGACCGTCACAGGCCCCCCCGCTTCGATTTGCTGCTTGAAACGAGGGACGACCGAGCCATTGCTCCCGAGCACGTTCCCGAAACGCACGGCGACGAACTCGGTTTTCTGGTCGCCTCCGATCTTGGGGATCTCTCGCCCTGCGCAAGCCTCGTTATGAAGAGTGATGGGGAGCAGCTCATTGACTTTGCCCTCCTTCACTTTGAAGGCAAAACTCTGGATTATCATCTCGCAGATCCTCTTGCTGGCCCCCATGATGTTGGTGGGATTGACCGCTTTGTCGGTGGATATCAGAACGAACCTCTTGCAGCCACTAGCCAAAGCGGCGTAAGCGGTCTTGTAGGTTCCTATGGCGTTGTTCTTGATGGCCTCGCAGGGGCTTATCTCCATAAGGGGGACGTGCTTATGCGCGGCCGCGTGGAAGACGACGTCGGGCCTATAGAGACGGAAGACCTCGTCTAGGCGCGAAGAGTCCCTCACCGAGCCGATGATCGGAACCATATCCAAGGAGGGGAATTTGTCCTTGATTTCCAAAGCGATCGCGTGGGCGTTGTTCTCATAGACGTCGAAGACGATTAGCTTCTTGGGCGAATGGACGGCGATTTGGCGGCAGAGCTCGCTGCCGATCGACCCGCCGCCACCGGTCACAAGGACCACTTTGTCCTTGAGGAAAAGGAAAGTCTCGTCGCCATCCACTTTGATGGGCTCCCTTCCAAGGAGATCTTCGATGGTGACTTTCTGCAGACAGCCGGCCGTGACGGTTACTTTGTCGTCCAAGATGTCCCTGATGCCAGGAAGATTCTTCAGCTCGCATCCGCTTTCCTGGCAGATGCTCAATATGTCCCTCCTCGCCTCGGCGGTGGCACTAGGGATAGCCAGGTATATCTTGTCGATCCTGTGCTTTTTGGCGTTGACGAGGATGTCATCTCTCCCCCCGAGCACCTTGATGCCTTCGACCGTCCTGCCCCAGGTGTTCTTGTTGTCGTCGATTATGCAGACGGGGTCGTCGAGGGAGGCCTTGTTGTTCTTGAGGTCGCGGATGACCATCTGCCCGGCGCTGCCGGCGCCGATGATCATCACCCTGCTTTTATGGGCGTCATCTTTCTTCCTGAGTTTCGTCTTCTCGACGCTCAGGAAACGGTAGAAGAAGCGGGCAAAAGTAAGGAGCAGGAACTGCAGTAAGATGCCGAGGAAATAGTAAAGCCAGGGCATCGGGCAGAAGATGAAGGTGATGCCAAGCCCATGGGCCACCCCGAGAATGAGGGAGGCGAAGATGGCGCGCTTAAGCTCGCTGAGGCTAGCGAAGCGCCAGATGGAGCGGTAGAGACGCAGCAAGAGACAGACCAAAACGGTGAAAGCTGCATAGATCGGCGCAAAGCGCAGCCAGGCGTAGAGTTCGTTGGTCGGTATTTTGCTATAGGCGCAGTCATAGCGCAGCCAGAGGGCGATGAAATAGCTTAAGGCGCTGCAAATGGCGTCGATAACGATCAAAAGCGCGGCCACCCACTGCCACCGCTTTATCTCCAAACGCCTTTTCTTTGTTTTAGCCATCGTTTACATTTGGGGCGAGTGCCTTCCTTAGGAGAGGCGTCCCCTTCGCGTCTAGGCTAATTCTAGACGAGTCGAAAGGAGATGGATAGCAAAGTTGAGGCGCAAAGCGCATCCTTTTCTTTCTTCAACGAGCCTAAAATATCCCCAAAGAAAGCATGGAAGAAAAATTCGCCTTCAGAAAATCCCAAAAAGTTTATCTCCAATTCAAACGATGGATTGATTTTGTGTTCTCCTTGCTCTCTTTGATAATCCTCTGCCCTTTGCTGCTCATCCTCGCCCTGATCACAAAGTGCAGCTCGAAAGGACCCGCAATCTTCAAGCAGAAGAGGATAGGCAAGGATGAGCGCATCTTCACGATGTACAAGTTCCGTTCGATGAGGGCGGATGCCCCTCAGATCCCGCCCAGCGAGCTATCCGACGACGAGCAGTTTGCCTTGACCACCAAATGGGGGCGCTTCATGAGAAAGACCTCCCTGGATGAATTGCCTCAGCTGCTTAATGTCCTCAAAGGTGACATGTCCCTCATCGGCCCTCGTCCGCAGGCGGAGAAGGAGAATGAGCCAAAATGCTACAAGGCGAGGAAAAGCATCGATCCGAACGCGTTCTTGGTGAGGCCTGGCCTATGCTCCTTGGCGATAATCAAGATGCACCGCAGCCACGATCCTGCTTTGAAAGCCTCCTATGACAGCGAATATATAAAACGTCTCTCCCTTTTGTTGGATCTGCGCCTTTTTTTCCTGACCATTGGCGTCGTTTTGGGGATGCGCCCGAAAAACAATGGAAAATAGAACTTTTCAAACGAATTAGCCAAGCGCACGTCGCTAAAATCAGTGGATGCCAGGCGGTAGCGTTCCACGAATGTAGGCGGCGATAGGAAAAAGGAGGTTCCACGATTAAGCCGCTATAGGTTGCATC
>CAVDSY010000012.1:0-5351 GCA_963611815.1 bacterium
CGTTGCCGCCTTGGCTCAATGGTAGAGCAACTGATTTGTAATCAGTAGGTTGCTGGTTCGATCCCGGCAGGCGGCACCAGATTGTCTTATATCCTTATATATATGGCGTCCCTCGCGGGGCGTTTTTCTTGGTTCTGCTGGAAAGGCTTTCGTGAGCAGTCCTCCTTACAAACAAGGAAAATGCGATTATATTTCGCCCCCTGCGAAAGAGACCAAAGGAAGAAAAAATGCAAAAGACGATATGAAAGAGTTTTTGAGAAAAAGCCCATCTGAATAGTAAGCACCATCAAGCCAAAAAGAAATTTTCTTGGCAAAATTGTTTCTTCGAATCGATGGCGGAAGGATATAAAGCCAATCTCCTTGGGCTGATCACTTTAGGCGAGGAGTTCGGAAAGAGAAGGTAGGGACGTGGGCCCCTGTTTTTGCTGATGGGGAAAGTCTTGTAATTGCCCTCTACCAACCTAGAAAAATAGTCCTATAGTTAGCCGTGCCAAATACGAGTCTTTGGAGATTGGAGAAAAGCCCGTGGCAAGAAAAATCCTTGAACTCAAAAACGTCTCGAAATCGTATGGTGACAAAGTGATACTCGATCACTTCAACCTCTCGATCAACGAAGACGAATTCGTCACTTTCCTTGGGCCAAGCGGATGCGGTAAAACCACGACCCTTCGCATCATCGGGGGATTCGAGACGATGCAAGAAGGTACCTTGCTCCTCGATGGACAGTCTATTGAGAACCTCCCTTCCCATAAGCGTCCGATCAACACGGTTTTCCAGAAATACGCGCTTTTCCCTCACCTTAATGTCTATGACAACATTGCTTTCGGGCTGCGCAACAACATCTATTCCAACGTCTATGACATCGGCATGATGAACATGATGGAGGAAAATGGCTTCGACGAGGAAGAGATTGATCTCCTTGCGAAAAAGACCTCGATGATTGAGAAGCCGAAGGATGTCAAAGCCTATCTCATCGATTATTGCGACAAACGTTCGCCCTCTTTCCTTTTGGAGAAGGCCCTCAAAGCCAAAGGCAAGCGCTTTTCTAGCCCCGAATCGTTTTCCCGCGAGATTGAAGATTTGCTCTTATCGGCCAAATTGGATATCCCGTTTTCTTTCGACCAAAATCTCTCTTATAAGAAGAACATCGATGAGCTGCTGAGCCTCGCCAAAGAAAAAGACGTCTACGCGAAGATGAAGGAAAGGCTCTCCAAACGCAAATTCAAAGAAGAGGTCATCAGAGGCGAAGTCCTCAAGGCCCTGAAGCTCGTCAATCTCGAGGGGTACGAGGAGAGGGACGTTTCCTCTCTTTCCGGCGGGCAGATGCAACGCATCGCCATCGCCCGCGCCATCGTGAACAAGCCGCGCATCCTTTTGCTTGATGAGCCTTTGTCCGCATTGGACCAAAAACTCCGCAAATCCATGAGATTAGAGCTCAAGGATCTCCAGCAAAAGCTTGGAATCACCTTCATCTTCGTCACCCACGACCAAGAAGAGGCGATGGTCATGAGCGACACCATCGTGGTCATGAACGACGGCGAGATCCAGCAGATGGGACGCCCGGAAGACATCTACAACGCCCCAGTCAACCGTTTCGTCGCCTCTTTCATCGGCGAAGCCAACATCATGCGCGGCGTCTACTCCGCCCCTGGGCGTTTCACCGCCTTCAACAAAACCTTCAAAGTCACTTCGAAAGACTTCAAGCCGCAAGAAAAAATCTACATCATCGTCGAGAAAGACGCCTTCGACATCGGCTCGCCTGAACTTTCGAGAATAAAAGGCAAGGTCGCGAGCGTCAAATTCGCCTCCAACAAATATTTCCTCACCGTTGAGGTGAATGGGACGAAGATAAACGTAGAAAGCGAGGACCGCTTCAACGTCGGGGACGAAATCGGCCTCAGCATCGCCCCCGCCAATATTTACTGCGAGCCGCATTCATCCAACAAAAGCGAGCTCCTTGCCAATTATGAGGGGGCCAACATCGTCGAAGGCGAATACCTTGGAAATCAGAAGGTGCTTTTCCTCGGCGCGACTTTCAAGACGTATCTAACGACCTTCGTTCCTGGCGAAGTGGTTGATGCCGTCATCCGCCCGGAGGACTTTGATTTGGAACTGGAGCATCCTGAACAATGCCTGCTGCAGGGCGAAGTAATTAAGACCGCCTTTTCTGGCGTTCATTTCTCTTTGTGGGTCAAAGTCAACGGCAGCGTGCTCCTTGTGCAAGATTACCAGAACTGCGAAGTGGGGGACATCGTCGGGCTCAAAGTCGATTTCTATGAGATCCATCTCATGAAAGTCGAAGACGAGGCCCAGCCTTTGGAGATCCGCCAAATCAGAGAAAACGCTAGGCGCCTGGCGGAAGAGGCGAAGAAAGAGCATGCGCCGCTTTAGTTTCTTCTCCATCCCTTATTTCTTGTGGCTCGGCCTCTTCGCCGTCTTGCCTCTTTTTCTGATGGTCGTTCTTTCCTTTTTGGACACGAATGGGATGAATCTGGCTGAGGCAAGCTTTTCTTTGGACTCGTTTGCGCGCTTGGCCGACCCCGCCATCTTGAAGGCTCTTCTCAATTCGCTTTACGTCGCCACGATGACGGTTGTTCTCTGCATCATCATCGGCTATCCGACGGCATATTTCCTTTCCTTTGGTCCTTTTAAGCAGAAGAAGCTTCTTTTGCTTCTTCTCATTCTTCCCATGTGGTCGAATTCCATGCTCAGAATCGTCTCTTGGCTTCGGCTTTTTTCAGTGCCTTGGCTTGCCCCTCTGCATGCTTTGGGTAGTTATTGGGCCGTCATCCTCGTCTCGGTGGCCACATATTTGCCCTTCATGGTTTTCCCAATTTACACCGTCCTTGAGAAGATGGACCGTTCTCTCATCGAAGCGAGCAGGGATCTTGGCTTGCCTGCCCCCAAGACTTTCTTCAAGGTGACTCTTCCCCTGTCTATGAAAGGCGTCTATTCGGGCATCATCATGGTTTTCCTTCCTTCCGCGACCGGGTTCGCGATTTCGGAGGCCATCGGGGAGGGAAAGATACGCATGTTCGGCAATCTTCTCGAAGGGGTTTTCAGACAGAACAACTACAATTTCGGATCGCTGCTCTCGTTGCTCGTCTCAATCTTGCTTATTGCCTTAATGGCCATCTTCGACCGCCTGCAAGAAGGGAAGAAGGAGAAAAAGCATGCTTGAGAAAGCAACGTGGAAGCAAAAGCTTTTCAGCCTTTTCCAGTGGGTTTTCGTCATTCTCGTCTATTCTTTCACCTACGTTCCATTGGCCATCATCGTCTATCAGTCGTTCAACTCCGCGGCCAACTCGATCGTCCCCTTGCAGTGGGGCGGCTTCACATTGGACAATTTTGGCTCTTTGTTCATGAACAAGTCCCTCTATACCTCGATCCTCGACTCTTTGCTCGTCTCCTTTTGGGCCACCTCGATTTCAACTGTCTTTGGTGTTTTCACTTGCTTCGGAATCATTTCATTGAAGAGAAAACTCCGCAAAACCATGGATTTTCTAAATGAGATCCCGATGCTTTCCAGCGAGATAGTCACCGGCATTTCCCTTATGGTCGTCTTCTCTTTGGTGAAGCCTCTTTTCCCGCGCATCTTCGGTTTCCCGACGATGCTCATCGCCCACGTTTTCTTCACCTTGCCCTACGTCATCATGATGGTGCTCCCTAAACTCGAGCAGACCGATGACTCCTTGTACGAGGCCGCGCGCGATTTGGGGTGTTCCCCGATGAAAGCTCTTTTCAAAGTGGTCGTTCCTTCCCTTTCCACGGCGATCCTCATGGGGGCTTTGGTGGCTTTCACTCTATCCGTTGATGATTTTGTGATTTCTTTCTATACCCAAGGCAATGGCTTCTCCAATTTCTCCAACTACGTTTATTCCTCCTATACGAAGAAGAACTTCTCCGCGGGGGCCTACGCCTTCGATGCTTTGCTGACCTTCGTCACTTTGGCCATCGTCTTGCTTG
The DNA here is from genome assembly GCA_963611815.1 of bacterium. Taxonomy (GTDB): domain Bacteria; phylum Bacillota_I; class Bacilli_A; order RFN20; family CAG-826; genus Alloenteromonas. The sequence continues at coordinate 3,967 of CAVDSY010000012.1, forward strand.
CTTCGCGGAAATGGAACAGAAAGAAAGGGGAAAAAGCATGAGAAAAGCTTTGATTGGCTCTTCGGCGTTCCTTTTGCTTTTCACCGTGTTCGCCTGCCTGGTTCTCAACACCCCATCCAGCGTTCTTTATTTGCTCAACTGGGGCGAATACATCGATTCGAGCCTGGTGAAGGGGTTTGAGAAGAAATTCAACTGCCAGGTTATCGAAGAGACGGTCACTTCCAGCGAGACGATGTACCAGAAGATCGCCGGAGGGACGACGAGCTATGATGTCGCGATCCCTGGCGATTACGCGGTCTCCCGACTATACCAAGAAAACCTCTTGCTTGAGCTAGACGTCGATAACCCATCTTATCCTAACCTCTCTTCGTATAAAACGGCCTTCCATCCCGCTCTCAAGGCTTTGATGGATCAATATATGGTGGACGAGTCGACGGACGAGTCTATCGCCTCCTATTTCATGCCTTATTTCTGGGGCACCTATTCCCTTATCTATTCCGCTTCCACCCCAGGTGTGGAGGAGTCCGTAAAAGAGAATGGCTTCGCTTCATTGTACAATAACTCCTTGACTCCGAAGGGCACGAAGAAGGGGATGTATGACACGGCGAGATGGATCGTGGCGAGCTATCTCCTTTCAAAGGGGGAGGACCCGAATATCGTTGATGAAAGCGGATCGAAAGACGGCGACATCTCACCTGCCATGCAAAAAGAGATCATTGCCGCGGTAAAAGAGGCCGGTTTTGCGGAGTTAGGCAACGATTCCCTCAAAAGAAACGTTGCCAATGGGAAACTCGATATGTGCTTCACCCAACTCGGAGATTATTTCGACGGCCTCTATCTTCTCTATGAAAGCGGGGGCGATGCGAGCGCCTATAAGGTCTCCGTCCCGAAGGTCACCGCGGCTTTCTTCGATTCGATGGTGATTCCCTCGACGAGCCAGAATCCCGCTCTTGCTAACGCATTCATCGATTACATGCTTGATCCTGAGATCGCTTATCAAAACGCGAAGTCGATCGGTTACAGCCCAACACTTCAGAAGGTGGACGATCTATTTGAGGCAAGGGCGAGCCAAGAGGAGTTTTACCCCAATCTTTCACAAAAGGATTTCCTCAGCGCCTACCCCAATTATCTGAATCCTCTTTACGGTGTCAGCAAGTCGTATCTCCTCGAAGCCAAGTCCAATGAGTACCTGACCACATGCGAGACCATTTTGAACAACCTTTCCCTTTGACGAGGAAAAAAGCCGTAGGCAAGAAGGACTTTCGGAGTAGAATAAGCAAGCCTTCCGAAAGGAACGGCGGTGGACGGGTTGAGACTATATCCTTAGCCGTCCGCAAACGGCATATGCACTAGTGGCGAAACTGGTATACGCGATAGACTTAGGA
>CAVDSY010000013.1:0-55874 GCA_963611815.1 bacterium
TCGTGGCGTGCGGACAAAATGATACGCCCCGGGAAGAAGAGGCGCAAGGGGGTTTTCAAAAAATTTCTTAAATTCTTTTTTCTTACGATGGTCTCTTGCTTTTTAACAAAATTAGAGGCGGCTCCATCTTTTTAGCCTTTAATAATTGATATGTCATCAATCCCAAAAGCAAGAAGGCGGCATCACCTTATATCCTTATATATAAAGAAAGGGCCGCGCTTGGCGGCCCAGGGAGCAACGTATTCGGCTTTTATTTCTTCTTCCCTGCGACGAGGACGAGAACATAAAGGACGCGGAGGAAGATGATGATGTAATCGGTGTACATCGTGAAGGCGCAGAACAAAGCCACGTTTTTCATTCCTTCGGCCCTCTCAAGGATGCGCTTGATGTTATAAGCATCAACGGCGACCACAAGAACGGAGACCACAAGAATCGCGAGTGAGACGATCATGTCGAAGGCAAAGTATCCGACGTTATTGCCGCTGATGAGCACCTTGATCAGCCAGAACATGGCGAAGAAGAGAGTCATCATGGCGATGAGCGAAGCTACCATCGCGAGGATTTTCACGCCGCCTTTCGAGAAATAGCCGATAAGGAACATGGCTAGGAAAGCAGCGGAAGAGAGAAGGAAGGCTTCGCCGATGGTCTGGAAGTCGATCCCAAGGATCAGGAAGGAACTCAAGAACACCCCCATGAAAACCGTAAAGAGGATGTAGGGGACCCAAGCTGAATGCTTGTTCTTCGCCATGACCGCCGACATCACCACGCCAGTGACGAGGAGCCCGACGAAGGAAACGATCATCACGATCAGGTATCCGGTCGAATAAGCAGTGGCGATTTGGCCCTTTTCGCCAGCCCATTTAAGAATGAAGACAAAGATGTAGGAGGTAACGAAGGCAACTAGCCCCGAGATTGCAAGTCCCAACGCCATATAGCCAAAGGCCTTCGCGAAAAGCCGATTGGCGGGAGCGGTGGTCTTGTTCTCGTTGAAGGATGATTGCTTTGGAGAATCCCCTTGCGGATAAGAAGCGTAAGCCATTACTTGACCAGGTTCTCGATGAGCCCTTTGTAGGAATCAAGGGCAAGGGAAGCGCCGCCGACGAGGGCGCCGTCGATGTCTTTCTCGGACATGTACTCGGCGATGTTGTTGGGCTTCACTGAGCCGCCGTAGAGGATGCGGATCTTCTCAGCGCTCTCCTCGCCGAACATCTTTTTGAGGACGGAACGGATGGAGGAGATGGTGTCTTCGGCGATTTCTTTGGTCGCATTTTTGCCCGTGCCAATAGCCCAAATCGGCTCATAGGCGACGATGACCTTCTCAGCGTCTTCTTTGGTTAAGCCCGCGAAACCTTCTTCGATTTGCTGGCCGACCCAAGATTTGGTTTCCCCAGCTTCAAAGGTCTCAAGGGTTTCGCCGCAGCAATACACCGGAGTCATACCAGCGGCAAGAAGGGCTTTGATCTTCGCGTTGCAGGCAAGTGAGGTCTCGCCGTTATAGGTTCTTCTCTCGGAATGGCCGAGGATGACCCAGCTCACGCCAATTTCTTTGAGCATCGGGATGGATATTTCACCAGTGTAAGCGCCGTGATCATGCTCGTTGACGTTCTGAGCGGCGATGATGAGTTTCTTATCCGCGTTCTCGACGACCGTCTGCAAGCAGACAAAGGTCGGAGCAACGCCGACATCGATGCCGTTTTTGACGGCGAATTCGACCATGTCCTTGGAGCCAAGGGCGAATTCCTTGGCCTCCGAGGGGGTCTTGTTCATTTTCCAATTGCCAAGAAGCAGTTTTTTCCTAGCCATGGTTACTTGCCCTCCGCAATGACATCGATTCCAGGGAGGTGGCCATCGTATTGAATGAGCTCAAGCGAAGCTCCTCCGCCAGTGGAAATATGAGAGAATTTATCGCTGTAGCCGAATATTTTTGCAGCGGCTGCGCTGTCTCCGCCGCCGATGACGGTGAAGGCACCTTTACCAGTGGCCTCAGCAACCGCTTCGCAGATGGCTTTGGTGCCGGCTTGGAGAGCGGGGTTCTCGAAAACGCCCATCGGGCCATTCCAGAAGATGGTCTTGGCGCCGTCGATTTCCTTTTTGTAGAGTTCACGAGTCTTCGGACCGATGTCAGCTCCCTCATAGCCGGCGGGGAAGTCGGTGGTGTTGCCATCGAGGATCTTCACATCCTCTGGGGCTTTGCTTAGATCATCGAAGTCGAGGCCTTTGACGATGACCGTGTCGACCGAGAGCATGATTTTGCCGGTCTCGTAGCATTTTTTGGCGTATTCAAGCTGATCGTCCTCGCAGATGGAGCAGCCAACGTCGATACCGAAGATGGCTTTCTTGAAGGTGTAGGTCATGCCTCCACCGATGAGGATTTTGTCGCACTTCTTGAGAAGAGAGTCGATGACTTCGATCTTCGAAGAGACTTTCGACCCGCCGAGAATCGCGATATAAGGCCTTTCGTCGTCTTTCGGGCTGACGCAGCGGCCGAGGTTCTTGATTTCCTTTTCCATCAGATAGCCGACCGCGGTCTTCTTGCCTTCTTTGTTGAGAATGGAAGGGACGCCATAAGTGGAGGCGTGGGCGCGGTGGGCGGAGCCGAAAGCGTCCATGACGAAGATGTCAATATTCTTGGCCCAGTCCGCGGCAAGAGAAGCATCGTTGGCCTCTTCGCCGGCTTCGTAGCGGGTGTTCTGGACAAGGAGGACCTCGCCGTCGCCGAGCGAGGCGATTTTACCGGCAAGCTCATCCCCGTGGGTGGCGCCAGAGAAGCCGACTTTGACATCTTTGCCAAGGGCGGCGTCGAGCTTTTCCTTCAAAGGCTTGAGAACGATGGAAAGATCGTTTTTCTTCATTTGCTTTTCGATGTCTTCCATCGTGGCTTTGCCCTTCTTGATGTCCTTCCATTTGACCTTGCCGAGGTGAGACATCAATACGACGCGGGCGCCTTCTTTCAAAAGTTTGGCGATGGTCGGGATCGCGGCGGTGATGCGGTTATCATCACTGATGGCCTCTCCCTTATGAGGGACGTTGAAATCAACGCGGACGAGGACTTTTTGGCCGTTCAGGCCCTTCAAATCTTCAACAGTAAGCATTTCATGACTCCTTTTTCTGCTTAACGAACGAATTTTAGCACCCTAAAAGGGTGCTTGGTGAAATAATAGCATCCCGTTACCGATTCCCAACAAAATTATCGAATTCCCTATAAGAAAAGCCTCCCGGTCAGGGGAGGCTTGAATTCAAGTCGGGAACGAATTACTTCGCGCCGAGGACTTCGCCGTACTTCTTGGCAAGGCGCATCATCTGGCAGGTGAAGGAGTATTCGTTGTCATACCAAGAGGCGACTTTGACGAAGACTTTGTCTTCAGCGGGGATGAGCATGGTGAGGGTGGCGTCGAAGATGGAGCCTTCGGTCCTGCCGAGGATGTCGGAGGAGACGATTTCCTCATCGTTGTAGCCGAGGATGCCCTTGAGCTCGCCGTTGGCGGCATCTTTGAGGGCGGCGTTGATCTCGTCGACGGTGGCGTCCTTCTTGAGAAGGAGGGTGCAATCGCAGATCGAGCCATCGGTGACAGGGACGCGGATGGCGTTGCCGTTGAGTTTGCCGTTGAGTTCGGGGATGACTTTGCCGACGGCTTTGGCGGCACCGGTGGAAGTCGGGACGATGTTGGCGGCACCGGCGCGGGAGCGGCGGATGTTGCTGCCAGCGAGGTCGAGGATGCGCTGATCGTTGGTGTAAGCGTGGACGGTGGTCATGGTGCCGCCGACGACGCCGAATTTGTCATTGAGGACTTTCATCATCGGGGCGAGGCAGTTGGTGGTGCAGCTGGCGCCGGAGATGATGGTCTGATCGGCGGTGAGCTTGTCGCTGTTGACGCCGTAGACATAGGTCGGGATGTCTTTGGAGGAAGAGGGGGCGGAGATGATGACGCCTTTGGCGCCGTTCTCCATATGGACGTCGCCGTCCTCGTGGCTCTTCAAGCGGCCGGTGCACTCCAAGACGATGTCAACACCGTAATCTTTCCAAGCGAGATCGTGGGGGTCTTTTTTGCCGAGAACGGGGATCTTGTGGCCGTCGAAGACGATGGAGTTGTCTTCGCTGGAGATGAGGTCTTTGTTCCAGGTGCGGTGGGTGGTGTCGTACTTGAGGAGATAAGCAAGGGTGGCGGCGTCGACGAGGTCGTTGATCGCGACGACTTCGAAGATGTCTTTGCCGGCTTCCTTATTCATCTCATAGGCGCGGCGGAATGCGAGACGGCCGATGCGGCCGAATCCGTTGATTGCAAGTTTGATGGACATGTTTCTGTAGGTCCTCCTTTTGAAACTGCAGTTCGTATTATACAAACCGACAGGTCAGTTTCAAACAACAAACAAAGGACAAAAATCGGCAAATCGGGAAAATTCTCCTTATTGCTATCTGATGTCTATTGGGACGATGCCTTGGAAGAGTTTTTCTAAAGAAACCCCTAGGCCGCTGGCGATTCTTTCAAGTACCGTGATGGTGGGGTTTCTGCGGCCGTTTTCGATATCGCTGATGTAGTTTTTGCTGACCCCTGAGCGGACGGAAAGTTCAAGCTGCGAAAGCCCTCTTTTCTGGCGTAGGTAAATGATGCGCATCCCCAATTGCCCAAGAAGGGACAAGGAGACGTCCAGGCTCTTACTTTTCGGGGTTCTCGATTTCGGATTCATATTCTTTCAAAAGGTTGCGGAACAAATGGTTGACGTTGCTCTTGCTGATCGTGGTCGCAAGCTTCTCGGAGAGGAGTTCCCTCAGCTCGTCTAGGCTCGCGTCTTTATGCTCAAGCCTAAGTTCCATAAGGGCCCTCTTTTTCGGATTGTCAAAATAGCCCCATCCGTCATGCTCGATGAAGTATTCAATTGCCTCGACTTGCTTTTGGCTGGCCGCCATCGTCTTTGAGAAATTAGCTCCATCAAGGTTTGCCAAGCGATTGCCGATGTTGGCGAAATCGCGATCCACGCGGACATTCTCGAATTTAAGACAGCTCTCTGGGGCGCCGATGAGGACGAGGAAGTCGGATATCTGGTCGCTGCGTTTTAAATAGACGACGTATTGGGAGCGTCTTTTCGCGACCTTGGAGGCAAAACTGTGCGAGGAAACCCTGTTGATGAGATGGGAAATCCAATTCGCGTATGTCTGATCGCTCAAAGCGATTTCGAGATGGTAGTTGCTGCTGGAGGGGTCGTTGACCGATCCGGCGGCCAAGAAAGCGCCTGCGAGATATGCCGCGGACTGATCCAAGGTGGAAGTAAGATCCTTCGGCAGTTTGCCCGAAAGAAAGTCGACCTGCAAATCAGAGAGAATGTAATCGGCTTCGGGGACAAGACAATGGAATTTAACCCTTTTCCTGAAGCCGATGCCTTTTGTATAAGCAAAACGAGGAGTGACCCCATAAACGTTGCGGACCGTCAAATAAAGAAATTTGGCGATGTTGGCCTTTTCCGTTGAGAGGTCGAGCTCTTCCTGCCCATTTGAAAGATGGATTTCCCCTACGGTTTTGACAAAAGAAGAAAGCAGGCTCCTGATCGCGGAGTCTGGGAATTCATGGGTGGCGATCTCTTCTTTCACTTCGCCTGCAAAGGATAGCGTTTTCGGCATAAGGGCACTCGATGACCTCGGCTAGTATACTAACTTTTCAAAACGAAAAAAGCCCGCCCGGTTCTCAGCGGGCAGGCTTTCAACTGTAAGTTGGAATTACTTACGCTTTTTGCCTTTGGCAACGAAATCGGCAAAGGCAGGGGCAATGGCGATGAGGCCAGCGGCGATGGCGCAGATGCCCGAGACAACCCAGCCAGCACCAAGAGAATAGCCGTCAGCGTTCGAATAGCCCTGGGCAGAGGTGAAGCAAGGAACCTCGACGAAGATGAAGACGCCGGCAACGACGAGAGCGAGAACGGCGATGAGGTTCAAAACACCGGAGAATCTGTTGAGGAAGGTGACCTTGAACAACGGAAGGATGACGCCAACGAGGAGAATGACGATCGAAACAATCAAAAGTAGGAAAGCGATGATCGCGGTAGCGGTGGCCTTATAAGCGGTGCCGTCGTCAAGCCAGGACCATCCGGATTCGATGACCTTGCCGCCGAAAATGCCATAGGTAGCGGAAATGTCATAGGTGTTGCTGCCGGCGGTAAGGGTCAAAGCCGGGCAGGTCAGCAAGAGGATGAAGGATACAATCGCGATGACGGCCGCGATAATGCCGGAGAACTGAAGGAATTTCTTCATGGTAAAAACCACCTTTCGGCGAGTATTTTAGCCGAAACTTCAAGACGTGGTAGAAGCATTTGAACGACGGATGAAAAAAGATGGAGGCTATTTGCTGAGCGCCTTCACGTAAGAGATAGCCGATGTGGCGGCGATCGCCCCATCGCTGGCGGCGGTGATGAGTTGCCTCAACTTTTTGGAAACGATGTCCCCGCAGGCGAAGACGCCCGGCAAAGAGGTGGCCATATTCGCGTCAACAACGAGGAACTGGTTGTTGGTTTCTAATCCTAGCCCAGCCGCAAAAGCACCCGAAGGGGCTTCCCCATAGAGAGGGAAGACGCCATTAACGGAATAGGCTTTTTCTTGGCCTTGCTCTTGAATTATGACCTCTTCGACCAAACGCGTTCCAGAGACAGAGGCAAGGGAAGCATTCTCGTGAATTTCGACATTAGCCAGGCTAAGCAAAACCCGGCGATGGGCCTCGACGGTTTGCATTTCTTTAGGCAAGAAGAAAAGGACTTTGCCTGCCACCCCGGCAAGATAAATAGCGTCTTCAACCGCGTGGTCTTCGCATCCGATGACCGCAACCGTCTTGCCACGGAAGAAATTCCCATCGCATGTCGCGCAGTAAGAAACCCCTCTCCCAAGGAATTCCTTCTCGCCTTTGACGCATACTTTGCGGTTGCTTAATCCTGCCGCGATAATGACTGAATAGCAGTCAATGACATCATCTTCCATGAAAATCGAGAAGCCTTTTGCGGTTTTTTTGATGCCTGAAACTTCGCCATATTCAACCGAAATACCGAGGTTTTGCGTTTGTTTAATAAGGTTTTGCGCCAATTCAGGGCCTGAAATCGGGGCGAATCCAGAGTAGTTCTCGATTGCGTGGATGTTGTTGAGTTTGCCGCCTGGCGCGCTTCTATCCAAAATGAGGAAATCAGCATTGCTTCGCTTCAAATAAATGGCCGCGGTCAACCCGGCGATGCCTGCTCCGACGACGACGATTTGGGTTTGTTTTTCCATAAATATTGAAAAAGGAGGATTCATTCCCCCTTATCATTGTCCCCCATTTTCTTCGAATCGTCTTCCATTTTGCTTTGGCCGCCATCAATCTGAGCGACAGGCGGAGTGGGCAGTCCCTTGAATCTCCTCAAGGAACGGTAGAAGAGGAAGCCATTAAGAACGAGCAGGACAATCCCCAAGACGAAGACGAAGATGTAAGCCGGAGCTTTCGCCCCACCCATCTTCATCGCCCCATCAATCGTGAACCATGTCCCGACCCCGAAGAAACCTACCTCAAGAATCATGTAGAAAATCGAATAGGTCTTGCTTTGATCAGGCAAGCCTTTCTTCCTTTCGTAAAAAGCGAGAAGCTGGAAGATGGCGACCACGAAGACGCCCAAGATGATGTAGATCAAAGAGTTCCAGATGGACCACATGCCGTTTGTTCCCATGTTGAAGTCAGCGCTTCTCATCGGCTCCATGATGATGCGCACAACGCCATACCAAATAAGGTAGAAGCCGACAAGGTCGCCTTTGGCCCTGCCTTTCTCCTCCGGCCAGACGGCGGGGATGATCTTCGCGATTACGAAATAGCCGATGATGTTGATGATGCCTTCGATCAGGAATAGAGGGACATACATGGCATCGCCGCTAGGCATGCCGTTGCTGAAGCCCGTCGCCATCTGGTATCTGATCCAAGTAGGCAAGAAGGAGAAGCTCGACATGCTGACCTCCACGCCATATACCTCATGGTTGAAGAAGTTGCCCCATCTGCCGATTGCCTGGGCCAAAAGGATGGTGGGAACGCAAGCGTCGACCGCGAAGCGGAGATCGACGTATTTCCTTTGTTTCGTCATATAAAGCATGCCCACGATGATGCCGGCAACCGCCCCGCCAAGGATCGTGAGTCCCCCATTCCAAATCTGAAACATGGAGAACCAGTTCCCTTTTGTGATCTCGTCGGCGAAGCTCAAGCCATTGGCGGCGTCGCCTTCGAAATTGCCGACGACATACCAAATGCGGGCGCCGAGAATTCCTCCAAGCAAGGCAATCACGAACAAAGTGTCGATGATTCCGTGCTTTTTGAATTCTTTATAGAAATTATGATCGGCGATTTTGTAAGCCAAGAAAGCCCCGGAAAGGATGCAAAGGGCGTACCAAGCGAGGTGGAAGCCGGAACCGCTGTTCAAATAGGTAGCCCATTTGAAGCCATCGCTCCCTATCGTGAAGCCGGAAACAAGAGGATAGACAAGGTGCTTGGCCGCGCCTTCCCCCAGCATCAAAAAACCGCAGATTGCCAAAATGGGCAAAGCATAAACAAGCACCGCATTTATTTTTCCCTGTTTGGAATCGAAATCAGATTTGTAGTGCTTGATGAAGAAAGAAAGGCAGAAGGCGCCGAAGAAAAAGAAGAAAAGGAAGGCGCCAATCAAGGCAAGCGCAGTCTCGCCAGAAGTCATGTTCCAATTGCATCCCATCTGAAGAGAAAGCTGAAGGAGCAATCCGGAAATTCCAAACAAAACGCACTCAATCGCCAAGTAAATGAAATCGTTTTTGACGAGTTTCGAAGCCTTATGATTTTGGCTGAAAGCCTTCATCTTCGTGATGGAAAAATAGACCCCTCCACCCAGGCAAAGCAGACCGAGAACCAGGAATAAGATAAACATGGCGATATTCTATGTTTTCTCCTTAGGCAGGGCAAATGAATTAAGGCAAAGCCTTACTCGGCCTTTTTCCTCAGCATCCCTTTGAGATACTGCCCTGTGAAGGAAGCCGGGCACTCAGCCACCTGTTCTGGGGTTCCCGCGGCGACGATGCTGCCGCCTCTATATCCGCCTTCAGGACCAAGATCGATAATCCAATCGGCCACTTTGATCATATCAAGGTTGTGTTCGATGACAATAACAGTATCCCCGTGGTCAACTATGGATTGAAGGACTTTGACTAGCCGCGAAACGTCGTCGCTATGAAGCCCGGTAGTCGGCTCATCGAGGACATAAACCGTCTTCCCTGTAGCTTTTTTCTGCAATTCTGCTGCCAATTTGACCCTTTGGGCCTCGCCGCCGGAAAGCTGAGTGGCAGGCTGACCAAGTTTGATATAGCCAAGGCCGACCTCCTCCAAGGTCTTTATCTTCCGGTAGATCTGCGGGCGGTTTTTGAAGAACTCACAGGCTTCCTCGACCCTCATTTCCAAAACATCATGGATATTTTTGCCTTTGTAATAGCAACGCAAGGTATCTTCGTTGTAGCGTTTGCCTTCGCATTCATCGCAGACGACATAGACGTCAGGCAGAAAAGACATCGGAATGCGCGTAACGCCCGCCCCTTGGCACTTCTCGCAGCGCCCGCCCGGCACATTGAAGGAAAAGCGTCCCTTTGAGTAACCGAGCGCCCGCGCTTCTTCAGTTTCCGCGAAAAGACCACGGATATCATCGAATACACCAATATAAGTAGCGGGGTTGCTGCGCGGCGTGCGGCCGATCGGCTCCTGGGTGATGGCGACGAGTTTATCGATATTCTCCAGCCCTTTGATTTTCTTCAAGGCAAGTGGCTGACCAGACTTTGATTTGGAAAGAGCGCGCGAGATAGCCGGAACCAACGTCTCGTTGATCAAAGACGATTTTCCAGAGCCCGAAACTCCGGTAATCAAAACGAACTTCCCAAGAGGGATCTTCACGTTGACGCTCTGCAGATTGTGGCAAGTCGCCCCGATGATCTCGATGGATTTGCCGTTGCCCTTCCGCCTGGTTTCAGGAACATCGATGGCTTTCCTTCCGGAAAGGTAAGCGCCCGTTATTGAAGCGGGGCAGTTTTCAATGGTTTGCAGATTGCCTTGAGCGACGATTTCGCCTCCGTGAACTCCCGCGCCAGGGCCGATGTCGACAAGATAATCGGCCGCCCGCATCGTGTCCTCATCATGTTCTACGACGATAAGGGTATTACCCAAGTCGCGCATCTCCTTAAGGGTTTTGATGAGTTTGTCGTTGTCTCTTTGATGAAGACCAATCGAGGGTTCGTCAAGAACGTAGAGGACGCCCGAGAGGCGCGAGCCGATCTGGGTAGCCAGGCGGATGCGTTGCGACTCGCCGCCAGAAAGAGTCATCGCATAGCGTGATAAAGAAAGATAATCGAGCCCGACATTCACCAAAAAGGAGGCGCGATTTGCGATCTCTTTCAAGACCAAATCCGCAATTTGGTGCTGGTTTTGCGTCAATTTCGATTTTGTTTCGTTGATCCAGACGACGAATTTGTCCAACGACAATTCAGTTGCTTCGAAGATGTTAAGCCCGTTCACTTTGACCGACAAAGCGGCCTCGTTGAGCCTCGCCCCGTGGCAAGTCTCGCAAATGGAATCCCTCATGAAAGACTCATAATAAGCTCTCATCCAATCCGATGTCGTCTCGCGGTAAAGCCTCTCGATTCTGGTTTTAGCACCTTCGATGTAACCGTGACGGTTCATCTTGTTTCCGTTGACGGAAGTGAGGGTATAGGAAATTGGCTCTTTGGAGCCGAAGAGAACGATGTCTTTTTGAGCCGAAGTAAGCTTCTCCCACGGCTTGTCCAAAGGAATCTTGTAAAGTTTGCAGAGGTATTCGAATTCCTTCCATTCGAGGTTGGTCGTGTTCACGATGTTGGCGAAATAGCGGATGGCACCATCTTGGATGCTCTTGGTTTCGTCAGGGATGAGCAAATCCAAAGCGACCTCTCTTTTGATACCTAAGCCATGGCAATCCGGGCAATAGCCCAAAGGAGCGTTGAAAGAGAAGAGGCGCGGCTCAAGACTGGGAATGGAAAAACCGCATTCAGGACAAGAATGGTGCGAGGAGAAAAGCTTTTCCCCATCAGAAGTGAGGATGGTCAAATAGCCATGGCCCCAATCCAAAGCAAGTTCGACGTCCTCGGAGACGCGCTGCCTAATGCCTTCCTTTATCACCAAACGATCGATGACGATATCGATGTCGTGGCGTTTGTTCTTCTCTAGGGGCTTAGCCTCCTCCATAAGCATTATCTGCCCATCGACGCGCAGGCGGACGAAGCCTTGCTTCCTGAGTTTCTCAAGCGTATCGGCGTGCGTCCCCTTCTCATGCTTCACGACAGGGGAAAGGATTTGGATTTTGCTGCCCTCTGGGTAAGAAAGGATGGCGTTGGTCATCGCTAATGGCGAAAAAGCGGCGATAGGCTCATGGTGGTTAGGACAATAAGGCACACCAATGCGGGCGTAAAGAAGGCGAAGATAATCATAAATCTCCGTCACCGTGCCCACCGTTGAGCGAGGGTTATGGGAAGTCGATTTCTGATCGATTGAAATGGCGGGCGAAAGGCCTTGGATCTCATCGACGTCAGGCTTTTCGAAGCCCCCAAGGAATTGCCTCGCATAGCTTGAGAGGGATTCCATATACCGCCTTTGGCCTTCGGCGAAAATCGTGTCGAAAGCCAAAGTTGATTTTCCTGATCCCGAAAGTCCGGTGAAAACGGTCAAAGACCCCTTTGGGATATCGACGCTCACGTTCTTCAGGTTGTTTTCCCTAGCCCCGCGGACCATGATCCAGTTCTTTGAATTTCTCTCTTCGCTCATACGGAATGGATTATACAAGACGCGGAAAAATCAGGGCGGAAAAGCGCTTAGAAAAGGGCTTTGAAATAATGTGGCAAAGTCAAAAGAGGTGAGTATAATAACCATCGCCGGGACGTAGCACAGCTTGGTAGTGCACTACCTTGGGGTGGTAGGGGTCACGGGTTCGAATCCCGTCGTTCCGACCAGGCAAATTCACGACGCTGAAAGGCGCCGTTTTTTTGTGCTAAAAGGCGCAAAAATCAATTCTTTTCCGGATTGGACTTAGCCCCGAGAGTTTTCTTCATGTGGGAAAAGCCATATATGAGGAAGGGTATGGCGAAGACAAAAGCGGCCAAATCGCCCGCCATCTGAGTAAGACAAAGCCCGGTCCTCCCTAACGAAAAGCCCAATACAAAGAGAAAAGGAACATAGAAGAGGCCGCTTCTGGAAGCTGAAACCAAAGTGGCAGGAATTGAGTAATTTACCGCCTGAAGGAACATGCCGGAAACGGTTGTGAATGCCGAAAATGAAAAGGCAATGCAAGAAAAGCGAAGGGTTTCTGCGCCGATTTCAATCAAAAACGGGTCTTCTTTGCGGAAAAGCGCAATGATATTCGGGGCCAAAAAATACCCAACAAAAGATACGGCGACGGCGTATCCCGTGCCCACAGCGACCGCGAACCAGAAAGCCCGAATTACACGTTCGGGCTTATTCGCCCCGTAATTGAAACCGCAAACGGGCTGGAAACCTTGCCCGAAGCCGATGATGATCGAAGAAGCGAAAGAGATTGCCCTGCTCGCCACGGAGAAAGCCGCGATCGCCGAATCGACCTGCTCTGGCTCGACGTACAAAGCGGCCGCGTTATTGAGGAAAACGGAGGAAAGAGCCATCAGGCCTTGTCTGCCCAAAGAAGGGATTCCCCCTTCGACAATCTCTTTTGCCTCGAACCAAGTCGGTCGATAAAGCTTCAGGCGAATCGCTATGCCGCCTCTTTGCCTTTCCAAAATCAGAAGAAGCCCCCAAGAGACGATTTGGGAAATCATCGTCGCCAGCCCTGCTCCAGCCACCCCCATGTCGAGAACAAAGATGAACAAAGGGTCGAGGCCAATGTTCAAGATGGCCCCGGCCAAAATGCCGATCATCGACATGGCCGCGTTGCCTTGGAAACGCATGAGGTTATTGAGAACCAATGAGGTCATGATGAACGGTGAGGCAATCGCTATATATAAGAAGTAGGAGCGCGCGTCAGGAAGTATCGTCTCCGTAGCCCCCATCAACCGAAGAAGCGGATTCATGAAAACAAGGCCCAACGTCATGAACAAGAGACCTGTGATGAAGCATGAGAAAAACCCGTTCGCAGCCATCGACTCCGCCTTTCCTTCCTCTTTTGCCCCTAGAGCCCTGGAGATGTAATTTCCCGCGCCATGGCCAAAGAAAAACGCAAAAGCCTGGATAATGGACATATACGCGAAGACCACTCCGACAGCCGCGGTGGCCTGCGTGGATATTTTCCCCACGAAAGCCGTGTCGGCGAGGTTGTATATGCTTGTGATCAAAACGGAGACGATCGAAGGCAAGGCTAGGCGGGTGACGATGGCGGGTATTTTGCCGCTAGTCATCATCTCATATTTGCTTTGCTTCGCTTTCATGGGCACAAGTTTATACCTAAATAGAAGCTGATGAAGAGGCGCTTAGCGGCAAGGAGAAGGCCCACCCACCTGGCTGCAACCGAGCGTTGAACCAATAGAGCCGAGCAAAAAAGCCACCACAGGAATCCCGTGGTGGCTTAGTTTCAGAAGGGGTTATTCGCCGAACTTCTTGATGTCGGCCCAACGCTGCTTGGCGTAGGCTTCGCACTTGTTGAGGAGCTCTTCAGCGTGCTCGGGATTGACGATCGGGAGCTGGGAGAAGCGGGTCTCATGCATGACGAAGTCGCGGAGCTTCGTGAAATCGGGCTCTTTGCAGTCGATCTGCAACGGGCTCTTGCCCTCGGCCTTGAGGCGAGGATCGAATCTCCAAGTGGTGAAGTAGCCGCAATCGACGGCCATCTTCTCTTCCTTGATGGAGTTCACAAGACCGCCCTTGATGTGCTGCTCGGCGCAGGGGCAGTAGCAGATAACGAGGGAAGGTCCATCGTAGGACTCGGCCTCCTTGAGGGCCTTGATCGCCGCGGCGGGGTTGGCGCCGAGAGCGATTTGGGCGACATAGACGTGCCCATAGGCCATCGCCATGAGGGCGAGGTTCTTCTTGGCCTCCTTTTTCCCGGAAGCGGAGAACTTGTTGATGGAGCCGGTCTGCGAAGACTTCGAGCACTGTCCGCCGGTATTGGAGTAAACCTCGGTATCGAGAACGAGGACGTTGACGTCGGCCTCATTGGCGAGGACGTGGTCGAGTCCTCCGTAGCCGATGTCGTAGCTCCAGCCGTCGCCGCCGATGATCCAAACTGACTTGTCGACGAGGTCGTTCTTGTAGTTGAGGATGTCTTTGACGGCTTCGTTCTTGCTCGTTTCAACGAGTTTGATGAGCTCAGGAACGATGACCTTCTCGGCATCGCGGTTCTTGACGTTGGCGAGGTATTCGTCGATCTTGGCTTTGAGCGCATCCTCGACGTCCTCTGCCTCTTTCGCGGCGTTGAGGGTGGTGATGATGGCGGTGAGTTTCTGATCGGTGGCGATCCTCATGCCGAAGCCGAACTCAGCGTTGTCTTCGAAGAGGGAGTTGTCCCAAGCCACGCCGTCTTTGCCATGGTCATTGACGAAGGGGGTGAGCGGGGTGGAACCGCAGTAGATGGAGGAGCAGCCAGTCGCGTTGGCGACGAGCATATCCTTGCCGAAGAGCTGGCTCACGATGCGGTAATAAGGAGCTTCGCCGCAGCCTGCGCAGGCGCCGGAGACTTCCATGTAAGGCTTCTTGAAGCCAAGGCCTTTGACATTGTTCTCGATGGCGGCGGGGAATTGATTGGCTTTGACGCTGACGGAAGAGTAGCAGTAATCAGCGGCTTCCTGTTCGGTGCGCGCCTTGTGGGCATCAACCATATAGAGGGCGAGGTCAGCGGTGTCGGCGCATTTCTTGCCAGCAGCGATGGCTTTGGTGTTGGCGACTTTGTTGGCCTGGCACTCGGAGACGCAGAGGCCGCAGCCGATGCAGTTCTCGGTGGCGACGGTGATGCGGAACTTGAGGCTCTTGTCGCTCGTGCCGATGGCGGGCTTCAGATTGCTCTTGACGATCTCAGGGGCATTGGCGACTTCCTTCTCATCGAGGAGGTAGGCGCGGATGGTGGCGTGAGGGCAAACGAAGGCGCATTGGTTGCACTCGATGCACTTGTCGGGGTTCCAAACCGGGACGCGGTCGGCGATCGCCCTCTTCTGGCGGAAGGTGATGTTCTCGTTCATCGTGCCGTCAAGAAGCTCGTGCTTGGTGAAGGCCGAAGTCGGGAGTTCGTCGCCGTCGAGGCGGTCGATGATCTCGACGTACTCGTCGTAATAGGTATCGCCGGTGTCGGCGGAAGCGACTTTCTTCGCGGAGAGATTAATCCAGTCGGGATCGACTTTGATCTCGCGGAGGCCTTTCGGGCCGGCGTCGATGGCGTTCCAGTTGTTCTGGACGATGTCCATGCCTTTCTTCGCATAGGACTTCTCGGCGAATTTCTTCATCCACTTCTCGGCTTCCGCATAATCCATTATCTTCGGTGAGAGCTTGAAGAAAGCGGCTTGAAGGGTGGTGTTGGTATGGCGTCCCATGTGGCACTCGGCGGCGAGCTTGTTCGCGTCGATGACATAGAACTTCGCGTGCTTCTCGGCGAGGAGGTGCTTCATGCGGTTAGGCATGGAGGCGATGAGGGTCTCATCGTCCATGTTGGTGTTGAGCAAGAAGGTTCCGCCGTCTTTGAGGTTGGCGATCATGTCGAACTTGAAGATATAGGTGTCGAGGGAGCAGGAGATGAAGTCCGCGTTCTTGACGTAGTACTCGCTGTGGATCGGCTCCTTGCCGAAGCGGAGGTGACTGCGTGTGGTGCCGCCGGCTTTGCGGGAGTCATACTGGAAGTAAGCCTGCGCGTACTGGTGGGTGGCGTCGCCGATGATCTTGATGGAGCTCTTGTTGGCGCTGACGGTGCCGTCGGAGCCAAGGCCATAGAACAAGCAGGAGGTGTAATTCTGGGGGATCTTGAAGGACTCGTCGACGGGGATGGAGAGATGGGTCACATCGTCTTTGATGCCGACGGTGAAGCCAGTCCAGGTCTTCTCGGCGTTGAGGAAGTCATAGACGGATTTGACGTCTTTGGGCTGGGTGTCTTTGGAAGAGAGGCCATAGCGTCCGCCGATGACTTTGATGTCGGTCCTGCCTTCTTTGGAAAGAGCGGCCAAAACATCGAGGTAAAGCGGCTCGCCTTCCGCGCCCATCTCCTTCGTGCGGTCGAGCACGGCGATCTTCTTGACGGAAGAGGGGATGGCTTCGGAGAGGAGCTTGCTGGAGAAAGGACGATAGAGGTGGACGGAGACAAGGCCGACCTTCTCGCCGGCTTTGTTGAGCGCGTCGACGACTTCCCTCGCGGTCTCATTGACTGAGCCCATCGCGATGATGATCCTGTCGGCGTTGGGATCGCCATAATAAACGAAGGGAGCGTAGGTACGCCCGGTGAGGCGGCTAGCTTCTTTGAAGTATTTCTCGCAGGCGTCGATGACGTGGGAGTAATGCTCGTTCTGAGCCTCTCTGCCCTGGAAATAGATGTCGTCGTTCTCGGCGCCGCCGCGGGTGACGGCGTGGGAGTGGGGGTTCAAAGCGCGGGCCCTGAATTCCTCAACCTTGTCCCAAGGCATGAGTTTCTTCCATTCTTCCTCGTCAACGAACTCGACGTTCTGGACCTCATGAGAGGTGCGGAAGCCATCGAAGAAGTGGCAAACAGGGGCGCTCGCGTCGATCGCGACGAGGTGCGCCACAGGGGCGAGGTCGGCGATCTCTTGAACGGAGTTAGAAACGATCATGGTGATGCCGGTCTGGCGGATGGCCATGACGTCTTGATGGTCGCCGAAGATCGAGAGGGAGCGGGTAGCCAAGCTACGAGCGGACACGTGCATGACGGCCGGGAGCAATTCACCGCACCATTTGTAGATATTCGGGATCATGAGGAGGAGGCCCTGGGAAGCGGTGTAGGTAGTCGCTAAAGAGCCGCCCTGCAAAGCGCCGTGGAGCGCGCCGGAAGCGCCGGCTTCCGATTCCATTTCCACGACCTTAACGGGATGACCGAAGAAGTTCTTCTGACCTTTCGAGGCGAAGACATCCACGTTCTCGGCCATCGGGGAGGACGGGGTGATTGGGAAGATCGCCGCTACTTCGGTGAAGTAGTAGCTCTCCATGGCGGCAGCGGTGTTGCCGTCGACGGATTTCATCGTCTTTTTGATTTCTGCCATTTGTGTGCAAAATCTCCTTAACGGCGATTAGTATAGAAAGATTGCTTTTAGCAATCAACGAAAGAAAAGTTAAGCCCCCCTAAAAAGGGGGGCTCAGAAATCGTTGGTTCTTAGGGTGGGAAACGGGGGGTTCCCAAACGAAACAAACGGCCTATTTCGCTTTGTTTTTCTTAGCGGAATCGCGGTAAGCCTTAAGCTCGGCGTTCACCAAACGATGAAGGATTTTCAAATCCTTTTCGCTGAGGCGAGAAGAGCGATCGACGAGACCTCCGGCGGAGGTCATCTTCTGGTAGACGAAGTCGTTGACGCCCTTATACTCAGCGATTTCCTTTTTCTTCACGGCAGGGGAGACGCGGGCTTTCTCTTTCGGCGCAGCATCAAAACTTTTAACGTATTCTTCGATCTGCGGAAGGAGGTCTTTGCAGTTGATGCTCGGATCCATCAGGATCATCGGAGAGAATATGAGCAGCTGCTCGCCGAGAACGTCCGGATAAA
The DNA here is from genome assembly GCA_963611815.1 of bacterium. GTDB lineage: Bacteria > Bacillota_I > Bacilli_A > RFN20 > CAG-826 > Alloenteromonas. The sequence goes on from CAVDSY010000013.1 coordinate 17,681, forward strand.
GTCCGACAAGGCGCGACAAGGCGTCCAAAGTGATGACTTTCTTGTTGCCTTTTCTTAGAGCTGCGGCGATTCTCTGCGCCTGACGTTTGCTGGGCTTGTTCATATTTGCCCCCATTATAGGGGGAAGAGCGAAAGAAGGCATTTCTTTCTTGCCTTCGTTTCAAAGGCGAAAAGAGCATGGAGCGCTTTTAAAGCGGGCTTTCAAACCGCCGCGTTTCTTACCGACCGTGACGTGATAGTGTAATGATGTGACATGGTGTCCGTGGTTTTGGTGAATGGATTTGAAGATTCGCGAGCCCAAATACACATTGCACCAAAAACCGTCATTTCGAAACTGTCGAATGGACCAAAAGGAATCAAGGAATTGCAAAAAGACTCGTACTACACAAGCCGCTCAGGCTTTATGAAGGCGGTGGTCAAACAACTTTTGGACAACGGAATAGTCGTCAGAAACGGCAATGAAAAATCCAAAACGGCTGTTTGCTATCTAAAAAATAGCAGCTGTTCGCCCACATCTAATTGACGTCTTCTCCGGCGGAAGACAGGTCTTTAACAAAGAAAACGAGATGCCTAAAATAAGGGCGTAACCAAAAAGGAGTCACCAAATGAATAAAACAAAAACAATCATTCTTCTCGCAAGCTCCCTCGCCTTGCTCGCCTGTTCGCAAAGCGGCGGCAAAGAGAGCTACTCCGCCCCCACGGGGACGGAAGTGGGCAAAGAGGAGCTGAACGTCCATTACGCGAAGGCCCTCACCGCGATGGAGGAAGCCAATGCCTTCGGGGTAAGCGCCACAGGCGATCTGAAGGTCAACGCCGAGACCAAAGGCAGCGTCAAAGCCGGCGAAATCGCCACCGAAACCTCCAGCAGCACCAAAGTCGAACTCACCAATCTGAGCGCATCCGTTGGGATGAAGACCGTTGACGAAAACGTCAAGATCAGCGCCAAGGCAAACGGGGACTATATCATCGAGACCAAAGCCAACGAATCAACCCTCTCCAGCCAAGAGAGCCTCTCTCTGAATGGCAAAGCCTCCGTGGCCGCCTATTACGCAGACAACACCGTCTACGCAGATTTCTCTGGCGCCGAGTCGCTTTTCAAACTCTTCAGCAGCGATTCCTCCGCCGAAACCCCCCTCAAATTCAAAACCACCGTCGAAACCCCCAAGTTTGATTGGAGTTTCATCACCGAGGCGATGGAAGACCTTTCCAAATCCGCCTCGCAAAGCGAATACATCCAAGCCAAAGATGGGGCCTATTCCTTCGTCTACACGATCGACCCGAAATCCATCAGCGGCTCAGTCAGCAGCGTCGATACCGGAGCGGACTGGTCGGGAAGCATCAAAGTCTGGCTGAGTTTCACCGAGGGAGGCTTCACCGAAGCCGGCGCCACGGGCAGCATCAGCTACAACGGCTCCGTCTCTTACAGCATGGAAGGCTATAGCTATAGCAGCAGCACTTCAGGGGAAGTTTCCGTAAACCTCAAAGCCACTTTCTCATATGGCGACAAAGTCACCGTCGACGAAGTGAGCAACCCCGACGATTTCGTTTACGCGAATTCCCAAGAAGATTGACATCATCGTCGTCCCCAGCCGCCTGAAAGGGCGGCTTTTTTTGTTGCCTGGAGGCAAGAGAGCCCCCAAGGGAGTGGTAGAATCACTTCCATGAAGAACAAGACGCTGCTAGGCTGCCTAATCCTCGTCGCGACAACGAACCTTGCATTCATCGTTTTTCTCATCCTCTTCCTGGTTTTTGAGGGGAAGCAGCCTTACATGGCCTTGTTCATCACCTTTCTCATGTTCGCCTATCACCTCGACGTCCGCTTCCTTTCAGGCGCTATCTTGAGCCCTTTCAGAAGCAGAATCGACGTCGACGGAAAATCGCATAGGATATCAGAAGCCGAATTTAAGCGCCTCAATAAGCTGAAAATCAAGAAATGGAAGAATTGCTACCCAACCCTTTTCAAAGGCCAGTTCGCCTTGAAGGGAGGGAAAGCGATCGATGAGGTAATACGCAGCTCCATCAACGCGGAAAACGTCCATTGGCTTTGCTTCTTCCTTGGCTTGGGCGCGATACCTCTTGGCTGCCTGCTCTCCTTAGACGAGTTATGGCTATATCTTCTCGCCTCTTTGCTCGCCTCCCTTCTTTTGGACCTCCCTTTCGTCCTGATACAGCGTTACAACCGCTATAGACTATACTCAGTCAAAGACATGCTTAAGAAAAGCGTTGTAGAGAGCAAAGAATGAAGAAAGAAGCGGTGGCGGGGACTGCGAGGTCAAGGCGATGACCGCCATCGATGGCTCTTTGCATCAAACCTCTTGGATGATCTCGATCCAACACGAAGACGGCAGCGGCGTCGATGACGGGTAAAGGTCGATCGCGCCTATCCGCTCGAGGACTTCTGCGGCATCGCAAGGATCGACAGCTTTGTCGTAAACTTTCCCAATCAAGCAAAACAAACCCGTTTTTTATCTTGTCATTTATTTTATCATTCTGCGCAATCAAAAATGGTTATTATCTAAGATCATTAGATACGGTCGATGTTTTTATTTTATCATTTATTTTGTCATCGTTGCTTAAAGATGAGTAAAAAAGCTTAATGCGCCAGAAAATCAGAGGCACATCGAGGAGGCAATTAATAAAGATTTTCCGCCACCAGATCTTCTCACGGGCCTAAAGCCTTAGCCGGGCGTGACTGCCTCATTTTCTCCTATCTGGGTTTTTGCTACGAAAATACGGATTTGTTAAGTTTTGTAAGGTTTTCTCTCTTATGTGGATTGCCGTCTAGATAGGGGATGTGCGTGGGGGTCTATTTCTTCTCTAAAAGGGCTTGGATGGTTTGACTTTCAAAGCCCTCAACGCCGGAGTTCAATTCCATCCTCCGCTCGCGCGTCATCTTCTTCTTTTCCTGACCCTGTAGAAGGTCGCTGATAAGATAAAATTGATGCCAACGCCACACGCCTCATGAGTGAAAGAAGCGTTAACAAGCAGTTCTCTGATTTTCTCTTTGTCACTCATGATTATCACCATTCATTTAACAACAACACATTAGATCGTATGTATTGAATGTGTCATTGTCGTTAACCATGGGGCAGGAATCATGGCTTCCGACGTCACCTGGCGTCACCAACGTCGGCAGTGATCCAGAAAAGAAAACGAAACAAAACGATCCAAAGAGACGACCGCCGAGTAGGAGGAAGCAAAATCCAAGCAAACGTGTCTAGCCTTTAACAAGGAACGGAGGTAAACCCGCTATAATACGATGAAAAAGGTGCCAAGACCGCTTTGAGGAATCTCTTGTCCCAGACATTCACATCGGTTTTCTTTGATTTGCGTCAAGATTTTGGCGTAAATGAATTTGTCGTGAATTTGTCGTGAATATCATTGAATATCCAAGAAAAAAGCGGACCCTTTCGAATCCGCCTGATATGTGGTCATCGCTTGACGATATCTATCGCATCTAGCCTTATGCCGAACGTCCCGTTGTAGAGGTAGATCTCAATCAACTCCGGTGGCTTGATAATAAAAATGGTGGACCGTGAGGGACTCGAACCCGCGACCCGCTGATTAAGAGTCAGCTGCTCTACCAACTGAGCTAACGGTCCATGCGCTTCCGCGCTCAAGAAGTTTACTACCCCTTATAAGGTTGGGCAAGGGTTTTTTTACAACGGGGAAGACGGGCCAGAACAAGGCTAAAAACAGCCAAAAATAGAAGTGCATAGAAGCATTACTTCTATCAACTTCTATCGTTACTTCTATTAATTGGAAGCAATCCTTATGGTTTGAGCTTCACCAATTCGTGGTTGGATAAAAAGCGCGTTGGCTTTTCACCGCTTGCGATTAAGAAGCCCTTTTCGACGAGACCACCCAACACTTCTTTCCTTAGGTAAGTGGAGACGCGAACGTCTATCCCTTTGGCGATTTCGGACACGCTCCTCCAAGCATTGAAGCAAAAAGACAGAATTTTCATCTCATTCGCCGGCAAACTGCCGCGTTCAAGATAGACTTCTGGGAATTGGTCGTCGGGCGAAAGCACGCCTTTTTCATAAGTCATATCAGGAAGGACGAGGGTAAAGGAGAATCCGTCGGAATTGACGAAAGGGCGGTGGGAATCATCTGCGTTTTTGTAATCATTCTCAATCTTATCGAATCCCGTGCCGATGCCTTGCGTTATGCCAAGGAGAGAAAGCATATTCGCGATCAAAGCATTGCGGTGCTGGGGGATGATTTTTGAAATGCTCTTTTCCTTTTGGAGCGAAGCGCCGCCGAGAAGCGGTCCAGGAGAAGTGATTTCCATGCGGTCAAGAAACAGATCCACTTGGATCTGCGCGCCCACTTTCCAATAATCGCGATGAGCAAAAGCGTTAGCGATGCCTTCAAAAACGCTGCGATATGGATAGGAGACGTAGTCCTGCTGGCCATCCGCGGTTTTTCTGATGCCGTTTGCGGTGATCATGGAAACGATTTCCGCCGCCTCATGGATAACTTTGGTGATGGGTCCGTCCATCCTCTTCAGATAAACCAAAGAATCAGAGCCTCTGTCAAAGCCAGGCCATTTTGCGATGGTAAGCTTGGTCTTGTCGCCTTCATAGTTATCTTTGAACAGCAATGAACCACGCATCAGAAGGAGGTTACTATCGAAGAAACCGCGCAACTGAAGGGTTTTGTCTAGAAGCTCATTCCCATCATGGTTGCTCGCGTACTCATTTTTGAGCAAACTGAAATCCGAGGGATCGTAGATCTCGTTTGAAGGAAGCACGTCAAAGCTGGTCTCCTCTCGAGAAAGCACCAAAGCTTTTATTTCCTCTTGGGTGGCCGCTTCGGTCGCGCCGAATTTCCTGACGAAAGTGCAATAAGCGTTATGGGTCTTAAGCATCACAGGCACATTTTTGGAGCTGTCGACGTGGACTTTGATGAGATACCTGACTTCATCTTTGCATTCGATTGGCATGGCAACTGGATCCAAAAACAAAGGGGGCACAATCCTCTGTTTCCCTTCTCTGCGAATGAGGTTCATTTGTTTGTCTGCTTCTTCTTTGTCCAAAGCGACAATGCTGTGGCTTTTGTCCTCAACCCCAACGAATAGATCTCCGCCATTCCCGTTGGCGAAAGCGACAATGGTCTTAAGCCATCTTGTTTGCAGAAGTTCTCCAGTTTTTTGGTCATTGCCTTCGTTGCAGATGCCTTTAAATTCGATTTCCTTCGTCTCTATGCCGATATTCGGAAACAGGTTTTCAAAAATCATGCGCTTACCTCCGCTTTTATTATAGTAAAAAATAGAAGTGCATAGAAGTATTCCTTCTATCGCCTTCTATCGTTACTTCTATCAATTGGAAGTGACCTAGAAAGGAGGGTTACGCCATCTAACTTCCTTGTCCTTCACGCGAAAGAAAGTAAACTATTGACCATGGAGGAAACACCGCGGTACATCGCGCCAAACGAGGACGGATCAATCCTTGTCCCCGGCAAGAAAAACAAGCGCGTCCTGGCTTGCCTTGGCGATTTTTTCCTGATGCTCGTCTTGGAGATGATCCTCTATTCCGTTTTCGCTTCGATCGCCAGTCAAACGCCAATTGCCCAAGAAGCAGGCAGCCAGATCGTTCTGCTCAATCAAGAGGCCAAAGCGAGCGGCCTGAGAGTGTGCGACGCGAAAGGAGTCGTCTATTCCGATGACGACCAAAAGAAAATCTACCTCCAAAAGGTAGCCTCATATGACGGGGAAAACAGCCCTTCCGATTGTTTCTACAACTACTACTGCGTTTACGAGAACGAAGAAAAGCCCAAGATGAGCGTTTCTTCCTATAACGTTGAAATCCTCGGGATAGGAAAAGAGGGCTGCTTGTTCGTTTCGCTCGGGGAAGAGAAGCCCGCGATGCTAAATAGCGAATCAAAGGCGCTCTTGAAGCGTTATCTAAATGATGAGACAGACAATGCGGACGTGATCAACGAGGCGAGGAAACTGGAAAGCTTCTACGAGGAAAACTACGAGAAAGCGTGGAAGGATTTTGCGGAGAAGGGGACTTATGCGAAGCTTTTGCAAAGCTATACTTCCGCCGCAACGAGACAATACGTCTTCTTCGGCTGCCTGGCCCTCATATCGTATGTGATATCAGGAGGGCTCTTCTATTTCCTCCTTCCGTTCATCAAAAAAAGCGGCAAAGCCGTTGGGAAAAGAGTCATGCATCTGGAGGCTTTGGAGCAAGACGGCTCCTCTTTGAAAGCCTCTTCCCTCTTCCTTCGCGGGACGATGGAATTCCTGCAAGGGACCTTCGCGATCCCCTTCGCCGCCTTCTTCATCTACGGGCTTGATGGCTTCATGCTTCCGTTTTTGATTGCAGGCGGCACCGTGTTGCGCCTATCTCTTTTCATGGCCTTTGGGGGGATCGTCGGGCTCGTCTCCCTCGGCTTCATGCTTTTCAGGAAGGACGGGGCTTCTTTGTCGGAGCTCCTTTCGAAGACGGTTGTCTGCACGACCGACATGGCCGAAATAAAGAACGAGCAAGCAAGGCGAGAGGCCGAAAGGGAGAACGCCAAATGAAAGAGCAGGCGAAGCAAGAAGGGATCGAGCTCGAATATTACAAGGCCCCTTTGGTGAAGCGCTTCGTCGCTTTTCTGATCGACATCACCTTGGCGGGGGTTCTCGCCTTGGGCGTGTTTTGCCTTCTTCGTCTGGCCGTGGAGAACAGCGACTCCTACAAATCCGCCTTCACTAGCTACGTTGCCCTCTCTAGGGACTCTGGCTTATACACATACGAAGAAACCGAGGACAACCTCGTCCAAATCGTCACCTACGCGAAAGGGACCTATAAAGACGACTACGCCAAGCAAGTCGAGTTCTGCGAGACGAGGATATCTTCTTTCTACGTCAACGACCCCATCGGCATCTTCGACGGGGATGAAGGAAGCAAGATATACCAAAACGAGAAAGTGGGGGATTCATCCTATAAGCGAAGCGATGGCTCCTCATATTTCGCCCTCGATGACTCCCTCAAGCCAAAAGCCATCGTCGACGATGAGACCCTGATGGGGTTCTACGATGAGGCGATAGTCTCCGCCATCCAGTACCTGAGCCGCTCAGAGGAATACACCAACGCCTCGAAAACGCTGTCGAAGACCATCAATCTTCTGCTGATCCCCTCTTCGATCACGGCCGGGATGCTCGTCTTCGAATTTCTCATCCCCCTCATCTTCTTCAGAAGGGGGTGGCAGACGCTCGGCATGAAGATATTCAAGCTGTCTTTGATCACCTCAGGGGCGGTTTCGCCGAAATTCCGCTCATTCCTCTTCCGCTTCCTTTGGATACTATTAGCGGAAACGCTTCTGTCCATGATGACTTTCGCCGTCCCTTTGTTCCTCACCTTCACCATGGCGATACTGCGCAAAGACGGGCAGGCCTTCCACGATTACATGAGCGGCGTCTATCTCATCGATTCCAGCGAACAGACCGTTTATCTTTCCAAGGATGAATATGTCAAGCTCCGCGAGCAGGCAGAGCAAACAGAGTCCCGCCCCTACTTGTCTTCGTGGCACGGCGATCACCTCGACGAGTCGAAAGAAAAAGACGGCCAGGGCAAGTGACCGCCTCCTTATCCACGGATAAAGCTCACTTTGGGGAGAGGACGCCGGTCGAAGTGACCTCAAGCTCTTCTCCCGTCGTCGTCTCACCGCTGATGGAGTAATCGGTCAGATTGACGATGAGGTCCGAATATTCGTAAACAATCGCGAAAGTCGCTTCGGAAACGTCGTAAAGCGTGCTGGAATACCCTTTTTCGTCGAAGGTCGTAGTCGCGATGCGCTCGCTGTAGCTGGAGAAGACCCAATCTTCGTCGAATTTATCCATGGTGATGTAGCGGTAGGTCTCGATTTCGCTGTTCCCCTCTTTCTTGAAGCCATGGAAAACGTATCCGGCGACGTTGGTGGCGATGGAGCGGCGGAGGGTATAGGAGGAATAGCCGATCTCGGAAGCGGGCTTGCCAATGTATCCCTTCATCTCGTCATAGATGGCGCGGATGTTCTCGTACTCTTTGCCAATGAGCTCCTTGACCATCGCGACGTACCAACTATGGCTGCCCGCCCCATCATACACAACGCCCTTTTTGGTTGAGGTGTTGATGTAGAACTCCTGGCTTTGCCCCTCCCCGTTATCAAGGGTGTAAACGATGTGGCTGAGAGTAGTCTCTTTGCCTTCGTAAGTCGCTTTGCCAGCGGCGATGCAGTTGTTCCCGCTGTAAGCGGACAGTTTGAGGCTCGCCCCGGAAGTCGAGGTCTCCGCGCCTTTCTGCTTATTGGAAAGGACGTTGACGGAAGAGATCTTCAAAGAGGAGGCGGAAGCCACCTCGATGAAATCGTTAAGGGAATCGATGTCTTTGGAATCGTTCGAGCCGGAGCAAGAAAGAATGGCGCACGCTCCCGCGCCGAGCAAAAGGATGTTCGTCAGCTTCTTTTTATTCATTCTTGGGTGTTCCTATTATCTCCGCCAGCCATCTCTCTGCTGGTTCCTATGGCAAACAAAACAGCGGACAAAGACATGAAGGCGAAGCTCACGATCGCCCCATAGGCGTCATGGACGTAAAGGGAATCGTAGACGAAATAATGGACGATGTCGTTCTTGTTCTGGCCATAGGTATTGCCGAAATTGTTCGCGACCATGAAGAAGATGGGGGAGGCAAGAATCGCCAGTCCCGCGACGAAGTAAAGGAGAGTCGCCAGCTTCGATAGCTTTTCCATCCTTTTGGAGAAAGTGATGAGGAAAGCCAAAACCATCGTGAGGATGGCGACGACGAACATCGCGATCAATATCCAGTTGGTGGAAACTTCCGAGGTGTAAAGCAAGGCGGGCCCGCCATCCATTTTCGCGTAGTAATAGAAGCATCCGCCTCCGAAAAGCGCCTGCGCGCCGAGAATAAGCTCCGGCACGAAGCTGTTTGCTCTAGCCACATCGAAGGTGGTGGAAGAGGAATAGGTCGCATACTCTATCGTCACGGTAGGCAAAACAAGGGCGAGAATCAGCCCGATGATCGCCACGGGGATGGAAGCGAGGCGTAAAATGACGCCGACGCGCTTAAGGGAAGATTTGTCGAAGCGGAAGAAGGATTCCCTCTCTTCCGTCTTCGCCGTCAGAGTGCTCTTCATCTTTGGCTCTTCCTCCTCACTGGGTTTTCGTCGCCTTCTTGCGCTTGATGCGGTAGATTGATTGGCGGAAGAAATAAGAGATCTTCTTCGCCCACACCGTGACAATCAAGGGAGTGGGGGAAACAATCAAGGAATGGCTGGCGCGGATTTCGTCCATGTCGTGGTAGACAACGCGCCTTTTGTAGCCGAAGAGCGTTGCGGTGACAAAGCCATAGACGGCGCTCAAAGAGCCGCCGACCATGCCGATCATCGCCACCCAGAACTCCGCGCAGGTCGTGGTCAAGATGAAGACGACCTCCTCTTCGTTGCTGCGGTCGATCTTAAAGGAAAGATAATAGAAGATGACCCCGATTATAAGAAGGGTGAGGCCGACGATGAGGAAGGAAAGGCCCATCGAAATGCGCTCGCGGTAGACGTTGGTCTGCTTATGGAGGCGCTGGACGAATGGGCGCACCTCCTCTTCTTCGAGGCGTGTGTTAATCGCGCTGCGGCAAGAAGCGCAGGAAGAAGAACCTTCCTTGTTTTTCTTAAGGCATTCGCGGCAATAGGTTTTCATCGGTTTAAATTATAAGTTTCCTCTTCTTTTCCGTCCATAGATGAGCGGGTCAGTAATTGAAGTCGGGATCCTTCTCCCCAAAGACCTTCAATCCAGCCTTGATTCCATAGGCGTTCGCGTCTTTGAAGTAGCTGTTGTAGGTTATCTCGCCGCTTTTCATCGCACAGGAATCGCTAGAGAAAGCGAGCTTCGAATACCCGTTGAGGATGGTCAAATAATTGAGGTTGCGATAATCCTCGGGAGAAGGGTCGTCTTTATCCGCGATCCAGACAAAGCCCAGCAAACGTCCATATGTTTCCGTCAAAGCCCCATCGAGCACGCTTTGGACGAGGATGTGCTTGGCTTTCCTTAGCTGCTCGTTGTTCCATTTCGCCGCAGCCTCTCCCCAAGGCTGAGCCTGGATGGTATTGCCATGCTGCACCTCAGGGGTATCGATGTTCTGATAGCGGAAGGAATGCCCATAGAATTCCTTCATCGAGGAAGGGTATTCGAAATAGGTGGTGTCCCCGTCCCCATATCCGCTGACGCTCACTTCGGCCACTCCGCCCGTCCCTTTGCCTAACGAGGAGGCGAAAGGCAAGGCGAATTCTTCCTCGCTTAGCTTAGGACCTTGGCGAAGATATTCCTCGCTGACTGGGCAAATAGAATCATGGAGGTTATCCGAATACCCTCTAGGGTAGCCGATCCAATCGTAGCGGACGCTCTTCTCCCTGCCTTCATGGAACTCGTTCTTGCGGATGATGACCTCATCCGAGGCAAAAGCGTTGGCCATGCCGATTTCCCCAAGGGTATCCACCCTCATCTCCCCTTTGAATAACCCCATCGGCCAGGTGCCGTTATTCATGAGCTGGTCGGAAACAAGATCAATAGACAGGCCCTCGATCTCTTGGTAAGCGATGGTGAAGGTCTCTCCGGCCTTGAGGGTCGAATCGCCTAAAGGGATAAAGAAAGAAGGGGTCAAAGCGGTGCTTTTGTAGATGCGGATGGAATAGGACGACAAGGAGATTGGATCATCGCCGTAATTGGCGATCTCAACGACCCTATCTTTGTAGCTCTCCCCCAAGAAGAACTCGGAGAAAAGCAGCGGAGATCGGGATTCAAAGTCGCCATCGGAGCTCAAATCAGAAGAAGAATCCGCCGATGAGACACTTGGATTAGAACTGGAAGCGCAGGAAAAAAGAAGGACGGCGCTTAGCGCAAGCGTTAAGGAAGAGGCGATTCTTTTCATCAGCTTGCGAGGTAATTAGTGAAGGCTTTGATGGAGGTCGAGCCGACTTTGGTGACGTTGCTAACCACGGTCAAGCGGTCATAGCCGCCTTTGTAGGTGAAGTAGAATTTGAAGTTGTAGGTGCTTTTGCCGTTGGCGGAGAAATAAAGCTCGGCGGCGTTGATCGAGATATCCTCAAACGAAGATGCAACTTGGTATACGCCCAAGCATTTCGCGAGGAGAACAAGCGTGTCCGTGTTGTCCTTGATCACCGTCTTCTTGTCTTCCGCGTAGACTTTGCTCGGCAAGTCAAATGTCCCATAGGTCATCCCAGCGATGCTAGGCAAAAATACGTTCTCCGCGGTGAAGAGGGAAACGTGTCCCCCAATATAAGAGGGATCGTAATAAAGGTCGCGGAAAGAAGAAACGGAATCCCCATCCGCGTCCTTGAGCTCATCGCCCAAAGTCAAAACGTCCTTGGAGATGGTGCAGGCGTAGGTCTTTGAATCCTTGCTGAAAAAGCCGGTGTCTTTGTCGGAGCCGAACGCGTCTTTGTTGAAGGTGGAGTAATAGCCCTCATCAACGTAGTTAGTGACGACGTTAGCGGTCCCGGAAGAGACGCTTATGAACTGGAAAACATTCGTCACTGTGCAATTGTTTTGAAACGATGACAAAACGGATGACAAAGTGTTCGTAGGATTTGCCTCGCTGCCATCGGAGGAATCCGTAGAGGTATCGCCTCCGCTTTGGCTGGCGCAAGAGATGAGACTCATGCCGGCAATAAGAGTTAAGAAAATGGAACGCGCTTTCATTTGGTTTAATTATAAAGACGACGAAGGCAAACAAAAAGCCCCCAAGGCGAAGCAAGGGGGCATGAGTTGGATGAGGTTTAGTCGACGAAGTTGATCACGATCGAGTCAATGTAGATGGTGCCGCTGCCGGAATGCGACATCGCGAAATAAGTGTCCGTCGTGCTGGTTGGAGTATAGGTATAAACGAACGCGTCATCAGCGGTTTTGCACGAAACGGTTCCTCCGGTGGACAATTCAGAAGTCCCCGTAGCAATTACGCAAAGACCAGTGTTGTTAACTAAACCACCTGATTTATTTGTGTAAATAGTTTTGGTGTTAAAAGTAATAACTACGTTTTTGATGGCTTTCGGCAGAGCAGAAGTGTTATAGCAGAGAGAAGACTTGCCGTTCTTCGTACGCATTTGAATAGAATCTGTGTCCGGATTTTGCATAAGTTCTGTAAAAGACCATGCAGTTCCATCGATTTTTGCAGTCCCGGCGCCGTATGACGCCGTCAATTTGAAGGCCGAAGCCGTAAGCGTGGTGTTCTTAAGATCAACACTCCCGTCCTTGAAGGTAACTTTGACCTTGTTCACGCAGGTGGCGTTGAACTTCATCGTGGAAGTGATGTCGGTTTCGGTGCCGGCGGCATCGGTGACGATGACGGTGTCAACGACATAGTTCTCGGTGCCGGCGGTCGCGGTGACGGTGACTTCTTCCCCATAAGCGAGCCCTTCGGTCTTAGACAAAGAGACCGTCGCGGCATCATCGCCAGCTTTTTCTACGCCAGCCTTATAGGTATAGGAAGCAGTTTTGTGGCTGATGAGGTTTGCTTTGACCTCCGAAGTTTTATTGTAATAGGAATTGAGGGCTTTGAGGGTGACTTCCTCACCAGCCTTCAGATCGGCAAGCGAGGCGTCGTCTTCGCCGGCATTCTCATAGGTGTACCCATCAAGGCCATTCCAAGTTACGCCTTTGCCTTCAGCGGCGGTGAGTTTGTAGATCATGATGCTCTCGCCGGTAGTTGCGTCGGTCAAGTACTTGGTGCTGCCACTGACCTCGTAGATGCCAGTGACTTCGTAAGCAACATCGCTTTCAGCCCTGGTCTTCTTCTTGAGATCGGCAATAGTGGTCTTTTTCGTTTCGTATTCAGGAGCAGAGGGTTTTTCGCCCGTCCATTCGGACTTCGATTCAAGCTTGGCATTGGAAAGTTGCGCGCCGTTGTACCAGCCCATGTAGCCAGTGGCTTTGATCTTCTCGCCCTCTTTTGGCTTGACGTTTTCGTCCCAAACGACTTCCTTGCTCTCGGCATCGTAGGAATAGCCCCATCCTTTGACGAATTCGGCATCGGTCAGTTTGTCGGATTCAAGGTGGATGGTAATGGACTGCCAGCCATCGGTGGCGCTGCCGACGTAGACGACGGCTTCAACCATCTCATATTCGCGGCCATTATTAGTATTTTTCTTATGGGCTCCGGTGATGCTCTTGAGGTACCCTTCCACGACGCCCTTGCGGGATTGGATGGTGGCGGGATCATCCAAATCGGTCTTTCCGCCGACGTTAAGCTCGACTGGAGCAAGGACGGATTCGTCTTCTTCTTCGACTTTGGTGATAGCGCTTGGCTTCAGCTCGTAGAGCCCGGAGTAGATGTCGACTTTGCCGGTGACCTCAACCAAATCTCCAGCTTGGAAATCGGTGTAGTACTTTTCTGCCGTTGTGTATATAGCGATGGAGCTCGTGCCGGAAGAGACGGTGATGATGCTCGCGTTCTTGTTGAAGATCTCGATGTAGCCGCGCGTCGTGACTTCGTCGCCGGCTGCGGCCTCATAGACTTTGGCGAGATCGATATAGGTCTTGGCGGCCACTTTGACGTTGAAGGACTTGGAGGCTTTCTCAGCGTTATTGATGGAAGCATGGGCGGTGACGGCGTTCTTTAGGGGGTGGTCCTCGGAATCGGCCTTCACCTTGAGATAGGTGCCATCATCGCTGATGGAAAGATAAGCCGCGGCATCGCTAGCGATGGTGTAAGTGATCGCGAAGGTGTATTCCTTGCCGTTATCGGTGACTTTCGACTCGGTGGGCAAGGACTGCTTGGTTGAGATGCCCGTGGCCCATTTGTCGAAGGAAGCGCTGATGTTGACGATCGCGGTCTCGCCGAGCTTGGCGTAGTCGGTGGTGTCGACGGAGCTGGTTTCCTGCTCAACGGGGGAGGAAGCGGCGGGGGTGCCCACGTTGCAGGAGGCAAGTCCCAGGAGGAGGGCGCTCGAGAGAACGAGCAAATTCAGTTTCTTCATGATTATTTTCTCCTTTCAGAAGTGACTGACATCATCAATATGCTTTGCTGGCGTCGGCTCCCGTTGTGGTGATGCCCTGACGGCTGCAAAGCTTGATTTGATAGCGACCGTAATAGGTGACCAAGGCCCCCATCACGGTGATCGAAGTGGCGGATTTGAAGTAGTCGAGGTTGGTGACTCGAGGCTTCGCTGGGTCTCCGCCGGCGGCATCCCCGGGATAGATCGCCATGCTGTCCGGGATGCGGACGTTGATGGTCTCCCCTGAGGAGTTCTTGCAATAAAGGGTGAAGGCGTAGGCGCTGGAGGCGGCGGTGTTTTGCACTGCCTTGCCGCCATAGCAAGTAAGGGAATCGGTGACGGAGCAGATCACGTTGATGTTGTCTTCGTTCTCCAGTTCAGCGACCGTCCCTTCTTTGGGGGCGTAGGTGCCGTCCCCTTTCTCCAAGACTTCGATGTCGCCTTCTTGCTGGTAATATGACCAATGGGCGTCGACGAGCTGAAGCGTTCCTTCGTCTCCGTCTTCTTCTCCGTCGTCTGAACCGCCGAAGCGCGCGATGGTGCCGGTGATTTTGACCTTGTTGCCTATCTTTTGGAGAGGCTGGAGGACTTTGTACTGGGTGAAGACGTAGATGCCATAGCGCTTGCCGTCGATGTCTTCATTAAGATAGCAGGCACCGGTGTCTGGGCCGGTGGCGGCGACGGTCGCGGTGAAGGTGGCTTTCGAGCCCACCCAATCGAAGGTGTTTCCTTGGGTGTCCTTGCCTTCGACTATCTGCTTCAAGGTGCATTCGGATGCACCGTCGTAATTGAAGTCGGGGTCTTTGCCATCGCTCCAAACGTGGAGCTTTTCGCTCATGGCTTGGTTGTTGGCATCAAGGAAGATGGTCCCATAGTCTTTGCCGGAAGCGCCTTTGGCTTTCGACCAGCCTTCTTGGACCAAGACGAGGTTGACGAGCTGGAGCTCGGCATAAGGCGCGTCTTCTTTCTCGCTGACCCAGATGTAGGTGAGATAGCGTCCGCCGGTGCTGTCTAGAACCGGCACGTTGCCTTTCTCCCCTTGATCGGTGGAATCGGTGGACAAGACGATGGTCTTCGCCGAGGAAAGCAATTCGCCGTTGCGCTTGCTCGCTCCAGACCCCCAAGGCTCAAGCATCCCCGTTGATTCGGGGGTGTCAATGCAGTTGTAGCGGGCCTTGATGAGGTTGGTTTTGGTGCCGTGAGGATAGAAATGAGCGGTGTCGCCGTCGATTTTCTTGACGAGATCGACCTGCCCAATGCCATCACTAAGGAACTTTTTGTTTTTGTAGTCCTTGCTTAGCTTGGCTTTCGAGACGTAATCGACGAGCTGAGTTTCAGAGGAGGAAGCGACTTCCGAGGCGCTCTCATTGGAGAGGCCGCTATCGGAAGGGACGGAGCTCGCGCAAGAGGCAAGGCCTAAGCAAGCGAGGGCGGCGAGCAATGTTTTCAGGCAAAATCTTTTCTTCATGTTCTCTCCTTATGCGCGGGTGCTGTTGACGCAGTTGCTCATCGCGGTGTCGAGAGCGGTGTTCACGTCTTTGCCAAGCAAGACGGAAGAGAGGGCGGAGCCGACTTCCGTGCGGGCTTTGGCCGACCCGACGAAGACAGGGCTAGTGAAATAGCTGTCGAAGAGGGTGGAGCTGAGGCTAGCCACGGAAGCGAAGAGGTTGCCCTCCTCGGCGTCCTCGATGAAGCTCTTGTAGGCCTCGGTCTCATAGGAGCTATAGCGCACGGGCTGGTAGCCGGTGCTTAGTCCGTAGATGACGCTGTTGGTGGCGTTGGAGATGTGGCGGTAGAACTTCCAGGCCGCGCGCTTTTCGGCCTCAGTCGAACGGTTGAAGAAGCAAATGGAAGGCCCTTGGGAGATGACGGCGGGGTTATTGATGTCTTCGGATGGGGGGACGGCCACGCCGACGTCGAAGTTCGTCGTCGCCTGGTAGGAGGTGCCGCCGGTTGAGCCGATGGACATCATGATCTGGCCGGCGGTGAACTTGGTGGAGGTGTAGGTGGAATTTGCGGTCGTGCCTTTGGTCTTGAAGAGGCCCTCGTCGTAATAGCCTTTGAGCTCATTGAGCATCGTCTTCACGCCGCTGTTATTGAAGATGAAGTGCGAGCTGTGGCTGGTGAGGTCGTTGGTCGTGTAATCCAGGCCGAGCTGCTGGCACATCGTGATGAAGAGGTTCGAGTCGGAGTCGTAGCCAAGCGGATAGACTTTGTAGTCGCCGTCCTCTTTCTCGGGATAGGCTTCTCTTATCTGTCTGCATAGCTCCCACATCTCGTCCCAGGTCGAAGGGGCGCTCCAGCCGTGCTGATCGAAGATGGTCTTGTTGTAGAAGAGGGCTTCGGTGGATTTGGCGAAGGGGACGCTGTAGACGCCGCTTTTCTCGTATTCGATGCCTTCGTCCCAGAATGCTTTGACGTAATCCGACACGCCCGTGCGCACGGTGCCGTCGCTGGAAGTCGATTTGCCATCGCTTTCCTTGAAGCCGATCTCGGAATCGTTGACGTAGCTAGACATGTCGACGACGCAGTTGCGGTCGAGGTATTCGGCGACGTTGTCTGGATAGCAGAAGGCCATCGTGGGCAATTTGCCAGTGGCGACGTTATTGAGGATGAGCGACTGGAGGTCGTCATAGTTTCCCGTGACCGCGGTCTCGGTGACTTCGATGTCGGGGTTCTCCTTCTGGAAATTCGTGATCATCGATTTCAAGAGGTCCTGATTCTGTTTGCCCATCGTATGCCAGAAAGTGATGTGCGTCTTGCCGTCGCTTTGGCTCGAGGAATCGTTTGAATCGTTGCTGGCGGAAGGCTGCGAGCCCGCAGAGCAAGAAGCCAAAGCGAGCACGGAGCCTAGGCTCACGAGGAGGGTGATGGTGTTGAGCTTCTTCATCTTGATGTCGTCCTAGATAGTCGTTTTCTTATTCGGCGAAGAGGCAGTTGCTCATCGCGTCGTCGAAGGCTTTGTCGACGGTCTTGGTCCCGAGGAGGACTGAGGAGAGCAAGCCATCCATCTCGGTGCGCCCGGTGGAGCTGCCTTTGAAGGCGGGGGAGGTGAACTGGCCGGTGGTGTAGCCGTTATCAGGGTCGCTGATGTAGGTATAAACCTTGCCGACGAGGCCATCCTCATCCTTCCATTCGTCCATGCCGTCGAAGGGATCGGTTTCATAGGAGGAGTTGCGCACGGGGTTATAACCCTGGCCTTTGGAGAAGATGGCGGAATTCAAGCTGTTGGTGGCGAACTTGTAGAAGAGCCAGGCGGCGGTGCGCTGAGCCTTGGTGGAGCCTTTCTTGAAGAAGGTCACGGAAGGCCCCTGGGAGATCATCTTCTTGTCGTTGAGGTCGTACTGGGGGATGCCGGTGACGCCGGTCTCGAAGTTGGCGTCGTAGCAATAGGTGGTGCCTCCAGTGGAAGAAACGGTCATAAGCACGGTGCCGGCGGTGAAGAGAGTGGATGTATAGGAACTATTGGCGGTGGTCCCTTTGGTGAGGAAGTACTGCTTGTCGTAATAGCCTTTGAGCTCGGTGACGAGGGCTTTGTTGGCGGCTGTGTTGAAGGTGAAGTGGCTGCCATTGCCTTCCGGGGTGGCGGTGGTGTAGGGCAGACCCTTCTGGGCGAAGCTCGTGATGAGGAGGTTCGCGTCGCTGTCCCAGCCTAGGCAATATTTGTCTTTAGAAGAATATTCGGGGTCGGCCTTGATGGTCGCGCAGAGATCCCAGAGCTCATCCCAGGTGGAAGGGACGCTCCAGCCTTTGCTATCGAAGACGGTCTTGTTGTAGAAGAGGGCTTCGGTGGATTTGGACCAAGGGAGAGAATAGGTCCCGGCGGTGGCGTATTTGCTGCCGGCGCTCCAATAGCCAGCGATCATGTCATCGACGCCCTTGTCGCCGAGATCATAGCCGGTGGGATTCTTCCCGAGGCCATAGGTGGCGTCATTGATGTAAGGGGTCATGTCGAGGACGGCGTTGTGATCGATGTAGCCGGCGACGTGGTCTTCGTAGCAGTAGGCCATGGTCGGGAGGTTGCCGGTGGAGATGTTGTTGTTGATGGCTTCGTTGAGCTCATCGTAGCCGCCTTGCTGGGTGTTGGTCACCTTGATGTGCGGATAGATTTTGTTGAACTCCGTGATTATGGAATCGAGGATCGGCTGAGCCTTGCTCTTGCCGAGGGTGTGCCAGAAGGTGATCTCAACGTCCTTGGTGGGATCGAATTCCTCTTCGGCGGCTTCCGCGCTGGAGGTGTTTGAGTCGGCGGAATCGCCCCCGATGGAGCTATCGGCTGGCTGATTGCCAACGGCGCAGGCGGCCAGCAAAGAAGTGAGGCTGATCCCCAAAACGACTAAGGTCTTTTTCTTGAACATTTTTCTCTCCTTGGATTCGTTGTTCATCTGATGACTAATTATACATTTTTTACGAGGAATATCCCATTTTCGGCAAGTATTTTCGCTCCTCTCACGTAGTGAGCCTGCCACGGGCGTTTTTCGCCCATAAAAAGAAACGGGGCCAAGCCCGTTTCGGTTATCGCAATGTAAATTCGGGGAAGACTATCCCTTGATGCCCGCGCGCCCGACGCCGTGCATGATGTATTTGCGGAAGAAGATGAAAAGAAGCAGCAATGGGACGGTGACGAGGATCGTCGCGGCCATCTGGATGCCGTACTGCGGATCGCCGTTGCTCGTGGTGAAGGAGCTGCGGAGGGCGTTGGTGACGAGCCTCCAGCTCGGATCGGTGGTGGTGACGAGGTTAGGCCAGACGTAGGAGTTCCAAGAGCCCATGAGCTTCAGGATGAAGATGGAGATGAGGGTGGGCATCGCAAGGGGCACCATCACCTTCCAAAGGAACTGCCAATCGCTCTTGCCGTCGACTTTCGCCGCGAGGTAAAGCTCGTTGGGGATCTGCTTGAAGTTCTGACGGAGCAGGTAGATATAGAAGACCGAGACCCAGAAGGGGATTATCATCGCCCCGAAGACGGAGTCCTTGTAGTTCAGCCATCCCTCGACCATGCCGACGCCGAATTCGTACCAAGGGAGGCGCGAGACGGTGATGTAGTTGGTGATGACCATCATCTCGCCGGGGATCATCATGGTCGCGAGGAGGATGGCGAACATCACGTCCTTCCCGCGGAAGTTGAGCCTGGCGAAGGCGAAGGCCGCGAATATCGTCGTGACCAAGGTGCCCAAAGTGGAGAGGACGCCGACGATGAGGGTGTTCCCGACGTAAGTGCCGAAATCGAAGGTGTTGAATACTGTTATGTAGTTGCTCCAAAGGACGTTGGTCGGGAAGAAGGTCTGATGGAGGGAGCGGATCTCGGTGGTGCTCTTAAGCGAGGTGATCACCATCCAGTAGAAAGGAAAGAGGATGATGAAACTCATGAAAACGAGGAAAGCGTAGGTCACGACAAGGGAGATTATCTTCATGACCTTCTGGGCTTTCTCTAGCTGGGAGGCGTTCTTTGACCTCTCTTTGATGACCAAGTGCATCCCCGAGACGTCTATCGCCTGATAGGCGGGGGAGGCCTCGCGCTCCTTTTGCTTCTCCGCCTTTCCTTTTAGATGGAAAAGCTTCTGGAAGAAGGTGCGGTCGTCGTATGAAACGGTGCTCTTATCCTTTGCCATATCAGTAATGAACCCTCTTCTTGGAGACTTTGAATTGGATCGCGGTGAAAATCAGAATGATGATGAACAGCAGCACCGCGGCGGCCGCGCCGTATTGGACGTTGCCCTTGACCATGTCGTAGATGTAGTAGACGACGGTGTACATGTTGTTGGTGCCGCCTCCGTCGGTGGAGGATTTCCCAAGCAAGCCGACGACCGAGGTGTACTCTTTGAAGCTCCCGATGAAGGAAGTGATCATGATGTAGAGGATCTGCGGGGAAAGAAGGGGCACGGTGACGTGCATCATCGTCTTGAATTTGCCAGCGGAGTCGATCTTCGCCGCGTCGTAATACTGCTTGTCGATGTTTTGCAGCCCGGAGAGGAAGATGAGGATCTTGAAGGGGAGGCTATGCCAGATTATGTAGATGCAGAGGGCGATCATGGCGCGCCACTGGGGAGCGCCCTGATCGATCCAGGTCGTCTGGCCGAGACCGAAGATGTAGTTGATGATGCCTTGGTAATCGAACAAGACCGCGAAGACCATGCCTACCGCGATCGCGTTAGTGACGTAAGGGATGAAGAAAATCGTCTGGAAAAGCTTCTTGAAGGCCGGGATCGAATTGAGGCCGATCGCGATTAGCAAGGAGATGATTATCGAAAGAGGGACCGTCACGAAGGTGATGATCAGGGTGTTGGGGAAGGCGTAGCGGATGACGTCCATCGTGAAATAGACGTCCTGCACCATGCCGTTGGCGTCGACGTAGGTCCCCTTGACCCCGCCGGAGGTGAAATTGGTGCAGGCCCAGCGGAAGACGCTTTCCTTCGAGCCCGTGCGCCCGACGATGCCAAGCACCACCCCGAAGTTCTCG
Organism: bacterium; assembly: GCA_963611815.1. Taxonomy (GTDB): domain Bacteria; phylum Bacillota_I; class Bacilli_A; order RFN20; family CAG-826; genus Alloenteromonas. The sequence goes on from CAVDSY010000013.1 coordinate 38,136, forward strand.
AGGGTGAAGCCAGAGCTCGTCTGGGTGACATAGTCGTAATCTTTGAGGAAGGCGATGACGATCGTGTTGATGAGAGGATAGAAAGTGAAGACCGCCATCAAGATGATGGTGGGGGCGAGGTAAAGCCAGGCCTTCCAATTGTTCTTCTCTCCCGCGTCGGCGGAGGTCCTTTCCTTCAAAGCGAAAGGAAAGCGCCTCTTGGCTTTCTTCTCGTTCGTTTTGCTTGCAACGTTGCTGGCCATAGGATCAAATGAGGCGCATCTCCCCTTCCTTGAGGCTGAAGGCGAAGCACTTATGAGGCTTGACCTCGCAACAGACGTCGCCCACCTGCACTTTGGTGAAGGCGTCGATGACGAATTTGGTGTCGCTCAAACGATATTCCTGGTCGCCGTTGAGCATGATATCGCGCCCCATGGTGAGGATGCGTTCGACTTTGAAGTGGAAGTTGTTCTTGGCGTTATCACCGATGATGATGCCCTCGGGGCGGATGCCGACGGTGACTTCCTGATCGCTCAGATCGCGGCCGTCTTTGGCGGCCTCGGCGATCTCCTCTTCGGTTATCTCGCGCACGAGGTCGCCGCCGATATAGACCTTATGGTCTTCGATGCGGCCTTTGAAAAGGTTGATCGGAGGGGTTCCCAAGAAGTTCGCGACGAAGCGGTTGCAGGGGTTGTTGTAGACCTCCTGAGGGACGCCTTCTTGCTGTTTGACGCCGAGCTTCATGACGACGATCTTGTCCGAGATGGACATCGCCTCCTCTTGGTCGTGGGTGACGAAGATGGTGGTGATGCCGGTATTCTGTTGGATGCGGCGAATCTCCTCGCGGGTCTGCAAACGAAGACGGGCGTCGAGGTTGGACAAAGGCTCGTCGAGCAAAAGGACCTTCGGCTTCTTGACGAGGGCGCGGGCGATCGCGACGCGCTGCTGCTGGCCGCCGGAAAGCTGATTGGGCTTGCGTTCGAGATAAGGCTCGATTTGGACGATTTTGGCGGTCTGCCGGACTATTTTGTCGATCTCGTCCTTCGTGAGTTTGCGTTTTTTGTATTCGGGTTTCCCGTCAACGTCGTTAAGCTGCTTCCCATCGCTTCCCAAAACAGGCTCCTCGATGCGGAGGTTGGTGAGCGGGAAGGCGACGTTTTTGTAGACGGTCATATGCGGGTAAAGCGCATAGTTCTGGAAAACCAATCCGATGCCTCTTTTCTCCGGCTCGAGATCGGTGACGTCCTCATCACCGAACCAGATTTCTCCGGAGGTGGGCTCAAGGAGGCCGGAAACCATGTAAAGGGTCGTGGATTTGCCGCAGCCGGAGGGGCCTAACAAACCGACGAGCTGCCCATCGGGAACGGTGATATTCAGATCTTCGACCGCGTGAGTGTCCGGGATGCCTTTCTTTGGGTTGCCCGGGAAAATCTTGGTCAAGTTTTTGAGCCTAATTTCCATCCAGCTTGCTCCTGTCTTCTTTTGGGTCTCATTATAAGGACTTGAGGCCCCTCCCTCAAGAGAGCGGATTTCGCCAATTTGGGGCGTGGGAGGAAAGAAAGGGAGGTCTCAGTTCCACCATTCGACTTTGATCTCGTCGAAATAGGAGGCCACCTTCGGAGAGGGGTCGACGTAGGTCTTGATCATGTTGTCCATCACGTCCTCAGGGACCCATTTGTCCTTGATGCGCATCTTGTTTTGCTTGTAGCAAAGGGAATAGTCATGCATCTTGATCATGAAAAGGATGGCCTTGTCGTAGCCTTTTATCCTTTCCATGTAGTAGGTCCTGCGGTAATCCTCGAGGAAGATGGAATCCTCGATGACCGTGCATTCTTCGCCTTGGTGTTCCTCGAAGATCTCGTTGGTCTGTTTGATCATCTCGTCGTAGATGGTCTCCATGCGGGGAGGGAATATCAGATAGGAGCCGGTGATCTTCTTCCTCGTTTCATCCGTATCGACGATGAAAACGTTCTGGTGGCTGGCCTGATACTGCCTGCACCAAGTCGACTTCCCAGAGCCCGGGATGCCCGCCATAAGGATGAGGGTGTGCATGTCAGACGAGCTTCTTTCTAAGATATGAAGAGATGAGATTGATGCCGACGACGAGGATCACGATGCCGAAGATGCAAGCGCCGAGCAAGTGGTAGTGGGTGCTCTGGGTGCTGAGATAGTAGCCGATGCCTCCCTCTAGCCCAAGGACGACGCCGAGGATCGTGGCGGTGCGGATATTGATGTCGAAGCGATAAAGGGCAACGGAAAGAAGGCCCGGCAGAGCCTGAGGAATGACGCCGAGATGGATCGCCTGCCATTTGGAGGCGCCGCCCGCGTAGATCCCTTCAAGAGGCCCCATTTCGATGCCGTCTATCTGGTCGGCGTAGAGCTTTCCGATCATCCCAATCGAGTGGATGCCGATGACCAAAACGCCAGAAAGGAAGGAATATCCGGAGAAACGGAGGAGGAGGATCGCGAAGACCAGCTCAGGGAAGGTGCGGATGACGATGAGGATCACCTCGCTGATCCAAGCCCATTTGCCGAAGAGCTTATGGGAAGCGAGCAAGCCGAAAGGCAAAGCGAGGATCGCCGCGACGAAAGTGCCGATATAGGCGATCCCGAAAGTCTTGAAGATCATGTAGATGACAGATTCGCTGAACGAGTATTCGCCGAAGCCGAAGAAGAACTGCCAGAAGGACGAATCGCCCAAGTCGAAAAGGATGCCGATGTTCTTGAAGCCTTCCCCGGGGTTCCCTCCCGCGTGGTTGAGGTAGTAGGTCATGTCGAGATCCTCATGGATGTAGATGAGGACGCAGACCAACGCCAAAGCGGCGAGAAGCAAAGAAATCCAGTTCTTCGGGCGGCGAGAGAAGGCATCGTCCGGGTTTTCGTAATGCTTGGTCTTGTGCAGGCTTATCTCATCGATGACGATCATCGCGATGCAGGCGATGAGGAAAGCGATGCCTGAATATCCTGAAACGCTTTTGAACACGCCGTAAGTCATCTTGATTTCCTCGAAAGAAGGTTGGAGATGATCTGCAGGAAGATCACCTCAATGAACAAGGGAATGAGCAAGGCCCCGACGCAGTCATAATGCGTCTGACCCACTTCTTGCTGCAACAAATAGCCATATCCGCCGGCCCCGACGTAACCGAGGATGACGGAAGCGCGGATGTTGATTTCGAAGGTATAAAGGAAATTGGCGAAGAACATCGGAAGGATCTCCGGATGGAGGCCAAGATGGATGCACTGCATCACATTGCCTCCGTTTGAGCGCACAGCCTCGAAGGGGGACATCTCAAGAGTCTCGATGAACTCATACATCAATTGGTACATGATGCCGAGGGTGAAGACGGTGATCGAGGCGATGCCGGTGATGATGTTCGCCCCGAAGAAGAAGCGGAGGATGATCGCCATGACCATCTGAGGGATGGTCCTGAGAAGCGCATTGAAGATGCGGAAAGGCTGGTAGATGTAAGGCTTCCTCGCCGTGTTCCTCGCACAGAGGAAATAAACGGGGATCGAAAGCAAAGAACCAAGCAAAGTGCCGAGGAAGCACATCTCGGTGGTCGACCAAATCGAAGGAACGGCCGTGCCCCAAACGTAGGACCAATACTTCTGACTCGTCTGCAAAGAGTTCTTGTCAGGCGTGAAAAGCGAAGAGAACACCTCGCCGATCTGGCCCCAGCGCACGACGGGCGTGTTGGTGTAATCGATGGTGAAGAAGCAGGCGATGAGGATGAGGATGACCAAACTCAGCCCCACGACAAGGAAAATGGGCTTTTTCTTGCGGATGGTGCGCACCATCGAGCCATCTTGGGCCAAAGAGATATCGATGTCCTGGTCGTAATAGAAAAACGCTTGGCGGCGTTCCTGCCGCTGTTTTCTTTTCTCTTCTTTTTCTCTGACCTTCTCGGCCTTGAAGAGAATCTCTTCCTCCTTGGAATTAAAGCTTCTCTTCATCCTTCTTGCCCTCAAGCGCGCCGGACATGGTCTCATTGGAGTTCAAGGCGCGCCCATAGATTTTCTTGATGACCTCATCGTTGACTTCTTCCGGCTTCCCGTCGAAGACGATCTGGCCGGCTTTGACCCCGATGATGCGGGTGCTGTATTTTTTGGCGATGTCGACGTGGTGCATATTCGCGAGGATCGTTATGCCCATCTTGTTGATGCGCGTGAAATCCTCCATGACCGACAAAGTGGTCACAGGATCCAAAGAGGCCACCGGCTCATCGGCCAAGATGAGCTTCGGCTCCTGGGTGAGGGCGCGCGCCAAAGCGACGCGCTGCTGCTGGCCGCCGGAAAGCTGGTCGGCGCGCACATAGGCCTTATCGAGAATGCCGAGCTTATCCAAGGAGCGGAGGGCCAAAAGCTTCTCCTCTTTGGAATAGAGGCCAAGGAAGGTGGTGAAGAAATTGTGGTATCCCACGCGCCCCGCGAGGACGTTTTTGAAGACGGTGGAGCGCTTCACGAGATTGAACGACTGGAAGATCATCCCGATGTTGCGCCTTTCCATGCGAAGGGCTTTTCCGCGGAGCTTCGAGATGTCGACCCCGTCGACGAGCAAAGCGCCCGCTTGGATATCGTGCATGCGGTTGACGCAGCGGATGAGGGTGCTTTTCCCCGCTCCGGAGAGTCCGATGATGGAAACGAATTCCCCGTCGTTGATGGTGAGGGAAACGTCATTGAGGGCCTTCAGGCCATTGGGGTAGATCTTGTCTACATGCTGGAATTCAATCATAGGTCAATTCGCTTTCATCATAGGAGGCCCCCAAGGCAATGCCAAGGGGGCCAAAAGAACAGGTTGGAGGAAATTGGAGGCTTAGCAAGCGGTGCCGTCGGCTTTGATCTCGCCGTTCATCGCTTTGCGCTGAAGCTCTTTGTGCTCCGCGTCGAACATGGTGGTTTCGCCGGTGCCAGCGAAGTCATCGGCCTGGACCTTATAGCCAGCGCGGGTGGAAGCCATATAGACCTCGACCTTGCCAGGGTTCATGGCACAAGCCTGGGCATAGCTGCCGGCAGGGAGGAAGCCCGCATCGATCTGGCCAGCGGAGAGAGAAGCGGTGACGGCTTCGTAGCCGCCCTCTTTGGTGCCGACGGTGATGGAGAATTTATAGCCGGTGTCCTTGACGAGTTCGTCCAAGATCGGCTCAAGCTTCTTGGCGCGGGATTCGATGACGGCGGCATCGTTAGAAGGAACGAGGCTGATTTTGATGGTCTTGTCAGCATCTTCGGTGTCTTTTGTGACGGTCTCGCCTTTCTCGAAGGTGATGGTGTTGCCTTCTTGAGCCTGCTGCCAAGCGTACATATCCTTAGCGGTTTTGTAAGCTTCGTCGCTGGTCTTTTTGTAGCCGGTGTGGGAATAGATTTGATAAAGGAGCCAGGCACCGGTGTCTTCGGTGTTGATATCACCAGAAACGGCAGCGCCGGTGAAAGCGGTCCAGATGGCATCGCGCTTGGCGTCGGAGAGAGAGGAACGGACCGAGATGGTGTCGTTCATGATCGGGTCGGTGATGCCGACGGTGTAGGTGTTGTAGAAGAGGTTCTTATTTTGATAGTACTTGCCGTCTTTCTGGACGTAGGCGGAACCGTAGCGGGTATCCATGAAGCCGCAGGAGACGTCGATCTGCCCGGTCATGAGCATGTCGACTCCGTCAGGATACTGGGCCTGGTTGACGCCGATGACGGCCTTCTTCTTGTCTTCGGCGGAGAGCTTGTTGTACTCGTCGCGGGTCTTGAAGCCGAGGGTGTAGCCGTGCTGATAGAGGTAGTAGGTGGGATAGACGGTGCCGGCGCTGGAGGTGGCGGACATATGGCCCCAAACAGCTTCGCCATCATGGAGCTTGGCGAGGACCTGATCCTCGGTCATGCCTTTGGTGATGCCGAATTTGTTCTTGCCGATGTATTCCCTGGCTTCGTCGCGGAGGGTATACATGACGGCGCTATAGAAATTGACTTTGGTCTCGCTCTGCTGGCCGAGATACTCGTAGGCGCCGGTGGAAAGGGCGCTGACGGTGGCATCGATGGCGTTGCCGTGGACGGTGTTGCCGCCGCAGCTGGCGAGGGTAGCGGGCAAAACGGCAAGGCCCAAGATGAGAAGCTTTGTCTGAACGTGTTTCATAAAATTCCTTTCTGGGTTTCCCCAAACACGAATCAAATGGCCAAGAACGCGAAAAAAGGGGAAAGGAGCCCCATGACGGATGCATCTTCCTCCCGGTAGATTCGCTTCATAACCGTGAAAGAATTCTAAAGCGGTAAATCCATATGAAAAGGGGGCAACGCAAAGAAACCACTTTCATAAAAATTCGTGTTGAAGAGAACAAAAGAAGAGGGGGATAATACCTCAATTCACCGATTAACAGCGTTGTTCATCCGGCGGTTTTCAAAGGGTCATTTTTTAATGATTATCGGACCTGATGTAAACGCCGATGCGAATGCACCTTAAATGCACCAAAAATAGAAAACTTCAGTCGCCGTCGGAATTTATCATATGTCATAGACCAACAACATCATATGTCAATCATATGTCAATGCCCATGACATATGATGAAAGATGGCCGTCTAAGTGCATCAAAGCAAACCCAAAAAATCAAAAGTACGCCGAAGCTTTCATAAAGCGAAAGCGACTTCGCGAGCCTTCAGCCAAGACAAGTGAAAGCGGTTGGTGAACAAGCGTTCTTCGGATGGATCGATTCAGTTTGCAATAACGAGGTTACCCCCGTATGAAGAGACGTCGTTTTTCTTATACGAAGCTCCCGTCGGGGAAGATTCGCTTAAGAAGCTGACATTATCCGCATAGGCTTTATTTATATAAGGATAAGATGAATCAAGCGCCTTCCCATAAATCGAGACGTCTTTGAAGGAAACGTTTTTGACGTAATGGGCCTCTTTTGGATAAGCTTCCCTTTTTTCCATTGAGCCCGTCACTTTGACTTGAGGGTTATCGATCCCGTCCAAAACAAGGACGTTCTCTACCTCGACCCCATCCACCTCGCCTAGGCCCGTCTTCTTGTGGGCGTCGCTCCAAGTGGGGCTATAGGAGCAATCGAAATCGAAAAGATAAGGGGTCCCGTCGCCTTTTCCGATTGCGCAGTCCTCCACGGTGATGTTCTCGTAACGCACCTTCTTGATTTTCGCGTTGTTGCCGTTATGGATGCTCATGACCGGCTTGTGATAGGCGTGGAGCACGGTGATGTTGGAGAATTCGATGTCCTCCATCTGCTCGCCTATCGTCTCGTAGCCGATCTCCATCGATTGGGCGAGATCGGTGATGAGAAGGCAGTTGGAGAAACGGATGTGCGCGGTGCTGCCTTCGTTTTGGTTTCGGTAATCGATGTAGTTCTTCACCACCAAGGTATCGTCCCACGTCCTCAGAAAGCAGCCGTCCACATTCACGTTCTTGCAGCTTTGCACGGATATCCCGTCCCCATTGCTCCTGCTTGAGATCGTCTTGGTGTTTTTGACGGACACGCCTTCGCAGAAATAGAGGTTATACGCCCATCCCGCGGGATCCATGATGGAGAAATCCTCAAGGGAAAAATCCGAGCAGAAGCTAAAATCCAAAGGGATCGTCGCCGTCCCCTCATTCGGGTTGCGGGGGAAGATGGATCCATCGATCACCCCAGGGCCAGAAATCGAGAACCCCGAGGCCCCATTGGCGAGGAACTTGGCCTGGATAAGCGCCCCGTCCTCAAGGTAGATCCTCTCGCCGTTATGGACGCGGATTGTGTTGTCTTTGCCGATTCTGGAATCGTTGTCTTTGTTATGGATGCCCCTCTTGAAGACGATGGCCCCGTTGAGATCCGGCTCTTTCAGCTCATTGACGAACAAATGCAGAGTGCGGTATCTCGTCTCAACGACGTATTGGCCAGGCGTGGTTATCCAAAAGGAGATGACGTATCTGGCTTTGTCTATCTCAGGGACGATGCCCATGCCAAGCGGACGGATAACCACGTCATCAAGCGGGTTGAACGCGCACTGGAGATAGACCTTCGCCTTCCCTTTGAGGGAGAAGGAAGCATAGGCCGCGTAAGTTCTATTCCCCGCATCCGCTTGCCAGAGTCTGTTCTCGTTTACCGCGACTTTGTAGACAGGGAGGCTGCTCCCGGCAAGGTACATCCTCATCGAGGGATAAAGCTCCCTGCCTTCAAGGTAAGGAGCGAAGCTGACTTTGCTCACCTCTTTCGCGTCGCTTGGATCGTAAGGGGAATCGAAATAGCTCTCTGGAAAGACTTTGTAGCCATCCTCGTCGCGCGAGAAAGAGGTCTGCTCTGAGGAAGAGAGCGAACCATCGTTCTTTTGCCCGTTGCAGGAAGGCAAGGAGAAAAGGAATGGAAGAAGGGAAATCAAAGCAAGGATTTTCCTGTTTCTTTGTCGAAGAAGCATGCTTGTTTCACCTTGAAGGAGACGCCTATCTCCTGACCTTTCTTGAATCTGCCTAGCCCTTCGGTGGAGATGATTAGCTCATCTTCCTTGCCTGCGATCGAGGCGTAGACGAGGGTTTCCTCGCCCAGCTGCTCAAAAAGATTGATCCTCGCCTTGTGACGCTGCTCAACGTAAGAGAGGTCGCCTTCTACCGAGATCGATTTGGGGCGAACGCCCATGACGATTCGCTTGTTGAGATAAGACTCATCGAAGGTTTTCATCCTCGCCTCATCAAGAGGCAAACGCTCATCGGAGTCTAAGAAAGAAGCGTAATATTTGCCGTTCTCTTTGCTTATGAAAGCGTCGAAGAAATTCATCTGAGGGGTCCCGATGAAGCCCGCGACGAACTGGTTGACCGGATTGAGGAATATCTCTTCCGGGGTGCCGACTTGCTGGATGATGCCGTCTTTCAGCACGACGATCTTGCTGCCCATCGTCATCGCCTCGACCTGATCATGGGTGACGTAGATGAAGATGGTTTTTAGTTTGTCGTGGAGGCGGGTGATCTCGCTGCGCATGGCCACGCGCATCTTCGCGTCGAGGTTGCTCAAAGGCTCATCGAGGAGGAAGACCTCGGGATCGCGCACGATGGCTCTGCCCAAAGCAACCCTCTGCCTTTGCCCTCCGCTCAAATTGGCGGGCTTCCTATCGAGGTATTCGCTCAAGCCGATTTTAGCAGCCGCCGCCTCGACCTTTCTCTTGATCTCCTCTTTCCTGGCCTTGCGGTATTTGAAGTCGAAGAAATGGCGGAAGGGTATCCTCTCCACCTCAAGGGGGAAGGCGATGTTCTTGAAGACGCTCAGATGCGGATAGAGGGCATAGTTCTGGAAGACCATCGCGATGTTGCGGTCTTTGGCCTCTTTGTCGGTGATGTCCTCTTCGTCTAGGCATATCGAGCCATCGGTGACGTCTTCTAAGCCCCCGATCATGCGCAGGACCGTGCTTTTCCCGCAGCCAGAAGGGCCGACGAAGACGACGAACTCCTCGTCGTTTATCGCAAGGGAGAAATCCTTGATCGCGGTGACTCCGTTGGGATAGGTTTTGCACAGATGCTCTATCTTGATGCGCGGCTTCTCCTCGAAGTAGGGCAACAGATCCTTGAAGGAAGAGAGAGGATGGTCGGTGAACTCGCTTTCCCTGGCATCGCTCAGCCCAAAGGAAGCGAAACCTCCCTTTTTAGCGGCCTCTACGCCGGCTTTGGCGTCCTCTACCACCGCGCATTCGCTTGGGTCTAAGCCCAGTTTGCTCGCGGCGAGGAGGAAGACCTCGGGATCGGGCTTGGAATGAGAGATCATCGTCCCATCGACGACTTCGTCGAAGAAATCGCCTAAGCCGATCCTCTCTAGGATATAGGCGGTGTTCTTGCTGGCGCTACCGATGGCGAGTCTCAGCCCTTTGCCCTTCAAGGCAATCAAAGTCGCCAAAACGTCCTTGTCGAGGTCTTTTGGCTCCAAAGTCTTGAGGTATTCCCGGTAGATCTTGTTTTTGCTCTCGCAGAGGGCCTCTTTCTCCTCTTGGGTGTACTCTTTGCCGGCTTTCTCGAGGATTATTTCGAGGCTAGCCATGCGCGAAACGCCCCTGAGGCGGTTATTGATCTCCTCAGAGAAAGGGATGCCTTCCTTGTCGGCGATTTCCTTCCAGGAAAGGTAATGGAAGCGGTCGGTGGAGATGATCACCCCATCCAGATCGAATATGATGCCTTGAAGTTTCATGCTAATTCCTCCAGAGTCGCGCGATTTGAGCAGATGCTGATGAGATACTTCTTGCCCCTGAGCTTTATTTTGAAGCAAAGCGAGGCGATTTGGGCGGGGAGATGGGGGGAGAAACTCGCTTTCCCTCCCCCGTCGATATGCAGCCCCGCGAAGCCGTAGACGGCGGAGAGGTAGGCCCCTCCCGCGCTGGCGGGGTGGCTGCCCCCGATGTAGATGCCCCCGGCGAAGAGCTTTTGGGGGCCATAGAGATCGATCGATGCGCTTTTGCGGAACATCGAGTAAGAGTAATCGGACTCGCCGATCTCGCTGGCAAGCAGGGAGTACATGCTGCTTGATAGGCTGGAGCCATGCTCGGTGCGCGGGAAGTAGTAATCGTAGTTGGCTTTCTTTACGCTAAGCGGGAATTCGTCTTGGAGAAGGGCGAGCATGGCGATGACGTCGGCCTGCTTGATGATCTGGGTGGAAGAGGCCGGCCCGTCTTTCCCTCCCCAGTATTGCTTAGGGTCCTTCACCCGCGATTTTACCTCTTCCAAGGTGCAATCCTCTTTCCTGAAGTAGCCCTCAAACTGCTCAATGACCCCATTCTCATTGGGCTTAGGCAAATAAAGCTTTGAGGCGAAATCCATGAGTTTTGCGATGGTTTCCCCTTCCTTTTCCCCATATTCCTCCAAAACGGAGATCGCGTATTTGACCGCATGGAAGGACATGTAATTGGTGAAGGCGTTGTCATTCACCCTTTCGTGGTATTCATCCGGCCCGATCACGTCGTCTAAGTGATACAAGCCGTCCTCCCTCAGCCTGGCGTAGCTAAGGAAGAAGAGCGCGCATTCCTTAAGCACGTCCAAAGCCCCATCTTCGTAGATCGACTCATCCCCGGTTGCCTTCACGTAGTTCTCTATCGCGAAGGGGATGTCCGCGCTTATATGGATCTGCTTCTCGTTGAAGTAGGTGCGGATGGGCTCGCCGGTCCGATAATCGGTTACGTTGTATTTGGAGCAAGCCTCCAATCCACTGTCCTGGCTCTCCCAGGAATAGAAAGCCCCTTCGTAGCCGAATTCCTTCGCTTTTGCTTTGGCCCCAGGCAGGGTTTTGACTCGATAAAGGATGAGGTTGCGCGCGATTTCGGGCTCGTTTAGGCAAAAGAAAGGGAGCAAGAAGATCTCCGTATCCCAGAAGATGGCCCCTTTGTAGGTCTGTCCGGAAACCCCCCTGGCCGGGATGCTTCTGGCGCGGTTTCTGTCGCCCAAGATCAGAAGCATATAGATCGAGTAGGCGAGCTCTTTCTCGCCTTCCTCGTCCCCGCCTAAACCCACCTTCGCCCCTTCGAACATCGGCTTGAAGATGGCGATGTGCTCTTTTTTAAGCTCCTCGTAGCCTTTGGCCCTTAGGGCGAGGATGTCATCATGGAAATTGCCTCTTTCCTCATAGACGAGGGCATAGACATAGACAGGGAATTCCTCGCCTTCCTTAAGGGAGATATCCACTTCGTAATAAGGGTCGTTGTATCTCGCCAGCCCGCTTTTGAAGGCGTAGCTGATCGCCTCATAGATGGTCTTGCCCTCGTTGGTGGAGCCTTCGAAAAGAAGGTAGGCCGGATGCTCCTCAAGCCTTTTGTCTATGAAGTGGGGGCCGTTGATGTCATAGATGTCAAGGTCGGGCCCAAAGCGGAAGGTGTAACGCCCTTCTTTTTTGGCTTTGATAGTCAACGAAGAAGCCAATAATCCGTCGTTAGCTTGCGAGATGAAACGCTCGCTTCTAAGAAAGAAGGAAGGGAATTCGCTTTCCCTATAAAGCACCCCTTCTTTGAAAGAAAGGGTCAAACGATGCGAAAGAGGCGCGATTGTCTTCACGCTTTCTTCCTTCCCTTCGAAATAGGCCTTGAAGCGAAGAGGGTCGGGGAGATTGAGCGATTCCCTCCATTTGTCCTCATAACGGTCATAGACCCCGACGAGGTTGAAGCCCTTCAAGGACTCCTTCCCTTCTTCCTCAAGGAGGCCGCGATAGCCAAGATGCCCATTGCCGAGCAGGAAGCGGTTGCCTTCCTCGACGCGGCTGGAGGGGCTGTATTTATCGATGCTCAAAGCGTCGTTCATCTGGCGATCACTCTTTCTTTCTCGATGGTTTCTTTCTTGCCGTAGATCACTAGCTCTACCGCCCTTCCGTCGTTTTTGACCACGAGCTTATCCGGAAAGACATCAAAGCGAAGAGGTGAGCCATGATAGCTTAGCCTCACCGAGTAATGGGACCATCTCTTGGGCAAGGCGGGGCTGAGGGAAAGCTTTTCCTTGTCGCTTCTTAGCCCAAGGTAGCCGTAGACGATGTTCATCCAAGCGGCGGCGATCGAGGTCATGTGGAGCCCTTCTTTGGTGTTGCGGTTATAGTCGTCGAGGTCTAAGCGCGTCGCGAAGCCGAAGAAAGAGAGGGCTTCTTCCTCTTTCCCAAGCTCCTCGGCGAGGATGCTGTGCACGCTGGGGGAAAGGGAGGACTCGTGGATGCAGCGCGGCTCATAGTATTCGTAGTTCGCTTTCTTCTCCGCGAAGGAGAAATCCTGGTCGTAGAGGAAAAGGAACATCAAGACGTCCGGCTGCTTGATCATGTCGTTGCGGTAGATGCGGTCATAGGACCAGTGGCCGTAAAGAGGGAACTCGCTCATCGGGATTTCATCCACGTCGATGTGGGGGAGATCGTAGAAACCTTGATGCTGCTCATAAAGATGGGTGGAAGGATCGTAAAGGATCAGCATCTTCTCGTCCGCTTCCTTCATCTCTTTGACCCAAAGCGCGGAGAATCCGGTCTTCTTGAAGGCTTTGTCTTTATTGATTTTTGAAGACGAAAGCACCTTAAGGGTATATTCGAAGGTCTTCTTGGCCATGACGTTGGTGTACATGTTGTGGTTGACCATGACCTCGAACTCGTCAGGCCCCATCACCCCGTAATAGGAGAAATGCTCATGGGTCTGGTTCCATTGGCCCCTGGTGAGGAGGAACTTGCATATCTCAAGCAGCATCTCAAGCCCATACTTGTCCATGAAATCCCAATCGTCATAGAGATTCATGTAATGGAAGATGGCGTAAGCGACAGCGGTGGTGGGCTGAAGTTGGGTGGAGGCATGCTGCCAAAGGGTGCAGGCCTCCTCGCCGTTTCTGGTGGCGATGGGGAAGCAAGCGCCAAGACAATCCAAATCCTTGGCTCTGAGCCGCGCCTGCTCCAAGGTGTTGTAGCGGAAAAGAAGGAGGTCCTGCGCGGCTTTTTGGCTGGTGAAGAGGTAATAAGGCAAGCAATAGGTCTCCGAATCCCAGAAGGCGTGGCCGCTATAGGCTTCGCCAGTCAGCCCCTTGGCTCCGATGTTGTTGTCAGGGGCGAGGCCGTGATAGGCCTGCTGAAGGTTGAAGAGGCAGAAGCGGATGCCTTGCTGGTCCTCTTCGTCCCCATCGATCTCAATGTCGCTGCCTTTCATGGCCGCGGCGAAGAAAGCCTCGTTCTCTTTCAAAAGGCCTTCGAAGCCTTTCTTGACGAGAACGTCCAACTCCTTCGAGGCCTCTTTCTTCATCGCCGCTCCTCTAGCGTCGCTTTGCTTGTCGATGAGGTTCGTGACGTAACGGGTTAGCGCCTTTTCTTCGCCGGGCTTAAGGCGCTCTTCATATTCGAGAACTATTTCCTTTTCAAAGGATTTGACTCCTTTAAGGGAAGTGAAACCAACGTTTTTCATGAGGCTCACGATCGACTGATGGGTGGAGATGGTCTTCATGAAAAGGCCGTAATCCCCATCGTTTTGGATGATTTTCCCAGCATTCCAATAGCAATGGTTCCCCCAGTGGAGGATCGAGCCATCAATAGAAAGGGATATTGCCAAACTCGCCTCTTTGTCGGAGAGGAAGGAGATCCTTTGGGCGGCCTGGTGGGGGCTGTCCATGCCAAGCAGCCTTTCGAACGTCACTTTTATTTCCTTGCCTTGCTTTGTCTTCCAAAGGAAGGAACGTTTCAATAGGCCCGTCTTGAAATCAAGATGCCTTTCGAAGGAGGAGAAGGACACTTTCGCCAGGTCGAGCTTTTCGTCATCGACGGTTATCGAGCATTTCAGATAATTAGGCGAATTGATCGTGAAGTGGCTTCTTTTGGCGATGCCTTTGTAGGCGCTGGGAGTCTCTTCGAGGGCGTACTCGATGATGCCGTTATAATATGTCCCGATCAAAGAAGGGAGAGAGACCCCCTCCTCGAAGAAGCCGCGCACCCCACTGTATTCATTGCCCAAAGAGAAGATCGACTCGCTCACTTGGTTCTTGTCTTGATGGAAGCCGATCTCTTTCACGCCATAGGGCTCGACTTCCAAATAACGATTGCCTGTTTTTGCCATAACGCTTTACTCCTTGCTGCCTTTGTTCGCGCCGACGTTCATGATCTGGCGCTGGAAGATGAGGAAGATGATCACCTGGGGGATGATCGAGAGAAGAAGCAGCATCAGGAATTCCTCGCTCTTGAGGATGTCCCCCGCGCTGCCGATGTTGTAAATGCCAACCATCAAGGTCTTGAGCTTGTCGTTTTGGAGGACGAGGTAAGGCAAGAGGAAGTCGCTGTAAGAGGCGGTCATCGCGAAGATCGCCACGATGCCGATTATGGGCTTCGATAAGGGGATGACGATCCGATAGAATACCTTGAAGTGACCTGCCCCATCCATGTTCCCGGCCTCGATAAGCGATTTCGGGAGGCGAGAGAAGTAATCCTTGAAGAGGGTGTAGTAATAGGCGTTGGCCCCAAAGCTCAGCCACAAGGAGAGGAACATGAGGTAGGACTCGCTGTCGGCTTTGAGCAGGCCGATCGCGTTGATCTCCTGAATGAGGGGGAAGATGTTGAGCACCGCGGGGATCATGTAGCCAAGGAAGATGAGCTTATCGATCACCTTGTGCCCAAAGGGCTTGATTATCGCCACCGCGTAAGCAAGAAGGCTATTGAAGAAAACCGCGCAGAAGACCGCTCCGATTACATAGACGAAGGTGTTGAGGTAATAGCGGGTGAAATCGATCTTGTTCCAGATGGTCGCAATTTTCCCAAAATCCCAGACCTTCGGCCAGAAGGTGTAGGTTGCGCTATAGATCTCGCCATCGCTTTTGAAGGCGCTGGCCACCAGGAAAATGATGGGGAAAAGGGCCATGAAGGAGAAGAAAAGCAAGAAGAGGATGATGAACCCATACCCAACTTTATGCGCGGGGTTGCGGTAATCGGCGAAGTTGAGGAAGCCTCCCCGCTTGTCTTTGAGGCGAGGGAAAACGTATTTTTTCTTCATGCTCATTTTCCCTCCTTTTTCTTGAGATACCTATCAAGCAGCGAGTAAAGGCAAGTGAAAGCGACGATGATTATGCCAAGCACCATCGCGCAGGCGGCGCTTTTCCCGTATTCGAAATCCTCGAAGGCATAGAGATAGGAAAGGAGCATCAAAGACATCGAACTGTCAAGCGGCCCTCCCTTCGGCCCGATGATCAGCGGCTCATAGAAGACTTGGAAGACGCTGATTATCTGCAAAACGAGCAAGGTGAGCAAGGTGCCCTTAAGCGCCGGCACGGTGATGCGCCAGAACCTTTGCCAGGCGCTCGCCCCGTCCATGCGCGAGGCCTCGTACATTGAGTCGTCGATCGACTGGAAGGCGCTCAAATAGATAAGCGCGGTGCTGCCCGCCCCCTTCCAAGTCATCGCCAAAACGATGAGGGGGATGATCAAAGAGGTGGAGCCCTTCCAAGGATGGGAAGCGAAGCCAAGACGGGTGATGATGACGTTGAAGAGGTCGTTGCTGCTGTCCCCGTACATCGAATTGAAGAGGAAGACCACGGCCATGCCGCTGATCATGCAAGGCAAATAGAGCACGATGCGGAAGAAGCCCCGCGCGTGGATCACCTCGCTCAGCAAGAACCCCATGATGACCGGGGCCAAATAGCCGATGAGCAAGGACCACAAAATATAAAGGAAGGTGTTCTTGAGGGCGCTTAGGAAGGTGGGGTCCTCGAAAAGGGAGACGAAATTGTCGAAGCCAACGAAACTAGGATCGCTGTACCCATCCTGGAAGGAAAGGATCGCGTTCCGGATCATCGGATACCAGATGAAAAAGGAAAAAAGCACCAGAGGCACGATCATGAAAGCCCAGCCCACAAGGTTCTTCTTGAGGATCGGCTTCCAATTCCTTTTGCGTTTCCTTTTGCTCTTTTCCATGGGGAGCGCCCTTATTTGTTGACGTTCTTGTCGAGTTCTTTCTGCAGGGTCTGCGAAGCGGTGGTGAGAAGCGCTTTGCAATTGGCGGTGTCGGCGTAGCTGAAGACGCTTTGGATCGCGGTGTCCAGAGCCTCATACATCTCCTGGGTGGAGTAGGGCTCCTCGCTCTTCTTGTTGGTTTGGATATTGTCGAAGAAGGGGGAATAATCCTCCATCTTCACGTTCACATACTGATTCTCGAGGGTTTTGGCCTGGGTTAGATAGGTCTCGTCTTTCCAAGGCATGATCGAGGGGAGAATCGGCTGGCCTTTGGTTTTAGCCACTTCATACCCTTCCTTTTTGGCCTTCATGTTGGTTTCACTCGTCGAGGGTGAGCGCCCAATGTAGTCGAAGAATTTGAGGATGCCCTCCACCTTCTCGTCGCTGACCCCTTTGGTGAAGACGAAAGGCGTGCCGCCGTAAAGGGAATAGTGGTGGGTGGCGTCGCCAGTCGGCATCGGGACGAAGGCGAGGTCGTCCATGCTGACGCTTCCTTGCAGCTTGGCTTGCTGAAGGACATCGCTGCCGACAACGGCCATCGCGACCTTCTCGCCGATATTGGCGTACCAGTCGTTGTAGACGACGCTAGTCGCGTCTTGGACGAGCTCCTCCGTTTTCATCTCCTTAAGCCATTCAAGCGCTTTGACGGAGGCATCGCAGTCTAGGTTAGCGGTCCATTTGCCGTCTTTCTCTATCTCTAGTTCCGCGCCGAAATTCCAAGCGATGTTGCTGTATACCCAGCCGCCGTTCTTGTTGGCGCTGTACATCAAGAAGCCTTTCGCGTTGTCTTCGTTTTCTTGGACGATGACCTTGCTCCACTCCATCACCTGTTTCCAGGTGGTGGGGTAGGCTGCCGTGCCATCGGCATTGTAGATTGAGTATCCGCCTTTGCCGTCCTCTCTTAACAACCCATTGTCCCCAAGGATTCTCTTGTTGAGGAGAAGGCCCAGCCCATACCCGTCACGGGGTACGCCATAGATCTCATCGTCGAAAGTGAGGGCGCCTTTCATCTCATCATCCATCTTCGCGTCCCAACCAAGGGATTTGAGCTGGCTCGTTATGGGACGGATTATCTTCTTGTCCATGAGCTTCTCTGGCTCGGTGAACCAGGTCTGCCAGACGTCAGGAAGGCCACCGGTGGCGGCTTTTTGGCCGACGGTCTCGGTGCTGTAGGTATAAGGCATGCCTTTGATGGTGTACTGCGGGTAATCCGCTTCAAAACGTTCCTTCCAGGCTTCGTACATCGCCACATCCTGCTTTTGGGCGGATTCTGGCCAGAAGCCGATGTTCAAGACGATTTTGCCATCGCCCCCTCCGGCGCATCCGGCCAAAAGAAAGCAGGAAAGCGCTGGTAAAATCCCTAAATTCATCGTCTTCTTTTTCATATGTTTCACTC
>CAVDSY010000014.1:0-29850 GCA_963611815.1 bacterium
AAAAAAAAAAAAAAAAAAAAAAACAATGACGGCAGGCTTTTAGTCAGCAATCCTTCTGTACCGTCTGCAATGCGGTTGCCCGAATGTCGAAGTCCAGAGATTACCACGAGACATGGCCTTAGATAGGATATTAAAAGGGAAACAAAGCCCTATTTAATAAGTCTCTCCCTTTCAAACTAATGACGCCAAATCGCCCCAATCAAATTAGGGAGCATTTAGAAGGCTCTATTCCAAGAGGCTGATTAAACATCCTTATATTTGGCAAAACGGCGTTTTTTAAGTGCTTTCGTCAAATATAGACTTAGCTGTAATCAAAATTATTTCGACAGCATCGCAAAAAGTCCTTTTTTATATGCATGGACATAGAAGCGCCTACGAGAGAAATCTCAACAGCCGAGGACAATCTTGTTTTGTCCCTTCTCCAACCATTCAACACAAGAAATAAGCGAAACGGCATTGGAACCTTTTAAAGGCCTCTTCTTCTCTTTTTTTCAATGAAAAAAGCACCAGATACACCCGCTTATTGAAAACCCTCCACGGCGGAGGGCTTTGGTTCAATTCGTTTCAGCGCTGCTCTTTTTTATTGCAGGGAACTCGAGATAGGAGCTGAGATCGGGGAGAGAGAAGCTCCCCTCGCTACCGAACCTTGTGTTCAGCGTCCCGGAGAAGGTTAGGCTGCCGTCGAGGTTGAAGCGGTAATCGCTCTCTTTGCCGCCCTCTGGGGCGGAGGAGGTCAAATCGAACATCCCCTGCGGATAGGTTTCGTTGATCTTGGCTTCGTCGAGAGAGAAGTTGACGTCATAGCTTACTTGGCTGAGCCCTTTGTCCGTGAAAAAGGTGGAGATAGAGAAAGTAAGCGGCTCGGCGTAGGTGAAGAACTCGTCGATTTTCTCCTTCACCTCGTTTTCGCTTGGAAGGGATTCGCTGGAAGAGAGGGTGAGCGAGAAGCTCTTGAAGCCCGCGGCGAGGGCGGCGCTCAAAACTTTTTTGTCTTTGCTTTGGAATTGGATGCGCTTGGTGCCGTCGTCTTTGGTGCTGAAAGAGAAGGCGGTCTTCCCGTCAGCGTCCTCATAGGCCCCCTCGATGAAAGAGGAAAGGGAGAAATGCTCCGACAGAGTGTCCCCTTCTTTGATGAAAGGCATCTTGTCGCTTATCTTTTTCGCGTTCTCCTCGCTTAAGGTCCACTTGCCCTTGTACCTGTTCTTGGTCTCGGGCAGAGAGCCCTCCTCGTAACCGCCGTATAAACGGTAGGAGGAATCGCCGCTTATCTCTTGGATCGCCGTCTGAGCGAGAAGCCCGAGGGTCGAGTTGGTGTCTTCGCCCCTATTCTCGCCCGAGGCGTTGAAATAAAGCGCCCCATCGCCGAAATAGGCCTTCGCCTTCACGGGGGAGAGCTTCATGAAATCCTTGATAGAGCCAAGGGAGGAGGAATTCGTGTCAAGCGATATCGAGCCCCCCGTGAGGAGCAATTCGCCCTTCAAAGAGGAGACCTCATCGCCCTTCAGCCCATCGACCCCGGCCTCGAAGGCAAGCCCGCTGCCGGAAACCCTGTAATAGGTGCCGCTAAGGTTCTTTACCCCCGCGGCCACCTTCGCCCCATTGGGAGTCGTATTCACCAGCAAAGAGCCGCTTGAATAAGAGGCCTCATAGGCGTTCTTGAAGCTTGCGATATAGGTTTTCCCCTCGTCTTCCGAGGAGGAGCCCGCGCAGGAGGCGAGGAGGAGCAATGAGCACAATGCGAAAGTGATTTTCTTCATGCGCCTATTATGTGCCCGCGCCATCATTTTTGCATAGCCGAATTCACGTGTTGCATGAGGATTCCGCCGGCCACCCCGACGTTAAGGGAATCAATGCCGGAGATGGGGATATAGGCGAGCGCGTCCGAGCGCTCGATGAGCGTCCTGCTCATCCCCTGCCCCTCATTCCCGAGGATCAGGCAGACTTTGCCGGGGACATTGATAGAAGCGAAAGGCGAAGCCCCTTCCAGCGCGCTGCCCATAAGGAAATAGCCTTCCTCTTTCAGCGTCGAAGCGGCCTCCTCTTCCCCTAATCCCTCTTCTAGCCTCAATTTGAATATCGCCCCCTGGCTTGAGGAGACGGTCTTGAAGTTATAGAAGGAGGCGCTGCCCCTTATCGAGATGACCCTTTTGAAGGAGAAAGCGAGGGCCGTCCTAAGAAGCGTCCCAACGTTTCCTGGATCCTGAACCATGTCCAAAAGCAGGACTTTGTCGGAAGCAATGTCTTTGTTATCTACTTTCCTGCATACCCCGATTATCGGTTCGGGGCTTTTTGAGAAAGCGAGTTTGCTGATGATCTCCTCGGTGACGATGGTCGTCTTCACGCCGGCTAGATGGGGATCGCTGAGGCAAAGCACTTCTTCAAGGCAGGAGGCTTCAAAAGCCATCTCGACGAGGTGGTATCCCTCGACAAGGAAAAGGGAGGGGTCGCCTTTCTTGATGAAAGCAAGCTCTTTGATGCGCTTGTTGCTTCTTGATTTGATGGTCTCATTCATAGATGTTCTTCCTCAGCTTGTCGTGAAGGCTCTTGTATTCGGGGCAGTATTTCAGGACGATCGCGTAGAACTCCTTGCCGTGGTTCCACTGGAAATGATGGGCAAGCTCATGGACCACCACCGCATCGATTATGGGCAAAGAGAAATGGATGAGGGCCAGAGAAAGAGTTATCGTGTGGGTCTGCCTGCTGTTGACCCCGTAGCGCGTCTTCATCCTCCTCGCCCTCACTTTGTAAGGGGGGCTCACCTTCATGAGCTTCGAATAGAAGGCCACCCTCTCCTCAAAGACGGGCAGAGCCTTCTTCTTAAGATAGCCCTCGATCGTCTCATCGTCGAAATCCCCGACGTAATAAGGCTTGCCCAGGTAATAGAGGTTCCCGTTCTCATAAGGCGGTATCGTAGTTATCTTCCTCTTCAATAGCTTCGGCAGGCACCCCAATGATGCCCTTTGGATCGAAGATGAGCTCACCAAATAAGGCGCGGACACCAATAGCGAGGCTCCATCTTCGCTCAGTCTCACCCTGATGTTTCTCATTCCCTTCTTCCTCGTCAAGACGATGGGGTAGGTCTTACCGAGGTATTGAACCGAAAGAGCCCTCTTTTGCATGGACAAAGTATAGCAAGGAAGATAATCGACGGAGGCCTAAGCTTTGCTTTTCGGAAAGCCCGCCGCGAGAAATTTGCGCGCTTTCAAACGCAGGCAATGTAGCGCAAGGCTTTCGCCATCGTCGTTTCGCCTTCTTCCCTTATTTCCGGCTTCAAAACCAAGCGATGCTTGCGCAAGCGCGCACGTAGGCGCTAAAATTACCGAAATCTTGAAGCTGACCACCACAACGATGGCTTCACCAGCCGCCAAGCCCATTTCTCCTAGCCAGGACAGGGGCCTCGACGACGCCCCAAAAAAACAGGAGACACCCATGATCAACCACCCAGAGCTGCTAGCCGCTTTGACCAAAGATTTTCTGAACGTCTACATCTATGAGCTCGAGAAGAACGAGGCGACCGTCGTAAAGCTGCAGGGCTACGTCACAAAGGGGCTGGAGGATTCGCCCAAAGTCTTCAGCTACCGCGAGATTCTCGAGAACTACATCAGCACGCGTGTCTACATCCAAGACAGGGATCAGCTAAGGAAAGCCCTCTCCCCCGAATCCCTCAAGGAGGCTTTCTCTTCGGGGAGAGAGAAATTCGAGGTCGATTACCGCGCCCTCATCGACTCGCAGATCCATTATTTCTCCGCCGTCTACATCCGCTTGAGCGAAGAAGGCGCCCCTTTGCGCCTCCTGGTGGGCTTCCGCAACATCGATGACACGATATCGCTCCAAAACGGCAAGCGCACCGAGGGGCTCATCGAAGCCTACAACGCCTTGAGCGATCTTTACCTCGTCATGTATCGCGTCTCCTTGAGGAACGACACCTTCAAGGTCATCAAGGACAGCCCCATCGCGAAGGGCTACGTCAAATCCAATAAATTCAGCGAGAACTCTCTTGGCTTCGCCCGCCTCGTGAGCGACCCCGACACGAAAGAGAGCATGGAGGCCTTCCTCGACATGTCCACCATCGAGGAGAGGATGAAGGGAAAGCAAAGGATCAGCCTTGTCTTCTCCAACCCCGCCACAAGGAACAAGTTCCGCTTGTCCTTTATCAGGGAGGACCTGAGCAACAACGGGGATATACACCACCTCATCTACGCCGTCGAGGCTCTTGAGGAGGATCTCTACCAAAGCGCTTTCGACGTCTTCACCAAAGAGCTCACGAACGTCTTCCGCATAGACCCGAGAAGCGGCATTGCCACAATCCTCAAAGCCGAGCCATACATCGTGAGGGATTTCGACACGGACGCCACACGCACCTTCCCCTGGGAAAATGTGCTGGCTAGATACGTCAAGGAAAGGATCCACCCCGAAGATCGGGCCGCCTCATACGAGAACATGCGCTTGCAGTCCATCGAAAAGGCCCTTGAATCCGCGAGGGAGCATTCGGGCAACTACCGAGTCGTTGAAGGGGGCAAAATCTCCAACTTTCATTACAGCTTCCACAAATCCGCCAGCGGAGCCTACATCATCGCCGGCTTCCGCAACATCGATTCCTTCCTAAAGGAACACCTCGAGCAGGAAAAGAAGGAAAAGGAAATCGAGATGCGCCATAGAAAGGAAATGGAGGAACAATTATCGCTTCTCAACGCCCTCATCAGGAACTTCCGCAACGTTTATTTGGCCAATTACAACGATGGCAGCGGCAGAATCCTCAAGATAGACGAGAATTACCCCGTCGCGGAAATACAGTCCCTCAAAGACAAAGTCTTCCCCTTCGAGCCGGCCGTTCACCTCTGGGCCAGCAAATACGTCCATGAAGAGGACAGGGAAAACATCATCCAGGTGATGAGCTTAGACAACATCAGGAAGCAATTCGCCACAAAGAGAGAAATAACCGGCAACTATAGAAGCGTCGAGAGAGGCGCGCTCCACTACTACCAATACGTGATAGTCAAAATTGATGACGATGGCCGTCTCGTCTGCGGCTTTCAGATAATCGACGACATCATCGCCGAGCATCTGCGCGAGGAGAAAGAGAGAAGAGCCAAAGAGGAGATCCTCCAAAAGGAAAGGGAGGAACGCTCGGAGCTCATCGGAGCCGTCGCCACCATCTACAGCACGATCTTCAACGTCCTCATCCCCACTCACGGCTACGAGATTCTTAACAGCGTCGCCAAAATGGGCGAGGTCGCCGCAAGAAAAGGGCGCTTCGACGACGCAAGAGAGCAGATCATCGAGGCTTTCATCGCCCCCGATATGCGCAAGGAGGTCAATGACTTCCTCAACCTCGACACCCTCCCTGCTAGGCTAGAAAAAGCCAACACCATCATTCAGGAATACCGCAACCCAGAGGGAGTCTGGTTCGAGGCCCGCTTCATCGTCAAAAAAAGAGACGAGCAAGGAAAGGCCATCGAGGCGCTTTACGTCGCGCGTGACATCAGCGCAGAGAAGAGCCAAGAACTCCGCCAGGAAGCGGCTCTCCGCGACGCCCTTTTGCTCGCCAACCACGCCTCCAGGGCGAAGACAACCTTCCTCAACAGCATGAGCCACGACATCCGCACCCCGATGAACGCCATAATCGGCTTCACCGCGCTCGCCGAAGCCCATCTCGACAACAAGGAGGCGGTCGGAGAATACCTTTCGAAGATTCACACCTCCAGCGCCCATCTCCTTTCCCTCATCAACGAGATCCTCGACATGAGCCGCATAGAGTCGGGCACCGTCAAACTCGACGAATCCTCTGTCCATCTCCCAGACGTCCTCCACGACCTCCGCACGATAATCCAGGGGCAAATTAACTCCAAAGGCCAATATCTTTATATCGACGCGATCGAGGTGAGGCACGAAGACGTAATCACGGACAAGCTGCGCCTCAGCCAAGTTCTCATTAACATCGCCGGAAATGCCATCAAATACACCCCTGCCGGCGGCAAGATAGCAATAAGGCTGAGCGAACTCCCCTCCAATAAAGAGGGCTACGCCACCTACCGCTTCGCCATCAAGGACAACGGCATCGGCATGTCCTCCGAATTCAAAGACAAGGTCTTCGATGCCTTTTCAAGGGAGCGCACCTCGACCGTCAGCGGCATCCAAGGCACGGGTTTAGGTATGTCGATAACAAAGAACATCGTTGACCTCATGGGCGGGAGCATCGAAGTCGAAAGCGAGCAAGGCAAGGGCAGCGAATTCACCGTGCAGGTGGATTTCAAGCTCGCCGAGAAGGAAATCAGCAACGACCCCATCCCCGAATTGGTCGGGGAAAGGGCCCTCGTCGTCGACGATGACATCGTCTCCTGCCAAGGCGTCTGCGCCTTGCTTCGCCAGATCGAGATAAGGGCCGAGTGGACGACCTCGGGGAAAGAGGCCATCATCAGGGCGAAAGAGGCCAAGGAGCTCGGCGACGGCTACAAAGTCTACATCGTCGACTATCTCATGCCCGACCTTAACGGAATAGAAACGATCCGCCAGATAAGAAGGGCGATCGGCGACGAGCCGACGATGATCATCCTCAGCGCCTACGATTGGAGCGAGATCGAGGAGGAGGCTAAGGAAGCCGGCGTCACCGCCTTCCTCGCCAAGCCGATCTTCGCCTCCGACCTGCGCCTCGCCCTCTCCGGCAAGGAAGTTGAAGCAGAAGAAGAAGAAGAAGAAACGAAAGTCGACTGCGCAGGCAAGAAGGCGCTCCTAGTCGAAGACAACGACCTCAACAGGGAGATCGCGCGCTCGATCCTCAAAGACATGGGGATGGAGGTTGATGAGGCCAAAGACGGGATCGAAGCGGTCTCGATGATCGCGAAAGCCGATGAGAATTGTTACGACATCGTCTTCATGGACATCCAGATGCCCAGGATGGATGGCTACACCGCTACCCGCGAGATCAGGACTTTCAAGAACAACCGCAAAGCCAATCTCCCCATTTTCGCCATGACCGCCAACGCTTTCGAGGAGGACAGGCAAAAAGCCTTCGAGGCCGGCATGAACGGCCACATCGCCAAGCCCATCGACGCCAAATCGATCGCCAAAGCCATCGCCCCCTTCATGAACAAATGACCGCGCCTCCTCCCCCGGGAGAGAAAGGATAACCCCCATGATCAATATCGATGCCCTCGTCGCCGCTCTTTCCGACGACTATGCCCAGGTTTATCTCGTCGACCCCCTTGCCGACGCCCTTTCCATAATCAAGACCGAAGGGGCCCTCAAAGGGCATTACGGCAAAGACGAGGAGGCCTTCTCCTATTCGGATAGGCTTGCCAAATACGCCTCCAATCGTCTGCTTCAGGACGACAAAGACGCTTTCCTCGCCTTTTTCTCCGCCGATGCATTAATCGCAAGGCTGAGCAAAGAGAGGCGGATGGAACTGACTTTCAGAATCCTTCTCGAGGGCAAGATTCTGCATTACTCCGGCGTCTGCATCCGCATCAGTGAGCTTGAGGAGCCTCTGAAGGTCCTCCTTTTGTTCAAAAGCATCGAAGGGAAACTGAGGAGTGAGAGGAAGAAACAAGAAGAAGGGGCCGCGAAAGCCTACTCCGCCATCTCTGACATCTATGTGGCGATGTTCAGGATAAACCTAGAGAACGATTCATACTCTGTCATCAAAACTACTGATGACATCGCCAAAATAACCACCTCGAAAAGCTTCAAAGCCAATATAGCGCCCGTCACGGATGAACTTTCTAGGGAGGAATACAAAGCCGAGGTAAGGCGTTTTATGGACGTCTCTACCCTCCCCAAGCGGATGGAAGGCAAAAAGCACATCTCCATCGCCTTCGAAAGCTCCTCCCGCCATGAGTGCCGCCTCCATTTCATCAAGGAGGAAACGGATGGGATGGGGCCGGGAAGCATCCTCTTCGCCGTCGAAATGTGCGAGGAAAGCAAGCTCCAAAGCGTCTTCGACGCGCTGTCAAGCGAATACCGCAACGTCTTCTATTTCGATTTGATTAGCGGCAAGGGAAGGGTGATTAAAACGAGCATCGACATGAAAGAGGCAAGCCCCAACGCCGAGTTCCATTACCCCACTCTATGCGAGGTTTACATTGATCGCTTCGTCGTCGAAAGCGAAAAGGACGCCCTCAGGGAGAGGCTGTCTTTGGATAATCTCCGCCGCTTCTTCGCTACCAGCGGAAGCCTCAGCGGCGGCTACGCAGCGATCCTGAACGGGTCCAAGCACAACTACACCTACGACTTCCGCAAGATGAAGGAAGAAGGCTTCATCGCCTGCGGCTTCCGCTGCGTCGACAAGATAATCGAGGAACATCTCAAAGAGGAGAGGGAGCGCCGGGCGAAAGAAGAGGCCTACCAAGCCGAGATTGAGGAGAATTATGGCAAGCTCAGCGAGATGAAGGGCATCCTCTCCTCCACCAAGACAGGCACCTGGAAGCTCGTCGTAGAGAAAGGCAAGGCGCCAAAGCTCTTGGCAGACGACCTCACGGAGAGGCTAACTGGGCTAGAGCGCCGCTTCTATACTCCAGAAGCACTCTACGAAGCCTGGAAAAGCAACATAGATCCCTCTTATCTCCCCAACGTCCTCGCTTCGATGAAGAAGACCGAGAAAGATGGCTTCGGCGAGCTCACCTATCTCTACAACCACCCCAAATTAGGCCCTAGATACGTTCGCGCCGGCGGGACGGTCTTCAAGACGAAGAACGGCTTTGAGCGCAAAGGATACCTTCAAGACGTCGACGAGGCCGTGAAGAAGGACCTTAAGCGCAGCGCCGAACTGGCGAAGGCAAGCCGCGCCGAGAAAGAGCATGGCGAGGTAATCTCGGCAATCTCGAAGATTTATACCTCCGTCATCCTCGCCGATGTCACCTCCGGGCGTTACAAGATAATCGACTGCGCCTTGCTCTTAGACAACAACGTCCCGCGCGAGGGGGTTTTCAACGAGGAAAGTGAGGACATCGTCCTGAACTTCATCTCTCCGGATACGCGAGGCGACGCCATCGATTTCGTCGATCTCTCGACCATAAAGTCGCGCATGGAAAATGCCAACACGATCTTCTCAGAGTTCCGCGACTCGTTGCTTCGCTGGGTCGAGGCGCGCTTCATCGTCAAAAGTCGAGATGAGGAAGGCGAAGTGAAGGAAGTGCTTTTCGTCACTCGAGACATCACGAAGGAGAAGGAGCAAGAGATTCAAAGGGAGAAGTCCTTGCGCGACGCCTTGCAGCTCGCCAGCAACGCTTCCAAAGCCAAAACCACCTTCCTAAACAGCATGAGCCACGACATCCGCACGCCGATGAACGCCATAATCGGCTTCACCGCGCTTGCCCTCACCTCGCTTGGCAATCAGGAAGCGACGAAGGATTATCTGCGGAAAATCCAAACCTCCAGCACCCACCTGCTCTCCCTCATCAATGAGGTCCTAGATATGAGCAGGATCGAATCAGGCACCGTCAAACTCGACGAGAAGCCGCTTCATCTCCCCGCTCTATTCCACGATCTCCGCACGATGATCCAATCCCAGATCGCCGTCAAAAGGCAAAGCCTCTACATCGATACCCTCGACGTGAGGCACGAGGACATAATCGCCGACAGGCTGCGCTTAAGCCAGGTGCTCCTCAACATCGCGAGCAACGCCATCAAATACACCGGGGCAGGAGGGAACATCTACATCCGCGTCAGCGAGTCGCCTTGCGCGAAAAAGGGCAAAGCCTCCTACCGCTTCTCCGTCAAAGACGACGGCATCGGCATGTCGGCCGAATTCGCCAAGACCGTCTTCGATTCCTTCACCAGAGAAAAAAGCGCCACCGTAAGCGGCGTCCAAGGAACTGGGCTAGGAATGTCGATCGCCAAAAACATCGTCGAGCTGATGGGCGGAAGGATAAGCGTCAGCAGCGAGCAAGGCAAAGGCAGCGAATTCATCGTCTCCCTGGATTTCAAGCTTGCGGAGAGCAAGGAGGAAAGCGATATCCTCCCCGCCTTGCTAGGGGCCAGGGCGTTAGTCGTCGACGACGACGTTTCGACCTGCCAAAGCATCTCGAAGATGCTTCGCGAGATAAAGATGCGTCCTGATTGGTCTTCCTCCGGGAAAGAAGCGGTAGTCCGCGCCAAAGAGGCCAATGAGTTAGGCGACGTCTACAAAGCCTACATAATCGATTACCTGATGCCCGACATGAACGGGGTCGAGGTGGTCCGTCAAATCAGGCGCCTAACAGGAGATGAGGCGCCGATAATAATCCTCACCGCCTACGACTGGCGCGATTTTGAGGAAGAGGCCAAGGAGGCCGGGGTCACCGCCTTCGTCTCCAAGCCCCTCTTCGTGTCCGAGCTCCGCCAAGCGCTATCATGCAAATGCGTCGAGGAGAAAGAGGCCCCAAAGCCATCCTTTGATGAGAACTCATTCAAAGGCAAGAAGGCGCTCCTAGTCGAGGACAACGCCCTAAACATGGAGATAGCGACCTCTTTGCTCAGGCAACTTGGCCTTGAAGTGAAGGGGGTAAGCGATGGAATAGACGCCATCAACGCCGTCCAGGAAAGCAAAGAAGGCGACTACGACGTCGTCTTCATGGACATCCAAATGCCCCGGATGGACGGATACACGGCCACAAGGGAGATTCGCACCCTCCCCGACAACTGGAAAGCCAACATCCCGATAATCGCCATGACCGCCAACGCTTTCGAGGAGGACAGGCAAAAGGCCTTCGAGGCCGGCATGAACGGCCACATCTCCAAACCCGTCTCGCTGGATTCGATCGGGAAGGCTCTCTCCTCTTTGTTTGCCGACATCAGCCCCATCGAATGAGATGTAAGCGCTCCGCAATGGGCTTTTTTCCCAAAGCAAAGCAAATTGCCCCTTGATTTAAAAGCGAAAGCGCCTAAAGTTTGCCTATCGGCGAAGAAGAGGAAGAGTAACCTTCGCCTTCCCTAGAGCGAATTCCGGACGGTGGAAGCGGAAGAGGGAAGACAGGGCGAACATGGCCTCGGAGCTGAAAGGTGAATGCAAGTAGCCTCTTCCGGGATTGCCCGTTACAGCAAAAGGGTTTGACTGAACCCAATAAGGCAAAGGCAGCGATGCTTTTGCGAAGCAAGGTGGTACCACGGGGTTTCTCCCGTCCTCGCAGACAATGGAGGGCGGGATTTTATTTTTTCCGAAAGCCTATGGCCTTGCTAGAAATCAGAAACCTCAGCAAACGATACGGGGACAAATTGGTCCTCGACAAAGTCTCCCTCAGCGTAGAAAAGGGCGACATCTTCGGCATTCTCGGCCTTTCCGGCGCGGGCAAAAGCACCCTTGTTCGCTGCATAAACTCCCTCGAAAGTTTCGATGAGGGCGAGATATATTACGAAGGCAAGCTTCTCGTCTCCCCCACTTCCCCCCTCAAAAGGGAGGAGAGGAAGAACTTCGGGATGATCTTCCAATCGTTCAATCTTCTCCAGCAGAAGAACGTCCTCGACAACGTCCTCCTCGGGCTGAAGATCAATAAGATAAGGAAAGAGGAGCGAATGCCTAGGGCGCTCGACGCCTTAAAGAAAGTCGGCCTCGAGGATAAGCTGAAAAGCTATCCAAGCGAGCTCTCCGGAGGGCAATGCCAAAGGGTCGCCATCGCGCGCATTTTGGCCCTAAACCCGGCCGTCTTGCTCTCCGACGAAGCCACCTCCGCCCTCGACCCCGAGACCACCTCCTCTCTTCTAGAGCTCTTAAAGAGCCTCAATAAGGATTACGGTCTCACCATCCTCATGATCAGCCATCAGATGAACGTCATCGAAAGCATCTGCAACAAGGTCGCGATCATCGATAAAGCCAAGATCGTCGAGGAAGGGAGCCTTGGGGAGGTCTTCCTCAACCCCCAATGCGACATAACCAAGAAGCTCATCTACTCCAACAAGCTCTCCACGAGCCTTGACGAGCACAAGATGATCCGCATCCTCTTCGACGGGAACGTCGACGAGCCCCTCATCTCGAAGATAGTCGCCGAATGCCAGATCCTCGTCTCCATCGTCTACGCGGACACCAAACTAGTCGAAGGAAAAGTATATGGCCAGACGATAATCAAAGCCCCCCTTGAGGAGAAAGACAGGGAGAAGCTGGAGAAATACCTCAGCATCAAACACGTGAAATTCGAGGAGATCAGCGATGAATATTGATTATCTCTCCATCACGCTTGAGACCATCGGGATGACCATCATCTCGACTCTCCTGGCCTATCTCATCGGCTTGCCTCTAGGGATCGTGCTCAAAGTCACGGGCAAAAACGGCCTTCACCCCAATAAGCCGCTCAATCTGATCCTAGGGGTGATCGTGAACTTCCTCCGTTCCGTCCCTTGCCTCATCCTCACCGTCATCCTCTTGCCCCTCAACCGCGCCCTTCTAGGCCGGGGGACCGGGCAATGGTACACGATGATAATCCCCCTCTTCTTCTCCACCTTCGCCTATGTCGCAAGAAGCGTCGAGCAATCGCTCCAAGACGTCGATAACGGCGAGATCGAGGCGGTTAGGTCGCTAGGGGCCAATTCCTTCCAGATCATCTTCCACGTTTTGCTTAGCGAAGCCAGGGCATCCTTGCTCCTTGGCTTCGCGATCACCATCGTGAACGTGCTTGGATACACCTCCTTCGCCTACAACATCGGCGCCGGGGGCCTCATCAGCGAGATCTGGAGCTACTACACCCGCCACACCGGCGACTTCCTCCAAAGCTGGGACTTCTGGTGGATGATCGTCATCGTCGTGGCCTTGGTCGAGGTCGTCCAAGAGCTTGGGCTCTTCCTCGCCAAGAAAGTCGACAAAAGAAAGAAGCTCAAATGAAAACAAAGGAAACCAAAACAATGAAAAAATCTCTCAAACTCATCGCCCTCTCCGCTCTTCCCGGCCTCTTCCTCTCCTCTTGCAACTCCAGCAGCGGCGAGAAGACCATCACCATAGCCGCAAGCGAAATCCCCCACGCCGAGATCCTCAACGACGCCGTCAAGCCGCTCCTTGAGCAAAAAGGCTATTCGCTGAAAGTTACGATCCTCGACTGGACCCTCCAAAACGACGGGGTCTATAACGGCGACTACGACGCGAACTATTTCCAGCATCGTCCCTACCTCCAGCAATACGACGGGGGCAGCGTCGATTACAGCGAGACCTACACCTACAAGAAGGTCTTCCCGGTCGCCAGCGTCCACTTCGAGCCGCTCCGCATCTATCCCGGCAGGAAGACCGCCGATGAATTCGCCTCCTGCAAAGCCACCGCCACCTACGAGATCTGCAGCGACGTCAGCAACGAGATCAGGGCCTTGGATCTCCTCGTCGCCAACGGAATCATCTCCTCTTACGAGACCGACAAGGATGGAAACCCCATCAACCTGCCAAACAATATCACCCCGATCGCCGAGGAACTGCTCGTCGCCTCCATCAAGGATTACGACTACGCCGTTCTTCCCACCAACACCGCCCTCACCGGAAAGCTGACCGGGGACGATTCCTTGCCAACCGAGAGCGATTCGGTCAAAGACCTCCGCGCGAACGTCCTCGCCGCAAATGTCTCCAAATACAGCACCGACTCCGTCTACAAGACCAAGATCGACGTCCTCGCCGACTGCATCCTCGATTCCAGCGTCGCCACTTACATTCAGACCAAATACAGTGGCGTCATCGCCTCCGCCCAAAAGGACCTCAGGAAGTAATCCTGCAGCCATCCCCAAAGGCAAATCGATATCGAAAGCGCCTATATCGTACGATGTTGGGCGCTTTTTTCGTCTTGATATCCAAGAACAAAGCCAGGGCTTGCCATCCTTTGCCAAAAAGACATTGAAGTACTTCAAAGAGACATTGAAGTAACATTGAAGTAGACATTGAAGCAACATTCAAACAGACATTGAAGTAACATTGAAGCTCTCGCTTTTTTGAGTCGCATATTGCGCACGACAAGTCAGGGGTCGAAACATTGCCTTCTTTATATATAAGGATATAAGGAGCCAAAAGGCCAATAAGGACCTATTTTGCTTTCCCTTTGCTCCCCCAAAGGGTAAACTAGCCGCGTTATGGACAAGATCCTCATTTCCGCCTGCCTATTAGGCGAGCACTGCCGCTACGACGGCAAAGAAGAGAAGAACCCTCTCATCGAAGAGCTCAACAAATACTTCGACCTCGTGCCTTTCTGTCCCGAAGTCGAAGGAGGCCTCCCCACCCCCCGCATCCCAAGCGAGATCAAAAGCGGCAGGGTCTACAACAAAAAAGGCGAGAACGTCACCAAGGAATTCAACCTCGGCGCTGAAAAAGCGCTGCAGCTGTGCAGATTTTTGAACATCCACATCTGCATTCTCAAAGACAAATCCCCCTCTTGCGGCGTCTACGAGATCTATGACGGCACATTCACCAACAAGCTGAAGAAAGGGCAAGGCGTCACCGCTTCTCTTCTTTCGAGCGTCGACTACTGGGTTATGTCGGAGGACGATATCCCATCCCTTATCGAGAAGCAGAAGAAACGCCGGGAGATCGTCGAGGAGAAGACCGCGAACATCAAAGCCCAGGAAAGTGGCGAGCAAAGCGAGGCTCCCTATGAGCGCCCCTCTTACAAAGGCCACTACTCCTCCGAAGACGGAGAGAGAAGCTACCGCAAGCCTCGCTTCGAAAGAAAGCCCTACGGCGAGAAGCGTTCCTATGGCGACAGGAAGCCCTACGGCGAGAAAAAAGTCTATGGTGAGAAACGCTCATTTGGCGATAAGCCTTTCCGCAAGGATTACCGCCGCGACGGCGAAAATTCCGAGGAACGCCCATACAAAAAGAGCTTCCGTAAAGACGGCGAGCGCCCTTTCAAGAAAAGCTATGGCGAACATAGATCATATGGTGATAAACCATATGGCGAGAAGCGCTCTTATGGAGACAAGAAACCGTATGGGGAAAAGCGTTCATACGGAGACAGGAAACCCTATGGCGAAAAACGTTCCTATGGGGACAAGAAGCCATATGGCGAGCGCAGAACATATGGCGATAAGAAACCTTATGGAGAAAAGCGCTCTTACGGCGATAAGAAGCCTTATGGAGAAAAGCGTTCATACGGCGATAAGAAGCCCTATGGCAATTCCGGATTCAAAAAATCCTACGGGAGTGGCTTCAAAAAGAGCTACGGCGCGAAGAAAACCTATAAGAAAGATTCAGACGAATGAGGGCCAAAAGCCCTCTTTTTTAAAGGCGAGTCGCAGCAAAATGAAGACCCCGTCAAATCCCCTCGTCTTCCGTTTTATCATCTTCGGGGAAGGATTCCTTTTTGTTGAGTATCGCGCTCATCCCGTAGCCCAAAAGGCAAACCGCCACCCCCAGCAATCCATCCTCGCCCAAAGCGAGGGCGTCCCCTCCTTTGTAGAGTCTGAATGCCCCGATGACGACAAGTCCCAAGCCAAGCACGACCGAAAGGATTTTCAGGGTCTTCGCCATTTTCGCGTTTTCATCCATTGCTAATCACCTCCACCTCTAAATAAAGGCGAATTAAGCCATTTTCCTAACCCATAGCGCCTTCTTTCAATCCAATCCGGGGTTTATAATCCCCATTGTGCTGAGCCTGATCAAAGAAAAACCGGAATGCGGCGGCAAAGAGAAGAAGGCCTTAGAACTGATTCTCCGCCTATTGCCTTATCTTTTGCTCCTCATCGCGAGCTTCCTACCTTTCTCTTGTTATTTTGATTTAGGCGCCAATCTGCCCAATGGCGACGACTCATTGGCCCACCGTCTCTGGTCCTGGGATCTTTCTTATGGCTGGAGCAACGGATTTTTCATGGTGACCCCTTCCCATACATTGATGGGAAATTTGGGGTTGGGGACATACCTTTTCTATGGGCCGCTAAGCCACTTCATGGTGGCTTTCCTTCACCTCATCCTCCCTTTTATGTCCATCAACACCTGTTGGAAATTCTTCACCATACTCCTCACTTTCCTCATGGGCAGCTGGATGTACATGCTCGGCAGGAAGATAACCAAAAGCGACATCTTGGGACTGACGCTCGCTCTTTGCCTCATCTTCGCCCCCTACCGCATCAATTGCCTCCTTTACCGCGCAGCCTATCCCGAAAGCTTCGCTCTGAGTTTCTACCCCCTCATCTTCCTCGGAGTCCACGAGCTCGGCCATAAGGATTACCGCCCAAGCGCCTTCCTTAGCTGCGTGATAGGCGTCTCGTGCTGCCTTCTTTGCCACCCTTTCACCGGAATGGTCGGCATCATCGTCGCTCTCGTTTATCTCCTTTGCTGCCCCAAAGGATTCATCGGCCTATTCAAAAGCAAAAGGAACATCGTTTTCACCGCCTCGACCATCGCTCTCATCCTCTGCCTTGTCTCTTTCTACGTCTTCCCGATGCTCCATTATCTGAATTCTGGTTTGTACAACGTCAGCGACAACCAGCTCATGTGGACCAATTACGACCATTTGGCCTCATCGACGCTGAACTCCGACCAGTTCAGCGGTTTCCTCCGCCCTTACTGGATCGAATATCTGAATCCCACCACCTACAAGCTCACGAACACCCATAACGAGACCTGGCTTTCCTGGTGCCTTGATTACGTCTACTTCGCTTTCTTCGGCGGAGCGGGGGTCTTCTTCGCCTGCTGCCTCAGCAAAAAGGGCCACCCAATGCTAGGGGCCTCCTTAGGAGTCGGGGCCAGCTGCCTCGCCCTCATCTTCACCCAGCGCCCAGAGATGCGCCTCGTGGTGCCTATTTTCTCTTTGGCCTTGCTTCTTATCTCCACTAGCGAAGAAAGCAGGCTTAGCAAAGACGAATTCAAGCGCGATGAGGCGAAGATCCTGAAAGACCCCTCCTTCTATTGGGCCCTTATCGCCTTCGTCGTCTGCCTTTTGCTTGTATACGTAGGGGTGCTTTGGAAAGTCGTTCCCTCCTTCTTCTACACCGCTCAGTTCGCCTGGAGACTATGGGGCATGGCCATGTTCCTTGCCGTGATGATAATCGGCTTCATCGCGATGCCCTTCCGCAAAAAGAAAGCCACCGCCGGAATAATCGCCCTTATCGCCTGCATAAGCTTCCTCTCCTGCATGGGGATAATCGACAAGCGCTTCTGCATCCAAACTGGGCAAAGCGGAAGCCAGGAGCCTAGCCTCTCCCTCAGCCAGCGAACCAGGAAGCAAGGGGCGCAGAATGAATACGTCCCTCAGGTCTTCCGCGACTCAACCTACGTCTCCGAATACCCCAGCTCCCTTTACAAAGAGATACGCGCGGAGATCTACACGCGCTCCGACATCACCTACAAATGGGGGATGGAGGATTACATAGATCCCGCCTTCCTCGAGGGCGAAGGAAGTTTTGTCATCACCTCTCTTAATAGCCCAGAAGCCACCTTCCAAGTGACGGTCAATAGCGAAACCGCCTTGGTCCAGCTGCCTCAGTTCTACTACGAAGGCTATGAGCTTCGGCTAAGCGGAGAAAGCAATTACACAGTCGAAGGGATCAACGTCGACGGGCTGGTGAGCTTCCGGCTGAAGCAAGGCACCTACACCGCTTCTCTCAAATGGGTCGGACTCCTCTCCTACCGCATCGGGGTGCCATTATTCTTCGTCGGGATAGCAGGATGCGCGGCGATGTACTTCGTGCCGCTTGGCATCGATATCCATAAGAAAAGGAAAGAGAAAGCCGGCCAAATCTAACCAAAAAGAAAGGGTCCGCCGAACAGCCGGCAGACCCTTTTTCTTTGCGAGAGGGCGAATCAATAGATGCGCTTTTCGCTATAGGGATCAAAGATATGGGCCTTCTCGTTCTTGAAGGCGACTTTCATCGCGTCCCCAATCTTGATCTCATGGGTGAGGGCGATTTTGGCGATGAGGTCGATGCCGCCGAAATCGGTGTGGACATAATACTCATGGCCGAGGAGTTCCGCCACCGCGACGCGGATGTCATAGACGTCCTTGTCTTCCGGCGTGGCTTCGCTGATGTCCTCAGGACGAAGGCCGAAGATGATGTCGTGGGCGCCGCCGAGAGCGAATTCGTCTTTCTGAATGCGCTCGTTGAGCTTGGCGATCTCCTCATCGATGGCGGCAGATGGATCAACGGCTTTCTTGCCGAATTTGCCGAGTTTCGCCGGCTTGAGATTGGCCTTCTTCTCCTCAAGAGAAGCAATCTCAGCTTTGTTAGCCTCGATCTCGTTCTTGTAAAAAGCGTCGTGGGCGGCAGCGAATTCATCGCCAAGGCGAATCGTATGGCCGCCGAGGAGGGTGATCGCGCCTTTGTCATAAGAGGCTTTCATGACGTTCATGGCCGGAGAGCCGATGAAGGTCGCGACGAAGAGGTTGGACGGCTTGTTGTAAATCTCAATCGGGGAGCCGACCTGCTGAATGCGGCCGAGCTTCATGACGACAATGCGGCTAGCCATGGTCATGGCCTCGGTCTGGTCGTGGGTGACGTAGATCGTGGTCGCGTCGAGGGCTTCGTGTAGTTTGATGATCTCTGAGCGCATTTGGACGCGGAGTTTGGCGTCGAGGTTGGAAAGAGGCTCATCCATGAGGAAGACCTTCGCGTTGCGCACGATGGCGCGGCCGAGGGCGACCCTCTGCCTCTGGCCACCGGAGAGCGCCTTCGGCTTCCTGTCGAGGTATTCGGTGATCTGAAGGATGTTCGCGGCTTCTTTAACGCGCTTATCGATCTCAGCCTTCGGAAGGTGGCGGATCTTAAGGCCGAAAGCCATATTGTCATAGACCGTCATATGCGGATAAAGGGCATAAGACTGGAAGACCATCGCGATGTCCCTGTCTTTCGGGGTGCGGTCGTTGGAATACTCGCCATCGATGTAGAGCTCGCCGGCGCTGATATCCTCAAGCCCGGCGACCATGCGGAGGGTCGTCGACTTGCCGCAGCCGGAAGGCCCGACGAAGACGATGAACTCGTGGCGCTTGATGTCCAAGTTGAAATCGAAGACGGCTTGGACGTTGTTATCGTAGATCTTATCGATGTGGCGAAGGGAAACGTAAGCGTCGGCATGCTCGTCGGCGCTCGCATTTTCCTCATTTGCGGGCTCCTCGGCGACGGATGAGGCCTCTTCAACGGGTTTCTCCTCCTCTTTTGCCTCAACAGGGGCTTCAGGGACGGTTGCTTCTACTTTCGCTTCAACGGCGGGAGCTTCTTTGACTTTCTCCTCTTTTTTCGCTGCGACTTCGGCTTTTGGCGCGGACTCATTAGCTTTCGCTTCCTTCGCGACCTCGGCCGGTTTGGCGGCTGTTTTCTTTGGGCGGCCGGGTTTTTTCTTTGCCGGCTCGACGACTTTTGCTTCTGGCATGTGTGGTTCCTCCGAACTTTTAGGATATATTAATTCCTTTTCAATCAGTTATCTAGTGCACGGTGCACAAATCGGTTCATTATCATTTTATTGATATAACCCAAATAGTTTATTTATCTTTTTCTCGCTTGTCTTTTTAAGTAGTCTTTTTGTGAGTACTCACAATCAGAAAGAGCTAAATTATTAACCGCATATTTGTTTCTTGTGCCTCTTTGTCTTCCATCCAACAAGTGTAGTGCTCGGTAAAAGAGGCCATTGACTGGCAACAAAGGCGAAAACGTCTTAGAGCAAAACCTATATTTCTAAGCAAAAAAGAAAAGCATCAACACCCTTTTATAGATCGCCGTAAAGGACCCTTTTATAGGTTCTTTATGTTTTATTACCACTTATTGAAGACTTTCTCCGCGAATCCAGGGAGATTGCTGAAAGAGACCGTCTTGCCGTCGAGAATGATGGATCCGGAAAACAGCCCGAAGACCTGATTCTGATTGGAGCGGATAATCCCGACATTGGCGTCGCTATGACGGTTGTAGACAGGATGGAAATGGAGCTCGAAGGTATCGTCGGGGAAATGGAAGTCCCAGTCCTTCATAAACTCATCCCCGCCATTCGGGGATATGGGGATGTCAAACCTCACTTTGCCAAGCTTATAGGGTTTGCCGTCGTAAAAGAAGACGTTCTCGCTGGCTTTTGAAGTGTTGCCGAATCCATAGCCGAGGTTCCATCCGATGAGGTGGCCGTCTTGCTCTGAGGACAATGAGCTCCAATACCAGGTGTTCTTGTAGGTCCAGACTCCTCTGCCCCAATCCAAGACGCCATAAGATCGATTGTTGAAATCAAGCATCCTCTCGCCGTATTTGGCGTAGCCGTGGGCTTTGAGGTTATTGATCTTCTGGTTGTAATAGAAATGGCCTTTTTTCTTGAATGGCGTCGCAATCACGAGGCTGCCTTTGTTTTTCTCTTCGAGGATCAGATCGCAATGGAAGGGATTGCCTTTCTTATCGAGGTCTTCGACATATACGACGAGCCTTCTCTTGCCTTTGCCTAAGTTGAGGAACTCGAAGGAATATCCTTTCTTCTTGTCCGCGACCTTCACATCCCCTTCCAATGAGGTCTCAGGCAAAGCTATCTTGTCGCCAGGAAAAGCCGACATTATCGATTTGGTCACGTCCCCAGGCTCTTTGAAATCGAGGATTGAGACGGAAAGAAGACCCATGTACGAATTGTTCGCGATTGTGAGGGCCACCCCGTAGTCGGCGTTCCCCACGTAGTAATAATCCCATTCCTTAAGGCGGTTTGGCCCGCCTTTGACCGCGTTTCTCTTGTAGTCTTTGACCAAAGAAAAGGCGTATCCCGCCTCTTCAAGGTTGCCCTGCGCATCGAGGAGAGGACCTTTTTTCAATTCGTTTTGGATTCCCATGGGCTACATTATAGGAACCAAAGGAAGCCAGCGAAAGGAAATAGAGAGGAGGTTTTCGTGGAAAACAACCGCAAAATATTCAAAAGTCGCGACGCAAATAAAAGCAAAGCCATTTCGGTCTTTCCTGACCGTTTCGGGCCGACGATGTTCGTCGCCCCGAAAGCACGCAATTTCAGGGCAAGGATTTTGTCTGCGATTCGTGGATAATACATTGCGATCCTCTTTTCTTCCAAAGGCATTCCAATTCCCATTTGGACTTTTTTCCGTTGTAAAAGATCACGAAATTCTTTGCATGCAAAGAAGAGTTCTTTAGCAGCCAACAATGAATCAGGGCAGGAGATGAACCGCTGCTTCATGGAGATATGAAAAACCGCCGCCATGATGGGCATTCTCAGGAATTGCTAAGAACGCACAACAAAGCGGCGGAGTCTTACGCTTCAAGATATCAATTGATGGAAGCGATCTTCGGATCGGCCATGATGGTGTCGATCGCGCTTTGGATCGTGGTCTCTTTCGATTCGTGGCCGTACTTGTCAACGTCGGCGGCGTCCCTCACTTCGTGGGTCAGGCAACTCGGCCCTCCGATGCAGCCGCCGGGGCAAGCCATGCCCTCGATGAAATTGCCTTCGAGCTTCCCGCCCTTGTATTTGCTAAGGGCCATCTTGCATTGGTCGAGCCCGGAGACTTTGACTGGCTTCGCCTCGAAGGGGTTGCCTTGCTCCTTGAGGGCTTCCGCGACCGCGTCGCTCAAGCCGCCGCTGCGGGCGAAGATCCTGCCGAAATAGGAGGCGTTATCAAGCGGTTTACCCTCCAAGGTCGAGAGATCGATGCCCCGCGCGTCGATGAGCGCCTGCAGTTCCTCGAAGGTGATGACGCAGTCGACGTAGGGTTTGACTTCCTCCCTTTCTCTTTCCATTTTCTTCGCGATGCAGGGGCCGACGAAGACGGTCTTGCAGGTCGGATCGATCTGCTTGAGGTATTTGGCGATGGCCGCCATCGGGGAGAGGTTCTTGCTTATTTTGCCTTTGAGCTCGGGGAAGGAGGTCTCCACGTAGCGCACGAAAGCCGGGCAGCAGCTGGAGGTGCAATCGCCCTCTTCGCTGAGATCCTTGGCCTCGTTCATAGCCACGAGATCCGCTCCCAAAGCGGCCTCGATGACGTCGGTGAAGCCCAAGGCTTTGATGCCGGAGACGACTTGGGGCAAGGTCGCATAATGGAATTGGCTGGATATTGATGGGGCCACGATCATATAGGCTTTGTAATTCTTGCCCTGCTCGCTGTTTTTGACGATGTCGATGCAGTCGGTGATGAAGCTCTTGTCCATGATGGCCCCGAAAGGGCAGGCATAGGAGCATTGTCCGCAGCGCGTGCACTTGCTCTCGTCAATCGAGGTGATGCCGTCCTCCCTCGGTTTTATGGCATTGATCTTGCAAGCGGCCTCGCAGGGTCTGCGGAGGTTTATTATCGCGCCGAACTGGCATGATTTTGCGCACATGCCGCAATTGACGCATTTGCTCTTGTCGATGCTCGCGCGGTGGTCGCTGCCGAAGCTTATCGCGTTGAGGCGGCAGGCTTGGGCGCAGCGATGGGCGAGGCATCCCCTGCACATGTCGGTCACCTTCATCCCACCGAAGGGACATTGGTCGCAGGCGGCCTCGATGACCTCAAGGAGATTGGGGTTGGCCTTGTCTCCGCCCAGGGCAATCTTCACCCTGTCCCTCGCGATGGCTCTTTCCTTGTAGACGCAGCAGCGCATGCTTGCCTTGGGCCCAGGAGAAATCAAAAGGGGGATGCCCTCTTTCTTCTCTTCGAGGGTCCCTTCCCAATAGTCCGCGGCCACTTCCTTCAGAACGCGGTATTTAAGTTGCTGCACCAATGTGTCGAATTTCAGCGGTTTAGCCATTTTGATCTCTCCTTAGAAATAACTAATTTTGACGTTCTTGCCCATTTGCTTCAGCTCGAGGGCAAGGCTGTCGATTATCTGCATCTTCATCTTGAAGGTGATCTGACCTTTTTCCTCCTGATGGGCGGCGTTGACCGCGCAGCCCACGTAGAAGGTGATGTCGGTTGCCTCCTGGAAGAGGATCTCGGCGAGCAGGCTCGCCCCATCCTGACGGTAGCTCCAGGTGAAGTAGGCGAGGTTGTCCTTCTGGTAATCCTTCGCCAAAGTCACCACCTTATTCAGCGTGATGACCCCTTCGGTGGCGAGATCCACCCCCTCGATTTCGCTATAAGGAGGAATGTCGGGGTCGAGGGAATCGAGGTCCCCTTTTATTGGGGAGCCGAGGTATCTGGATGCGAGGCTGCATGTCGTCCCCCCGCAGACGACGTGCTTGCCAGGGAGGGAGAAGAAGCTCTCGAGGATCGCCTGATCGTCCTCTTTCCTCGTCGGAGGACCCACCAGCAGATTGACCCTTTTCCTCGCCCTTCTCCTCACGGAGAGGCAGGTGGTGTCATCCCCCGGGCGCTTATTATATAGAAGCGAGCAATGGTCGACGAGCAGAGTCGCAAGATTCTTCGCGGAAAGCTCAGGGCAAGAGAGGGCCCCCAGGTAAGAGGCGATCTCGTCTCTGCCCCACCCGAAATTGAGGCTCTCCCCGACCCCGGCGTACATCGCCCCGTCGCTGAACATCGAAAGGCTGTCGTTCAGATCGAAATAGAGCTTGGCTTTCTTTATCGTCTTGCCCCCGATCACGGAGACCTCATAGGTCGGCTCCTCTATCTTCCCGTTTCTCAGAAAGACGGGGTCGGGGTTATCGAAGTTGTAGAGGGTCGCGGTGAAATCTTTCTCTATCTTGAGCACGGTGAAGGTGGAATAGGCCACGTTTCCCCTATCTCTAGCGCAAGGGAGCGTCTTGGCCAAAGCCTCTACCCCCTCATCGATGCTCATGCCCCCCTCGATCATCTTGGAGAGCATCGTAGAAGTGAGGGTGCTCAGGATCGAAGCCTCCACCCCTGACCCGAGGCCATCGGCCAAAACGAGGGTCAAATCCCCGTCTTGTCCCGAGACGACCTGGACATGGTCGCCGCAAAGCTCCTCCCCTTTATGATTGATGGAGAGGTAGCCGTACTCTATTTCGCTTCTCTCGTCACTTGGGCTCATTTCCGCTGTTCCCCTTGCGGTCTTGCAGGGTGTCAGAAAGGCGGGTCAGGGCGATCTTCGTCGCCGCGGCCGACTCGCCGAGAAGCTGGGCGATCTGCTGGACCGCCTCCATGTTCTTGTCGATGACTAGGCTAGTGACCCTCGCCGTCTCCTCGGCGTCCTTGATGTGGCGCGCCTTCCTCAATTCATGGTCGGTGACGTCCCTGATGGAGCCGATAATTATGTGGTACTTATCGTCGTAATGGATGCTGACCTCGCCTATCTTGCCGTTGCTGAGCCTCATCTTCTTCAGGCGCGTGTTGATCCCCGACAAAGACAGGAAGAAAGGCTCGGGGTCAAGGTAAGAGGAGACGTTGGTCCCCAACAAGGCGCTCGGCGAGCCCGCCCCGACCATCGCGGCCATCGAGGGGTTGGATAGCTGGATCGTCCCGTCCTCGTTAAGGATGATGATGCCGTTAGGCGAGTATTCGACGATGTCGCTGCCGAAGCTGGTCGCCTTCTCCATTAGGTAAGGCAGGCACATCTCGAGGGAGGCCTTCCCCCTAAGCACGGCTATCGCCTTATCGCGGCAGGTAGGATAGCCGCAGGAAGAGCAGTTCAGCTCGTCTTTTTTCGATACCTTGCCTATTTTCTTCAATACTTCTTCGATCTCCGCCTCGCCAGGATTCGCCTCTTTGACGGAGAGGTCAGAGAAGTCTTTATCCAAAGACGAGGAAAGAGGAGCGACCTCGAAATCCTTCTTGCCCGCGCTGCGGCGCAAGGCGATGAGGCTTTCCAGAGGATTTGCTCCCTTCCTCACGTGCGCCGGCCCGTTCAGGCAGGAGCCCTGGCAAGATGACATCTCGATGAAGGCATGATGGATTTTTCCTTTTTTCAGATCCTCCAAGGCCCTCATGCAGTTCTCGACGCCGGAGATGGAGATGTAGTCTATCCCCTCCTGGCGTTTCATGGTCTTGAGGACGCCTCCTTCGCTAGGGAAGAGGCGGCAGGCGCTTTTCTCTAAAGGCGCGCCTTCCTTTGCTTCTGGCGTTATGCCCGCTTCTTTGAAAAGGGAATCGAGCTCAAGGAAAGTCAATGCGCAGTCAATGGAGCCCGGATAATGGTCGACCTCATCCTTTTTGGCGATGCAGGGGCCGAGGAAAATGACCTTGCAGTCAGGAAATCTCTCCTTCAAGGAATAGCCATGGGCCTGCATTGGGGATATCGTTTTGGCTAGATAAGCAAGGCATTCCGGGTAATGCTTCTCGATTAGGAGGTTAACGGAATGGCAGCAAGTCGAGATGGCGACGTCTTGCCCGGAAGAGAGAAGGCGCTCATACTCGTTTTTAACCAAAGTCGCCCCCAAAGCGGTCTCCTCCGCATCGAGGA
Organism: bacterium; assembly: GCA_963611815.1. Classification (GTDB taxonomy): domain Bacteria; phylum Bacillota_I; class Bacilli_A; order RFN20; family CAG-826; genus Alloenteromonas. The sequence continues at coordinate 25,123 of CAVDSY010000014.1, forward strand.
AGCCCAGTTTCACCAAAGCCTCCCTCATCGAAGCAAAGCTGACGCCTGGGAAAGAAGCGATGAAACTAGGGGCCAAAGAGGCGATGGCTTTGCCTTCAGCCAGAAGCTTTTTGGCGAATGAGGTGTCGTCCCTTATTATCTTGCAACGCTGCGGGCAGACGTTGAAACACGTCCCGCAGAGGACGCAGTCCCTTGGCTCTATTTTGGCTTGGCCGAGCTTGAAGGATATGGATTTGCTTGGGCAGGCCCTGATGCATTTGTAGCAGGACCGGCAGTCGTTCTCTTTACTCACGAGCGCGTCGTTCATCGCTAAAGCCTCCTTTCAGCAAAAGCCCCTCCTTTGAAAGAGGGGCGAAAGCGAACTCAGTCGAGCTTGGGAAGGACTTCCTCGTCGAGGAACTCCCCCACTTTCTCCGGCGTGATCCCGGGGACGATCTTATCGCCCACCTTGACGGTCACCCCGTCGTGGCCGCACTCGCCGAGGCAGAAGGCTGCCTTGAGCTCGACCTTATCGCCGAGGTGGCGCTCCTCTATCTCCTTCTTGAAGGCGTCGATCACGGGGCGGGAGCCCTCCAAATGGCAGGAGCTTCCCACGCAGACAGCAAGTTCGATGTGTTCCATTAATTCCCTTTGTAGGCGTCTTTCATGATCTGGATCATGTCCTCGACCATGGGCTCGCGGGGATTGCACGGGGTGCATTGGTCCTCATATGCGAGATACGCCAACTCCTCTAGGTGCTCATTATAGAACTTTTCATCCGGCACGATGGAGGAGAAATTCATGTCGATGCCGATCTCTTTGCCGAGGTCCATCACGGCCTTGGAGAGGTTCTCAGTCGCCTCTTCGGGAGTGTCGGCTTTGATGTTGAGCACCCGGCAGATCTCCTGGTACTTCTTGTCGCACTGATACTCCTCGTACTTCGGCCAAAGGGCGAGTTTGGTCGGCTGGGTGCCGTTGTACTTGATGACGTGGGGCAAGAGGATCGCGCAGGTCTGGCCGTGGATCGAGTGGAATTCGCCGCCCATCTTGTGGGCCAAGGCGTGGACGAGGCCGAGGAAGCTGTTGGCGAAAGCCATGCCGGCGATCGTGGCCGCGTTATGCATCTTCTCCCTAGCCTTGAGATCGTTCTTCCCGTCCTTGACGGCGCGGGGAAGATAGGTGAAGACGAGCTTGATGGCCTCTAGGCAGAGCCCGTCGGTGAAGTCGCTGGCCATGACGGAGGTATAGGCTTCGATAGCATGAGTGAGGACGTCCATGCCGGTATAGGCCGTGGAACGGGGCGGGATGTTGGTGGTGAACTCCGGATCGACGATGGCGATAGAAGGGGTCAAAGAGTAGTCGGTGAGCGGATATTTCTTGAGGTTGGCTTTGTCGCTTATGACGGCGAAGGGCGAGACCTCAGAGCCGGTCCCGGAGGTGGTCGGGATGCAGATTAGTTTGCTCTTCCTGCCTAGTTCAGGATACTTGAAGGCCCTCTTGCGGATGTCCATGAACTTCTGCTTGAGGTCATTGAAATCGACCTCGGGGTGCTCATAGAAGATCCACATGCCTTTGGCCGCGTCGATGGCGCTGCCTCCGCCTAAGGCGATGATGGTGTCAGGCTGGAATTCCTTCATGAGCTCGACGCCTTTGTTGACGGTCGAGATATCCGGATCGGGCTCGACCTCAGCAAACAGCTGATATGTAACCGGGCTCCTGCGCAAGGCGAGCTGATCGGTTATCTTCTTCAAAAAGCCGAGCTGGACCATCGAGTGGTCGGTGACGATGAAGACCTTATTCAGATCCTTGGCGGACTTGAGATATTGGATGGAGTTGCGTTCGAAATAGATCTTCTGCGGGACTTTGAACCACTGCATGGTGTTCCTCCTCTTGCCGACTTTCTTGATGTTGAGCAGATTGATGGCGCTGACGTTGCCCGAGACCGAGTTGTGGCCGTATGAGCCGCAGCCGAGGGTCAAAGAGGGCAAGAAGCTGTTGTAGACATTGCCGATGCCCCCGAAAGTAGAAGGCGAATTCCAGACGATGCGGATGGCTTTGACTTTGTCTCCGAAAGCGTCGGACATCGCTTGCTCCTTGCAGTGGATGGCGGCGCTGTGCCCAAGGCCGCCGAATTCAAGCATCGCCTCGCACATATCGAAGCCTTCTTTGTAGTCCTTGACCTTGTAAACGGCGAGAACGGGCGAGAGCTTTTCCCTGGAAAGGGGCTCATCAGGGCCGACAGAAGAGGTCTCGACCGCGATTATCTGGCAGCCTTCCGGAATCTCGAACCCGGAGTTTTTGGCGATGTTGGCGGCGCTCATGCCGGCCACGGCCGGGTTGAGCTTGGCGTTCTCAACGCCCTCTTCGCCTTTGGCGACCCCGAACATGAATCTTTCCATCTTCCTTGCTTCTTTTTCCGAAGCGAAGTAGACGCGGTATTTGGTCAAAAGGGATTTGACTTGGTCATAGACCGGCTCATCGACGAAGATGGCCGATTCCGAGGCGCAGATCATGCCGTTGTCGAATGCTTTGGAGAGGACGACGTCGTTGACGGTCTGCTCCAAATCGGCGGAGCGATCGATGTAGCAAGGGACGTTGCCCGCCCCAACGCCAAGCGCTGGCTTGCCGCAGCTATAGGCGGCTTTGACCATGGCGTTGCCGCCGGTGGCGAGGATGGTGGCCACGCCAGGGTGGTTCATGAGGGCGCTCGTGGCCTCCATCGAGCCGTGTTCTATCCACTGAATGCAGTTCTCGGGAGCCCCCGCTCCCACCGCCGCGTCACGCATGACTATCGCGGCCTCCTTCGAGGAATTGAAGGATCCAGGGTGGAAGGAGAAGATGATCGGGTTCCTCGTCTTGATGGAGATGAGGCATTTGAAGATGACGGTCGAGGTCGGATTGGTGACGGGCGTGATGCCGGCGACGACGCCGACTGGCTCAGCGATCTCTGTGATCCCGGTTACGGGGTCGTCGCTTATGATGCCGACCGTCTTGGTGTGGCGCATGTTGTTGACCACGTACTCGCAGGCGAAGAGGTTCTTCGTGGCCTTGTCCTCGAAGACACCCCTGTGGGTCTCGTCGATGGCCATCCTTGCGAGGCGGCCATGGTGATCAAGCCCGGCGACGGACATTTTGGCGACGATGTAGTCGATTTTCTCTTGGTCGTAGGCGGCGAAGGAATCAAGGGCGGCCAAGCCTTTCTTGACGAGTTCGTCGACCTCTTTCTCCGCCGCTTCTTTCTTTGCGGCGAGCTCCTCCGGGGTCAGCTGCTTTTTCTTGTTGTCTGCCATAATCATTTTCCCTCCTTGGCAAGTTCGACGTTGAGGCGGTGAGAAAGCACCGCTAAAGACGAGGCTAGATTGACGTTTTCGGCGACGACGCCGTCCTTGATGTCAAGCTGGACGGGCGCGAAGTTCCAGATGGCCTTGACCCCGCTGTCCATCGCGAGATCCGCCACCCCTTGGGCGTAAGCGGCCGGGACGGTGATGATCGCGATGTTAGCGTTGAGAGTCCCAAGCAGCTCAGGCAGGCGCTCGATGTCGAAGACCATCTTGCCCCCGACGCTTTTCCCTATAAGAGAAGGATCGCTGTCGAATCCGGCGATTATCTCAAGCCCCATCTCCTTGAAGGCGGGGAAATTGAGAAGCGCGCCGCCTAGATGCCCGCATCCGATGAGGACGGCGCTGGCCGCGTTATGGTATCCGAGGAAGCTTTCCAGATCCTCGACGAGCTGTTTGACGCTTCTGCCCTTCTTAGGGCGACCGGCTTCCAGAGAAACGGCCTGGAGATCTTTCCTTACCTGTTCTTCGCTGTAGCCTAGTTTGGCGGCGATCTTCGGCGAGGAGACGTATTCGGTGCCTTCGCTCAGCAATTCGCGGAAGTATTTAAGGTATATCGGGTATCTGCCCAATTGGTTGTTGGAGAATCTGCTAGTCATCGGTAACTCCTTTCGCTAATGATTTACCGAATGCGAGTTTAAAAGGTTATTGCAATGAAATCAATGAAAAAGTAAAAAAATACCGACTTACTTTTTTACATTTCTTTCAAAAAGCTTTCGGTAAGACGCTGTCGACTGTTTTCCTAAATTTTGAAGATTAATAATGTAAGCGTTTACAATGATTTGTTAAGCGCTTTCATAGAATCCTTGGCCACACTTTTTAGCGAGTTTATCACACCTCATATGGCTTAAGATCAGCATTGAACACAAGAAATACCGCTCTCGGGCAAGAATTATAAGCCCAGATTGCGAAGAGGCATTCTGAGCATCATGAAAGGACACGATGATAAGCGAAATCACAGTCTTTTATTTCCTCGCCACTTGCAGTTTTGAGAATTCAAGCACCCGTCAGCAAGGCCGAACGACACCGCATCGATGTTTTTCCTTTACTCACGAAAAAAAGGCAACGCGGATTAGCGCTGCCTTTATCGTTACCCGAAGAAGTGATCAGCGGTCCTGCTTCTTCCTGTTGCGAATGAGATAAACGCTGGCCCCGGCGGCAATGAGAGTGATGCTAGCAATCACGGCGATATTGGCCCAGTCAGTGGTTTGGTGGCCAGCGATCAGCTTGGCGCCATTAGCGCTTGTCTGATGGCTCTCCCAATAGGAATAGACGCTATAGGCTTCCTCATACGCGAGAGCCGTCTTGAAGGTGTTTTGGCTCGCTTCGGTGAGCTTGCCCAAAGCCGCGGAGGCATTCGCATATTTGCTCGCGCAGGTCTCCCCTTCCTTCGCATCGCCGGAATATGGGG
>CAVDSY010000015.1:0-51485 GCA_963611815.1 bacterium
TTGAGGGTCTTGGCGTCTTTGTTCCTCTCTTCGGCGATGGCGTTGGAGAAGCGCTTCCCAGCCTGGTTCCCGGCGAGCGAGTTGGCTATCTCGGCCTTCCATTTTCGGTAGGTCCTGCCTACCGACCGTCAAGCTAAGCTTGTTAGGTCTTTGTATATGGGCCTGCTTAATCAAGAACAAGAAGCTTATGCGAAGAAAAGGCTCATCAAGGCGACTGATAATTATTCCTGGAGATTAGGGACGGGATTCTTGTCCACCCCGATGATTCTCGATGTCTTAGAAGGAATTGAGGTCGAATATGCCTACAAGCTTTTGGAGAATGAGAAGATGCCCGGCTGGCTTTTCATGCCCAAGAACGGGGCGACCCCATTGACGCTGAGGTCGTTTGGCCTCCGAACACCCATGCGAAAGTGAAACTTTTCGGGAAAGAAAAGGAAATCGAAGCAGGGGCAAGCCATTTCTCAAATTGATGATTCCTAAAACCGTTCTTTGATTACGGCGCTTTCTTAAACGCCTAGCCTTTTATTCGTTCTAGAATATCGAAGAGAGGAAAACCGTGTTCGAAGATCTCTTCAAATTCAAGAAAGCCATCCCTTCCAAACTAGAGGGATATGGTTTTCAAAAGAGCGAGGACGTTTATCGATATTCCACTTTTATCTTGGATAATGAGTTTTCTTTGGAAGTGACTTTCAAGGGCGCCTCTTTTGACACCAGGCTCATCGAAACCTCAACCGGGGAAGACTATGTTTTATATAAAACCAACGCCTCAGGGGCGTATGTCGGAAAGATAAGGGAGACAATCCGCCTTGTCTTGGAAGGCGTTTCGGACAATTGCTTTGAGCCTTCTATTTTCCAAAAAGAACAAACAAAAGCCCTTATCGATTATGTGAGGGAAAAGCATCAAGACGAGCTGGAACATCTTTGGGAGAAGACTCCAGAGGACGCCATTTGGCGAAGGAAAGACAACCGAAAATGGTACGGAATCATCATGGCCATCCCTGAAAAAAAGCTGGGTTTTGCGGGGGAAGAGATCATAGAGGTGGTGGATTTGCGGGGGAATCCGGATGAGATAGCCAAGATGATTGATAGGAAAACCTATTTCCCAGCTTGGCATATGAACAAGAAAAACTGGTATACGATTTTGCTTGATGGGTCGCTTCCGAACGAGGAGTTATTCGCTAGGCTCGAGGATAGTTATGACCTGGCTAAGCGAATTTCTTGATTTGACGTTCCTTGCAACTAAGATGAGTGGCGCTTATGCAGACCAGTCAAAAGGAGATTAACCATGAACAAAGAAGAATATGAAAAAGCGGCGAATTTCTGGAAGAGCAAAGAAACCAAGAAAATGCCCATCGACCAGTTGAAGCCTTTCGTTGAGGGTTATCTTGCCTCTAATTCCGTTTGCGCGCTTGCAACGGGCACGGGGGATTACGTTCGCTGCACTCCTTTGGAATATAGCTACCACGATGGCAAGTTTTGGATTTTTACTGAGGGTGGGGAGAAATTCATTGGGCTAGAGAAAAATGGCAAAGTCAGTCTCGCCGTGTTTGATAAGAACCCCTCGTTTAATGGACTTAAAAGCGTTCAAGTAAGCGGCAAAGCCAAAATCATCGACGAAATGTCGCCCGAGTATGTTGCACACGCCGAATACAAGAAGATCCCTATTGCCTCGCTTCAAAAGCTCATCGAGCAAGGACATTCCATGCATCTTCTTTGCGTTGAGCCTTCGAAGATGGATATTCTTTTCTCGGACTTCAAAAATCAGGGATACGACGTTCGCCAGGTTTTGAATTTCTAGGGCGCGTCAAAAAACCGGTCGTTGCATATTTGAAAATACGAAGTCTCGTCTCCTCATCGGCGGGTTTGCTTTCGCTGAGATGCCCCCAATGAGCTGGTTTCTGACAAAATTGCCTTCTTTTTTACTCTCGTGGGCCTGCGGTGGTCTTGATGAAGAAAATAACGATAGAAAGATTTGCCAAACGGTGTTTGGAAAATCTTTTGCTGCGAAAAATTAAACTGCGTCTGATCTCGTATTCAGCATTGTTGAGCCTATTTCGTTTGGACACATCTTCCTTCTAAAGGCTAAGAAATTCTTTTTCGGACGCAACAAACGAAACACGTATGTGGGCTGTTACGAATCTGCTTCCTACTGGATTTTAGCGGTGCCGCACAGATAGATTTTTCCTCCTGTAGTGAACGTGGACTGGGCAATCAATGGTTGAGTAATTAATCCAATGTCATGAAATGTCGATGGCGTGCTGCTTTTTATTCAAAATAAACTTTTTTATCGTGACTGAAACGCTCTCAAAAGTGCGCATAGTGGCGATTTTGAATAGTTTCAAACCTGCGCATAGTGGCTTTTGCCCATTAGATAAACTTGCGCATTGAGGATATGAGGGCGTAAAAACGGATTGTCTTTAGGTTTGAAATCAAACCAAAAACGAAGTGGGGGTGACAATCGGGACTTCGCTCGGATGCAGGGCAGGACGCCGATGCCTGCTGTGCCGTGGCCGCTCGTTATCCCGCTTCCTTGTTGCTATCGCACGGACCAAACTTCCCTCAAGCGCATAGACCAGACGTCCCTGGTTTGCTTAGAACCGACTTCCTGGTTAGGCGCTGTTTTCTTCCTTGGAGGAAGGATCCTTGTTGGTAGAGGCCCCGTTCCCCGCGGGAGTGATGGCGCAGCCGCATTCGGTGTAATAGATGACTCCGACGTCTGCGCCTTGTTCGTTTCCGCTGGAATCGCGCTTGAAATAGAGGAGTTTGGCGGCGCTAGTGGGGCTGCCGCTTATCGAGAAGACGACGCCTGAAGAGACGTAGTTCTCCGCATTGATCTTGGCGAGGCCGTTAGCGGCATTGCTATCTTCATAGACGAAGTCGATGTTGGTCGCCTTGACCGTTTTATCCCCTTCGTCGCTTTTGCCCGCGTTAGCGCCGATGTCGAGATACATTAGATACCCCATGTTTTTATCGGTGCTATTTGATTTTCCGATGATATAGTCCCCCGGATTGACTGGTACCTCGAAGTAATAGATGCAATTCGAAGTCAATGTCGAAGTGTTTCCCACCGTATTTTCGAAATTGAAAAGAAGATCCCCCTTCGAACTGTCGGAATCATCCGGATCGTACAGATAGGAATCGCTATCCCCGTTTGAGGAATTGTTCTTATAGATCTTCTTGATTCTTGTTATCGATTGGATGTTTTTGCTGGCGTCTCTTTCTACTTTGAACAAATCAAAATTGGTGTTACTGCTGCCGAATGTGCCTGATATAAGCGCGGTAATATAGCCTTTCTTCGCCACCGTGAAATTCAAGGCGGTCTTCAAAAACTGATAATTGTCGTATGACTTGCCGTTAATTTTTATATTGCCATTGGTAACTGTGAGGTAATTCGAGGAACTGTTTTCGTCCACTTGCAACATGTGAAAACCATGAATCGTTGTTTTGCCATTCATGCTGGTGTTGAACGCGTCGATGACGGACTCGTATTTTGTGTAGCCGAACGAGGCATAATTCGATTTTGTTATCTCGGTTGATGTTGAACCGCTTCTGGAATCAATGGTGTAGATTGTGGCTTTGTCCCCGTCGTAGGCGGTGGTTCCTGCCGGTAAACTTTTGTCGTTTCCAGCGATTAAGCTTATTTGGGCGATATATGTGCGAAGATCGCCTGTTTTGCCTGCCGCGCTCAGTCCTCCTCCGCCTACCAAATAGCCTGAATTGTTGTTCTTTACGATTGAGTCTTCGGAAGAATGGTTCTTATAGAAGGCCGTTGTGTGCATCTTCGCCGCGCCGTCATTGTATGTGTTTGTTCCTTCAATTTCCCCGCCTTCATATGCCATATCTGTGTCGATGCTTAAAGGCAGATACGTCCCCTCGCAGATATACCCTATGTATTTCCGGTATGTCGTTTGATAGTTGAACTCATTTGCTTTGTTTCCGGCTGTGAAATAAAGATGGTAGCCATCGTTCGAAAAATAATATCGAGCATAGCTTGATACGGCGTTTTCCGTTGACTCCGTCGCAATGTAATTTATGCGCCTGTTGATATCCAAGAAAGAGATGCTGCTTCCCCAGTTGTTCCCGGAATCCCCGCTTCCGCTTTCTGGCTTATTGGTCCAATTGAGATTGCTTCCATAGTCCCCGAAGATGGCGTATTTGCTTATTGCCTCTCCATTGGTTAAGCCAGCAGCCCCTTCCGCGAATGAGAACTGTCCACAGTGGATGCCACAGTTGTCGATTGTGCCGTTAGCGTACCCCGCGATGAAGCCGGCGAGGACCTTTGAGGCGCCGCTTTCGACGGTGAGGTTGTCAAAATACAAATCCTTCACCGCGTTGGTTGAGGTTTCGTATGAGATGTCGGTCTCGTATTGCCCGACTATCCCGAAGAAGCCCACGATCTCGGCCCCGGAAAGAATGGAATTATCGAACGAAGCGCCGTTTGGGTAATCGGTCAGCTTGTCTTTCGCGTTGCTGATCGCGAGGTTATTGATCGCGACCCCGTTCCCGTCGAAGTTTCCGATGAAGGGGTAATCCTCCGTCCCCGCGGGAGGGAGGCGGTAGCCAGTCATGTCCAGGGTCTTCGTCCCGTCTTTGGGGGCGAGCTTGAAATAGACCTGCTCGTAGTTGCTGCTCTCGCTGCCGCTACTGTCCTTTTTCTTGTTATTGAACCTGCCGAGGTCTTGGAGCCAGCTGAAGTAATAGAGCTGCTTGGGGTTGGCGATGATGTAGGGGTCGTCTGAAGTGCCGTTGCCGCTTTCGAAATAAGACCCCGTGGCTTCGCCCTCGATGCCGCTCAGGCTAGCGTTCGTCTGGGGGGGGCAAAGCCATGCTAAGGAAGTGCCTGCGAGCAGGCATCCTATGGTGAGAAAAGATATGCCAAGCGCGAGGATCGACTTGCTGCTCTCGCTTCTTCTCTTGCCCACGATCTCTCCTCTTCTCTTGATGGGGGGATTATACCTTACGAAATGGGTGGTGGCGCCTCTTCTTGGGGTGAGCGTCAATCATATGGTTATGCTTCCGAAACGCCCCCTTTATATAGCCTTTATAAAAAGGCGGAAAATCCTGTACTTGCCAACGCAAATAGATTGAGAAGTAGATGGGGCAAATCGTTTTGAATCGATTTTATTCAACTGATAATGATACATAATGAATAAACGTGTAAATTTTAATTGACACACTTTCAACCACATTGTTACAATAACGCCGACAAGAGGAACAAGCTCTTACTGATTGGAGGATTCCTTCATGAAAAACAAATCCCTGAAAAGAAAATTCATGTGTATGACTTTGAGCACCGCTGCTTTGCTTTCCTTGGCAAGCTGCGGAGACGCTTCCAGCCAAGAGCAAAACATTGAGGAGAGCTATCCTGAGCTAGCCGTGCACGAGAACATTACCCTTGCTGAGGATGGGGGGAGTTTCATCGATAGTCTTCTCGATATCCTTAAGACTGCCGGGAAGACCACGATAACCGGCAATATCTCAAACCTTGCAAAAACAGGCATCAACATGTTTTTGAATGAGCTTGGCTTCGACACCCAGTCCATTACCGACAAGAAACTTGATCAGCTCTCCGCGAAAATGGACGAACTCAAGGAGTTGATCGCCACTGGGTATAGCAACATCACTAGGAAAATCGTCGAAATCCATAACAAAGAAGTCCTCGACGCGCTTTTAGAGAAAATTCAGGATGTTCGCTCCCCCGTCATCGCTCAGATGGCTGGCTTGGTCTCGCTTTCGGAGAAAGAGCTAGACGAAACCTACGATAAATCCAAACTTGCCGTTGAAAAAGAGAATTTCTACAAAGCCCTTAAGGAACTGAAGTTCGTCAAAGTCAGCGGCAATTCACTTTGGTATGCCGCGGAGAATCTCGCCAATGCCATTCTTTCGCCAAGCCAAGCTGATCAGTCCCTCAAGCTCTTCGATCTCTACGACGAGACCTTCGGAGCTTTGGAGACTTGGGATTATATGACCGTGAAGCCACGCACCCAATTCATCTCCTATCTCGCGATGCTCGCAAACGGACTCGCCGAACTCGCCAGAATCGAAGCCTCCTATGAGGCCAGCGCCTACGACGAGCAAGACGCCAATTACATCGTCATCAAGACCGGCGTGGAAAACATGGCCAAAGCCGTCAATGCGCTAAATGAGGAATTCCAGAAGCAGCTTCTCGCATTGGATTCAATCGAGAAGGACCACGATGAAAGCAAGCACATGGTCCACCGCACCAGAACTGCCGACGCAGAGGGAAATCTCGTCATCGTCAAAGATGAGCCTATCAGCTCGCGCCTGTTCCCACTATGCCCCGGCAACAGCGAATATAATTACTGCACATTCACCCACAGTGAGGCCAATAAGTTCGTCGATTTAAAGTACGGCCAGTGGTGCTACGACGAATACATCTACACCCTCGATGCAAGCGCCTACGAAAACATTGGCAAAACCATCGTCGGGGAATATGAGAAATACGTCAAATCGCTCGGCTACGCCGACTATGCAGAATACACGATCAAAGATTATCTCAACGACATCGGCTTCGTCTGCTACGAGAAACAGTATTATAGCCAAGTCAAAGGCTTCTACAGCCATGTTGCAGACGTCACTTGGAAGGGGAGCGGAGGCTTCCAGAACGAACATAACGGCTTGAAGACCTACTATACGAGCTTCCTCACCCACCAAAGCGAAAACGACTTGATAGACGAGGTGCAAACCTACACGGATTACATCTGGAGTTCCACTGAGTATCATCATAACTATGGCGATGCTGCAACTAGTTGGTATCTTGGCTTCATAAGAGCCGACAGCCTTGCCTTCCTTGGAAACGTGAACACGCTCCATATCGAATATGTGAACGGCAAGAACAGCCACAGCGCGACCTGGAACAGACTCCTCAGAGGCTACTACTCCTGGAACAAAGATAAAGGCAACATCCTTGGCTTCGTTGATAAGCACAAACGCTGAGGATGAGATAAGGGGGCGGATTTCCGCCCCTTTTCCGAAGCAGACGCCAATCCTCATCAAGCCTTTTGCGATAAGGCGAGGGTTTTTCGTTAACGAAATGGATCGGTGAGCGGTGGGGCAAAGAAAGAAAAGCTTTGAGCTGTTCGATTTTTCGAAATCGCAAGCATTCACACTATCCAAAATAAATAGAAACACAACGTTATTAAATGTTTCATAAAATTGTTGCAAAGATAATAAAAACGTTTATTATTCTCTTGGCCAGTTACAAAACATTTAAAAAAGTAACTTGGAAATCGCTAATCGGTAATGGCACGAATAACCATCGATCGATGAACAAAAGGAGAATCGTATGAAAAAATCACCCTTGCTTGGCCTGTCCGCTTTCGCCCTTTCTTTGCTTGCCCTCATTGGATGCAATGCCAAAGGGGCATCGTCGGAAAGCCAAAGCGAAACGGTAACGCAAACTTCCTTAGCCTCCCCGGAGGAGAAGCCCAATTCCACAGTTCCGGCGAAATGCTCCGGTTTGGATGTATTCTTGCCTCATAAGCTCACCATCGTCAAAAACGACGGTTCTGAGCTTGAGACAGAGCTTTATTCCGGGGCAGAGATTGCCGAAAGAGTCACAATCGAAAGAGACGGCTACACCTTCGGAGGACTTTATTCCGACGAGAAGCTCACCCAGGAGATCAAAACAATGCCATCAAGCGACAGCAAGGCCTATGTTTGGTGGAAAGAAGAGACAAAAACTTCCAGTTTCAACTACGTCCCAAATCAGGATGGCGGGGTCACGATTACGAAATTTGTGGGTTTTGAGACAAGCGTTACGACTCCTTCTTTCATCGCCGGCAAGCCGGTGACGGAGATTGGGGAAGGCGCTTTCTACAACGAAGCGCAGATGAAAGAGCTCCGCATCGGCCACAATGTGACGAAAATTGGCGACCATGCCTTCGCAAATTGTTGGGAGTTAGAGCACTTTTATCTTCCAAACACCGTGGCCGACATCGGCAAAGAAGCCTTCCTGGACTGCGCCGAGCTGAAGGACATGGTCTTAAGCCGTGGCCTCGTGCGCATCAACGATTATGCTTTCAGCGGATGCGACCAAGTAGACAACGTTTTCTACGCCGGTTCCATGGAGGAGTGGCAAAACATCACCATAAGCGACGTAGAAAACGCCAACAAACGCCTTTTCGCCTGGGTTTCCTATTACTCCGAAAAAGATCCGGAGGATAGGAAACATGTCTATTGGCACTACGTTTCTGGCACGCCTACGACATGGTTTGAGATTTATCGTTAAGATGTTCGAAACGCCATTTTCGGAAAGGGCGCAATCTTCCAAAAACAAAGAAATTTGCGATTGTTTTTGCGAACATTCGAAGAGCTTACCCAGCCAAAAATCTGGGTAAGCTCTTTTTGTGTGGACCACAGCGTCAGCATAAGGCTGCTACGTTGGCGAAACATAATCATCGGGGCCGAAGATGAAGGAACCCTTCGTGGCGAAATTGCTTTGTTCGGCCCTCGAATACATTCCATGCAGATTAGCCGACTTTTGTTCTCATCGCATAAAAATTGGAATAGGATTTTGGCATGTCGATCACCAAATTGGTTGGGATAATCGTGTCCATCGTTGTCGTAGCCATAACGATCGTTGTCGTTTTTTATCTGATTTCGTTAAAAAACAAGGACAACGACGGCGACTAAAGGCTCTCTCTTTATTTGTTTTGCGGAGGCTCTTCCTCCGTTTTTTATTTTTGGCCTTCGTGCTAGGAGAGAATAGCCCTTAGGGCTATAATCTTGCCATGTCCACTCAAAGATCACGCAAAGCAAAATCCATTAGCGGGGCCTTGCATCGCAGCAGGATAGGCAGTTTCGTCGTCATTGCCGTTGAGCTCGTCATCCTTGGTGGTGCGGTCGGACTTTATTATCTCGACTGGCCCAAAGGTTTCCGCGATTTCATGAAAATCGACTACTGGTTCATCGCCTTCACGGTGGTGATCGTCTTCAATCTCCTCGTCATGTGGACGACGGAGCTGATCATCGGCAGAATCCGCCAAAGGAACGACGTCGACGCCGCTTCAATCATCGGCAACGACATCCAGGAAGCTTACAAATTTGGGCAGATAGGCTTGGCGGTCACAGACGACTCGGATGTCGTTTTGTGGACCAACACCATCTTCAAGGAGAGGAATATCGACTTGCTCGACATGAACATCCTCGATTGGCAGCCCAGCCTCCGCGACATCAAAAACGCCCCGCCTGATACGACTGTCAAAATCGAAGTGAACGGCAAGACTTACTCCGTCAAATATCTGGCCGATGCGCACCTTTTCATCTTCCGCGATTCCAGCGACTACGAATCTATCTTCAACTACTCTAAGGAGCAGGCCCCAGTCATCGGCATCTTGATGATGGACAACTATTCCGAAATCGCCGGCAACGCCGAGGACGACAACAACGACGTCATCACGAAAGTCCGTGGGGTCGTCTTCGATTACGCGAAGCAATTCGGCCTCTTGCTCAGGCGCTTCCGCAGCGACTCTTACTTCATCGTCGCCAACTTTGCCTCCCTTGAGAAAATGGAGGCCGATGGGTTCTCTATCCTTGAAAAGACGAGGTTCGTCGGCAAAGGAGAGAACGTCATCCCAACCCTATCCTTGGGTCTAGCGCATGATTTCCCCGACGTCACCAAGCTCCATGACATGGCTTCTAACGCGATCGACATCGCTATGAGCCGCGGGGGCGATCAGGCCGTCGTCTCAACATACGGCCAGGACCTGAAGTTCTATGGTGGCAAGACGGCCGCCATCGAAAACACGGGCCGCGTGCAGTTCCGTTCCGTTGCCGACTCGATAATCGGCATCATCCGCAACGCCAGCAACGTCATTGTCTCCGGCCATGTTGATATGGATATGGACGCTTTGGCGGGCTGCCTCGGCGTCAAGGTCCTCTGCGATTTCTGCAAAGTTCCATGCAAAATCGTCTTCGATCCCAAACTTACCGAAAAGAAAACGCGCTACGCCTTCACCGGAAGCTTCTCGAAATCCGAACTCGAAAATATGACCCTGACCCCGAAGGAAGCGGCGGACGCTGTGCGTCCTTCGACCCTCTTCTTTGTCGTCGACGTCTCCGTGCCTAACCGCGTCATGGGCCAAAAAGCCTTGGAACGCGCCTCAAAGACCATCGTCATCGACCATCACCGCAGGGGGGAAGCCTTCGTTGATAAGCCAGTTCTCACATATGTCGACCCTTCCGCTTCATCCACCTCAGAGATCATGGCTGAATTCATCCATTATGCGACCGCGAATCCGCGCATCGAAATCAATCAGACCTTCGCGACGCTAATGCTCTCCGGCATCTTCCTAGATACCAATTTCTTCAAATCCAAAGCCACTGGCATCCGCACTTTCGAAGCCGCGGAAATCCTGAAGGAGTTCGGCGCGGACAACCAGCTCGCTGACGGCTTCCTCAAAGATGAATATGAGGAATACGCCTTGGTCACCAACATAATCTCGACCCTGCGTACCCCCTATACCGGCGTTGTCTATTGCGTTTCTGATGAGAAAGACATCGTCGATCAAGCCTCGATCAGCAAAGTCGCTAATCAGCTGATGCAGCTCAAAGGCATCAACGCCTGCTTCGTCATTGGCAGAACGGGGGCCAGCGAAACGAAGATATCCGCTCGCAGCGACGGTTCGATCAACGTTCAATTGCTCTGCGAGAAAATGGGCGGAGGCGGACACTTCGGGATGGCCGCTGCCGCTTTCCGCGATTTGCCTGTCGCTGCGGTGGAGAACCGTTTGCTAGACACCTTAGACACTTACCTCAACGAGGCAAAATCTGATATACAAGGAGAAAAAGAATGATTGTTATTTTGACTGCTGACGTCCGCAAGCTCGGGCGCAAAGGGGAGACCGTCAACGTCTCTGATGGATACGGATCGAATTATTTGATCCCAAGAGGCCTGGCCGTTCCTTCGACCGTGAATAGCCAGAAAGAGCTCGCCAAAGCCAATGCCGAGGAGGCCCTCAGGCAGAAGGAGCTCAAGAAAGAAGCCGAGGAGCTATCAAAGCGTCTTGAGCACATCAATGTCGAATTCAAGGCGAAGATGGGCAGCAATGGACGCATGATCGGCACCATTTCCTCAAAGGAAATCGTCGAGGGGATGGAAAAGCAATGGGACATCAAGCTCGACAAAAGGAAATTCGTCGACAAATATCCCGCTAACGCTTTCGGTTACACCCGCTTGAAAATCGAGCTTTACAAAGGGGATGAAGGCGAGGTCTATGGCGTCGTCAACGTCCACATTTCCGAGGATAAGTGATGAGCAACGGAGCTGAATTGCCCCATAACCTAGAGGCGGAGCGTTCCGTCCTCGGCGCGATGCTTATCTCCGAAGAGGCCTGCGCGGTCGCTTTAGGGGCGCTCGAAGAGGAGGACTTTTCTTCCGTCGACCCGCGGAACAGGCTCATTTTCAACGCGATGGGCGAACTTCATACGTCCAATCGCCCAATCGATCCACAAACGGTGATCGATGAACTGATTTCCCTCAAGCACGACAAAGAGGTGCCTGCCTCTTATCTTTTCGAGCTGATCAATTCGGTCATCGTCCCCGAGAACATCGACCATTACATCGACATGGTGCACGAGCAGGCCGTTTTGCGCGATTTTCTCGTCGAGATGAAAAAGGTCCAGGAAGAATACGCCAAAGGCGTTCCTGACATCGGCGAGTTCATCGAGAAAGCCAACGACAAAGTCTCCGCCATCGCCTCAAGGCGCTCCGTCAAAGGCATGAGCACCGCCAAAGACGTCGCCAACGCCGTCAATGCCCGCATTCAGCAAAGCTCCAACGCCGACAAAAGAGGATTGGTCGGAATCGATACCGGCTTTAAAGGTCTAAACGAATTCGTCCACGGCTGGCAGAAAGGCGACCTCATCATTTTGGCTGCGCGCCCATCGGTAGGGAAAACCGCGCTTGGGCTCAATTTCGTCTACAACGCGGCGCTCAAAAGCAAATGCGCCGTGGCTTTCTTTTCCCTTGAAATGTCGAATGAGCAGATCATGGAAAGGCTTATAGCCTCGCGCTCATCCGTCGAAGGGGAGAACATCACTAGCGGCTATCTTGCCCAAAACCAGAAGATAAAAATTTCAAGCGCCGTCGAGGAAATCGCTAAGCAAAACATCTATCTTGACGACTCGCCCGATTCCAAGCTCGGCGATATCGTCTCCAAAGCCACCAAACTCAAAGCAGAGCGCCCTGATCTTGGCCTTGTCGTCATCGATTATCTTGGGCGCATCCGCACCAGCGACCGCCCTTCGATGGACCAAAGGCAGCAAGAAGTCTCCTTCATCTCCGGGTCTTTGAAGCAGCTTGCCCGCAACCTCAACGTCCCAGTCATTTGCCTCGCGCAGCTTAACCGTGACGTCGAGAAGGGCGAGAACAAGATTCCAGGCCTTGCCTCCCTTCGCGAATCCGGATCAATCGAGCAGGACGCGGACATCGTTTTGCTGCTTTACCGCGAAGACTATTACACCGAGATGGGCATCTCCGTGGGCAAGAAAAACAATAAGTACGGGAACAAAGAAGATTCTAACGATGAGCCGGTCGGCCCGAAGAACAGGACGAGCGATACCTCGGAAGTATCCGTGATCGTCGCTAAAAACCGCAAAGGAAAGACAGGCAAGATCAGCCTCGTTTTCCAAAAGAACTTCTCGCGCTTCTCCGATCCTTCCAAAGAATTCCAGGACAGGCAAGCCGCTCTTGAGGAGAGAAGGCTAGGCAATAACGGATGAGCCCGCGCTTCGAATTCATCGCTTCAGGCTCTAAAGGCAACGCGACTCTTATCCAATACGGCACGACCATCATCCAGGTGGATATGGGCGTGTCTTTGAAAAGGCTCAAGGAAGGGCTCGACGCTTTGGGAAAGTCCTTAGATGATATTTCCGGCGTTTTCGTCACCCATGAGCACCATGATCACGTCGGCACCTTGCACATGCTCAAAAAAAGAGGGGTGAAGATCTATGCGACCCCTTCGACGGTGCCCGGCCTTGTCGACTGCCAAATCGCCCCGAAAGAGGCTTTCATGCTTGGCGAGATCGGCGTTTTGCCTTTCTCTTCAAGCCACGATGCCTCCGACCCTTTGAATTTCCTTTTTAGCCTTGGGGAGGAGAAACTTGCTTACGTCACCGACACTGGGGTCATCAAGAAAGAGAACGAAGCCCTTCTCAAAGACTGCACCTACTATCTCTTCGAGTCCAATTACGATAAAGAGATGTTACGTCTGTCTGGGCGTCCGATCGAGCTGCAAAGGCGCATCAAAGGGAAGCATGGGCATTTGGGCAATGAGGAAAGCGCCGCCTACATGTGCAAATTCATCGGCCCGCACACAAAGAGGATCTATCTGGCTCATCTTAGCGAGGAATGCAATACCCCGGAGATTGCTTTGAAGGCTTACGCGGAGGCTTTCGCGAGGGAAAAAATCGATTTCTCGATGGATTCCGTCATCCCTTTGAAACAGTGGGAGAGAGTAGAAGGCGGGGATAAATGAAAATCAATGTCTATTGCGTCGGCAAGCTCAAGGAAAACTATTGGAGAGAAGCCGTCGCCGAATACAAGAAACGCATCGAGGGCTTCGCTAAAGTCGACATCATCGAGGTGAGCGATTTCCCTACGCCTGAAAAAGCCTCGCTCGCCATGGAAGAGGAAATCAAAAGCAAAGAGGGCAAGAAAATGCTTGAGAAGATCAAGCCTGGTGATTTCGTCGTTGCCCTCGATCTCAACCAAAAGGAATACACTTCCGAGGAGTTTTCCGCCCAAATGGAAAAATGGCTAGTCGCTGGAGGCAGCTCGATCTCCTTCTTGATCGGCGGGTCCTTAGGCCTCTCCGATGAATGCAAAAAAAGAGCAAACGTCTCCGTTTGCTTCGGCAAGATGACTTTCCCCCATCAACTTGCGAGGGTGATGCTGCTAGAACAGATATACCGTTCCTTCAAAATCGCCCGTCACGAGCCTTATCACAAGTAATCAGTCGATAAGCCCGTAATGGCGCATGGCCTCGGCCCAGCCGTCTTCGTCGATGGAAGGGGCCACGTAGTCGGCGATCGCTTTCGTCTCTTCTTTGGCGTTCCCCATGGCGATCCCGATGCCGGCGTAAAGAAGCATCTCGATGTCGTTTGAGCCATCTCCCAAAGTCATCACGTTCTTTTGGGTGTAGCCGTAGTATTGAAGGACGGACATGATGCCTTTGGCTTTGTCGGAATCTTTAAGCATCACATCGACCGCGTATTCGTCCCATCTGGCGAATTTGCAGTTGTCGAGGTGCGGGGCGATGAGCTTTTCCTCGAACTCGTCGATGAAGGCGATCATCTGGTAGACGGTGCGGTCGTAATGGTCGGGGTAGTGGCGGGGCTGCGGGAAACGGGTGCCGTATTTCTCGTGGGCGGAGATGACGCGGTCATCGATCATATTGATGTGGCCCTCATTTTCTTCGATGAGGGTCAGCCCGAATTTGAGTTTCTTTGCGAAAAGGACCATCTTGTCGACCACGATGGGGTCGATGGGGTGGCGGTAGATGATGTTGCCGTCGATTATCGCGTTGCTGCCGTTCATCGTCACGAGGCCATCTGGATTGAAGATGTTGAGGATGCCGCTTTTGCGGATGAGGTAGTAGTTGCGTCCAGAACAAAGAAAGACCTTGATGCCTTTTTTCTGCAGCTCAAGCGCGGCTTTGATGGCGGACTCGGGAACTTTGTGCTGGCGGTGCGAAAAGAAAGTGCCGTCAATATCCGTGAAAACGATTTTGATGTCTTTCGCTTCCTGGCTAACCATTAACATATGTTATACCAATCCGTTTCGCTTTGGGGAGAGGCGGTGAAGGGCTTTCACGACGACTTTTTCTTCTTTCCCGCCACATTCTTTCCTTTAGGAGGAAAAGAAAAGGCGAGAAGGTGATAAGATAAGGCAAACATGGATTACGCAGAATTCTCCGCCTATAAGCCTTATGTCGACCCCCTCAACAGCCTCGTTCACGCCTATACGGACGAAGAGGGGAATCTCTTCTATGTCGAGCCGGGATTCTATGACGGCCTCATCGGCTTTGAGGAGAAGCGCCCTGAGGCTTTTGAGAGGATCATGGAAGAGATCGACAAGACCATCAAGGCCCTGCACAAAGTCATCTTCACCGCGGATTTCGAGAACCCTTGGATCGACAGGGAAGGCTTTGTTTATCGTGAGATAGCCGACATCACAGATCCTTTGCTTATATTCGTCGAGGACAAATCGCGCGGCAGCGATTACGGGGACTGATATGGAAGGCGCCCTCGTCTATTCAATCGCGCGCGAGAAGGATCCTTCCTTCCAAAAAGAACTCAAATTTCTTCTTTCTTCCGCCAAAGTGAGCCGAGTTGAGCTCTCGGCCATGTCTTTCGCCGAGGCTGAGAATTACATCTCCGCCCACTGCTCGACCTGCAAGTTCATCTATTTCTATGATGAGGATCCTTATCTTTTGAACCTTGCGATGAGCCTTGGCATCGCCTGCTTTGGACATCCATATTCCTTTGCTTACAGCACCGACCTTGGCCTTTTCTACAAGAGAATGAAGGATTTGGGAATTGCCCATCCCTTGTTCTATTCTTTCCCTAACCTCAAAAACGAGAGGCCCCAGGATTTCTTCACCTATCTTTCCTCTTCCATCGAGGAGGCAGGCCTCAAATTCCCTTTCTATCTAAGGAAGAAAGACGATGAGGGCTTCGCTAGGAAGCTTTGCTTGACCCCGGTTGAATTCAACGCGACTTTGAAGAAAATGAATGATTCCGATTGGGTTGCTGAGGAATATATCCCCTCGCCTGCTTTTTATGCTTTGGTCATCGGCAAGCGCTGCTTCGGCGTCTTGGAGGAGAAAAGCGGCAAGTTGGTCCTCTCTTCATTCGACACATCGTTCGTCAGGTCTCAGGCCGTGAAAATCGCCAAAACGCTGCGTTTCGAGTCGGCCTTGGTGATGTTTAGGATGCACGGCAAGATGCCATTGGCATGCGGCATCTATCCCGGCAAGTACTTTAGAACCTTCTCCGCCAATTTCGGCAATCAGCCAGGGGAAGCGCTGTTCAACCGCCTCAGCAAAGCCAGACGAGGATTCTCCCCTTACTTCTACGCCGGAAGCAAGGAAGTCAAAGAGAACCGCCGCGGCGCGAAAGCGGTGCCTTTGAAAAACCCGCACAGCAACAAAGAATAAGAACCGCAGCAAAAAAGCGCCGAGTCATGTGAATCGGCGCTTTTCCTTATCCTTATATTATTTAGATTGCGGAGAGAAAGCCTTCATTGAGGTCCACATGATCCTCAAGCCGTAAAGGAAGAGGAACATGAACATCGTCAAAGAGGACATGGTGCTGACATTGCTTAGCAAGAAGCCGAGAGCCATTGAGAGGATGGCTGGAGCCGGCGCGGCCCAATAGGCGATTTTCTGGCACTGCCAGATTGTGATGATGCGATAGGGGTTCCTCTTGCCGCGGGTGATGAGGAAAAGGACGAGGCCGAGGAGCAAGATGATGCCGGCGTTGATTCCCGTGAGGATGCCGGTATTGCGCCAGGTCAGACTGACTTTCGTGCTTTCATAGCCGGCGGTCAGAAGCCCTTGATAGTTCTTTTTGACTTCCGCGAGATACTCGGCGGGGTTTGCGCTGAAGGTGGCGCTCGGCGTGAGAGAGGTTAGGCTCTTGCCGCGAATGCCGTCATAAGAGTAGTTCACGAAAGCGCTGCTGCTTCCCGAATAGGGGACGCGGCGGTTATAGACAGCCATAGTGAAGCCTGTATCTTTGAAGACGAGCACGGAGACGCGATAATCGGTGGATGTGGCGTCAACGACTTCGGAAGTGGAGCCGGAGCTGTCAGTGACGGTCGTGGTGGTGGTCACTTTGTACTTGGAGAGGTTATTGAGATAATCCGAAGAAACGTTGTCGACGTTGAATTGGACGCGGAGAATAGGCTCTTCGGTCACGGAGTCTTTGTATTCGTAGTAACGGTCGCCAGTGGTTCCGGCGTTGTAAATCGCTTCTTTGTCTGTGTCGGTGACGACGAGTTTGCCTTCGTCGGTGATCTTCACTGAGGCGTTGTTTGCCTTAAGGGTTTCCTGGAAGGCGGCCAAGCCATTTTCGACGCCGCCGACGGAACTTGTGCCGAGAATGCTTTGCCCCATGTTGATGCTCATGTTGCTGACAAAGCTCGGAATAAGGGTGACGATGACTGAGCAAATGCCCAAGATGATCGGGGTGAACCAGCGATATTCTCTCCCGGCCTTGATGCAAGCGTCGTTGCTAACCAGCGTGCCGAAGCCTGTTTTGAGTTTATCTTTGGTTTCCGGCGACAATCTCGCCTTTTGCTTGTTCTTGTTATTATTGCCCATTTTGAAACACCTTTTGCTGAAAGCAAAATAAACAATACACGCATAATCGCCTCTTGGAAAGAAGCAAAGGCCGTTATAATTCCGCATATGGATTCGAGAAAATGTTTCCGCTGTCTGTGCTTTGCTTCCGGAATCCTTTTCTTGTTTGCCCCGTTCTTGCAATTGCTGGGTTTTGTGCGAATTGCTTTCCCTAATGGCGAATGGGTCGCTTTGAACCCGATCAAAGCATTTTTCGGTGGGGGCGAGGAAATACTGAACGAAGGAAACGCGTATTATTTTTCTTATCGCTTTAATCCATTTTTCATTGGGCTGATTGCGCTTAGCTTTATTGCTGCTTTGGGCTCTTTTTTTGGCAAATACAGCCGCAAAAATCGGTTATTTTCCTTTTTTGCAGGGTTTTTGGCTTTGGTTATAGCTTCTTTTGGCGTGCTGATTTTCTGCTGGCATAACCCCGGCTTTTCCTTGGATGGAATGCGCGTTGGGGTCGGCTTCGTTCTTAGTGTTTGTTGTTATTCTCTCGCGCTCCTTACTTTGCTTGCCTCGCTTGTTTTCTCCAAAAAATAATTTTGGCGAATGCGAGGGCTCGCCCTATAATACGGGCACCGGATGAATTCATTCTATCCATTGGGGCCGTACAGGTTTTGACGGAGGGATGTCTGGCCCCGGCTGCAGTGGGATGGCGACCCTGACCGCCAAAACAAAATAACTGACAACAAAACTGTCAAACCTTGGATGCTCGGTGCTTCGCATCGTGCCTCCGTCGCTCTTGCCTAATTGAGCCCCTCTAGATAGGGCCCCGCCATTGCGGGGAGAGCACGTTCGCCTCTCGCTTCTTGCCTTACGAGGGGATGGGCGCAACACAAGGCAATAAGCTTCTAGCTTGGCTGGGCAAAGAAGTCGAAAACCTCACAGCCGCCTCCAAAGAACGTTGGTTCTCGTCGCCCTTTGGAGTAAAAGGCGAGGACTAAACTGTAGACGCCTCGGTGGGATGCTCTTCGGACCAGGGTTCGATTCCCTGCGACTCCACCAAAGAAAAACAATCCGAACCTTAAGCTTACCGCCGCGGTTCGGATTTTTTCGTTTTCTTCATCGCTTGACGTTGAAACAGTCTCTCTTCTTGATGGAAAATCTTGCCGGCGCAAGCTTGCGCCCAGCCTAAAAAGATGAACGAGCGAAAACCTTCCAAAACTGTTTTGCTTGGCATGGCTTTCTTTTTGCTTTCTTTTTTGCTTATTCTGATTTTGGGTTTGGCCGGAATTTTCCGCGCAGAGTCGCTCACCCTTTCAAATGGGTCTGTCATCAAAACGGGGCTCTCTGGATCTGTTTCCTATTATTTCATAATGTGGGACTATGCGGATTTTCCGAGCCTTGGCGGCATTTTCGGGATGATCTTCGTTTTGCTTGCCTTCGTTCTTTTGATCGCCGAACTGATATTTATAACGCACAAGAAACAATATAGGCTTCTGCTTAATGCCCTCTTTCGTTTCTTTGGCGTCGCTTTCATTGGCTTTTTGGTTGTCTTTTTTTATCTGCAACGCGCTTCCCTTGCGCTTTACTTCGGCTCAGCTCTCTCAATTGTCATCGCCTTTTGCTTCACTTTAGCGAGCCATGTTCTGCTTTCTTTCTCCTATTGGCATTCTTCCGAAAAGAAGGGCCTTGACGAAGAGGAGAACGTAGAAGGCGTTGGGGAGGCCCTGAACCTTTGTCCGGAAGATAAAAAAGCTGACGACGCCGAGTTAATGGCGGCGTCTGAATCAGCCGACGACGAGCCGTCAAAAGAAGACGATGATGGTGAGTGCGCCGACGGGTTTGTCGATGGCGGGGAGCCTGAAGAAATTGCTCAGCTGACGGAGGATGACTATTTTGCCAAGCTGAACAAGCATCGGCGTGAGGGGTTCGAAAGCCGCATCGCTGCCTCCGACGAAGATCTTAAAGCCAAATACGACGAGCTCGTCGCTTATATCGGCTCCTATGGAATCAAAGGGCGCCTATCGCTTCCAGGAATCACTTTTTCTCGGCATTGTGAGCGTTTCGTCTTCATCACCGTCTCTGGCAAAAAACTCAAAGCCTACTTCGCCTTGGACCCCGAGGAGTATCGTGATGGCACTTACCCAACTGTTGTCAGCCAAGCGAAGAAATTCGAAGACCTCCCAGTCATGATGAGCGTTAGGTCTGATCTTTCTTTGAAAAGAGCGAAAACGCTTATCGATGATGTCATGGCGGGCAAAGGCATCTCAAAGCGTCAAGGCAAATGAAAAAGGCCGCCTTATTTAGACGGCCCATCTTCCACTTTGATTGATTGGATGGTGACTTCGTTCCCTTCTATAAGGTAGGTGTCTTCGCTCCCGCAATGGGGGCATTTCTTGCCGCTAGGAAGGGTCGGATATGTTTTCGTGCAGCTTTTGCAATAGGTCGTCGCTTTGGTGACGACAATCTCAAGCCGGCATCCATTCATATGCTTGGAACGGTTTTCGCAAGCCCATTTCCACACGTCTTCTAGATAACGCGGGACGACTCCGGAGACTTCTCCAAGCTCGATGACGACGCCTTTCACGGAGGGGATTTTATTCTCCTCCGCGAAAGCATCGACTTCTTTGATGATGTGGAACGCGATCCCAAGCTCGTGCATTAGCGCTCGATGGGCGGGATGGCGTTGCCCGTGTGTTTGTTCGGGCTGTTCTTGGTGGCTTTCTTGAAGGCCTTCCTCTTCTTGGCGAGGTCCCTGGCTTCTTTGGAACCGCTGTGAGCGATGATCTTCAAGCCGCGCTTCAAGGCGTAGGGGATGAGGCCGGGGATCTTGTCGTCGCCGTTCCTCATCGTCGTGGCCTTCGGGTGGTCTCTCACCAAGTGGATGGCGTCGAACTCGCAGCGCGTGGTGCAAATGCCGCAGCCGATGCACTTATGAGGATCGACGACCGAGGCGCCGCACTGCAAGCAGCGTGAAGTCTCGATCTTGACCTGTTCTTCGGTGAGAGTGGTGCTGAAGTCTTTGAAGGAAGTCTTCGCCTTCTCCGCATTCTTCGGAGCGGCGGGTTCCTGACGCCCGGCGTTGTCGTAGTTCTCGGGGTAGAGGATGTCCTTCTTGTCGAGAGGGATGAAGTAACGTCTGTCGCGTCCGATGGTGAGAGAAGCGTGGAAGGGGGAGACGAAGCGCGCGAGGGATTCAGCGGCTTCGTGGCCCTGACCGATGGCGTCGATCACGAACTTCGGACCGGTGTAGACGTCGCCGCCAACGAAGATGTCGTCTTGGGCGGTCTGATAGGTGAGCTTGTCGGCGATAGGATAATTGCCGTGCCAGAAGGTGACTTTGCTGCCCTTGAGGAGGTCGCCCCAATCGATGGCCTGACCGATGGCGAAGATGATCTTCGTCGCGGGGACTTCGATGGTCTCATTCTCATCATAGACAGGGGAGAAACGCTTGGTCTCGGGATCGATTGTGCGGACGCACTTCTTGAGGATGATGCCTTTGACTTTGCCGTTTTCGTCCACCAAGACTTCTTTGGGTCCCCATTGCGGGTTGACGGAAACGCCTTCTTCCTCAGCCTCTTTGATCTCGTCTTTGGTCGCGGGCATGGTTTCCTTGGACTCAAGGCAATACATCGAGACGGACTTGGCGCCGAAGCGATGGGCGGTGCGGGCGCAGTCGATGGCGACGTTGCCTCCGCCGATGACGACGCAGTCGCCGTCGATCTTCTGCTTCTGATTGTCGTAAGCGCCTTTGAGGAAGGAAACGGCGATGTCGGTTCCTTCGGCGGTGTCGTTGGCGACGCCAGGACGTCTGCCGCCTTGGCAGCCGATGGCGATATAGAAGGCTTTGTAGCCCTGCGCGCGGAGTTCGTCGAGAGTAACGTCTTTGCCGACGTTCACGCCGCACTTGAATTCGACGCCCAGCTGACGGAGGACATCAACTTCCGCGTCGATGACATCCTTCTCGAGTTTGTAGGATGGAATGCCATACATCATCATTCCGCCCGGCTTCTCATGCCTTTCGAAGACGGTGGGGTGATAACCCTTGACGGCGAGGTAATAGGCGGCGCTCAAGCCAGCTGGGCCGGCGCCGATGATCGCGATCTTCTCCTCGAAGTCGCCATAGACTTTGGCGATGACCTTTTCGGGGATGGAACGGGTCTTGGGGTCGAGCTCGCGCTCGGCAAGGAACTTCTTGACGGCGTCGATGGCAACGGCCTGATCGATGTCGCCCCTGGTGCAGGCGGTTTCGCAGCGCTTGTTGCAGATGCGTCCGCAGACGGCCGGGAAGGGGTTCTCCCTCTTGATGAGGGCGAGAGCCTCGTCGTAGCGGCCCTGGTTGGCAAGCTTCAAATAGCCTTCGACGGCGACGTGGGCCGGGCAGGCGGTTTTGCAAGGAGCGGTGCCGGTGGGATAGGTGTTATAACGAGCGGTGTCGCGATAGTTCTCATCCCAAGCGTATTTGCCCCAACGGTTGTTGTCGGGGAGCGGAGCGACAGGGTAAGTCTGAGCAGATCCGTCTTTCTTGCAGAGTTTCTGACCGAGTTTGACGGCGCCGCCAGGGCAAGCCTCGACGCAGCGGCCGCAAGCGACGCAGTTCTTGGGGTCGACTTTGGCGGTGTAGGCGCTGCGGGAGAGGTTCGGGGTGTTGAAGAGCATGGACGTGCGGAGAGCGTTGCAGATCTTCACGTCGCAGTTGCAGATGTCGAAGATGTGGTCTTCGCCGTCGATGTTGGTGATCTGGTGGACGAATCCGTTGTCCTCGGCTTTCTTGAGGATGCGGAGAGCTTCCTCTTTGGTGATCATCGTGGCGCGGCCGGTTTCGACGGCGTAGTCGGCCATGTCGCCGAGCTGGATGCACCAGTTCTCAGGATCGTCCTCGCAGCCTTCGCCGAGCTTGGCTCTGGAATAGCGGCAGGAGCAGATGCCCGAAGCGATGTGGCCATCGTATTTCTTAAGCCAGTAAGAGATTTTCTCAAGCTTGACGGCCTCTTGGTTGCTCTCGATTGCCTTCTCGACAGGGATGGCGTGCATACCGATGCCATCGCCGCCCTCGGGGACCATCGGGGTGATCGCCTCAAGGGGAAGGAAGGTCATGCGTTCAAAGAAATTCGCGACCGGGGGGTTGGCGTCGGTGGCTTTTTTCGTGGAGTTGAAAAGCTCGGCTGAGCCAGGGACGAAGAAGGAGATGCGGTATCTCTTCTCGCGGGTCGGGTTGGCGTCCTTGATCGGGCCATCGTCGTTATAATGGTCGCCATAGTCGTATTCCACGATGCCGTGCATGACGGCGCGGTGGACGTACTCTTTGACTTTGAGCGGATCGGGATACATCTTTTTGCATTTCTCGATCAGCTGGTCCATGGTGTACCACTTGCGGAGCTTCATCGTGAGAAGAACGTCGACTTCCTCTTCGGTGATGACTTCGCGGAGTCCCCAGTATTCGGGGGAGTTCACCGTGCAGCCCTTAAGCTTGGTTTCCACGTTGTCGGTGATTTTCTCCGCCAGTTTGAAGTACTTCTTTACGAGCGCTTTCTCTTCGGGAGTAGTGGGCTCAACCCCTTCGTACTTGGATTGGGTGTCTTTGGTGAGACGGAAGATCTCAGGCATGTTTCATTTCCTCCAATTTTGGATTGATTTGTCCAAATAGTCGGCTGCTTCCTTGATTCCCTCGCCTGTCTTGGCGGAGATTGGCAGGATTGCTGCGCTGGGGTTGCAGGAACGGATGAACCCCGCGGCTTTGTCGTAATCGAAGTCGAAGTAGCTTAGTGCATCCATCTTGTTGATGAGCACCAGGTCGCAGTAACGGAACAGCTTGGGGTAGTTGGTTACCTTGTCGGTTCCGTCCGCAACGGAGATGAGGGCGACGTTGAGATGCGATCCTGAATCGAATTCAGCCGGGCAAAGCAAGTTCCCGACATTTTCCAGGAAGAGAAGGTCAACCTCTTCCTGGAAAGCGTTTAGGCCTTCCTTGACCATGTCGCAGTCAACGTGGCAGAGCGAGTCGGTGTGAATCTGGACCGCAGGGCAATGCGCGAGAGTGGAAACTTTCTCGGCATCGACCTCGGAATCTAGATCCGCTTCGATGACCCCGACGCGGTAGAGAGAGCGCAGCGCTTTGATCAGAGCGATCAAGGTCGTGGTCTTCCCGGCTCCGGGGCTAGACATGAAGTTGACGAGATAGATGCCTTTGGCTTTGAGCTCGTCGCGAAGCTCATCGCCTTCCTTGCGGATGGCTGAGAAGACGGAGGCATTAAGCTTTATCGTCTTCATTTTTCGTCATTTCATCCCTTCGCTTGGTCG
Organism: bacterium; assembly: GCA_963611815.1. Lineage (GTDB taxonomy): Bacteria > Bacillota_I > Bacilli_A > RFN20 > CAG-826 > Alloenteromonas. The sequence continues at coordinate 23,616 of CAVDSY010000015.1, forward strand.
TTATTTTATGGCCTGATTTTTGGAATTTCCACACATTACGCACGTATGCGCGCATGTTAATAAAAATTAACACGAACATAAAAAACGTCATTTAAAAATCTTGTGCGTTTTATTGGACTGGCATTATTCGATTTGGGAATTTTCGTTTTACTGCTGTTTTTTATTTGATGGCATACTTTTTTATCGACACGGAAAGGCTTTTTCGGAAAGACATAGTTCGCCCTTTTTCGCACGTTCATTAAGCGACTTAATTATTGATGGCTAACAGCTATGCTTTTGTTTGCAGAACTTTTGTGCTGCCGAATGTCAATTAACCTTGGAAATATTCTCGTCAATTGCTTTTGGGGTTTCGCTTTTGTGAAGAGCCTCCGCGAGCAGGAACAATAAGGCGGATACGGCTATGGAGATGAGTATGAACAGGGAGAGCGCGAAGGAGCTTTTCTCATAGAGGCAAGCGATCAAGAAAGAGAATCCGAAGGCGCTCAAGCCATAGCAAAGCTCAAAGAACCCGTAGCTTCTCGCGCGTGTTTCCTTGCTGGAAAGCGTAGCCACGCCAGAAAGCAAAACCGATTCGCAAGCCCCGATGCCTATGCCCCAAGAAGTTAGGCCGATGAAGATGACCCACAAGGATGAGGCTCCGAAAATCAGGAATCCGTATGGTGCGCTTAGAGCGGTCGCAATCGCCAAGGAGACGAAGCCTATCTTGTCGTATAGGAATCCAAAGAACAAAGCCGATAAGGCGTCGATGAACATCGCATAGCTATAAAGAAGTGGGAGGTAGCTTTCGTCTATGACTCCCTTTAGAAGGATGTCTTTGTTGAGCAAAGAGAAACTGTCGAGGAAACCCATCGCGAAAATCGCTCCGCCCAGGCAGAAGACCAAGAAGGAAGGGGTCATCTTGAAGCGGCCTAGCCCTTCTTTCCTTTCAGATCGCTCGAAGTCCTCGGGCTTTGGATAACGGATGCGCGCGGTCACTAATAAAACGAGGCAGGCTAATGCTGGGATTCCTAGAAACAAAAATGCCAAATGATATTGGCGGAGGCTCGGTTCGTTGTTTGAGAAAGCGAAGACCGCGGTCACGATAAGAGGGCCGATGCAGGCGCCGATCTGGTCGAGCGCTTCGCCCAAAGCAAAGCTCTTCCCTTCGCCTTTTTGTTTGGCCGCAAAGCTGACTAAGGCACTTTTTGCGGGTTTTTTGATGGCTTTTCCGAGCTTTTCAGACAAAATGAACACAACGGCCAAAGCCCATCCATTCTCAGGCACCAAAGCCAAAAGGGGGACGGATATCATATCGATGCCGTAGCCTATCAAAACGAACGGCCAATATTTTCCTGTCTTGTCGCTAAGATAGCCGAAGAGCATGCGCAAAGAGCAACCTAGCAACGCCCCGGCTCCTGAGATCGCCGTCAGCCAAACGGTTGGCATCCCCAATAAGGTTTCGTAAGCGCCGAGGACGCTTGCTGCCCCTTCGAAAGTCATGTCGTTGAACAAAGAAACGACGGCCATCAAAACGATGAAGCTCATCGCTGCTTGGGCCATCGTCGTCTTGTCTTGCTTAACTTCCTTGCTCACGGGCACGCATTATAGCCTCATTCATAGATCTAGAACGCTTTCTTACGCCTTGTCGGCGGCAAACATTGTCCAACTTTGCAATGGGCGTTTTAAAATAGGCTCAAGAAAAAAGCAGGAGACATTTATGACCTCTTCACCAAAGTGGCTTGAAAAAGCCGTGTTCTACGAAATTTACCCGCAGTCTTTCATGGACAGCAACGGCGACGGCATCGGCGATTTGCAAGGCATCTGCCAAAAGCTTGACTACATCAAGGACATGGGTTTCAACGCGCTGTGGCTTAATCCTATATATGAGTCGTTGTTCTTCGATGCCGGATACGACGTTTCGGATTACCTGAAAGTAGCGAAACGCTATGGCGGCAACAAAGCCTTGAAGAAACTCGTAGCGAAATGTCACGAGAAGGGGATTCATCTGATTCTTGACCTCGTTCCCGGCCATACGGCCATCAACCACAAATGGTTCAAGGAATCGTGCAGGGCGAAGAAGAATCAGTACACCTCCCGCTTCGTCTGGAACAAGGATATTTGGAACACCGACCCAAAGTTCAACTGGATCAGAGGGTTCTATGAGAGAAACGGCGCCGCCATGGTCAATTTCTTCTCGATCCAGCCCAAATTGAATTACGGCTTCGAAATCATTGAACACCCTGAATACGAAGAAACCACGGAAGGAGAAGGGCCGCAGGGCACAATCGCCGCGATGGAGGATGTCGTGCGTTTCTATCTAAAGCAGGGGATTGATGGTTTCCGCGTCGATATGGCCGGATGGCTTGTTGCCAGAGACCCTGAAGGGAATGGGACGCGGCGCATTTGGAAGCAATTCTTCAAAGACATCAAGGCGGAATTCCCGGAGAGCGCCTTTGTTTCTGAGTGGGCCGAGCCCACGAAGTCCCTCGATTCGGGCTTCGACATGGATTTCATGCTTCAGGACATGCATTACAACACATTCGGGCTGCCTTTCAGAAGCGAGCATCCTTTCTTCCAAAAGAATGGAGACAACGAAACGATGGTCGGGTATTTCAAAATGCTTTCCCCTCTTGTTGAGTTCGCCCAGGGAAAGGGCAAGTATTTGGCCTGCATCAGTGGAAACCACGATACGACCCGCATCTCTGAATGGCTGGATAAGAAAGAAGCCGCTTTGGCCTATCTTTTCATCGCCACGATGCCCAATGTTCCTTTCTTCTATTATGGCGATGAGTTGCTTATGCGTTATTTGAAAGGAATCCCATCGGTTGAAGGGGGCTATCAAAGAACGGGGTCTCGTTCCCCAATGCAGTGGAGCGCTTCAAAGCCAAATGCCGGCTTCTCCAAATCCAACAAAACATATATTCGCCTTGACCCGCATCGGAAAGGCTTAAGCGTTGAAGAGCAGAGCAATGATCCGAACTCATTGCTCAGTATCTTGAAGGGCATTCTCCATCTCAAGGCCGGGCATGTTGCTTTGGATAACGATTCTTTGTGGCGGCCCGTCTTCGATGGCAAAGATGGATACGTTGGCTATGAAAGAGAAAAAGAGGGCGAGAGATTGCTGATTGTCATCAATCCAAGAGGCGACGCTAAAAAGATTAATCTCTCAGGAAAAGAAGTGCTTTATTCTTTGGGAGAAGTCTCCCTTAATGCCGATGAATTAGAAATCGGCGCGCAATCTGCGGCGATTTTGTTAATTTAAAGCCGCAAAACCCTTTTATTTAAGAAGGCAATCAGCGGTGGCTTCGTTGGTGGCGAAGGGAATGTTATAGACGGCGACGATGCGCATGAGGGCTTTCACGTCGGGGTCATGAGGCTGGGCCTGCAAAGGATCCCAGAAGAAAATCATCTTTTGGATGTTGCCTTTGGCCACCTCCGCGCCGATTTCAAGATCGCCCCCTAAAGGGCCTGATTTGAATTTGGTGACGGAGCGGCCGATCGCGTCTTCGACCATCTTCGCGGTATGGCCTGTTCCACACAGCTCATAGGCGTCCAATTCCTTTTTGTGCTTCATGGCCCATGCGACCATTTCGGCTTTTTTGTTGTCGTGAGCGATCAACGCTAGTACGGGTTTGTTGTTTTCCATCACGAGGATTATAGCAAACTTTCTTTTCTCTATTTCAGTCTGCGCGATTTAAGGACGATGACGTTAGTAATCGCGCTCTTTTGCCTTTCCCTGGCGCGTTTTGAGAAAAAATGGGTCTCCTCGCGTTTTTCTCTTCCCGTCGTAGGAAAAAAAAGAAATCAGAAGTAAACTTTACACGCCTGGAGGGCTTGGCCTCTGGGGCAGGAGGAGTAAAAATGAGATTCATTACCGTCAAAGACAAAAAAGAGTTGGGAGAGAAAGCGGGCGACGTGATCCTTTCCCTTGTTAAAAGCAATCCGAAGTGCGTGCTCGGCCTAGCCACTGGTTCAAGCCCTCTTGAGATTTATGATCGTTTGGCAGAAGGATGCAGAAACGGGGTTTCCTTCGCCGGGGTCAAGAGCTTCAACTTGGACGAATACATCAATTGCCCCATCGAGAAAGAGACATATCGCGCGTTCATGGAGACCAACCTCTTCTCAAAAATCGACATAGATCGCACAAACACGAACTTCCCTGACGCCAATAACCCGGAGGCTTATGACGACAAAATCGCCGCAGCTGGCTATGTCGACTTGCAGATCCTGGGGATTGGAAGGAACGGCCATATCGGCTTCAATGAGCCCGGCACGCCCCGCGATTCCAAGACTCACCTTATCCCGCTGACCGAAAGCACCAGGAAAGCGAATGCTCGCTTCTTCTTCGATAACATTGATATGGTCCCGACCGAAGCCGTCTCTATGGGGCTTGCGACCATCATGAAGGCGAAGAAAATCATTCTCATTGCCAACGATGTCACCAAAGCCGAGCCGATCGCTTGCTTGCTGAGAAACGAGAGCACTCTCGATGTTCCCGCCAGCGTCCTTGAGAATCATCCTGACTGCGACATCTATCTAACCGAAGACGTATATCTTGCGGCAAAGGAATTGAATAAGAGCCGTTAAAACTCTGCAAAAACGCAAGATAGCCCGCTTTTGCGGGCTTTTTATAACCCCAAAGCCGTTCCTGTCGACTCTTTTTGTTTCTTTAGAATTTTTGGGAAAAGCAGGCAAAAGACGATTAATGAGACAATCCCAGAAGCCCCATCGGCGATTGGCTCGGCCAAAAAGGCAAACTCGGCGTTCCCGCTTAGCCAAGGTAACAAGAAGGTAAGAGGGAGCAGAAGGACTATCTTTCTGTTGAGCGAGAGCCAAATGGAATATTTGGCCTGGCCGATCCCCGTCAAACCATCCACCAAGGTGTATTGGAAAGTTAGCAAGATGATTGGAATCATATACCAACGGATGTATTTGGCGCTGCTGGCGATTACTCCTTCCGCGTTGCTGTATCCTGGCGAGAAGGAGACGAAGAGTTTGGCAAAAGGCTCGCCCAAGAAGAAGGATAGGGCGAAGCAAATGGTGGTGAAAACCAAACCGCAGATGGTGATCTGGATTTCGGCCTTTTTGACGAGTTCCGTTTTCCTCGCCCCAAAAAGGTAAGCCAATATGGCCTGTGTCCCGCTTGAAATACCGAGCAATGGACCAGTTACCAAAGAGAAAAAGGCCTGCGTTATCGTCGCACATTCGATGAGGAAGTCGCCGTTTCCGTTCGAGAAAGTTTGCAGAGCGCTGTTCAAGCCAATCAAAATGACGGAATCGGTCGCTAGGATGATGAACGGCGATAAGCCGAGTTTGATGATTTTCCAAACGATTGCGAAAGAGAATTTGCTTGGTTTGATTTTCACTGGGGAACGCAGAATGAAGAGTAGGCCAAGGAACAAAGCGAACGTCCAAGAGATGGTGGTAGCGATGGCCGCGCCCTTGATGCCCATATCGAAGACATACATCAGCAAGGGGTCCAAGGCGATGTTCAAAGCAGCCGCCGAAATGGAGGTGGCCATCGATTGCACGGAGCGTCCTTGGGCTATCAGGAATTGTGAGCACCCTATCGAGAAAAAGGCCGGTACGGTGCCTATCAGGAAATAGACCATGTACTCATGCGCATAGGAATAGCTGGCTTCGCTGGCTCCGAAGGCGTAAAGCATTGGGCGCAGAAGCAAATAGCTGAGCCCCATGATGACTAGGCTCATCGCTCCTAGCATCACCATGCAGTGGAAAAGTATTTTCTCCGCGTCTTCTTTGCGGCCCTGGCCCAAAGACATCGAAAACAAAGGGGTCGATCCGAGCACGGCGAGGTAAGCGAAAGAGGTCACTAAAGTCGTGATGGGGGAGCAAATGCCCGCTCCTATAAGGGATATTTCTCCATTGGTAGGGAGGTTGCCGATGTAGATGCGGTCAACGATATTGTAAAGGACGTTGATGAGCTGGGAGATCATCGCCGGAATCATCAGATGGATGACGTTGGAGAATGTCTTTGGATTGCCGAGGTCGATCTCTCTTCTTTTCACGGCGGGAATTCTACCCCAACCCAATGCACAGAGCAGGGGCGAATTGGGATAGAATAGCCTCAGGCGGTTAAACTATGGACAAAGCATGGATTCGTGAAACCTACGAGAAACTCGGCAAAGACGCCATCCTCAAAGAGAAATCTGTTCAGGAAGCGAAAAAGGAAGATTCTTTGAAACGTCATCAAAATTCCGTCGATGTCATGACTTCCGGCATTATCATGTCGGCAATCGGCTTTGTCTTCATTTGGCTTCTCCCCGTCTCGATTCCTTTGCTTGTCATCGGAATCCCTAAGATAATCAACGCGGCTAAGCTCAGGCATGCCATCAATGATGAATACGAAGAGGCGCTTTATCGCGTCTCCGTTCTTGAAAGACTTATCTCCGAAAGAGGCATCGACGCCGCTCCGGAAGAGGTCACTGGCGAGGTTATCTGATCTTGGCTTTAGGAAAAGTCAATTTAATGGCAGCTGCTTCTGACTGACGAGCTTGTTATGAAAAAGAAAACTAAATCTGATAAGGAACTAGATTTGATTGATTTGGGACTCGCCAAAGTTTATTCGGCTTGTTATTCCTTTGGATTTGGCGGTTTGTCCTTGCTTATTGGCCTTGCTTTATCTTGCTCATTTTCGCGTTATGATGTGTTGGCGGCTCGCCTGCCTTTTCTGCTCGTGGGCTCTCTTCTTGTCGCCTTGTCTTTCTTCCTGATTGTTCTCGGTTTCTATTTGTTGGATGGAAAAGGGAACGCAAAGAAAGCCGTAAGCCTCCGCTGCCCGATTCAAAGCAAAAAGGTTATCAGAAACGGATACATAATCGGTGCTTTCCTGTGTTTGGTCGGGCTCACCACGCTGATATTGAGCGTCCTTCAGTTCCCCGGGAAACCTATTCACGGGATTGCTCTTCTTGCTGGATCCTTTGTCGCCCTTCTATATGGCATGCTTCTTCTTATCTCGACGATTCGCGATCAGCTCATCGTTAAGCGCTTTTCTTCGTCCAACTAACGAGCTCTGATTGCTTCTCCCAATATCCGTTAAGACCCGTCTGAGGCTTACTTTTTGAAGTTGGTAAATCGTTATTTCGTGCGCGCGTGCGTATGTTCCTTATATAATAAAAAACGATATAGGAGTACTGATATATGGACGAAAAACTTCAGCCGTTATTCGAGCCATGGAAAATCGGCAATTGCGAGATTAAGAACCGCATTGTCATGACCTCCATGGGCGGAACATCCCTTTTCGGGTGGATGGAGATCAACCACTTTGATAAGGAAGCCGCGAAATTCTTGCTCGACAAAGCCGAGCACGACGTCGGGCTTATCTTGCCCGGCATCCAGCCCGTCTACAATCCGATGCTCGGCCAGTGGCTATACCGGAAAAAGAGCATGTACAGGAAACTCAAGCCATTCATGGATGAGATCCATTCCCATGGGGCGAAGATGTTCATCCAGCTCACCGCTGGCTTTGGCCGCTCTTTCACCATCTCCCCGATGATGGAGAAGCTTTACACCAACAAATTCCTTCGCGCCTTGTCTAAGCCCTTCATGAACTTCGACAAGATTTGCGCGACCTCTTCCGCCAGCCCGAACCGCTGGTCGGATAAGGTTCCCTCGAGGGAGATGACCATCAAGGAGATCCATCATTTCATTGAGGCTTTCGCTAAAACCAGCAAGCTGCTTAAAGAAGCTGGGGTCGATGGCGTTGAGATCCACGCCGTTCATGAAGGCTATCTCCTTGACCAGTTCACCTTGCAGTACGTGAACAAGAGAACCGACGAATATGGCGGGTCTTTTGAGAACCGTTACCGCTTCCCCGTCGAAATCGTCAAAGCCATTAAAAAGGAGTGTGGAGATGATTTCCCCGTCTCCCTTCGCTATTCCGTTCTCTCCAAAACAAAAGGGTTCAATTCCGGAGCTCTCCCTGGCGAGGAATATAAAGAAGCCGGGCGCGATATGGAAGAGAGCGAGAAGGCCGCCAAATATCTCCAAGACGCCGGCTATGATATGCTCAACTGCGATAACGGCACCTACGATGCGTGGTATTGGGCCCACCCTCCGATATACATGCCCGAGAATTGCAACCTCGCGGAAGTGGAACATATCAAGAAATTCGTTTCCATCCCCGTCGTCGCGGCGGGCAGGATGGATCCTTTCGTCGGCGCCAAAGCCGTCAAAGAAGGCAAAATCGATGCGGTCGGTTTCGCCCGCCCCTTCCTTGCTGACGGCTCTTGGGTCACCAAGCTCATCAATGGGCACCCCGAGGAGATTCGCCCCTGCATCTGCTGCCACAATGGCTGCTTCAACATGTGCCATTACAAAGGGACGAGCAACGATCAAAGCCTCAGCGATTCCCTCCATATGGCGCGTTGCGCGGTCAATGCCGAAACCATGAATACCGGCGCGCATTACATCAAAAAAGCCGCAAAACCCAAGAATATTGCCATTATTGGCGGCGGAATTGGTGGCATGGAGGCTGCAAGAGTCGCCTCTTTGCGCGGCCATAAAGTCTCGCTTTATGAGAAAAGCGATCACCTTGGCGGAGTCTTCGTTCCTGCCAGCCAAGCTTCTTTCAAAGGGAAGCTGCGTGACCTGCTTGCTTGGTATGAACTCCAAATGAAAGAGCTCAAAGTCGATGTCCATCTGAACGCAGCAGTCAAAGACTTGTCTGATGTCAAAGCCGACGAATATGTTGTCGCGACCGGTTCCAAGCCCAGAAGATTCCCCTTGAAAGGCGGGGAGAAAGCGATGGATGCCATCGATTACCTCATGGGCAAGGAAGTAGGACAGAAAGTCGCGGTCATCGGCGGCGGCTTGACGGGCTGCGAAGTCGCTTATGAACTCTTCCTTTCCGGCAAAGAGCCAATCATTGTCGAGATGAAGGACGATCTCGTAAAACAAACAGGCATATGCATGGCCAATTCGCAGTATCTCCGTGATTTCTTCGCTTGGAAGAAGGTCCCTGTCTATCTTTCCTCCAAACTCAAAGAGGTCAAAGAAGGCAGCATCGTGATGGATACGCCGGATGGAGAGAAGGAAGTCGCTTGCGACTCCGTCATCCTTTCTGCTGGCTACGTCTCTACTCCTGCCTTCTCCGAAAGCTCAAATGTCCATCTCGTCGGCGACTGCCTCAGCGTAGGCAACCTTCGCTCGGTCATTTGGAGAGCATATGAAGTCGGCATGAAACTCTGAGAAAGGAGAGGAACATGTACCAACCAAAAATGAAATTGACCAACGAGGAGCGCGATATCCTCGAAGGGAAACAGGGCGAAACGCGCGCGAAAATGATGGAAGTCCTCGTCCGCTATGGCGATGTCTTCAACGCGGACTGCCTCAAAGAAGTCACGTATAAGAAGGCCCATTTCGTCACGAGCTTTGGGCTTGGCCTTCTCAAGGCCGTCTATCCTTTGATGGATGAGCTCATCGCTGACGGATGCAAGGTTGAAGGCGGATTCACGATGGACCCTCGTCCTTTGGATTTCTCCTCTGTCCGCTGCAACGCGATCGAGAAGCTCGTCTTCAAGTCCTTCATGTACAACAAGCAGAAACTCTATGAGGAACAGCTCAAGAAAATAGGTTTGGAGGACGCCGACAAGGCTTTCTCCTGCACCTGCTACCTCAAGGAGATGGGCAATACTCCGAAAGAGGGCGATATTCTCTCTTGGAGCGAATCTTCCGCGGTTGTTTACGCGAACTCCGTTTTGGGCGCTAGATGCAACCGCAACTCCGGAATTCTTGATATGTTCGGGGCGATCCTAGGCAAAACGCCGAACTTCGGGTTTATCACCGACGAAGGCAGAAAAGCCACCTGGAAAGTCGTCCTCAAAACCACCAAGAAACCAGAAGCCCAGATCCTCGGATCTGCTATCGGCATGAAGGTCATGGCGGAAGTCCCCTATGTGTATGGTCTAGACAAATATCTGAAGGATTTGCCTGATGAGGACACCATTGCCTACTTGAAGGATTTCGGCGCCGCGACGGCGAGCAATGGGGCCGTTGGGCTTTATCACATCGACAAAATCACCCCTGAAGCCAAGCGCCTTGGCGAGGAACTAGTGCTGAGCGATGCAAAGACCTACATCATCGACGACGAGGAGCTGGAGCGCGTTTACCGTTCTTATCCCCTCATGTGGAAGTCCCCGAGCGAAAAACCATATCGTTGCTTCATCGGCTGCCCTCATTTGACCTTGAAACAGCTCGAAGATTGGGCCGACAAAGTCGAAGAGGCCCTTAAGGCTTCCGGCAAAACGAAGCTCGTCATAGACACCGTATTTACCGCTTCTCCGGCGGTTTTAGAGGAGTTTAAGAAAGAAAATCGCTGCAAAACCCTTTTATCTCGCGGCGCGCATCTCTCTTACATCTGCCCTCTCATGTATGCGGATAACCCCCTCTGTGCCAAACATCCGCTGCTAACCAACTCGAATAAGCTTCGCACCTACACCAAGGCGCGTTATGAAAAAGATGAGGAGATCCTTGCCTTGATCTCCGGGAACAAGGAGGTTGCCTAATATGAAAAGCTTCAAAGGTAGGGTCATCGCCGCGAGCGATTGGACGGGTGAGGCCGTCGTCTCCCACGAAGGTTTCAATACGCTTGCCTCTTGCCAGACGAGCGCCCTGATGCCCACGGCGAAGAAGATTATCGTCTCCGACCAAAACAACAAAGACCTCTATAAAAAGAACATAACCGGCAAGGCTCTTTGCATGCCGGAGACCATCGGCTCGACGACCGGCGGCATGATTATCCAGACAATCGCCGTGAGGAACCTCGCACCGAAAGCCTGGCTCTTCTCCCATCCTATCGATCCTCTTTCCTCTTCCGGCATCATCCTATCCAATGTTTGGAACGACGCCGGTCTGATTGCTATCGACAACCTCGGAGACGAGTTCCTCGAAAGCGTCAAAGACGGGGACAAGATCGAGATCAAAGCCGACGGGACCGTCACCATCCTCTAGTCTTCCGTCTATTGTGAGCGTCTTCGGAAGAAGGCGCTCTTTTTGTTGCTTTGTTGAGGTTCTTCTTGGCCCTCGTCATTTTGGAAGAGGTGGTAAAATTAAGTGAGAAGGGCTGCTGAGGTGGATTTCAAGAGATTGGACAAAGGCATAATCGTCGCCGATAAGGACTATTTTCCTTTGCTCTATTCCTTTAGGAATTCCCACCCGGAGCTGAGCCTTAAGATTTGGAACGAGAACGATATCCTCCGCCGCCTTTCATGCTCTTTCGACAAGGGAATGAAAGATCCGATTCCTTATTTGCTGAAAAAGGGAATAACTTACCCCAATGCGAAGAAATATTTGAATCTCATTCGGGTCTCCGATCTTTCAAAAAACGCGAAGCTTTCCTCGCTTTACGAGGACTTGAAGCAAAATGGGTATCTGAAGTTCGACGAGTTGGGAGAGCGGGAGATATCTCGCGGCAATCTTTTCCTCTTCGAGATGCAGGAGGATGTGGAACTGCACTCATTCCTTCGCCGCAAAAATATCACTTTTGCTGATTTGGGGATAGAAGAGCTTGGCGTTGCCAGGGCTATGGAAGGCGATAAGCACCCGCCAATCTATCTTTTCGAAGATAAGTTTCGCCAATACTCCTATTTGTATTCATGCCTTAGGAAAAAGCTGCAGGAAGACCCTTCATCAAGCAAGAGAATAGTGGTTTTGGCCCATGATGAAAAAGACGAGTTCTATGCCAAACTGGGGACCTCTTTGTTCGGCGTGCCCTCATCTTTTAACGTCGCATCCTCGTTGCTAAACAAAGAGAAGATCAAAAAGAAAGTCACGGAGATCCATTCAACCAAAACATTCGCCTTCAGCGAGGAAGAGAAAAAAGACAAGGACTTGGCCGTGTTGTATGAGTTCGTCAGCCATTATGGACTGGCAAGCCTAGAACCTTCGTTTGCTTACGCGACCTTGCTGGATATTTTGTCCGCCAACGAAGTCCGGGCAGAACCCGCCTCTGGGATAGCCTTCACAAGCTCTTCTATCTTGGATCCGAGCCTTCTTTTCTATGTGACGAACTTTCAATACAACGATTTTTACGAGATAGCCACGGACAAAAACATTCTCTCCGACGATGAGCTTTTAGCGGTTTGCGCGAACCCTAGCTATGTGAAAACAGAGCTCGACAAACGGAAGAAGAGAAATTTCTTGCTATACAACAACATCGTTTTCCTCTCTCGCGTTGCGAAGCACCTTACCGACAAAATATATGATTCTCCCTTCGTGGAAGAGTTTGGCTGGAAGAGCTTCGTAGAGAAGAAGGGTTGGAACGAAGAAGGCGCCTATACCTCGGATTCCGAGAAGCTTTACCGCACAGATCAACTTGATTCCGTTTTCTACCGCAAGAAGATCGACGATTTACTTTCTTACGACCATTCCTACAAAAAAGTCGAAGGCAAGCCTTTGATTCAGCCGAAGAAGTGGTCTGCGTCCAGCCTTGAAAGATATCCCTTTTGCCCATTCCAGTATTTGCTCAATTCGTTTTTCCCCTTTGACCCGAGCGCTTGCAGAATCACTGGCTTAGGTAAGCTGAACCACTCCATGATGGAAAGCCTTTACAGCGATGATTTCGATTTCGAGACAAAGTTCGCGGAAAGCGCGAAAGCATACATCGAGGGCTTTGAGAAATATCATGTGCCCTTCGACGCCCAGGAGGAAGCCTTCCTATCAATCTACAAACATTGGCTGAAACAATGCGTCAAAGCGATGAGGGGCGTCAAAGAAGAGAACATCAAAGCACTTGAGGTCTCTGAGCAAAGCATTTTCTACGCTTTGAAAGACGAAGACGGGACTGAATATCCTTTTTCCGGGCGCATCGACAAGATTCTTTTCACAGAGCACGCAGGAAGGAAATTCTATACGATCATCGATTATAAATCGGGTTCGGAGAGGTTCGCCGTCAAGAACGTTTTCCTCGGCGCTTCAACCCAACTTCCTTTGTATGCCCTAGCTTTGAAAGAAGAAAACAATGCAAAACTGGTAAAAGGTGCCATTTTTGCGGGGTTTGGCATCCATCATTCATTCGTCAAAAGCCCCAAAAAGCTCACGGACGGGGAGGCTGTTTCCGAATCCCCCTCCGTTGCCGATCTCAAATTTAAGGGGCCTTTGGTTAATTGCGTCGATTTTTGGAACAGTCTAGATCCTACCGCCGTAGGAAAGTCCGGCAACGTCAAAAAGTCGGGTGGCAAATTCTTCAGCCCGAGCAGTTTCTTTAAAAGCGAAAGCGAGGGAGATCTCGTAGATGACGGGATTCCTTACACGGTTGATGATCTTCTTAATGACGCCAAAGCTGGCGCTTTGAACTCGATCAGAAACATATTGGCCAACGAGTTTCCGATCAGACCGACCTCATTCAACCTGAGAGGGGACTTGGCTAACCTCGCCTGCAATCATTGCGGATACGGCGACATCTGCTACCGGAACAAATCCCTAGACGCGGTTTCTTATGAAGATGAGATAGCTCACCGCTTCGCGGTTCAAGAAGAGGGAGGCGCAGAAGACGATGAAGATTGACCCAAACGATTTCAACGCCGAGCAATATAAAGCCGTCATCGCCCATAGCGACGTCGATATTTTGATTTCCGCCGGGGCCGGTTCAGGCAAAACGAAAACTCTTTCCAAGCGCGTCCTTCGCCTTATCGTGGACGGAGAGGTCGACCCGAGCGCGCTTCTCGTCCTCACTTTCACTGACAATGCCGCTCATGAAATGGAGGAGAGAATCGTCAATTCCTTTGCTAAAGACAGCGACCCAAGGGTGCGCGATTTGGGGGTCAAGATGCTCTCCGCTCACATCCAGACTTTCGACTCCTTCTCCCAATATCTCGTCTCCAGCTACGCTAGCCGTTTGGGGATATCCTCGTCCATTTCGATTCTGGACGGGACCATCGAAAGCAGCCAGATCAACCAATTTTTGGACGAGATTTTCAAAGAGCATTACGAAAACCCCGCAGAAGGGCCATCTTTCGTTGAAATGCTCAAGAAATACAACACTTTTGGCGATGGCGCCACCAAAGCCGTCGTCCTTGACCTGTACCATAATCTCCAAAAGCTGATGCCCAAGGCGAAGCAGGAGTTCTATGAACGTTATGACGAAATCTATTTCAGCAAGGAGAAGTTCCTCTCCATGCGCAGGGAGTACGTCTCTTTCCTCAAGCAAAAAGTCATTGAGGTCCTGCTGAGGTTCTCCTATCTTTGGAACTATGGCTCAAAGGATCTTTCGATCCAAGAGGTCAACGAATTCTTCGCTAAGCCGACATTCTTCCAAAGCCCGATTAATCTTCTCACCAATTACGAGTTCCTCGACAGGCCATATCAAGAAATTTATTCGATGCTTAGCCTGGACGATGACTCTTTCATCAAAAAGGCTCAGGAATACCATAAAAATGGCTTCCACAAGGCCTTCCCCTGTTTGAAAAGCAAGGACCTCAAGGAGATTGAGGATGAGAGGGATTTAGCAAAGTTCCACAAACTCCTTTGCCACGTCTTCGACACAAAGGATGCGACCTTGATCGACGCTTGCAGCCTTCTGCCCTCCGCCGAAGATGATTACAGAGCCTATCTGGAGACAAGAGACGATGTTCATCTCTTGCTCCAATTGACGAAAGAATTGGAGGACAGGCTCCTTTTCTACAAGCAAGAGACCAATTGCTTCACCTTCTCCGATGTTTCATCGATGGCCCTTCGCTTGCTCACGGAGCCTGAATTCTCCGACATCGCCGAAGAAGTCCGCTCCCGCTTCACCTACATCATGGTGGATGAATACCAAGACACCAACGATTTCCAAGAAGCCGTCCTTGATTCTCTGCTCAAACCGAACAAAGAAGGCAAAAGAGCCCACCTTTTCTGCGTCGGTGACCCCAAACAAGCGATCTATGCCTTCCGCAACTCGAACGTCAAGCTCTTCCTAGACCGCCAAAAAAGGCTTGAGGAAGACCCTTGTGGCGAAGTCATCCACATGAACAAAAACTATCGCTCGGGCCCGCGCTTCCTCGCGGAGGTGAACTACCTTTTCAGGTTCTGCATGAGAAAAGACCAAGGGGATGTTGATTATTTGGACCCTGGCGAGCAGCTTGATTACGACGGGAAGACCTACACAAAGCCCTATTCTGATTTCGGCCTATTCCGCATCGTCTCCAAAAGCGGTGACGACGATCATCAAAGGCCGAAGGTCAATTACGAGATCCATGCGATAGTCGACGACATCAAGTCCAAGATCTCTGAAGGCTTCCTCGTCTATGACCGCGATATCAATGACACCAGGCCATGCCGCTACAGCGATTTCGCGATCCTTTGCCGCACGAAAAACAGCTTCCTTGCATTCCAAAAAGCCTTCCAAGAGAACGACATGCCTTTGAATGTGAAGGTCGACACCAATCTTCTTGACGTCAATGCCATCCTTGCTTTCGAATCCCTCGTTGGCATGCTGCAGGCCATCACCAAAAAGGACGATACCGACCTCCCTCATCTTTTTGCCTCCTTAGCAAGGAGCTACCTCTTCTCTTACGACGACGCTGCGCTTTTCTCCATCCTCTCTTCGCTGAAAGACAAGGATGATCCCTGCAAAGCGATCAAGGAGGATCCAATCTACCTTTCGCTCCTGCGTTTCAAGGAAAACCACGAAGGCAGCCCTTTCCGCGAGATCTTCCTCGACCTTATCAACGAATTCGGGGTGATCAGCAAGCTGAGCGACGTCGGCGGCGTCAGCGACAACGTCGAGAAGCTCGATTCCCTTTTCTCCCTCGCCTGCACGCAGGAAGCGATGGGGGAGGGCATCTCCGAGTTCGCCAATCTCTTCTCTTCCATCAAACGCTATTCGCTCCCTTTCGATTCGGAGACTTCCGTCACCGCTGAGAATTCCGTCGACCTCATGACCATCCACGCTTCCAAAGGGCTGGAAAGAAGAATCGTTTATATGCCCGTCTCACAATGCAAATTCACGACGGGCTTCGCCACTGGCAAACCGGATTACGATTATGATTCAGATTTAGGCGTCTTGCTGCCTAGATACACCATCTCCTCATGGCTTGAGAAAGAAGGGGAAGAACCCCTTAGGCAAAGCATCTATTCTTTGCCTTACCTTTTATATAAAGAGAGAAGCGCGTCCTCCGACCCCGATTTCGATGAGCATATCCGTTTGATCTACGTCGCTTTGACACGCGCGCAGAATTCCCTCTATATCGTCGGCGACCGCGTCGAGAAAAATAGCGCCAAGACGAGCATTTACTATCTTCTCGATCAGCTCCCTCACCGCAAAGTCTTCGAGCCGGCGCTTCTCAAAAAATGCCTTAGCCGAGGTCTTTTCGGCGTCGATTACGAACGCTATGAAAAAGCGGTCAAGCTGCAAAAGAAGGAAAGCCTCATCCGTGAGGAAGAATTCGCCAAAGGCATCAGCCAAGAGCTTTTTGAGGAACGTTACCCAATCTACAAGAAGATGAGGCAGGAATTCCTGCTCGGAGGCATAGAAAAGGAGATAGAAGACTCGATAAAGAACATGACCGGAAAGCTTCTCGATTTCTATTTGGGCATAGCCTCTCGCCGCAAAGAAGCCAACGACCTCTCTTTCTTCGCCCAAATCTACGCGAAAGGGCATCCTGAGCTCTCTGGTATCGTCGATTACGAGAGCTATCTCACCGCGCAGAATGTCTTCTATGGCTTGGATGAAGAACGGGCCAAAGTAAGGCTCGCGAATTTCATTGATAAGTGCACGGATACGCAGAAGGCGCATGAGGAAGAATATGCCTTGCTCCCTTGCCTCGCTTCCGTCATCGACGGAGCCCCCTACGTTCTCATGGACAGTTATGAGAACGGCGACGAGTTCAGAGATCCCGTGAGCTTCTATGATTTCAAGAACTTCGCTTCCGCCTCATCCAAAACACCTTCGATAAAGAGGATTGACGAGAGGCGAATAAGCGATGAGCCCATCGCCTTCCCCTCCGCGACCAAGAAGAGGGCCAGCAAGAAAACGGTCATTGACCCCGACGATCCCGTCAGGGAGATCCTCGATTACGGCACGAGGCTGCATCGTTACATGGAGCTAGTCGATTTGAGGAGCAAAGACATCTCCTTCATCGAAAGCGAGAAAGAAAGGAAACTCATCGATAAGGTTCTGAAAACCTCGCTCCTTTCTTCTTTGGATGGCTTTGAGGTTTATCAGGAATACGGCTATTTCGACAGCGAATACCTCACCACCGGGTCGATCGATCTCCTTTTGGTGAGCGAAGACGAGATCCGCATTGTCGACTATAAGACCAAACGCATCGACGATCCCTCTTACGTCGAGCAGCTGCGCGCATATCGGAGGAACGTCTGCTCTTTGTTCGGCGTGCCGCCTTCCAAGGTCAAAGCCTATTTGCTGCCCTTAACGGGTGAGGAAGGGAAAGAAATCAATCTGGATTAAGACGAATCGCTTTTATTTATAATTGGGAGGAACATCTATGGAAACAGCTATCTTGATCATCGTCGCCTGCCTTTCTTTGGCTGGCTTAGGCGTCTCTTTGGCGGCTTTGCTGCTTATTGTCAAAAGGAGCAAGGGGGGTTCCTCTCCTTTGAGCCCGGAATTCGAGCGCGAGCAGATCCGTTCGCAGCAGGAGCTCAAATCGAGCGTCGAGTCGATGCAAAAAACCATTGAGCTGCAGGTTGGCAAGGAAATCGCCGAGCTGAGCGCAAAGCTCTCCAATCAGCTCAAAGACGATAGCCAGGCAAACAACACCCGCCTTCTTTCTTTTCAGAGCCAGCTCTCCGATTCGGTGTCCTCTCGCTTTGCCGAAATCGCCCAAAAAGAAACCGCTCAGATGGAAATCATCACCCGCACGCTGGGCGAGATATCAGAGAAAGACAACGCCCGCATCGCCTCGTTCCAGACCTCGCTCACCCAGTCCGTGACCGAGCAAATCAAAACGATGAACGAGAAGCTGGAGAAGTCGCTGAAAGACATCAATGAGAAGGTCGATACCTCCCTCAAAGACGGCTTCAAGGCAACCAGCGAATCCATGGTTTCCCTGCAAAAGTCCCTTGGAGCGGTGGAAGAGGCGCAGAAAAACATCGCCGACCTCAAAAGCGACATCGCTTCCCTCAACGGCATCCTCTCCTCCAACCAGCAAAGGGGGCGCTTCGGCGAATGGCAGCTTGAGCTTCTTTTGGAGAACATGTTCCAAGACGGCAAGGACAGGCTTTACGCTCTTCAGTATAGGCTCACCGACAGCCTCAAGCCCGATGCGGTCATCTTTCTAGACGGGGAAGCCCATCACCAGATGGTCTGCATCGATTCCAAGTTTTCCCTCGTCGGCTATGAATCGTTGTTCGATCCGTCGGTTAAGCTGAGCGAAGAGGAGGCCACAAAAGCCAAATCGGAGTTCAAATCGGCTCTGAAGCTCAGGATAGAGGAAACATCCAAATACGTCATTTCGGGCAAAACCATCAGCAATGCCTTGATGTTCGTGCCCAGCGATGGCGTCTTCGCCTTCATCGAGAAAGAGTTCCAAGACCTCGTCGAGAGCGCCAAAAACAAAGGAGTGGTGATGGTTTGCCCCTGCATCCTGACCCCTCTTTTAGGCTCTTTCCGCGTTTTGCAGATCGATGCGGCCAAAAGCGAATCCCTCGCTCAGATAAACGCCGCTTTGAATTCGCTTGCCGACAACTTCAAGCGTTTCGTCCCGCGCTGGGTCGCCCTCAACAAATCGATTCAGGGGCTCACCAAGAAGAGCGATGAGTTCGGGACGACGGTGAATAAGATAGGCAGGGACTTCACGAAGGTCGCCAACATCGACTTTTCGCCCTCCGAAGACGACGCTGCGTTGGAACTCGATAGCCAAGAAGAAATTAACGAATTACCGGAATAAAGCTAAACTTCGACGATAAAACGGTAATCCATAACCGCAAAAGGCCAAATAGTCACATATATCAGTAAACCGATATTGGTAAACCGTTCTTTTTATTGCGCGTCCACATATGGAACATAAAATTAATTTGTTGTCTAAATTCGTTTCGACCTAAGTTTTTGGAGGATTGCTTTATGACAATACGCGCTGATGTGCGCAAGGGGATCGAGGAGATTTGCGACGGCTACGCAAATGAGCCTTCCCCGCTGATGATGATCCTGTCGGCCATTCAGAAGAAATATGGCTACATCCCTTTGGAGGTTCAGGAAGTGGTCTCGCAGAAGACCGGTATCCCCGTCGCCGAAATCTACGGGGTCGTGACTTTCTATTCCTTCTTCTCCCTCAAGCCGAAGGGCAAATACGTCGTGGGCATCTGCCTCGGCACGGCTTGCTACGTCAAGAATTCCCAGGCAGTGCTCGACAAGTTCATTGAGAAGCTAGGGATCAAAAGCGGCGAGACGACGGAAGACGGGCTTTTCACAATTGAGGCCATCCGCTGCATCGGCGCCTGCGCCCTCGCCCCGGCCATGTCGATAAACGGCAAGGTCTACCCGAAGGTGACTCCCGATCAAGTCGCCCGCATCATCGACGAATACCGCGCAAAGGAGAACCTCAATGCTTGACCCAATAAAAACCCCCGAGCAGCTTGAGCGCGACATCGCTTCCTGCGAGGACGCCTTCAAGAAGAAAATCAGCGGCTATGGCGGCAAAAGAAGCGTCATGGTCTGCGGAGGCACCGGCTGCTTGGCCAATAACTCCGAATCCATCCTCGATGAGCTGAAGAAGCAGATCAAGGAACATGGCCTCGAGGACAAAGTCGAGATAAACCACGTCGGCTGCTTCGGCTTCTGCTCGCAAGGCCCCTTTGTGAAAATCTACCCCGAGGACACCCTTTACCGCGCCGTTAAACTTTCGGACGTCAAACAGATCGTCGAGGATGACCTCCTTCAAGGCAAGGTCTGCGAAAACCTCCTTTACGTCGATCCCTCCACCCATCAGAAGGTGCAGAGACAGGACGACATCAACTTCTACAAAAAGCAAATCCGCGTTTCCCTCCACGGCTGCTCGCTCATCAATCCGGACTTCCTTGAAGAAGCGCTTGGCTACGATGGCTTCAAGGCACTCAAGAAGGTCCTCACCGAGATGACCCCTCAGCAAGTAATCGATGAGGTCTTGGCCTCCGGCCTTCGCGGCAGGGGCGGGGCGGGTTTCCCAACCGGCAGGAAATGGCAATTCGCCGCCAACGTCGCTTCCGATCAGAAATACATCGTCTGCAACGGCGACGAGGGTGACCCCGGCGCTTTCATGGACCGCTCTATCTTGGAAGGCAACCCCTTTGAGGTAATCGAAGGCATGATGATCGCCGGCTACGCCTTTGGGGCGAGCGAAGGCTATTTCTACGTCCGCGCCGAATACCCCGTCGCCGTCGAGCGTTTGGAAAGGGCGATAAAGGACATGGAGCAGGTCGGCTTGCTTGGGGACAACATCCTCGGCACGAACTTCAGCTTCCGCGCCCATCTCCGCCTCGGCGCCGGCGCTTTCGTCTGCGGCGAGGAGACCGCTTTGCTCAACTCGATAGAGGGCAAGCGCGGTATGCCTCGCCCCCGTCCTCCCTTCCCCGCGATCAAGGGGCTTTGGGGGAAACCAACTTGCGTCAATAACGTCGAGACCCTCGCCCAGGTGCCCTATATAATCCGCGTCGGAGCGAAGGAGTACGCCAAAATCGGCACCGAGGGGAGCAAAGGCACGAAAGTCTTCGCCCTCGGCGGCAAAATCAATAACGTCGGACTCGTCGAGGTCCCGATGGGCACCACCCTGCGCACCCTCATCTTCGACATCGGCGGAGGCATCCCCGGCAACAAGCGCTTCAAAGCCATCCAAACCGGCGGCCCCTCTGGAGGATGCTTGACCGAGAAAGACCTCGACACCCCAATCGACTACGACTCCCTCGTCGCCAAAGGCTCGATGATGGGCAGCGGCGGCGCAATAGTCATGGACGAAGACAACTGCATGGTCGACGTCGCCTCCTTCTACATGGACTTCATCTGCAATGAGTCCTGCGGGAAATGCTCTCCCTGCCGCATCGGCACCAAGAGGCTTTACGAGATGTTGCAGAAGGTCACCAGCGGCACCGCCACCGAGCAGACCCTGAAGGACATGAAGTACCTTGCCACCGTCATCAAAGACGGCTCCCTCTGCGCCCTTGGCCAAACCTCGGCCAACCCCATCCTTTCCACGATGGTCAATTTCCCCGAGGAATATGAGGCCCACGTCAAAGACAAGAAGTGCCCCGCCCACGTCTGCAAGAAGCTCATGCAGTACTACATCGATCCAGACAAGTGCAAGAAATGTTCGAAGTGCGCGCGCAATTGCCCCGCCAACTGCATCAGCGGCGTCCCGGGCAAAGTGCCTTACGTCATCGATCAGAGCAAGTGCTTGAAATGCGGCGCCTGCATGAGCGGCTGCCCCTTCCACGCGATTGAGAAACGCTGAGGAGAAAGAACATGGAAAACGTCAACATCAACATCGAAGGCCGCGTCTATAGCGTCCCAAATAACCTCACCGTTTTGGAAGCCGCCCGCAAAGTCGGCTACAACATTCCCACCCTTTGCTATTGGAAAGGCGGGGACAATTCCCTTGCAAGCTGCCGCGTCTGCCTCGTCGAGGTCCGTTCCTCTAGAGGCTCCAGGCTCGTCGCCAGCTGCGTCTATCCCGTCACCGATTGCCAGGCCGAAAAGGGCTTTGAGATCCATATCTCCTCCCCGATGGCCATCAACGCCCGCCGCACCTCGGTCGAGCTGCTTCTTTCCAACCATTCCCAGAACTGCCAGACCTGCGTCAAAAACGGCAGGTGCGAATTGCTCCACGTCGCTGACCTCGTCGGGGCGAGGGATCATCAATTCGAAGGCGAAAAGACGCCTGCCTGTTACGACGACTGCGCTCCCGGAATCGTTAGGGACACCAGCAAATGCATCCTCTGCGGACGCTGCATCGAACGCTGCAAAAAAGCCCAGGGCATCGGTATTCTTGGCTTTGAAAAGCGCGGCTTCCAAACGATAGTGGCCCCTGCCTCCGGCCGCTCATTCGCCTCCTCTCCCTGCATCCAGTGCGGGCAATGCATCGAAGTCTGCCCAACCGGCGCCTTGAGCGAGAAGCGCGAGATAGGCAAGGTGGACGAGGCCATGATGCAAGGCAAATACGTCGTCGTGCAGACCGCCCCGGCGGTGCGCGCGGCGATCGCCGAGGAATTCGGCCACAAGATAGGCGAGGAGAATGGGACGGGCAAAATGGTCGCCGCGCTCCATCGTCTCGGCTTCAAGAGGGTCTTCGACACGAACTTCGCCGCCGACCTCACGATAATGGAGGAGTCGCAGGAGCTCATCAACCGCATCAAATCGAAAGGCGTCTTGCCTCAAATAACCTCTTGCTCCCCTGGCTGGATCAACTACCTCGAATACTTCTATAGCGACCTCATCCCCCATGTTTCGACCTGCAAATCGCCTCATGAGATGGAAGGGGCCATCATCAAGAGCTATTTCGCCAAGACCCACAACCTGAGGCCGCAGGACATCTTTGTGGTCTCCATCATGCCCTGCACGGCGAAGAAAGGCGAAGCGGGGCGTCCGGAAAATGCGGCGGTGGAGGGACTAAGCGACGTCGATGCCGTCCTCACCACCCGCGAGCTCGCCGTCCTCATCAAGAGGGCGGGGCTGCTCTGGGATGAGCTGCCGGAAGAGGATTTCGACCAGGATCTCCTCGGCCAATATTCTGGGGCTGGCGTCATCTTCGGGGTCACCGGAGGGGTCATGGAGGCCGCTTTGCGCACCGCTTACCACACCTTGACCGGCGCGGAATACGGGCCGATCGAATTCTCCTCCGTCCGCGGCCTTGCGGGAGTCAAAGAGGCGGAGGTCGATATCAAAGGCACCGTCTTGAAAGTCGCGGTGGCTTCCGGCATGAAGAACGCGAGGCCTTTGCTCGAGCAGATAAGGACGGGCAAATCGCCTTACGCCTTCATCGAGATCATGGGATGCCCCGGCGGCTGCATCAATGGCGGAGGGCAGCCCTTCGTCAAGCCTAACCTCCTCGCGGGCAAGGAAGCCCCGGACATCCTGGACACCTATTGCCAAAAGAGGGCCGACATCCTTTATTCGATCGACGAAAGGTCGACGGTGAGGCAATCCCACAACAACCCCGACATCAAAGCGCTCTACGAGAATTTCCTCGGCGAGCCCTGCGGGGGGATCTCGGAGAATCTCCTCCACACCCATTACCGGGCCAACAGGGAAAAGTTCCCCGGGAAATAAAGACGATATGATAAGCGTCCGCTCCGGCGGGCGCTTTTCAGTTGGCGATGACGAGCTTTTCGAGCTCTTCCGGGAAGGATATCACGTAATCGGCCCTGGCTTTGAGCTCGGCTGTGTAAAAACCATATCCCCAGAGGACGAGCACGCTTTTGAGCCCGGCGTTATGCGCGGTTTCGACGTCGAAAGAGGAATCCCCGACGTAGAGGGTCTCCTCTTTGCTCAAGGAGAAATCCTCGATTATCCTCAGGGTAGACGAGGGATTGGGTTTAGGAAGTTCTCCTTCCTTTTGGCCGGATATGCCTTTGAACAAGCCTGGCAAATAGTGGGGGACGACGATTTGGGCGAGGGAATCGGGCTTATTGGAGACCACGAACATGGAGATGCCCTTTCCTTTGAGGTTATGAAGGGTCTCTTCCAACCCGTCGAAGGGTTTCGTGCTGTCTTCTTGGTACGCTTTGTATAGGGGCATGTAGGCTTTCTTCAACGAGGCAAAAGCCACCGGGTCATCCCCTTTGTCCTTCAAGGCCTTCCTCACCAAACGCTCAGCCCCTCCGCCGATGAGGGATTTCGCTTCCTCCAAGGAGAAGGAATAGCCATATCCCTCGGCTTTGAGAGCGTCGTTTATCGCCCTTGTTATGTCGGGGAGTGTATTGAGCAATGTGCCGTCCAAATCGAAAATCAGATTCTTTATCATCGCCTGATAATTATAGGTCCGTTCGGACCATTTTTGAGCGGCGCGGAAATATGCGTAACAACGCATTTTTTCCGAGGGTATAATTGACAAATCTCTATAAGAGATTAGCATTTGTGACAACACGAAAGTAAACAGAAGCAGGAGCCTTATCCAAAATAGCGAGGACGGCTCCTGCGTTTTGTTAGAAAGGACCTTATGATCCGCAGCAACCATTTCTACTTCCGCAAAGGCAGGCAGAAGCAGCGCCGTTATTTCAAAGGCAACTTCCTCGGCCTTTATTTCTACGCTTTCTATGCTTTGGCAGCCCTGCTTGGCGACTTCCTTTGCATAGGATTCCCTCTTTTCTCCTCCTCTGGCTACAACATCTTCCGGATGATAGACGAGACCGATGACGCCTACATCACCAAAAGCTTTGATGGCGGGGATGATCGGAAGAACTACCTCTCGCGCTTCCTTTTCGCCTTGTTCATCGTACTTTTCATTGTTCTGGGCGTCTTTATACTGAGATTCCTCATGAGCTTCATCGGCGGATTCTTGACCCCGATATTCGGCGGGGAAGAGGCCGTGAAGGATGTGAATTACCAGGTCTTCTACTGGCTGATCTCAGGCGTCTTCATCCTTTTCGCCGCCCTCACTGGCATCGTCTTGCTGATGGTCATGCAAATCGGATCCTACATCGGGGCGAAGAACCATGCCCTGGGGGTGGGGGACCTTGCCTTCAATTCCGTCAACTTCGTCTTGAAGAGGGGCTTCAAGCTCTTCTTCCTCGATTTCATCATCACCATCTTCTACATGCTCGTCCCCGCGCTTTTCATCGGCGGGTATATCGCGTTGACCTCTCTTGGCGTTAAGTACGACAATTTGCTTCTGTCCATAATCGGCTATTCCTTGGCCTTGGTCCTCGTTCTCATCTCCCCTATGTTCATCGGGCGCTACGCCCTGACTTTGAGGATGGCGACCACTTATCTGTTCGAGGACGCGGTGGACACTTCCGCCTACAAGGTCGTCTATCCGGAGAAGCCCGGCAAGAAGAAGGGCGAGGAAGGCGTGCGTGGGCACTACATCGAAGCCATCCCGCTCGACGAG
The DNA here is from genome assembly GCA_963611815.1 of bacterium. GTDB lineage: Bacteria > Bacillota_I > Bacilli_A > RFN20 > CAG-826 > Alloenteromonas. Next base: position 48,569 of record CAVDSY010000015.1, read on the forward strand.
GCTGCGGATGAAGCGACCCCAATCGAAGTCGACACCAAGGAAGAGGACAAGTGATATGCTCTACGCCATCCTGCCAATCGTCGGAGGCATCCTCGTCGTTGTCGCCCCCTTCGTTATCTTCTCTTTCTTCCTCCTCCATCCTCGTTATGACAAGAAGAGGCCCGATTTCTTCTTGGACAAATTAGACGACGTTTCCTATGAGTTCGTCGACTCCGCTGGATTTGCCGGCGGCAACCTGTCTTTAAACATAAACAAAGCCGGCTCCTACAAAGCGATCATCTACAACGCGAAAAGCAAACCATTCAAGGTCTATAACGTTTCCTGCGCCGATACCTCCAAGGCTTGCCTCGTCAAATTGCCCAAAAAAGCTAAAGGCTTTGCGGTGGTGGAAAGGACCGGCAAAAGGCGCGTCAGCTTCGACATCGAGATTTGGAAGATATTAGTTTTGCCTTTGGCTTATGCCCTCTGCGTGTTTCTGGGCGCCTTCCTCATCGGATATGGCTTATGCTGGTTTGAGGTCATTGTCTTCGGGAGAAACATCCGCTTCAATGGCATTTACCCGCTCACCGCCGATATTTACATGCTTCTCACTTTCGCCGCTGTGGCCTATGCGATCGGCGTGCTGTCCTTCGCCTTGCACTATATGCATCTTCGCAGGAAGGAGGCCAAATAATGTCTGAAAGCATTTCTTTCCTCCGCCATATCGCCTTCAAAGCGCCCGTCTCTTTCACCCCCGTCTGGATCAAGGCCGCGGACCTTTATGAGGACGACAACCGCATTTATGCCTTCCTCACCATCGTCAACGATTCTGAGAAGACCCTCGACAGATGCCGCGTCAGGATCACGCCATTCGACGGCGACAAATTCGGTTTGGATCCCTTCGGCATCCAAATATCCAATCTCGGCATCAAAAGCAAAAGCGAGAAAGAGCACCCCTCTCCGCTCATCTTGCCAAAGGGCACCTTTGGCTTCAATTACTCCTTTATCTCCTACGCCTTCAAAAAAGGCGAGGATCAGGCTATGCCAGTTTCCACCGGGGAGACGGTTTCCGGTGAGAACGCGTCAACTTCCAGCGCGCCCGTCGAGGCGCCTAAAGCGAAAAGGCTCGTCAACAAAGTCCGCAAGATCGGCAAGACGCCTTTCTGGCTGCTGCCCCTTTTGGCACTTTTGGTGTTTGGCGTTTGCTACATGATCTTGGGCAACCACTTCTGAGGAGAGCTTTATGAATAATGAAAAACAGCGCCAAGCAATAAACGAGCAAGAGCTCTTCGACGACGTCGCCTCCGTTCAGGAATTCCGCAAGAACGATCTGAAGGAGATGAATGACAAGTCCAAACCGAAGACCTTCATTTTCGGCCTCCTTTGCCTTCTTTACTCAGTTGCCGGCATTATCCTATTCGTCGTCTTAATGGGCTTTGCGGGCAGCTGGGTCGAATTCCTTTGGGTTGACTATGTCCTTTTGGCGACGTCCCTCGCCTCTCTTTTCGTATCCTTCTTACTTTTCGCCTTCAGGAAGAAACGCCGCCTTAACGTTTTCCGCGAGGATCTTTGCCCTGAGTTTGTCCCCGACAAGAGCGTCGTCTTAAGCGGCGATGAGCCCCTTGCCCAGAGCAACGCGCCCGTCATCAGGAAGATCGTCAACGATCCTAAGAAGAGGAAAATCAAGATCGATAACCGCAAGGTCAGCCGCTACATCAATCCCGATTTGACCCTCGGGAAGATGAAGGAAGCCTTGCGCCTTTCCTTCGCTTCCAAAGGCTATGAGCTGAGCGAATCTCTTCTTACCGGAGTCCTTTCTTGCCTCGGGCATGGCCGCGTCATCTTTGTTCGCGGCCTCGCCGAAGACGAGGCGAAAGCCTTCTCCGAGGCGCTCTCCCTTGCCTATGGGTGGAAAGATGAGTTTGTCTCATCTCCCTCGACTTCCTTCGATGAGCTGCGCAGGTCCGTCTCGCTTGTCCCGGCCGAGAATTCCTCGACCGTCGTCTCCTTGTTCGGGTTAGGCGCCTCCAAGGTCGAGGCTTACCTTTCCGGGTACGTCGACGCCTTGGCCGATTGTTCCCTCGCCCACTCCGTCGGAGAGGATTTCAAAGTGTCCGTCAACCTCGTCGTCCTGGTCTTCATGCCCGCGGATGACGAGAGCAAAGGCATCCCGAGCAACCTTCTCCGCTACTCGACCGTCTTTGAGCCGAAACTAATCAAAATCGAAGCCTCATCTGAGCCCTTCGAGGCAGTCAAGACCTCCGCGGATGAGATCCGCTACCTCGCCTCGAAGAAAGTCCACGATTTCTTCCTTGACGATCATTTCTCCGCCTCTTTCGATGTCTTCTCCAAATTCGAGGAGTCCAAAGGAAGCGCCATCCCGAACGATTTCGAGAACGCTTTGGAACGCTTCGAGGCCGTCGAGCTTAACCTTGGCCTCAGCCAAGAAGAGGTGGCGCAGGACGTCTTGCTCCGCAACCTGCTCCCTTATTACTTCGCCAAGTACTCCATTGAGGACCTCAGCGTCCAAGAAGGTCTGCTCGATGGCGTCAAAAGAGAGTTCGCCTTCCCCTCCGTCGAGGAGAAAATCGCCTCGATGCTCGTCTCCTACAAAGAAGTCCCAAGCGAGGATAAATGAAGATGGTCACCTTAAGCGATTCGATCCTCGACTTTCTGAAGAACGAGCTCACCATCTCCATTTTGGTGGTCGTCATCTTCGCCGTCACCTTGATTCTTTCGATCACCTTCCTCCTCCTCGACGTCTCGAAGAAGAAAAACATAATCCGCCTCAACCAAGAGGCCAGCGTCGGGGCCACCTCATCCTCTCCTAACGCGACCCAGATCATCAAAAACGAAGGGAAAATCGAGATCTCCTCTTCCGATAAGCCCTCCCATCGCTTCCCCAGCCTCTCCGACCACGACGCGCTCCACCCCTCCT
>CAVDSY010000016.1:0-127127 GCA_963611815.1 bacterium
TTTAAAACATATTCCTTATATAGCCACCACCCATGTTGAGACAGTGACGCTATTAGAACGCAAATAATGCGATAAATACTGTTTTTGACTCTGTCACTTTTTAACTTTCAAAAACAACAATTCTCAAAAAAGTCAAATCTAATAGGAGCAACAAATCGAGATATGAAATACGAATTAGACAGATAAACAATGCAACTAAACTAATAAATGAACTATAGATTGTACTTTGGAATGAACTTCAAATTGAACTTTGGAATCACGAACAAGGGAAATGTAACTGGACAGGAAGCTTGTGATAAAACGTTTCTGCTTAATAATTGGCATGATCTATGTGGAACATTCTAAAGCAAATTGTTGCACATAAAATATGGCTGGAATACTATATATGTGAAACAAATATATGATAAAAGTCTCACATTTTAGAGGATTACTATGACTAACCTTGCTGAATTATTGCACGAACAAGAAACGTTGAAATCCAGAATAAATAAAATGGTGCACGGTTCAATCGAAATAAGAGAACACAATGATAAAAAATATATTTATGTTCATTTCCGTGACGGGGGAATGTCTACATCTAAATATGCTGGTGAATATAGCAGAGAATTAAATAACCTTATTCTAGAAAATAATAAAGTAGTTAAAGAATACAAAAAAAGATTAAGAGAAATTAAAAAAGAATTAGGTATATTGCAATATGAATCACTTGAATTAACCGATAACGTTAAAGTCAATATCGATTTAGCTAGAAGGAATCTAGTCGATTCAATATATAAACAAGCTATTTTGGAAGGCGTCGCTACTACGTATTCCGATACTGAAACCATTGTTAATGGCGGTAAAGTAAAGAATATGACAGCATCTGATATTTCTAAAGTCGTTAACTTAAAACGCGCTTGGGATTTTATATTAGACGAAGGCGTTATATCTTATCCAACAAATTACGCTATCTTATGCCAGATTAATGAAATAGTAGAAGAGGGTTTTTCTTATACTGCAGGAAGAATTAGAAGTGTTCCTGTGTCAATTGGTGGATCTAGTTATATTCCGCCGCTTCCATACGAATCTCATGTAAAAGAAGATTTATCGTTGATGCTATCTAAGAAAGCTTCATACGATACTGCAATTGAATTGCTTTTATACGTAATGAAAAAGCAATTGTTTATAGATGGCAACAAAAGAACTGCAGTTATATTCGCGAATCATTATTTAATCGGCAGAGGATTGGGACTAATTGTAATTCCTGCAGATTTAGTTCCAGAATATAAAAAGCACTTAATAAATTATTACGAAGATAAAGATCAATCCATAAAAGAATTCTTACATAATAAGTGTCTGACCAAGATATAAGATAAAAATATATGAGAGGCGCAAAAAAAGGTTTTTATTTACAGCAAATCCAGTTGCATTTGGCAACTGAAATTTGACCCACTTTCGGCAGTTGAGAATTGCCCCACCTTCCTTGGATTAATTTCGCCAACTGAAATACTAAATGCAGGCCTGGACTGCGTTTAGTAGGAAAAACCTCTTTTGGCATGATATTTGAGGTTCCACCAGAACCAAAATCTGCCCAAAGGAGGTGTTTTCATTATATGGATAAACAAGGGGCGGCAGCCTATTCTTTTCGCGCCTTTTTCAAGTTGGCCGCGAAAGAATAGATGGTCATGAACAAAAGCAGCGCGATGAAGGCGAAAGAGGAAACGGCGGACAAAATGATCATGCTTCCTTCTAATTCTCCATTTACATTTATCAGCGTATTCTGAAGAACGATGATTGAGACGACCGCATTGACGAAGCAAACGAGTTTCAGCTGTTTGCCGAGGAGATTGGCATCGCCCTTGCTCTTCCGCAGCTTCCAAACCGAGTTGGCGATGTTACAGAAAGCGTAGGCTGCCATGGCAAGTGACGTGATCAAGTCCGCGTGAACCGCTCTTTTGTTTTGGACCAAAAGAACGCATGGGCCAATCAAGACGAGGTTTATGAACAGAAGCATGGCGAAAGAGAAGATATAGATTGCCGTTCTTCTTTCGTCGTCCGCTTTCAAGCGCGAATCCGCGATGGTCAAAATGCATTTGATTGAAAAGAGAAGAACGTAATAGCCGAAGATGCAGATGTTGAAAACGGCCCCGTCCATGAAGCCGATGACAGCGTTATAGATAGAAAATCCCAAAGGGATCAACACGCCGATGGTTTTCCTCAAGGAAATGACCCATGGCTTCGCAAGAAGTTTTTTCATTTCTTAGGGACGTATTCCTTAATGAAGTCGGCGAGTTCGCCAACTTCCAAATCACAATCGTTGAGGCACCACCTTGAGATTATCGAGGTAATTCCTCCTACGAAGAAATCGAAGACGTATCCTTTGTATTTGCTTTCGATTTCAAAGCGATCGAGTATTCTGCTCACCAAGGTCGTGTAGATATCGGCTTTCATCGAATCTGTTTTGAAAAGTTTCGAGTTCTTCATCGCCACTTGGTAAAGCTTCCTGTTTTTCTTGATGAACTCCAAATAAGGGGTGAGGTATTCGTCCTTGATTAGGACCAGCTCGTCTTTCGTGGCAAAATCGACCGAGGAATAGATGCTGCTATCGAAATTCTCATAAAAGGAATCGAGGCTTTGTGAAATGACTTCGTCAAGCAGATCTCCGACGTTTTGGTAATGGAGATAAAAGGTTGAGCGGTTGACCTTCGCCTCTTTGCAGACGTCGCTGACGGAGATGTAGGCGTAGTCCTTCTTCTCAAGCAGGGAAATGAGCGCGCCATGCATCTTGGCCGCTGTGTTGAAATATTTGCTTTCGCTTTTGGTCATGGCGCGCCCCTCCTTTCTCTTATTCGGCTTCTTTCGATACTTCTTTAGCGAGCTCGGTGATCTCGAAAGCGTACTTTTTCTTTCTCGCTTTCAGGATCGCTGTATAGATAGGGTAATTGGCCCCGCAGATCGCGAAGCCCACCACGCCAATTATAATGCCTAAGACCATTCCCAAAGTTCCAGAAGGGCCGAACTCGGTCATGATGAAGCTCATGCCGAGCCCCGCGACGATGGCTCCGATGATGCCGATTGAGTAGGCGCAGATGTTGGCGGGCCTCTTCACTTTGGCGTCGAGTTTCTTCAGCTGGACGACCTTTCTTTCCTTTTTGTCCGCATACTCTTCAGCAATGCGCTCCGCGTAGACTTTGTCCAAATTTTCCATCGATGTTTCCTCCTTCAAATTTGACGTCGTCAGTGTAGAAAATGGAGTTCCCCAGTCGAACAACAAAGATTCGTGTTTTTGTCGATTTGAAGCATTCTTTGATAATTCGGCCACGAAAATGGCCATCGCTAACCAAATTGCAAAAAACAAAATAAAAAGGCATCGCCCGGTGCAGAGGGGAGAAAAGCGCCCGTTCCCTTCTCACCAGCGATGGTCTCCTCCGTTGCGAGCCGAGCGCAAGGACCGCCGGCCCTTTCCTTGAAAGTCTGGTTGGCGGTTTCCTCAAGCTCCGTCCAGAGAAAAAGGAAGCGCTCTTCATCCAGCCCCATCCCCACGAATTCAACACCGAGGAGAATCGGGCGCGCTTCGAAAAGATTTTGCAGGCTCTCTCCGTTGAAAAAGACATTTTTAGACCGACAAACTCCGAAGCTTTGCTCTAAGCGCCCCCCTTTCGTGCTCTTTTTTCCGCGAAAAACGGTTAGACGAGCAGGCAGATAAGGCTTTACCTCTTCTTGGGTGGTTAGATCTTAAAGATGAGACAGTTTGTCGGCAGGAACAAAAAAACAAATTGAAATCAGCGACCTCAATAAGAAGTGAGATCGCTTGCCTTGTGCTATCCTTTCCCTATGAAAGTTCTCATTTATTTTCAAGACGCCGACACCATAAAGACCAGCGGCATCGGCAGGGCCATGTCCCATCAGCTTTCCGCCTGCAAATACGTCGGGGTGGAAACGACGACCAATAAGAACGACACCTACGACGTTGCCCACATAAACACCTATTGGAGCAAGTCCCATAAGGCTCTCGCTATCGCTAGGAAAAAAGGCGTCCCAGTCATTGTGCACGGCCATTCCACATACGAGGATTTCCGCAATTCCTTCAAGTGCTGGAAATTGATAGCGCCGATCTATAACCATCAGCTCAAATACATGTATTCCCGTGCCGATTTGGTGATCGCCCCCACCCCTTATGCGCAGAAACTGATCGAGAACTATGGGTTCGCGAAGAAAGTCATCGCGATCAGCAATGGAATCGACATTCCTAGCTACGCCCCAAACCCGGAGGCCGTGAAAGCTTTCCATGAGAAGTTTGGCTTAAAAGAGAATGAGCCATTCGTCATGGGCGTCGGTTTCCCCTTCGAAAGGAAAGGCATTATCGATTTCTTCGAAGTCGCAAGGCGTTTTCCCGACGTCAAATTCTTCTGGTTCGGATATCTGCAGCGCATTCTGGTGAATGAGAAAGTGGCTAAAGCGATCCGCCATAAGCCAAGCAACGTCGTCATGCCCGGCTATTGCAAAGGCGATTTGATCCGCGGCGCCTATCAAAGCGCCACTTGCCTATTCTTCCCTAGTTACGAAGAGACGGAAGGCATCGTGGTTTTAGAGGCTTTGGCTTCTCATTGCCCTTTGGTTGTGCGCGACATCGGCGTATACGAAGGCTGGGTCAAAGATGGCGTGGATGGCCATCTTTGCAAGAACAACGACGAATTCGCTTCCTGCATCGACAATCTATTGAAAAACGGCGAAGACCCAAAGATTCTCGAAGAGGGGTATCGCGTCGCAAAAGAGAGAGATTTGCCGCTCATCGGCAAAAAGCTTCAGGAGGCTTACGAGGGCCTGCTGAAGAAAGAGTGATTGCATTGCCGTCAATCCAATGGGTTATTTCCTTTGCGATTATCTATCGCCTCTAGGGCTCATAAAATTCGCTAGCGACGGCGATGCTTTGGCTGGGCTTTGGTTCGCTGATCAAAAGCGTTGTGCAAATGTCCCTCAAGGTGGTATCTCCAAATCAAACATTCCGGTCTTCGAAGAGACGATTCGCTGGCTTGATCTTTATTTTTCCGGCAAAGATCCGGGCTTTACGCCGCGACTTGCTCCGCGGGGAAGCAAATTCCAACGCGAAGTTTGGGATATTCTGCTCACGATTCCTTATGGAGGCACCGTGACATACGGAAATATCGCCTCCCTCCTCGCTTCGCGGCGGGGCTTGGCAAAGATGTCAGCTCAAGCCGTTGGACGTGCGGTCGGAAGCAATCCAATCGCTTTGATCGTCCCCTGCCACCGCGTGATTGGATCAAACGGGAGTTTAGTCGGCTACGCAGGTGGTTTAGGCAGAAAGGCAAAGCTCCTTGATTTAGAAAAGCATGTTGATTGCTGAAATGGGCCTTTATTTGCAAAGCCTCATCGCGCCAATTCTTGAAGGCTCAGCGAACAAGGTCAAAGCACAAGCCGGTCCGCAGCTTTTTGTTTCTTTTCTTTTTCCGTCCCTTTGTTATAACCAAGCCATTCAAAATAGGAGGACACGATTATGAAATCTCTGCAGAAATCCATTCTGGCCTTGTCTTTGCTCACCCTTTGCGGATGCGCCAACGGGCAAACCAAAAACACGACCGATTCTAATCAAGCCGACACTTCCTCTGATCGGCTTAGCCAAGGGGAAAACGTTGTAGATTCCTTTGCCGAGAAAAGTCGCCTCGACATCGAGAGCGATTTCGCTTCCCAGAAAGAGGAAGACCTCTCTTCGGTGACGAACCTCATCGATGTTTCTTCTCTTGCCGAGGGCGAGACGAAGACAATCGAAGATGGAGGGACGTATCTTCTTAAAGGAACCAATGCCAACGCGAAGGTCCTCGTCAATTCCAAAGAGGATGTGAAACTTATTCTCGCCGGCGTCAACCTTACGAGCGTCAAAGAAGCGCCTTTGGAAGTCAAAGGAGCTTCATCGCTCACTTTGCGCCTTGCCAGTAAGACCAAGAATTATCTCTCCGATGCCGCTAGTAGCGCCGGCGAAGGCGCTCTCGTCTGTAAAAAGGTGAAGCTCGTCATTGAAGGCGAAGGATATTTATACGTTGCTTCCAACAAAGACGTCGATGGCGAGGTGGGAGATGGAATAAAGTCGCCGAAGGGAATAAGCATCGAAGGCGCCCATTTGATTGTCTCCGCCACCGGGCACGCCATAAAAGCCAAAGGCGGGGCTTCCGTCAAAGGGGCCAAGCTTTATTTGGACGCCGGGAAAGATGGTATCAACGCCGAAGAAGGAGAAGTGACGATCGTCGATTCTTACTTCGATTCATCCACCTATGGCGATGGGATCGATTCCACTTTGGCCGTCAGTCTTGAAGGGGTGGTCAGCCACATAGTCACCACCGGCACCTATGTCCTTTATAACAAAAGCGACGACGCCGACGGAAGCCTTTATGAGGATTCGCGCTACATCCTTCAAAATGGCGAGTACAAGAAAATCGACTCGGATTCGATGAACCGCTATTCCCAACGCTACTATCTGAAAGAGAAGTGCAAGGGAGTGAAAAGTGAAACCTCCGTTACCTTCAAAAGCGGGGAGCACTACTTAAAAACCGCGGACGATTGCATTGCTTCAGACGCCAAGATAAGCATTGTTTCCGGCGACTATTCTCTCTACACCGCCGACCAAGGAATCAATAGCGACCAGCTCCTGGAAATCGGCGAAAAAGGATCCAAGTTGGATCTGCGCGTCTACCATTGCTTTGAAGGCGTCCAAGGCGGCGAGATTCATTTCTATTCAGGGTATACGTATATCTACGCGGATGACGACGGCATCAATGCCGCAAGCGATACCTTGGCGACTTCCGCCATCAGCATGAACTTCCATGATGGCGCCACCGTTTACGTCAACTCCGAAGGGGATGGCGTTGATTCAAATGGCAACATAACGATGGATGGGGGCGAACTCGTCGTCTGTGGCCCGAGCAGCGGAGGCAACGGTTCGCTTGATTTCGATGGGAAGTTCACCTTCACCGGAGGCAATCTTCTGGCGGTCGGCTCCAATTCGATGGCACAGGTTCCCGACACGAGCAGCGTCAACGCCCTTTCCTATGGGGCTTCCGGCTGGAGCAAAGGATCGGTTTACTCGCTTTACTGCGGCGATTACGAATTCTCCATCATCCTCCCCAAAAATCTTTCTAGCGTTAGCTTTATCGCTCAGTCCGCTTTGCTGACGACAGGGTCTTCGATAAGCGTCGTTAAAGGCGCAACGCTTGGCGCAGACATGCGCAACGGCGTCTATTTCGGCGCGAAAGACAGCGCTGGCGGATCAAGCCTAATCGAAGGCACAATCAAATCCGGTCTCACGACAATCGGCACTTCTTCTAATCACCCCGGCGGAGGGCGCGGGCCTGGTGGGAGATAAGGTCTTTGCCATAATTAATTGAACTTAACATTTTGTTATGCCTTCATATGCGCATGGAAGACAATGAATTGGATATCGATTTAAGTTGTCATGTTTTGTATTCAAAACCCTGCAAAAAGGCCATATTAGGAAAAATCGCGTCTCATTATCCTGAGAAAGAAAGGGATAGCGTTTGGGAGAAGGTGCAAAAGAAATACGTTTCCTTCTTGAAGGGTTATCGCACGGACCTCGGCGGGAAAAATAACATGCACAACTCCCTGGGTGGGACTTACGATTGCATCGCTTTGTCTTCCTATTACCTAGTTTGCAAAGAGTTCTCTAGCCCTGCGGAGATCGAGGAGATGGAACGCGCAATCTTCTTGCCTTCTTATAAGAGGCTCGGCTTCGTCGATGCTAATAAGACCCTTTATAAGAAGCTTCTTTACCACGCCTTCCTTTCCGCGAAGAAAAGATGTGACAAATTGGGCGATTACGAAATGGAAGTCGGCCCTTATGTTAAAGGCGAGCCAATCCATTACCTTTTCCGTTCCTGCCCAGTCGCCGAATTCGCCAAGGCAAATGGCCTCCTTGAACTGATGCCGGCCTTTTGCAACCCCGATTACGGCGGCCTTGCGTATATGCGCGCGAAATTGATCCGCAAAAGCACATGCGCAAAGGGCGAGGCCTGCGATTATCTAATCGTCGGTGACAAAGATCCTTTCGCAAAAGAGCATCCTGAGTTTGTCGACGAAGATGGCTATATAACCAATCGCTGATGCACGCTTTCTAAGGCTTCTTGGCCAGTAGCTTCTTGTATCCAACTTTTTCGCTTTGGCACATAATTCCTTCGTGAAGCCCCGCAAAGAGTAGAAAACAAGCACCCAACGCGTTCTTTCTTTGTCGATAAAAGAGGGGAAGTGGGTTTCTGTTGTCTATGACTCCCATAAAGAGAGGCGCGATACCTCTTTTTGGTGCTATATCCGCGACATCGATCCCGTCAGCAAGGTTCTTTACTGCGATATGTACAACGATTTCAAAGGGACGGACACTCTCGAGGAAAGGCCGTTGCACTTCGAAAGAATCAAATCGGCGATACTCCTCAACTTCACCACCGGCGGGGTCAATAAGAAACTCATCAAGAAAATCAATTCCGATCTCCCCTCCTTCTCCTGGCTCGAGTATGAGAATTTCGATAATAACATCCTCGCCTACCTAGAGCTTTGCTGCCAAATGGATGCCGATCCATGCATTAAAGACACCGCTTTGGTGGAAGGGATCGATTCGTCCGTTCTTGAGGAAAAAGGCTCCTATCGTCTCAATGAATCACAAATGAAGCAGATGGGGCAATGCGTGAGAATGAACGAACTCGAAGAATGGAACCCGTGATACAACGAGCTCGCTCTCTCTCGCGAAAAGGAAGCTCGTTGTTCTCGGTGACCAGGAAACATTGAAACGCATAAGCACCGGCGACGGCGTGTGGAATTCTCTCTTCGATTATTGCCAAGCGAAAGGCGAGGTAGAGGTGATACCACCAAGTTATGAAAACTTCGAAATCGGCAAAAGCAATAGCAGTCTCAGCGAGGATGAGTTTTACAGAACCATTTCTCATATCGTTTCTGTTAGGGGGCATGTCTTCGTGGTAAGAAACGTGCCTCTTAAAGATGTACTTGGTGATGAATATAGTGGGGATTTGCGTGAATTTGATTCCGTTATATACGCAAAAAAGGCCTTTTTCGAAGCAAAGCCTCTCTTTGCTTTCGAATTCGACGGCGGCGAGCATTACCGTGATGTGAATCGCATCAAAAGCGACGCCAAAAAGGCAAAAGACTGCAAATCCAAAGGTTTCCGTTTGATCCACATACCCAATTCATACTGCAAGGACTACGAATATCTGAAGACTCTCATTGAGGATTATTCAAAAGACAAAAGCGTCGGCGAACAGCTCACTTTGTTTTAGCCGCTAATTGCCGGCTTTACTTTGTAAAGTTTGCCCTTTTTTGCGTTTTGCCTTTGCTTCCAGGGGCTGGAGTCCTATACTTTGCACTAATGATTGAGTTCTACACTGCGGTTGTCATTGTCGAGTGCCTCGCCCTCGGGGTCCTTGGGGCGCTTGTTTGGGATAACCGTCAGCTTTCAAAAGCCGAGAAAGCAAGGTTCTCGTTGACCTATGCTGTTCTTTGCCTTGCCGCCATTGCCGAATGGCTCGCCATTTTCCTCAATGGTTCCGACGAGTCCTTGCGCGGTTTGCATATTGCTTCGAAGTGCCTTGATTACATTCTCAGCCCTATGGTGGCGGTGTTCTTTGTTCGTCAAGTTGCTCAACTTAAGAAGCTCGAGCCCTTCTTCGGAGGGATTCTTGGGGCAAACGCTATCCTTCAAATCATCTCGTGCTTTACTGGTTGGACTTTCTATATCGACGCAAACGGCGTCTATCAGCATGGCTTCTTGCATCCTATTTATATCGGTGTCTACATCGTCGCGATCATCTATGTCATCCTTGGCTTTGTGGTCTATGCGAAGCATTTCCCAAAACAAAATTTTGTCTCTTTCGTCTTTATTGTTTTGCTTGCGGTTGGAGGCATTGCCTTTCAGGAATTTGCCGGCGACGCCTTCGCAGAGAAAATCCGCACAGGTTCCCTTTGCCTCGTCTTCTGCAGCGTCCTGCTCTACATTCATTATGTTAGCTTCTCTCAGCAACAAAAGGATCTTGACCTCGCCGGCAAGGAGATGCTTTTGCGAACCGATGCGCTGTCGGGTTGTCTTTCCCGTTATGCCTATAACCAAGCCTACAACGCCCTTCTATCGCGTCCGATGGACGACGATTTGGCCGTCATGTTCGTCGACTTGAATGGCCTCAAGAAAATCAACGATCAGTATGGACATGAGGCTGGAGATGATTACATCAGGTTCGCCGGGTCTTTGCTGCAACACTCCTTCCACGCTAAAGGCGAGTGCTTCCGCACCGGCGGGGATGAGTTCCTCATCTTCCTCCGCGCCGATGAAAAGGAGCTTCAAGAGCTCGTCGATGTCTGCCAAAAGAGAGCCGCCGATTGGAAGAGCATCAAGGGTGAAAGTATGTCGCTTGCGATTGGCTACGCCTCAAGAAAAGATAACAAAGACGCCAGCTTAGAGAAGCTGATCAGCCTCGCCGATGAAATGATGTACGCGGAAAAGAAGCGCTACTACGAAAACACCAACAACGAAAGAAGGCATTGATCACTTTGCTCTTTCGAAGAATTTGTCCCAATAATGTTTTTTGCCTTTGTTTTCTAAACGCTCGAATCTGCCTTCGCTGAGTGCGCTTTCGCGGAAGGCGCCTTTTTCGCTAAGTAGCTCTGGATGGCCTTCCAGATGAGGCAATGCACCGAACTCTCTGATTCTGAATACCGCTTTTCCTGGGATCGTTTCCTCGGTCTGAGCTGTGGTTATTGAAGACGTCGGCATGAAGAAATTTTGCCACATCACTGCAGGGGAAACGTGAATCAGGCGGCTGAGCAAGAAACTGCCAAGCCCTAGATGGCAAACGAAAAGCACGCTGATTTCGTTTTTCCCGCCTTTCGTTTTGAAGTGATTGCCATCTTTTTGATAGCCGTGGTTCCCCAGAAAGTCGAAGAAGGCGCTCTCAACATCCATGTATATCTTTTTGTTTTCTGGACTGACATCCATCTCCGGGGTATCGATCCATTTGTCTTGGTCGTAGCACATGGGATTTTTCGTCCAAGAGGGATCTCTATCCCAAACCCAAGGGGCTTCCTGTAGCCAAGGCAAGGTGACCGCTTCTCTCTTTTCCTTATTCAAATAAGGTTCCGCGGTTCTTTGCGCCCTGCCTAATGGCGACAAATAAATTTCATCGAAATGGCGTTTGGAGAGAGCGTCTGCAAGCAGCTCCGCCTGCTTCTGCCCTTTTTCGGTGAGGGAGTCGTTTTCGTAATCCGGATCTCCATGTCGGACGATGGTGATTTTCATGGCAATAGGTTAGCAAAGTTTTTCCTTTCTGACGGCGAGAAAGCGGTTTTGTTATCTAAAATTAACAAAAATATGTGGTTTCTTTTCATCCTTTGCCTAGAATGAGAGACGCACAGGAGAAAAAACATGAAAACAAGGATCCAGGATGACCTCTATCACGCGGTCAACGGGGAATGGCTTGAGAAGGCCGTCATCCCTGACGATCGTCCTACTTGCGGCGGGTTTGCCGAACTAAACGAAGGCGTTGAGAAGACCCTTCGTAACGATTTCGCCTCTTTCTCAAAAAAGGAGAAAGACATTCCTTCTCCGGAAGTCGGCGAAGCGATCAAACTCTATAACCTTTACATGGACGTCACGAAAAGGAACGAAGATGGCATCGCCCCCTTGCTCCCCTTCTTAAGCGACATCCAAAAAGTAACTTCCATTGACGATTTGAGCGCAAAAGCCAAGGATTTTGAGTTAAAAGGCATTCCTTTGCCATTCAATGCTGGGGTTACGGAGGACATGAAGGATGCGACGAAATATTGCTTCGTATTGCTGGGTCCGTCCACTATTTTGCCCGATACCTCTTATTACGCTGAAGGGAACGAGGCGGGGAAGCAATTGCTTGCCGTTTATTCTTCAATGCTTTCCGCCGCGCTTGGTCTCACCCCCTTGAGCGCGGATGAGCAAAAAACCTATTTGGCCGATTGCCTCGCTTTCGATGCTTTGGTGGCGAAACAGGTGAAGAGTCAGGTCGAATGGGCCGATTACGTCAAAAACCACAATCCGATGGAGTTGGAGAAAGTCGAAGGCTACCTCAAGCCCTTCTCCTTCAAAACCTATCTCCGCTCCATATTTGGGGATAAAACGCCTTCCATCATCGTGGTTTATGATCCGAAGGCCATTGAGAACTTCTCCTCCTACTTCAATGAGAAGAATCTCCCTCTTTATTTGCACTGGGCCTACTGCAAAACCCTTCTTTCCGGAGCGAAATATTGCAGCGAGGCGATGCATGAGATCTCCACGATCTACGGCCGCGCTATGATGGGCGTCCCCAAGGATCCGGTTCTCGATAAGCAGGCCTACCAGCTGAGTTCTTCTCTTTTCTCCGATCCCGTTGGTATCTATTACGGCAGAACCTATTTCGGCGAAGAGGCCAAAAAGGACGTTGTCTCCTTGGTTAAGAAAATCATCGAAACCTATAAGGGCAGAATGGCGAGGAACTCCTTCCTCAAACCAGCGACGAAGGAGAAAGCGATCCTCAAACTTTCCACCATCGAAATCAAGATGGGCTATCCCGACAAAGTCGATCCCTTCTATTCGACTTTGAAGGTCGACCCAACGTCCACTTTGCTTTCCAACGTCATCGCGATTCGTGCCAAAGCCACTCAAAGGGATTGGGATAAGCTCTATTTGCCTGTCGATCGCAGCAGATGGGGCATGCCTGGCCATATGGTCAACGCCTGCTATAACCCTTCCGCCAACGACATCACCTTTCCCGCGGCCATTCTTCAGAAACCCTTCTATGGTCTCGACCAAAGCGAAGAGGAGAACCTCGGCGGCATCGGGGCGGTGATCGGTCACGAAATCAGCCACGCTTTCGATAACAACGGCGCCTCTTTTGATGAGACCGGCAGCCTCAACAACTGGTGGAGCGAAGAGGATTATGCTTCTTTCAACTCCCTCACTAAGAAGATGGTCGAAGAGTTCGACGGCATTGATTTCTATGGCGGTAAGGTCAATGGGACGCTTACAGTCAGCGAGAACATCGCCGATAATGGAGGGGTTGGCGTCACTTTGGAGATTATGAAATCCATCCCCAATGCCGACTATTCCAAATACTTCAAAAACTGGGCCAAAGTCTGGTGCATGAAGGGCAAGCCGCAGTACATCCAATACCTTTTGGTGAACGACGTGCATGGGCCCGCTGAGCTGCGCGCCAATATGCAACCAAGGAATTTCCCGGAATGGTATGCGACCTTCGACGTCAAAGAAGGGGATGGAATGTACCTTGCTCCGGAGAAGCGCGTTTCCATTTGGTGAACTTTGTCTATTAGGAGGCCCTCGATGAACGGGGGCTTTCTTTTCAAGCGGCCGAATATTTTCGCTTTCCTCCGCCTTTTCGCACGCCAGTCAATGTACAATCTACCCCATGGAAATCGTCAAATATCTTTCGTCGACCTTAAACATCTCGCCCGCTCAGGTCGAAGCGGTCCTCCGCTTGCTCGCAGAAGGATCCACCATTCCCTTCATCGCCCGCTACAAAAAAGAAGAGACGGGCAACCTCAGTGACGTCACTCTCCGCTCTTTCGAAGAGGAAAAGGCGAAATTCGAAAGGCTTGAAGACCGCAAGGCGACGGTTCTGAAATCGATCGAGGAGCAAGGGAAGCTTACCCCTGAGCTCAAGGAGAGCATCCTTTCATGCACCGCTATTTCCACCCTTGAAGCCATTTATCGCCCTTATAAACCAAAGCGCAAAACCCGCGGCTCAATCGCCAAAGAAAAAGGCCTCGCCCCTTTGGCGGAGTACATTTTGAAACAAGAAGGCACCCTCGCGTCTTTATCCGCGTTTGCCAAAACCTTCATCAACGAAGAAAAAGGCGTTGTAAGCGAAGAAGAGGCATTGCAGGGCGCCAAAGACATCATCGCCGAGCGGATAAGCGACGATTCCTCATATTATCTCTTCGCGAAATCCTACATAGCTAAATCCGGGAAGATCAACGCGAAGGAAACGAAAGACGATACCGAGCAAAAATACCTCACCTACAACAATTTCTCCGCCCAGATCAGCAAGATAAAGCCACATCAGATATTGGCTCTTTCCCGTGGCAAAAAAGAGAAGAAGCTCACCTACTCCTTCGCTTACGATGAGGTGACAATCGAGAATCAAATAGCCAGAGAAATCATCAGAAGGAACAGCCCCTTCGACCTCATTCTGAGAGAAACGATCGAGGATTCTTACAAAAGGCTTATGGGGCCATCATTGGAGAATGAGATCAACTCCGAACTCTTTGAGAAAGCCGAAGACGCCTCTTTGGTTCTGTTCTCCAAGAACCTTAAACAGCTTCTGCTGGATTCACCTTTGAAAGGCAAACAGATCCTCGGCTTCGATCCAGGATATCGAAACGGCTGCAAATTGGCACTTATAAATCAAAGCGGCGCAGTCATCACCTCTTGCATCATTTACCCTACCGTCGGCAGGGAAAGGGAAGCGGAAGCTAAACTGCTTGGGCTCTACAAGGAACATGGTTACGACGCGATCGCCTTGGGAAACGGCACGGCGAGCAGGGAAAGTGAGGCGTTCCTCAATTCCTTTTTGGCCAAGAACAAGATGGAAAACGTCGTTATCACCGTCGTTAATGAATCTGGTGCTTCTGTTTACAGCGCCTCCCCTTTGGCCGTTAAGGAATTCCCGAACATGGACATCGACGAACGCTCTTCCGTTTCCTTGGCGCGGCGCCTTCTTGATCCGATGGCGGAGCTTGTCAAAATCCCCCCTGAAGCGATAGGCGTTGGCCAATATCAGCACGATATGGACCAAGGAAGGCTCAAACAAACTTTGGGCGATACAACGATCGACGCGGTCAATGAAGTCGGCGTCTGGGTGAACACGGCCTCCGTTTCTTTGCTTAAATACGTTTCCGGTCTCAACGAGAAGATCGCTTCCTCTCTTGTTGCCTATCGTGATGAACATGGGCCGTTCGCGACGAGAAAAGATTTGTTGAAGGTCAAGGGTTTGGGCGAGAAGACTTTCGTCGATGCGGCGGGCTTTTTGCGGATAGAAAACGACAACCCCTTAGAAAGGACCGCGGTCCATCCGAAGGACTACGAGGCGACCCAGGCGCTGCTCTCCAAGCTGGGTCTATCTTTGCGCGATGTCGGGACGCCGCGCGGAAACGCGACTCTTGGGAATTTTTCCAACGTCTCTTCTTTGGCAAAAGAGCTAGGTCTAGGCGAGTACACGCTTCGCGACATAATCGAGGAGCTCAAAAAGCCTGGGCGCGACCCGCGTGAGAAGATGGTCACCGCGAAGCTAGACAGCAAAGTGAAGGACATGAAAGACCTTTCGGTCGGAATGGTGCTCAACGGAACCGTTAGGAACCTCTCCGATTTCGGTGCGTTTGTCGATATAGGCGTCCATCAGGATGGTTTGGTTCATATCTCGGAAATCGCCGACCATTTCGTTTCGCATCCAAGCGACGAACTCCATATGGGCGAGATCGTCACCGTCAAAGTTATCGGAATCGATTTGAACCGCAAAAGAATCTCTTTGTCCATCAAACAGGTGAAGAAAGACGCCTAGTTTACTCCCCCACTAATTTCACCGCGATGAAGTCGTGCCTGACGAATGGAAGGAATTTGTTTAGGAAATCGTCTGTTGATATAGCGATGGTCGAGGTATTCGCGCATGGATGGAAGCCAAGTCTTTCCTCTTTCAGCAAATCCTCATCTATCAATAGCTGAATAGAACCCTTCTTGTCGTAAAGCAACCCGAATGGATTCGTGCAGCCTTTGAAACAATGGAGATCTTCTTCCAGCTCTTCTTCTTGCGCAAAGGAAAGCCTGGCGGAGTTAATTTGCTTTGAGAGTTCTTTGGTTTTAAAACGCTTGTCTCCAGGCATCAGCAAAAGGTAAAACTTCGTATGCTGCTGATTGCAAAGGAACAGGTTTTTGGGGACGCGGGTTTCCAAAGCGCGTTCTATTTCCCCATATTGGTCCATCGTGAACATCTCCTCGTGTTCCATTTTCTTTAAAGGAATGTTGAGGTTTTGCAGGGTTTTTATTATTTCTTCTTCGAATTTATTCATAACAGGTATTATAGGCGGCCGCCCATTGCCTGTGTTCCGCTGCGTTTACCAGATGCGGCTAGTGCTAAACATCCCTCTGATTAAGATTAGCTATTATTGAAAACAAAAGGAAAAAGCTTCCGGGGTTTTGCGATGCGCAAAACATTGAAAACGGCGATGCGGCGCTCGTTTTTCGCATTAGATTTAGCGAATAAATTTAGGCACATCAAAAGAAAAGCGCCCTGCTTTTCTGCAAGGCGCCGCATCTAATGAAACTTAGGCGTTGAGGAAGGCTTTATATGCCAAGTAAGCCTCGTAAACGTCGGCTTTGGAAACGATTTCCATTGGGGCGTGCATGGAAAGAACCGGGACGCCTGCGTCAAGAACATACATGTTGTAATTGCCGAGGATATAGGCGATCGTTCCTCCTCCGCCTTGGTCGACTTTGCCGATTTCGGCGGTTTGATAGTGGATGCCGTTCTCGTCCATCGCGTTTCTAACGAAGGCTACAAATTCCGGCATGGCGTCGTTCGATCCGCTTTTGCCGCGCGAGCCGGTGTATTTGTTGAAGACGATCCCTTTCCCGAAGTAGCAGGAGTTGTTCGGCTCATTTACGCTTGGATAAAGTGGATCAACGGCGCCGGAGACATCGCTAGAGAGCATCTTGCTGTTGCTCATCGCGTGGCGCACGGCGAGGTTGCTGTCTTTGCCTTGCTTGGCGAGCATTTCGGCGATGACGTTCTCAAACCACATCGATTGAGCTCCGGTGGCGCCGATGGAGCCAACTTCTTCTTTGTCGACCAAGACAGCGACGGTCGTGTATTCGCATTCTCCTTGATCAAGAACCGCTTTGAAGGAGGTGTAGGCGCAAACCCTATCGTCGTGGCCGTACCCAGCGATCATCGAGCGATCAAGCCCATAATCTCTTGCGGGGCCGGCGGGGACGGCTACAAGCTCACTGGAGAGAAAATCCTCTTCTTCAATACCGTACTTCTCTTTCAGAAGCTTCAGAATATTGTCTTTCACCGAAGGCCTCTTCTTGTCTTGCGCTGGGATGCTGCCGATCGAAAGGTCGAGGCTCTCGCCCTCGATTGCTTTCGCCAATGGCTTTTGCATCTGATCGGCGGAAAGATGAATCAAAAGGTCGGTTATTCCCAAAACTGGATCTTTTGGGTCCTCGCCGATATCGATTTTCACGCAGGTTCCGTCTTTTTTGTATACGACCCCATGGAGCGCCAAGGGGATTGTGACGTACTGATACTTCTTGATGCCTCCGTAATAGTGGGTTTCGAACATCGCGAAGCCGCCTTTCTCATAAAGGGGGTTCTGTTTGATGTCTAGGCGCGGAGAGTCGATGTGAGCGCCTAAAATTCTCATTCCTTCCTCGATGGGCTTTTTGCCGATGACCGCGCATAAGAAGTTCTTGGCTTTGTTAAGCGCGTAGACCTTGTCACCGGGCTTCAGCGTGTCGAATGTGCTTAGCTCTTTGAAACCGTTTCTTTCGGCTTCCTCGATGGCTTCTTCGACGACAAGGCGTTCGCTCTTGCCGTAACTCAGAAAATTTTTATAGCCTTCGCAGAAAGAAAAAATCGCTTCTTTCTTTTCTTCTTTCGCTTCGGTCCATATGTTTTTTGCGTACATGTGAATGTCCTCCTCAGTAAGAGAAAGGATAGCTTTTTCTTTTTGCAAAACAAGCCAAACGACGAGGCGCGACGAATTTTCTTCCATTTCTTAAAAAGAAATGCCTTTTCCGCGTTCATAACCCATAATTATTGCGATGGGTTACCTGATTGATTACGTTAAATGGAGAGGAGACATCCCTTTGGAGGGCTCCCCTTTCAACGTTTTTGATTCCATGGTGATTTCCGCTCTCAGCTACATCCGTTTCGAGAACACGGTGAGCAGCGAGGAGACCCTGCCTTTAGCGGAGGCGGTCAAACGCATCCGCAAAATAAAAGAGCCGGAGTTCGCGACTTGCGACTGGGCGATGCAGAAGAAAGCCTACAAAGAGCTGCTTAGCGCGATCGTCGCCAGCAGGCGCTTTTCCTCGATTGTGCTTTCTCGTTATGAAGACACGACTGATGAGGAAGACACGATCCAATTCGGCGCGATGACGTTCACTTTCCCTAATGGCGAAATCGCCTTAGGGTTCCGCGGAACGGACGAGACCATCGTCGGGTGGAAAGAAAATGCACAGCTCTCCTTCATGAAAGCCTCCGCCCAAACGAAAGCGGCAGAATACGTCTCAAGGCAAGCAAAAGAAGGCAAGCTTTTCTATCTTTGCGGCCATTCCAAAGGAGGCAACCTCGCTTTGTGCGGGGCTCTTGCTTTGACTGCCGATGAGCTTCCTTTGCTGAAACATCTCTATCTGCTTGATTCCCCTGGTTTATGCCGGGATGTTTTCGTGAACGTCGACATCAAGCCCTTCGACGACCGGACGACTTTCATCGTTCCTAGCTATGATGTCGTTGGCCAGTTCTTTTATATGGGATTCAAAGACACCCACATTATCCAAAGCGATGCGATGGGGGTCTTGCAGCACGCCTTCCTGGCCTGGAGGATAGACGGGGCCTCTTT
Source organism: bacterium (assembly GCA_963611815.1). Taxonomy (GTDB): domain Bacteria; phylum Bacillota_I; class Bacilli_A; order RFN20; family CAG-826; genus Alloenteromonas. Next base: position 18,646 of record CAVDSY010000016.1, read on the forward strand.
CATTGAGAAAAAAGGCTATGCGCCCGAATGCGAGTGGGTCAACAAAATGGTCCGTGATTGGCTAATCGACGTGACGCTTGAGGAAAGAGAGAAGTTCGTGAATGACATTTTCGACGCGATGACCAAGCACGGCGAAAAGACGATTTGGCAGCTTGGCAAAAACCCGACAAGGACCATGGACCATCTTGTTCTTAGCTATATAGGCGCAGGGAAAAATGAGCGCAAAACCCTGGCAAAACTTGGATTTGCGGCGTTTTTTGGTGCTTCATTCCGCGAGGTTATTCACCTTAAAAGCTTCCCGGAGTTCCTTGTATCCAACTTTACTCAGGCCATCGTCTTGGTGACCATCGGGCTGCTTTTATCCATAATTCCTGAGTCGCTTCCTTGGGTCGTTGTGGGCAGCATTTCCGCTTTGCTTTTGCTCACTTGGATCGTCGCGGTTTATTACCTTGTTAAGTCGAAAGGCGATTGGAAGGTCTATCAGCTAAGGCTGGCGATCGTCATTATGGCGAGCCTTGCTTATGCGGGTCTCATCGTTCTTGGAACGAAGACGATAGATTCCATTTTCACCTGGCTCGCCGGCATGCTTTTCCTCTTTCTTTCGGTCATCATCGGAGTCTCGCTCAAGCAGACAGACGGGAAAAGCATTTATCGACGCGTCATTGGCGTCATCGAAGTGATCTTATATTTCATTATCGGCATTTTCCTTTTGTTCGCCCCAAGCAGCATCTTGGGATACGGCATCTTCATCACGGGCATCATCATGATGGTCGACGGCATCTACAAGCTGGTTCGCTAATGCTTTTTCATGAAAAACTTCAGCCCTTTGTATAAAGGGATGGACAAGGCGACGACGATCGCGTCTTTCAGCAGGTTAAAAGGGAGGACAGCAAGCAAGGCGTACCCCCATTCTAGATTGTTTATCGACGGATTGGCTATTTTGCAAAGCGCCAGGATGGAATCCAAAGGGATTCCGTAAAAGGAGGAATAGAAAGGAACCAAGACGAAGACGTTCAAAGCCATCGCGGCAATCAGGTGAGTTGGCAGGGCGATGGATAGCCCGATGAGCAGCCCCTTTTTTGAGGATTTTTTCTTATAAACGAAGCAAACCGGGAGAATGAGGAACAAAGAAAGGAACAAATCCGCCCATTCCCCAACGCTCGCGGTTGTGGAGAAGGGCAATTTGATGAGCGTCTTGCAAAGCAAAGTGAGGAAAGCGCACCACGGCCCTTCCACTAACCCAATCAGCAAGACGGGGATCTCATCGAAGTGCAGAGTCAGGAATTCGGGGAAGAAGGGAAGCTTGATGGTGAAGATTGGCACGACGTACAAAATAGATGCCAGCCCGCCGAAAATGCCCGCTTTCGCTATCGTTGATATGCTGGTTTCAGGCCTTTTCTCGTTTTTGCTTTCCGCGGAATAAAGCAAAAGCAAAACCATGCTCGCCAGGACAAGCAAAACGATGGTTATAGCTTTGGTGGCAGTTTCGTTCATTCTAACCCCACTACTTTGTGGCGCGGAGAGAGGAAACAAGGTCCGCGACTGACTTGTCATAAAGGCTGGGGTTGACGATTCGCAGATGACTATGAGCACCATGGGGGAAGAAGACGAGCTTTTTGATGGTGCTTGATGGGATTTTGGAGTAGAGGAGATCCGTTTTCTCCGGTAGAGAATAGATGTCTTCTTTCGAAGCCATCATGAGAGTGGGGATTTTTATTTCCTGCATATGGAACAAGGGGCCGTCTTTTTTGATGTCGTAGCCATATAGTTTTTTGATGCGATGCCGGAAATAATCGACGCATGATTTGGGATTTATTTTGGCGTTGCGCCTCACTCTTAGCCATAAGGTTTCGTAGAGGCTGACGTAAAGTCCGTCGGTGACTAAGGCGGAGATGGCGGCTGGGGCGTTAGGGTCGGTGACGGCGTGGACGCAGGCGCTTGAGCCAACGCAGATGCCGTGAAGGATCACTTTTTCAATTCCTTCTTTTTCTTTCAGATAATGGACGAAGGAATAGATGTCGTAGCGTTCCATGTACCCGCAGCCATGCATGGTCCCATCGCTTTTGCCATGAGCCCTTGTGTCAATGGCGAGCACATTCACCCCCGCTTTGCGGTAGCTTTCCGCGTAGAAAAGAGAATAGACCAAAGTCTCTGGGCGACCTGGCACGATGATGACCGCTTCCTTCGCGCCGAAATCGTAATATTCGCCATAAAGGTTGAGGCCGTCTTGGGAAAGGACGTGGACCTCTTTTTTGTTTTTCCTGTAATTGGCCTGGAAGTCTTTGGCGAGCCGCCACATCCTGACCATTTCCTCGTTGCTAGCGTCGCTTGGGGAGCTCCTGCTCCATTTCTCTTTGTTTTTCCTCTCGAAAAGCGAAGAGAAAATAGGAATGGGGACGATGAAAAACATGCTGAACAGAGGCAGGACGACGAGCAGGAGAACGAGCGCGAGCGCGAGATAGAACCACCACGGCATAACGCGGGTATTCTAAACCCTTCTCTCCCCCATTCCTAGGAATTGGCTTTTCCCAAAGGGAAAATGCCTTCTTTCTTCTTCTTTGTTCTAGTAGAATGTTGCCCATTGAAAGAACAGGAAAAAGCCTATGAATGAACAATTTGCTCTCGTGACCGATTTTGGCTGCGCCCTCACGGAAGATCTTCGCGCCCGCTTTGGCATTGATGCCTATGTGAACGGCAACGTGACCTATCCCGATGGCCACACCGTGAAATCTGATCTCGATTGGAAGACGATGACCCCGGAACAGTATTTCAATTCCTTCAAGGACAAGAAATTCATCTTGAAAACGAGCTGTCCGAACATTGACGAAATCGAAGGGCTGTTCCTCCCCTTCGCCAAGGCCGGTCGCGATGTGTTGATGGTCACCATCTCCCATGGTTTGAGCGGCACTTACAATTTCGCCCTCAAAGCCGCCGAGAACGTGATGAAGCAATACCCGGGAGTCAAAATCAACGTCGTTGATTCCCTCCGTTACAGCACCGCTCAGGGGATGCTGCTTTCCTATGCCTCAAAGTTGAGGAATGAAGGAAAATCCTGCGACGAGGTTGCTTCTTGGCTCGAAGAGAACAAGCAATGCTTCCACCAAATCGGCATCATGGACGATCTTTTCTTCCTTTCCCGCACAGGCCGCGTAAACAAGGCCGCCGCCTTTATGGGCACCCTTGTCGGCGTTGAGCCGATGGCGGATTTCTCCGCCAATGGCCTTTGCTCTGTAATCGGCAAAGGCAAAGGCAAAAAGAAGAGCCTCGATGCCGCCGTTTCCTACCTTCAGAAACTTGCCATCGATCCTGAAAACCAGGTTCTTTTCCTCGCCCATTCTCTGCGTGAGAAGGAAGCCGAGTATTTCAAGGCAGCCATCGAAGAGAAAGTCGGCCCGAAAGAAATCATCCTCTCTTCGGTTGATATGGTCTGCGGGGCGAACATCGGCCCAGGGCTAGTCGCCGTGTTCTTCTATGGCGAGAGGATCAGCGATGACCTCTCGAAAGAAAAAGCCGTTCTTGCCGAATGCCTGCAAGGTAAATAAAAGACATGCCCAACTTAGACGCAGCCCTTTTCCGCGCGATGATGACCAATGGTTATCTCGATTTGAAGCGCCACCTCAACGAAATCAACGACCTCAATGTTTTTCCCGTCCCCGATGGTGACACCGGTTCAAACATGGGAAGCACGATGAATGGCGGGATTATGGCCCTTTCTTCCTGCGACAGCTCATCGGTGGGCGAGCTTTCCTCCGAGATGGCCAAAGGGATGCTTCTTGGAGCCAGAGGAAACTCTGGAGTTATCCTTTCCCAATTTTTCTCGGGCTTCGCCAAAGGGCTTGCCAATATCGATGAGCCAAGCGTTGAGCAGTTCGCCAAGGCGATGCTAGATGGCGTAAAGAAAGCTTATTCCATCGTCGTCAAACCCGTTGAAGGCACGATCCTCACGGTTATGAGAGAGGGCTGCGAAGAGGCTGCGGGCTTTTTGAGCAGCCACACCACTTTCGCCGATTTTTTCACCTCCCTGATTTCCGCGATGAGAAAAAGCCTCGACAAGACCCCCAATCTATTGCCTATTCTCAAAGAGGCTGGCGTCATCGACTCCGGCGGCGCCGGTCTTGTTTACATCGTCGAAGGGATGGGGCAAGCGATTGGGGGCAAGATAATCGAGGATGTCTCGCTCGACCTTTCCTCCTTCACGCAGCAAAACATCGACTTCTCCGCCTTCACCCCTGATACCAAGCTAGATTACGGCTATTGTACCGAATTCATTTTGCAGCTTAGCAATCTCAAAGAAGGGGTTAAAAATTTCAAATTAGAAGAGCTTATCTCTTTCTTTAACACCATCGGCGATTCTCTTGTCGCCTTCACCCAAGGGACGCTGGTGAAAGTGCATGTGCATACGAAGACCCCTGAAAAAGCCATCGCCTATGCCCGCCAGTTCGGCGAGTTCCTGACTTTCAAAATGGAGAACATGACTCTTCAGCACAATCAGACTTTCATTGAGAAATCCCGCCACCGCGGCTTCCTCAACAAACCTCTCCAGACGAGGAGGAAACTAGGTGTTGTGGCTATCGCCCCAAACGAGGCCTTCGCTGCTAGATTCAAGGAATACGGGGTCGATGAGGTGATAAACGGCGGAGACACCATGAACGCGTCGGCCGAATCCTTCATCAACGCGATAACTCGCGTGAACGCCGAGGAAGTGATCGTCCTTCCAAACAACAAAAACGAGATCATGGTCGCTGAGCAGGCTTGCGCCTCAGTCGCTAATTGCAAAGCAGTTGTCTGCCCTAGCGAAGACGTCGCCGTTGGAATGGGCGTCGCCTCTGTCTTGGACAAGGACAATCTTTCCTTGGAAGAGAACCTCAAATATGCGCAAAACGAGATAGAGAACTGCCTCTCCCTGAAAATCGCCAAGACGACAAAATCCTTCGTGCTTAACGGCAAAGAGATGGCGCCCGGTGGATATCTTGCTTTCCTAAGCAGCAAGCCCGTTTATTACCATCAATCATTTGACGGCGCTTTTGCGGGGCTTTTGGACAAAATAGAGGGTTTTGAAGACAAAGGCGTCTTGACGATGTTCTTCGCCGACGACATCGATGAAAGAATGCGCTCTTCCTGCGAAAATATCGCGAATGAGAAGTCCGGCGGCTTTTTGGAAGTTTATTCTTTAAGCGGCGGTCAGAAAATCTATCAGCTGGTCGCCTTGGTGGAGTGAGCAATGGAAGAGCAAGAGATCATCGAGGTTGAGTCCGTTGAGAAATCCGTCTCTGAGCCTCCGAAACAGAAAAAACCGCAGAAAGCGAAATATCAGTATGGCAGGCGCATTGAGATCGCCTCTCGCGCCGACTGGTTTTGCCTGCGGTTCTTCTTTCCCGGCTTTATCCTTGGGGCTTTGGCGTCTTTGGCTTTCGGAATCCTCTATGCCCAACATCAAGACAACGTTTTCGCCTTGGTGATGCTTATCGTGGCAATTGCCGTTTTCTCTTTGGCCGTTTTGGCTTTTCTCTTCCATTTTCTTTTGGGCGCGCTTATCAAGGGCTGGAAAAAGAAAGACCCTAATTTCGAGGAGTGAGTTATGGCGAAGATTTGCGTTGAGCATTTATCAAAAATATACAATCAAGGAAAAGAGAACGAGGTTGTTGCCCTCAATGACGTCTCTTTCTCCGCGGAGGAGGGTGAGTTCATCGTCATCATCGGCCCTTCTGGCGCGGGCAAGAGCACTTTGCTGAATCTTTTGGGCGGCATGGATGTCGCGACGTCCGGCTCTTATTGGATCGGTGGGGAAGACGCTTCAAAATTCACCCCGAAACAGCTGCAGCTGCTTCGCCGTGACAAAATAGGATTCGTTTTTCAATTCTACAATTTGATGCCTAATCTCACGGCGCTTGAAAACGTTGCCCTCGCCTCATCCGTCGTCGAAAACGGCTTCAACCCGAAAGAGACCCTTGAAGGGGTTGGCTTGGGGAAAAGACTTGGCAATTTCCCCTCTGAATTATCAGGAGGCGAGCAGCAAAGGGTCGCTATCGCGCGCGCTCTGGTGAAAAACCCCGAGCTTTTGCTTTGCGATGAGCCTACAGGCGCCCTTGATTCAAAAACCGGCGGCAGCATAATCAAATTGCTTACTGACGTCTCATCCAAATACAAGAAAACGGTTTTGATGGTCACCCACAACGCCAAGATAGCCACCGTCGCCAAGCGCGTGATAAAAATCGCGGACGGGAGAATCGTCGAGGATACGCACAACGAGCATCCTCTTCCGCCAGAGGAAGTGAGCTGGTAATGGACAAAAAAAGCCTTTATTTGCACTGGTTCAGAAAGAATTTCTTCTCCTCTGCAAGATTGAGGCTTTTTCATAAGGCCAAATCGGTCGCGAAATGGAAGGGCGGGAAAGGCCCTAGCTTAGAACAGACCAACATCGCTTTATCTAAGGCCATTGATTCCAAGGAGCCTTTTTCCGCGATTCGCTTTGGGGCGGTTGAACTTTCTTGTCTCAACAACCATGAGAAAATAGAGCTTGGTCTGAAAAAGCATTACAAATCTTCCGTCGTCTATTCGATGAAAAACAATGCCGGCTTTTTCCCAAGCGACGAAACCTCTTTGAAAGATTACGGAGACCGTTTGCTGCCTTTGCTGAAGGAGACGACCTTCCTCGGCATTTCCGGCGTGCATATGGAAGAGTATTTCCAAGAGGTCTATTGCCCGGACAGTCGGATCCTTCTTTATGAGGGGTTTGAGCCGCTTCGTGGTGACTGGTCCAGCCATTTGGCTGGCAAGAAAGTGCTTGTGGTATCGCCTTTCGCTGAGCAAATCGTCGCTCAGTACGCGAAGAGGAGAGAGCTTTTTCCAAAGGACAGCCACATTTTGCCTGAGTTCACTCTATTCACCATCAAAAGCCCACTCACCTGCGCCGACGGCTGGATAGAAGGATCATCTTTCTTCGAAGAGCTCGGAAAGATGAAAAAGGAGATGGCCCGGATTGATTTCGACGTTGCCTTGATCGGCGCCGGGGCCTATGGAACGTTTCTGGCCTTGGAAGCGAAGCGCCTTGGCAAGCAAGGCATTCAGACCGGCGGGGCCACGATGACTTTGTTTGGACTGGTCGGTAAGAGGTGGGATAAGCGCGAGCATGTCTCCAAATACGTCAATTCGTCTTGGGCGAGGCCAATTGAAAAACCTCGCGGCTATGAGAAAATTGAAGGAGGAGCGTACTGGTGATAGAAGAAAAAAAGACCCCTTTGGAACATCCAGATTCCAGTTGGCTGTCCCGCTACGACACCGTCTTTTCCTTTTTGTCTTTAGAGGTCATGAGCCTTGGCTGTTTCGCTTTGGGCGGCGCGTTAGGGGTTCTCATTTTCGGCATCCTTGGCTTTTTCATTTCTTTGATAACGATCTCCTATTTGTTCCAAAGCTACACTTTGGCGGAGAAAAAACGTTATTGGATTTCTTTGATTCCGTTCATCCTTCTTTGCCTTTTGCTTGGTTTGTCGCGCTTTTTCGTAACGCTTGGGAGCGGCGCCATAGCTGGCTTAGTGACAGGTGGCGCGGTCTCCTTGGGGCTTTTCGGCTTCTTTTTGCTTGGGCAAGGCGCCAAATCGATCTCCGCTTTGAAGAAAGACGTTATCTTGCTTTGCATCGGTGGAACTTTGGCCTTGATGACGCTGATCCCTGGGGTTTATTCCCTCATCCGCTATGGCTTCTTCTACGCCCAAAGATTCAAAGGCATGGTTTATTACTATGATGGCGTCGTCTTCAGCGTCGCCAGCGAGACGAAGGTCCTAGACGGGTTCAGTTTCTTAGAAGCCAGCCTGTCTTTTGGGAAATTCGCCTCTTTCCTTTTGAGCCTCGCTATTGTCCCGTGCTTCTTCATCTCTCCAAGAAAAGAAACGAAAAGATTTCTGTGCTTCCTTGCTTTTGGTTTGCTCGGGCTGATTGATTTGGCGGTCGTTCCTTTCTATCTTGGACTTATCGTCCTCGTTTTCGTTTATCTTTTGTCGGGGATCTACCGCCTCATCTATTGGCACGTTCAGAAGAGTGGCTCCCAAAAGAAAGCCGACAAGGCTCTCAGAATATGTTTCTTCATTTTGATTGGCCTTGTTGCCGCGGGTCTTTTGCTTCTTGTGGTTGATGCTTTCACGAATTCCGTTTTCTCTTCTATCCCCATTAATGCCGTTAGATCCAGCCGCTCCAGCGGCTTGCTTTCCCGCATTGCCAAAGCCATCCGCGCTGTTTTCGTAGAGGACGGCGATTCCGGCAAAAAGCTCAATATTCTTGGAATGCTTTTTGGCGTCGACAGCTCATTCGTCAACGACCAAATGTTCACGCGCGTATTCGAATTCAGTCTGCTTTGGCAAAATGGCCTGATCGCGTTCATTTTGTTCCTTTTCTGCGTTTTCTTCATGATCAAGGAAAGCCAGCGTTTCCTGATATGCGGAAAAGAAAGAATGGATTACAAAGTTGCTTTGGTAGTGCTGTTATTTGGCCTATTCATTTATGCCTCATTATTCAATGATGAGCTGCCGTATAACCATCTAAGCAGCAACTTTGCCTCATGGAGCAGAAGATCCTATGCTCTTCTCGCCTGCTTCCTCGGCGGACTGATTTACTCCCATAAGAAAAAGGAGACCCCGAATGAATAAAAAAAGTTTAGGCTTATTTCTTCTTTTGTCCTTTTCTCTCGCCTCATGCGCCGACACGTCAGAGCTTTATGGCGGTGACGCCTACATTTCCACCAATTTCATCGCGAACCGTTATTCGACTTGGCCCTCTCAGTTAAAAAATGCTTCGATCAAAGAGACGAAAACTCTCCTTAATTTCAACGAAGACGAGACGACCGATGGCTGCTATTTCGCGGGAAGCGACATTTCTGGTTCTCTATGCCATGGTTATGGCCAGCTCAAAGCCAGGCATCCGGAAGCAGTGACCGTTGATGGAAGCAAGAATGGCCAACAGCTGTATTGGACCATTCCCAGCGGAGGAAAAGTGCTGAGCAACGGCACTACTGCCGTGGCTGGGACCGACATTATGGATGGAGGCGTGGGCGAATGGGTTGACCAAAGCCCTTTGGTCGGCGTGCTTTATGGGCAGACGAAGAAGATGAATCTTATCAATTCCTCTTTCTCTCGCGGTTATCTTTCCAAACTCTACAACGGCCAAATTCAGTGCGACGCCTGGTCCAGCTACTCTCTCGTCGAACTCGATCAGTCTGGCTATGGCACTATTTTCCCGGCCGAATTGCACAGCGCTTCCTATTTTGCCTTTTCCTGCCGCGGTGGCAGCGACACCCCGGAATATAGTGGCAGGCTGAGCCTCTTTAACATAAACGTGACTTTCTATAAATATGAAAGCACGGGCTATGTTGGCACCACTTTTGCTCTCGATGAGGTGCCTTTGGAAACCAATATCTCTGCAGAACACACTTCTTTGGTTGGTTTTTACTTTAAAGAAGTGGGATATGACCCAAGCGGAGTCGTCGGCATGAGCGTGACCTTCTCGTTAAAAGACGACCATGTTCAAATTGGCGGGAAGGAAATCTACCCTACCGCCAATTTCGATGACGCCAACGCCACTTATCACACAGCTTTGATGATGCTCGAGGTGTTCTTCCCCGATTCTGAATGGAACTGAAGATTACTTGCTTTTGAGATAAGGCGAGATATCTAGCCATTCGCCCATCAAATAATCGCAGGAATCATCATCAAGAATAAGCGTTCCCTTCGCCGGGGTGAAAGTCATCTCGCTGAAATATATTTTCCCATCCACTTCATATAGGTCGCAGCGGACGAAGGGGAAATCTTTGCAAAGGTCTTCCGCCATCTTGACCATCTTGTCCCAATCCTTTGGTTTTTCAGGCTTGATGTCTGCTTTCTTCCAGCCGTTGAATTGGCTCCCCTCAAAGTCTTCCCAGTCTATTGTCAGCTCGGTATAACGGATGTCTTTTCCTCTCCCGGTGACGACGTAAAGATTCCTGGCTTTGCCGTTATAGACGTGGATTTTGTATTCGGTTGGCAGTGTTTCCGGATCGCCGATCCATTGCTCAATGATGATTTGGGGTTTGATTGGCGAGTAATGCCTCTCCACCGTTTTCTTCCCATAATCAGAGGCGAGCCAACGATCGAATGTCTTTTTTGTTTCTTTCAGGTCAAGCTCGCTTTTGTTTCTTACCAGCATATTCCATCCGGAAGCGTGGGAACATTTCATGGCGAAACGATCGGGGAGAGTTTCAAAGGGGATGTCGGAAAAGCGGTCATAGATCCCATAAATTGGGATAAGCGCGTCCCCATATCCTTTTTCTTTGACGAACTCTCTGACCCCGACGCGCCCGGCGCAGCGGCTCACTTCTTGCCATTTCGGGTAGACAAAAAGGCGCAGGAACTGCAGTTTTTCAGTATAACGGGCCGGCTTGTTGAGATGAAGCTTGTGATGGGTGATGTAATGATATTGTAATTTGACGTACAAAGTTGGCGAGATTGCTTTGATTAGTGGTCTCGCCGCCACCCCAAAGAGGCGCTTCAGTTTGTTTTCTTTGAGATTTGGATTGCTCATTTCGCGCTTTCCTTTTCTTTGAAAAAACTTCTGATGGTCCGTTCTTTAAGGACGAACAATGATACAAGGTAGATAAGGGCGTCTATGGCGACGGTCACTAGAAGGGAGACGAGGGAGATTTGCCATGTCTCATTGAAAATCCCCTCCAACGCCTTGGAAAGAAAAGGACAGAAGAAATAAGAGAAAACTGCGATGACGATTCCGACGAGAACGATTTTCAAGTTATTCAAATTGAACACGGCCTTCATTGAGTATTTGCGGGATACGAAGATAAGATAGGCGCACAGCAGAAGATCGCTTATCCCCGTGGCGAGAGCAACCCCTATTCCTGGGTGTTCCTTGAAGAAAACATAGGCGAATAGGACAGATAGGCCGACATTCAAGACGACGCTTGTTGCCATGGCATAGAGGTAATATTTCTCCTTTTTCGTCGGCAAGAGAATTTCATTGTAGATATTGTCTCCCAAGGAATAGGTCAGCATCATGAAAGACAGAATAACGAGAATCCAATCGGCGTCTTTGTACATGTCGCTGCCGCTTAGGACATCGCCGGAGCCAGAAATTAGAGATGTTATAGGCCCGGCCATCGTTGCCATCGTCGCAATCGCGGGAACGGCGATGAAGAAGGTCAAAGAGAATGAGCCATTGATAAGAATTTGGTAGAAACGCTTGTTCTCTTTCCCGTAGTAATAAGAGGCTCTTGGCAGAAAAACAGCGTACAAGGAAGTGATAAGCGTGATGATGATGTCAACGCCTTTGACCCCAACCGAATATGAACCGACGCCGGCTTTGCTTTCATCGATTAGTCCCAAAAGGAATTGATCTGTCTGATTGTATAAAGTGAGGGCGAAAGTAATAAGAAAGAGGACTAGCAACGGATGAATGAGCGGTTTTATCGATAAAAGTTTGGCTTTGTGAAAAGGGATGTAGCGAGGCAACAGCAAACAGTTCAGCAAGGACGTCAGGATGGTGTAACTGATGGTGATGAGAGCGTAGATATAGACCTCGCTCATCAAGAAAGATGGTGTGTCGCTGCGTCTGATGAACATGAATGTCAGCAATGCCCCAATTGCGATGAGCGAGATGGAACGCACGGTGATGTAGAAATGCTTTTCCAAGGCAATGTAAATCCATTCAAAGCTGAAGGCGCCTGCCAAAAAATTGAGAGAGAGCAAGAAAATAAGCCCTCTGTTTTCCAATAAAGACGGGACGCTGAAGACAAATGCGCACATCAACCCAAAAGAGCAGATTGTTGTGATGCCTTGGATGAGGAAGAAGGTCTTGGCCAAAGAAGCGAGCTTTTCTTTGTCGTCTTTGACTTTCGAGCATTCCCTGATTGCCAGGCTAGGAATCGATATTTTTGCCAGGACCAGAAAGTAGTAAACGAAAGCGTTGGCCCAGCTGTAGAGACCGAAAACCTGATCGCCAAGCGCACGGGTGATGTAAGGGTAGGTCAAAAAGGAAAGGATGGTCATCGTCAGCGTGCGAATTAGGTTGATGATGACGTTTGAGCGGACGCTTAAGGCATTCTTTTCGGTTTTTTTGGCTTCCCCGTCCATGGCTGATTCATTATACACGCGCGCGAGAATTTCACTTTGGTTGTGAGATAATAGCCCTGATGAAAATCCTCGTTGTGACCCCTCATTATTATCCGGAAGGTTTTTCCGTCACTGCGATGTGCGAAGCGTGGGCCAAAGATGGTAATGATGTTTTAGTCGTCACGAACAAACCGAACTATGGCTTTGGGCGGATTCTTCCTGAATATCGCCATGTTAACGACGAGGTGATTTCCGGGGTTAGGGTGCATCGCTGCGGCTGTTTCCCTCGCAAGGACTCAAGGTTATCAATCATCGCGAACTACCTTTCCTTTTATTGGACGGCCAAGCATTATTTGTCGCATCTCAAAGAGGATTTCGACGTCGTCTATTCGTTCTCTCTTTCCCCGGTCATCGCTGTGTCGGGAGCTAATGTCTATGCCAGAAAGCATCGCGTCCGCCACGTTTTGCATTGCCTTGATTTATGGCCGGAGTCGGTTCTTGCCACTGGCGCGATGAGTTCAAGAAGCCTAGGCTACCTCATCCTTTACAGATGGTCCAAAAAAGTTTATTCGAAAGCCAGCGAGATCCTTGTTTCATCCCCTTCTTTCAAAAACTATTTCGAGCAGGTTCTTAAGTTGCCTAGCGATAACATCCATTTCGTTCCGCAGCCGCCTTTTTTGGCTGAAAAATGCGGCGAAGACTTTGAATATCCCTGCAAGAACCCGTTCATTTATGCTGGGAACATAGGATTGTTGCAACTTCTTGAACCACTTATCGAGGCTTTTTGCGATTTGCCGAATAAGGTTGAGGCGAGGCTCTTCATCATCGGCATGGGCTCGAGGCAAAAGCAAATAGAGGCGCTGATAAAAGAAAAAAACCGGCCAGACAGAGTTGTCTATTTGGGCCGTAAGCCAAGAAAGGAGACCGCGCGTTATTACGCTAATGCCAGCGCGGTAATCGTGAGTCTTTCGAATAAAGGGTATGCCGGCCAGACAATCCCAAGCAAACTGAATTCTTCTCTTTTTTATGGACGCCCTATTTTTGGAATAATCCAGGGAGATGGGAAAAACGTTATCGAGCAAGCCGGCGGGGGCGTTGTTTCCAAGGGTGAGGATGCTTCATCAATCAAGGATGCTTTGCTTAGATTTATCGCCCTGCCTGAAGAAGAAAAGCAGAGAATGGGCGAAGCAAACAAAAAATGTTTCGACGAGAATTTCTCCTTCTCCTCCTGCATGAAGCAGGTCACCGCGCATCTAAAGAAGCAAGAAGGTCGATGAGGGCCTTGCCGATTGCGTATTGGCCCAGCTCTTTTTTGATGGTCATCGGCGAAAGATTTGGTTTCACGTTTTTGATTGTCCCGTCGGCGGCGATGTGGTCTTTATAGAATTTCACGAGCATTGGCGTGGGATCTTCGCCTTTGTTCGGAAGGACGTTTACGGAGTTTTCGTAGCGTTTAAGAATCGGGGTGCTTGGTGTAGTAAGAATCGTTGAGCCGGAAGAAAGATATTCCAATACCTTCGAAGGGACGCTTACTTCGTCGAGCTTTTTGGAGAACAAGCGAGGGTTTATCAGCAACGAAGCGTGTTTTAGATAAGCGTAATGCTCTTTTTTGGTAATTTGCCCCAGGAAGTGGACGCGCTCATTCAGCTTGCACTTCTCCTTTAAGATGGCTTCGTAAGGACCGTGCCCTGCGATGATCAAATCGATGTTGGGCCGGGCGATTAGGTAACTGTCGATAAGCGCTTTGGTCCCGTCTTTGACGAACAAAGCGCCTCCGTAATAGATATATGGTTTGGCAAAAGGAGATGGGCATGATGGAACATCGTCGACGACGCCCATTCTAACGAGAGAAGGCTTTTCTTTTCTGCTGAACAAGCTAACGAGCCCTTCCGTCAAGGCAAAATACGCATCCGCGGTTTTGGAAAGCCGCAGGCAAGATTTTTGATAAGGTTTCCCCGTCCCGGATATATTGGAGGGATCGTCGGTCAAAATCGCGACGCGTTTCACCCCATACTTGCTTTTCAAAATCTTGGAGGCTTTCGCCAAGGTAAGATTCAAGGAATCGTAGAGCACGACGTCGTTCTCGTTCAAATCCGGGAAATCGTCCTTTATTTTCGAGGCGATTGTTTTTGGCAGGAAAAGGAAACGCTTCGCTTTGCTCGCGCTGCCCTCTAGATACGTAACTCTTAACGGCCCGTAGGGATCGAATGACTTCGCCTTCACCCAGCCTTCCTGGTTGGGAATCAACGAATAGGCTTCGGTCTGTGTGAAATCCGCCAGAGCCTTGATCAGCTTCGCGTGAAAGTTTTGGCCCGCTGGATTCGGCTTGTGGGTAGCTTTGGCGTTCAGCAGCGCGAAGTCGCTTTCTTCAATCGCGTTGCTAAGATAAAAGATTCTCATGCTTCATTCACCTCATCTTTTGTCTTGGAGAAAGCGGCTGAGAAAATCTTCGACTGATTTCTCAATTGTGTTTTCTCTTGCAGTCAAAACCGCTGCAATTCCCATGCTTTCATTAGGAAAAGCGCGCAAAACCCTTATGATTTCATCATCGTTGTTGAAATCTGCCAGACATCCGTTTATCCCGTCTTTTATCAAATGGGAAGACGCGTTGACTGCCCTTGAAGAGACTACCGGCAACGCTTGGCTCATCGCTTCATTGATCACGTGCCCATATATGTCTTCTTTCGACGGGAAGACGAAACAATCGGCGGCTCTGAAATAATCGAACAGCTTCGCGTGCTTTTTGAAAGGCAAAAGGAACACGTTATTCAATTTTAGGGAATTGATCAGCGCCTCATATTCCCTTTTTTGAGCGCCCTCTCCCAAAAGATAGAGGGAATCAGAAGGATCCATCTTTGCCCATATCTGAATGAGCCTTTTATAGTTCTTCCGTTCAACGAATTGCCCGGCTGAGACAAAAACCCTTTTGCCTTTGAGGCCAATGCCATTCCTGAGTTTTTGCTTTTCTTCTTTGCTTAGCGGTTTGTCAGCGATGTCTTTTTCAAAAATCGTTGAGTACGGATAAAGGGAAATCCTTTCTTCTGGAGCTTTGTAATGCGTTAGGTACGCGGCGCTCTTCTCGTCAGGCGCAAAATAGCTTTCCGCACCCTGGATATAATGCGTTTTGATGAGGCGCGCAATCGGGTTCTCCTTGGGCTTCGCGATGCCGCCGTTTATCCAAAAGACATATGGCAGCTTGTGACGTCTGCAATAGGCGATCGCCCGTTGCTCAGTATAGTTTCTCCACCCATTAATCACGATGACGTCGTAATGATTCGTCTTCAGCGCTTTTATGGGCTCTCTGGTGTAATTGTTTCCTTCCCCCCAAGACAAAGACGAGCAGATGTGACAAGAAAAGGACAGCGCTTCCTCAGAATAAAAGTCTTTGCTCCTGCTCCTTTCGCTGGGCCTCTCGAAATAGACATCGAGATCAACGTATTTTCCCAGCTCATTGAAAAAATCGACCTTGTAAGGGGCTGGGTGATTGAAGAGCCAAAACACTTTCATCTCCCCCTCATTATCCCACGGGAAGCTATAATCGTGGCATGATTTCAGATTGGAAAGACCTCTTCGACAAAGTGCGCGCGGAGCCCTATAGCAAGACCTTGCATGCTTTTTTGGAAGAAGAGTATGCCTGCCATGTCGTCTATCCTCCGCGTGACCTTGTTTTCAACGCGTTTAACCTCACTTCTCCAAAAGATTTAAAGGTCGTGATCATCGGCCAAGACCCCTACCACAATCCCGGTCAGGCTATGGGCCTTTCTTTCTCAGTTCCTAAAGGCACCCCGTTGCCACCTTCCCTAATCAATATATATAAGGAAATAGAGAGCGACATCGGCTGCAGGATGGATTACTCAAACGGTGATCTTACCCCTTGGGCAAGGCAAGGCGTGCTGCTTTTGAACGCCTATCTTACCGTCAGGGAGAACTCGCCCTTGTCTCACGCGAGAAAAGAATATGATTCATTCATCGCCGATACGATGAATTATTTGGACACGCTTGACCAGCCCGTTGTTTTCTTGCTTTGGGGCGGTTTTGCGAAGAAATTCGCCACTTTCATCAAAAATAAGAAGCATTTCATTTTGACTTCCGTTCACCCATCGCCTCTTTCCGCTAACCGTGGAGGGTGGTTTGGGAAACGCCTTTTCTCTCAAACCAATAATCTTTTGACGTCTCACGGATCATCCCCAATTGATTGGAGCAACCAATGAAAGGCGTCATCGTCATCGGGAATAACCTTTCACCGAACCTCGCCAAAAAGGAATGCGAGGGCGCTTTCGTAATCGGGGCCGACAAAGGCGCGCTTTATTGTTTCAAGCATTCCATAACAATGGACGTTGCTGTCGGCGACTTTGACTCATTGGACGAAAAAGAGAAGGCTTGCGTTGCTTCTTTCGCTCAAAAAACAGTTGCTCTGAATCCAATCAAAGACGATACCGACACCGCTCATGCCTTGTCCCTTTTGGCCGACTGCGAAAAGATAACGATCCTAGGCGGCATACAAGGTAAACGCATTGAGCACTTCGTTGCTATTCTTGATTTGCTGGCCCAAGACAAAAGGGTTTGCCTCAAAGACGACGACAGCTTGATACAGACTTTTCTCCCTGGGGACCATCTCATTGAAAAAGCCGGTTATCGTTTCTTTTCCTTTTTCGCCTTGGAGGATTCTCTATTGAGCCTCGAAGGGTTCTCCTACCCATTGAAACGCTTTGCCTTAAAGATGTTTGACCCCCTTGGCGTTTCAAATCAAATCAAAGAAAACGAAGGTCGGCTTATTCTGGAAAAAGGGAAGGTTCTGCTCATCTGCTCGAAGTCTGACTCTTGAAATGGCCCATCTATGGTTCTAGGATTTTCCCGTCGATAGGGGAGCCTAAAGCTGAGAGGCTATCTGAAATGGTAGCGACCCTTGACCTGAACTAGGCAATGCTAGCGTAGGGAATCGAGCATCAATCCTTTTTGGGAAGCTTCCTCCTCCGTCAGCGCTTAGCTCTGGCGGATTTTCTTTTCCTAGGAGGCATTTATGGCAAAGAAAAAGACCCATGATTTGGTGATGACGATGGTTGAGATCGGCGTCATGGCCGCGCTTGGATTCGTGCTCGACGAGCTTTCGGGCATCCTCTTCAAAGGCGTTTTCGTCAATGGCGGGTCAATTGGAATCGCAATGCTTTGCGTGCTTTTGATGGCTTTCCGCCGCGGATTCGTTCCCGCTCTAGCCACGGGGCTTGTGATGGGGCTTCTCGATTTGGCGACGGGTCCCTACATCATTCCTGGCGAAGCCTGGAGGGCCGTCGTCCAAGTGCTTCTCGATTATGTTTTGGCTTATCCGATGGTCGCTTTCGCTTCGCTTTTCCGCCCTGCTTTCTTGAAGGCGGAGACAAAAGGAAGGAAAGTCCTCTTCCTGTGCTTGGGCTCAATCCTTGGCGGGCTGCTGAAGCTTTTCGTCCATTATCTCTCCGGGGTTCTCTTCTGGGCCGATCCAAGCAGCTTTGCTTTCTCTTGGACGTGGATGAATCCGCATCTTTATTGCTTCCTCTACAACGCTTTGTACGTTTTGCCTTGCCTTGCCTTGTCATTAGCTTTCCTGCTCGTCCTTTTCTGGAGGGTTCCGAGCCTATTAAAAAATCCAGAGGCCATCTATGCCCGTTCCAAGGGGAAAGATGAGCAACCCAACGATGAAAAGGAGGCTAAGTGAAATGGTTTTGCCGATTGGTGTTTTGACTTTAGGAACGGGGGTCTTCAGCTGCTTCCTTTCTTTCTACATCCTTTCCTTCAGCGCCTATAGCGACGAATACGGGACGGATGTCTCCTTCAATGAAGATTATTTGATTATGGCTTTGGTTGGCCTTTTCCTCATTGCCATCGGTCTTCTTTTGCTGCGCGCCCATCTGAAGAAAAAGGACGATGACAGAATCCTTTTCGGCGGGCTCTTCTCCCTTGGGACCATTTCCTCGATCTACGCTTTGTTCATGGTGATCAAGAGCTATGTTAAGGGTCTTTCTTCTCTGCCTTTTTATTGGGGCTGGCTCTTCGTCTCGTTGCTGATTGGTTTTGTTTCCTTTGTTTTTCTGGGCAAAAGGAAAAGCGAGTAGGCTTCCGGCTCAATTTGCTTTTGACTTTTTAAAGGATATTTTCGGCGTCCGTGTTATAGTTCACCCGTTCAATTGAAGGAGGATTGCCAGATGGAAGAAGAAAAGAAAGAAACCCTTCTCGCCGAAGAGGAAAAACCCGAGCAGGTAGTCGTGAACGAAGATTCGCTTGAAGATGATTTCACCGACACCAAACGCAACGCCGAAATCGCTGAAGCCAAGAAAAAACAAGAAGAGAAAGAAGCCGAGCAAAAACAAGAAGAAGAGGAAGAAGAGGCCCTTGAAGAGGAGCCTGACCCCTTCCCCGAGCAGGCCTCTTACGAATATCCTGATCAACAGCTGGACAACATCGAGAAGGCTCGCATCGCCTTCCATAAGGAATATAAGAAAACCAATGCGATCAAAATCGCAGTCTCCGTCGTCGGATTGGCTCTTATAATCCTCTTCTGGATTTTGCCGAACACCCTCCATTGGGGCGGCGATAACACGATGATCCCGATGGTGATTTCCCTCTCCGTCGCGGCTGGCGTCCTCGTCCTCCTCGGCGTGATGTCTTTCCTCACCAGAAAGCAGAACGACAAGAAAATCAAAAGCTATTTCGGCGTTCTTTACGAGAACCTGAACGGCTATCTTTTCCGCGACATCCCTGTTGAGAACCTCCAAGGGAAGGTTGAAGACAAAATCTCGAAGGAAGAATTCGATGCCTGCGGGATGTACCCTGGCTCCTCCTCAATCGGAAGCCGCGACAACATCACCTTTTCCTACCGCGGCATGGACTGCGCCCTCGCCGACGCCGCCGCGCAGAAGGAGGCCGGAAAAGCCATGCAGACGGTCTTCGTCGGAAAATATCTCCGCGCCACCAATAATTTCCAAGGAAAAGAAGACGGCCTCGTCATCTATTTCCGCGGCAACAAAAGAGCCCTTCCTCCTGAGATCCTCCCTAAGCTCAACCTCTTGGAGAAAAACAAATTCTTCAAAGTCTATGGCGACCCCAGCGACAAGAAGTACCTCACCCCGAAGATTCGTTCGATGCTCAAGGACATCCATACGAATAAGGTTCTCGTTGACGTGGCGATTGCCATTAAGCCGGGCAGGACATATTTCGCCCTCGGCTATGAGGACAGCTTGATGGTCCTTCCGATGCAAAAACCCTTCAACCCCGGTCCGACGCGCGAATACAAAGACGAGTTGGCCTTCTTCCTCGAGTTTGCCTACGCCCTATTCGAAAAGAAGGGCGAGAACAAAGGAGAGTGATTCCAAAGCCCCCTTCCGCGGGGCTTTCTTTTTATATTCCACGGGCGCGTTGTCGCTTATAATATGCCCGCAAAGAAATCCTGCGTTTGGGTTTCTTCTTGGTAACCTCGTATGAATGCTGTAGATCCTAGATTCGCGCGCTGGATGAAAGTCCAGGCGTACAAACACGATGGGGCTTTGCATAGGCAATGGTCCCCAGCTTATTTGGTAGAGGAGAACGACGAATATTGGGCTTTGGCGTCGAAAATGAGCTCCGTCACCGAGAATGACGGCCGCAAATGGATCACGAAGGAAAAAGCCATTTTCATTCTTTTCAAGAAACGTTGGATGAATGTCATCTGCATGTTCAAAGAAGGCCAAGGCATTTGCTATTACGTCAATATCGCTACCCCCACCGTTCTTGATAATGGTTATTTGAAGTACATCGATTACGATCTCGATGTGAAACTCTACCCCAACCACATGGAAAAGACCCTTGATGAGAATGAGTTCGAACGTCATATTCAAACCTATGGCTATCCGCCCGATTTGACCGCCGCTATAAAAAAGTCTACGGACGAGGTGAAGGGCATGATCGCCAGGCAAGAGATTCCCTTCGTTGATTCCTTCGTCGAGAGGCTGTACAACAAATTCCTGATGGAAAACCGCCCCATCCTTTCCAATAAGAGGAAGTGAATTTTCCCGTTTTGCCCAAGGGGTATATAATCGCCACGCGTATGGAAAAAAGTTTTGTCACGCATAGCAAAGAGGAAACGCGCGCGCTCGGGAAGAGCCTGTCCGCTTTTTTGTCTGCCGGCGACGTGATTCTGCTTGAAGGCGACTTGGGCGCAGGCAAAACGACTTTCGTCGGAGGGGTAGCCGAAGGGCTGAACGTCAAAGAGGACGTTATCTCCCCCACTTTCAACATCATGAAATGCTATTTTCATGGGAGCCTGCCCTTATACCATATCGATGCTTATCGCCTTGAGGGGCAAAATATTGAGATTGGCCTTGACGAGTATATCGAAGGAGACGGGGCTTGTTTTATCGAATGGCCGCAGTACATCGCCCCTTTGATTCCGGACGAAAAGCTTGAGATCATTCTTAAGAACAATGGCAGCGATGAGCGTTCCATCACTTTCAAAAGCGATGATCCGCACTTCGCTAAGGCGATTGAACAGTTGGGGGCGCAAAGATGATTGGGCTTCTTTTGGATAGCTCGGATAAAAACCTTTCCGTTGGTTTGGTAAAAGACCATTGCTTCTTAGGCAAAGCATCATATGAGGCATGGCAAAGGCAAAGCGAACTGCTCGTTGATGAAATTCATAAGCTTCTGGAAGCCAATTCTTTGAGTGGGAAGGACATCGACTACGTTGTCTGCTCAAAAGGGCCGGGATCATATACGGGCGTGCGCATTGCTCTCACTGTTGCGAAAACGATCTCCTTTGCCCTAAATATCCCTCTCTATATGGCCTCTTCTTTGGAAGTGCTTCAGCATCGTGGAAGCGTATCGGCGTGCTTGTCTAATGCCCGCGGCAAACGCAGTTACTTTGCTGTTTATGATGGGGAAAACCCCATTCAAAGAGACTGCATTTTGGAAAACGAAGCGGTTTTTGCGTACTTTTCCGCTCATCCAGAAGTAGCCGTTTGTGGCGACGTGAAATATCTTGGTTTGGAAAGCGCAAGCTTCGATGTCCTCGACAATCTGAATTATTGCGACACCCCGTCGCATTTATGCGAAGAGCCCCTGGGCGCCAAGCCGGTTTATCTGAAGGACGATTATGACAAAGGGCATTTCAAAACGATCGTTCGCAAAATGCTTCCTAGCGATATGGATGCCGTCATGCAAATCGAAAAAGACATCTTCGTCGCACCATACACGAAAGAGCAAATGCTTTATGAGCTCAATGAGAACCCCGTCTCCCACCTTTATTGCGCCGTCGTCGACAACGAGGTGGTTGGCTTTGTTGATTTCTCCATCACCTTCAACTCGGCCTACATCTCCCAAATCGGCGTGAAAGAGAGTTTCCGCCGGAAGGGAATCGGCAATATGCTCATCGGGCAAATAATCAAAGACTGCGAATCTCAAGAGGACCCCGTCGAGTTCTTAACCCTTGAAGTCAGGGAAAGCAATGAGACCGCTCAGAAGTTCTACAAGAAACACAAATTCCAAGCAATAACCGTCAAGAAGGGCTATTACTCCAATGGCGAGAATGCCGTAGCGATGGTAAGGAGTCTCATCAATGGCTAAGATTCTGGCAATTGAATCGAGCTGCGACGAAACCGCCGTGGCAATCACCGACAATGGAAAGCTATTGGCCAACGTCGTCGCAACGCAGATTTCAGTTCATGAAAAATTTGGCGGCGTCATGCCGGAAATCGCTTCCAGGCTTCATACGGAGAACATTGCCGTATGCCTTAAAGAGGCCATTGAGCAAAGTCATTTGACATTTGAGGACATGGACGCATTTGCCGTAACGCGCGGGCCGGGTTTAATCGGCTGCCTTCACGTCGGTTTGCAGGCGGCGAAAACGCTTGCGATGCTTTACAACAAGCCCCTTATTCCCGTTCATCATTTGGCTGGCCACATCTACGCCAATGAATACGCTGGCGAATTCATCTATCCGATGCTTTGCGTCGTCGTATCTGGCGGCAATACTGAGCTTGTTTTGATGAAAGGCGACTTGGATTTCGAGATAATCGGCGAAACCAAAGACGACGCCGTTGGGGAATGCTATGACAAGGTCGCTCGCGTTTTGGGCCTCCCCTATCCAGGCGGTCTCCCAATCGATCAGCACGCCAAAAAGGGCCAGCACACTTACCACCTTCCTGTTCCTGATGCCGGACCAAGCGCCGGCAAATACGATTTTTCTTACTCAGGCCTTAAAACCTCAGTAATCAATCTCGTCAATTCTATGAAAATGAAGGGCGAACCCGTCAACGTCGACGATATGGCTCGTTCGTTTCAGGACGTGGCAATCGGAATGATTGTCACCAAATCTCTGCGCGCCGCCAGTGATTACCACGTCAAGCAAATAGTTTTGGCGGGAGGCGTTTCCGCCAACAGCTACCTTCGCGAGCAAATGAAAACCAAACTTGAAGGAACGGACGTTGATTTGATCATCCCGCCTCTTTGGTGCACGACAGACAACGCAGCCATGATTGCCAAGGTGGCTGAAAGGCTTTACGAGCGCAAGGTTTTCGCGCCTCTTACTTTAGGCGTTGATCCCAATTGGAAGATTGACCGCTGGATGGACTTCAAAGAGTAAGGCTTTGCGTTCTTTTTAGGAAATTAGCCGACTTTTGCGACGTTTTCTTCTGAATAAGGCAGGATTGCAGGGAAATCATCGCCGTCTTTTATGACCTGCACAGCCAAGGCATGTTTCTCGGGGTAGACATCCATGACGATGCCAATCAATCCAGCCGGATACCCTGCAACCTCTGCTTTCGTCATGACGCGCTCGCCTTTGTCAAAAGGGGAATCCATAGTCTTCTCTTCGGCTGGGCGGAGCTCGTCTTGATAGTAGGAAACGCTATCGATCAGGGCGTCTTCTGTAGCGTAAAAACCGACTGTGTAGGTATCTTTGTGGACGGCGTCAACAACGCCAACGTCCCCTTCTTTTGCCACCCCCCTTTCTATTAGGGCGATGACTTTGTCTCCAACCTTGTATTTCATGCCCTTAGTTTATGCGCATTCGCTACGCGACAATACCTTTTTGTCCCTATAAAAAAGTGAATTAGAGTGTAAACTAACTTTGCTATGCAACCGAAAGCCATTACTGTTTCTGAGCTCTATGCTCGCTTCGCGAAAAAAGAAGACTTATCGCTTCTTGATTCCGTCATCTTGGAAGGGTGGATCCGCACCAATCGCGACTCCGGGTCGATTGGTTTTATCGCTCTTAATGACGGCACGTGCTTCAAGAATATCCAAATCGTCTATGACGACAAACTCACTAACCATGATCTGGTTTCCCATTTGCTTACCGGCGCGGCGATTTTAGTCAAAGGAAAGATTGTTCTCACTCCTGAGATGAAGCAGCCTTTCGAGGTTCACGCTTCTGAAATTCAGATTCTCGGCGACGTTGACCCTGATTATCCGCTGCAGAAGAAGCGCCACAGCTTCGAATATCTCCGCGACGAAGCCTACCTTCGCCCGCGCACGAATACTTTTTCCGCGCTTTATCGCGTCCGTTCATCGCTGGCTTTAGGAATCCATGAGTTCTTCCAATCCCGTGGTTTCGTTTATGTTCACACCCCCGAATTCACCGGCAACGACGCCGAAGGGGCTGGACAGGTTTTCAGCGTCTGCACCAAAGACAAGGACGGCAAGCTTAGCGAGACCGATTTCTTTGGAAAAAAGGTCTCTTTGACCGTCTCAGGGCAGCTTCACGTTGAGGCTTTCGCCCTCGCCTTCCGCGACGTCTACACCTTTGGCCCTACTTTCCGCGCCGAAAAATCGAATACTCCTCGCCATGCTTCTGAATTCTGGATGATTGAGCCCGAACTCGCCTTTGCCGATCTTGACGACGATATGGCTTGCATGGAGGAATGCATCAAGTGGTGCATTCGTTGGGTTTTGGAGAAATGCCCTGACGAAATGGCTTTCTTCGACAAGATGATTGCCCCCGGCCTTATTGATAAGCTGAACCGCGTCTATGCCTGCCCTTTCACAAAGATGGAGTACACCGAAGGCATCGAGCTTCTTCAAAAAGCAGTCAAAGACGGGCATAAGTTTGATGATTGCGACATCTATTGGGGCAAAGACCTTGCTTCCGAGCATGAACGCTACTTGACTGAAGAAATCGCCAAAGGGCCGCTCTTCCTT
The DNA here is from genome assembly GCA_963611815.1 of bacterium. Classification (GTDB taxonomy): domain Bacteria; phylum Bacillota_I; class Bacilli_A; order RFN20; family CAG-826; genus Alloenteromonas. The sequence goes on from CAVDSY010000016.1 coordinate 42,873, forward strand.
ATCAATTACCCCAAGGAAATCAAAGCCTTCTACATGAAAGAGAACCCCGATGGGAAAACTGTCGCCGCTTGCGACTGTCTTGTTCCTGGAGAAGGGGAAATCATCGGTGGCAGCCAACGCGAGGAACGTTATGATGTCCTCAAGAAAAAGATGGAGAAAGCCGGCAACGTCGACGAGCTTGAGTGGTATCTCAATCTGCGTCGTTATGGCGGCTGCATTCACAGCGGCTTCGGCATCGGCTTCGATCGCTTGCTAATGTATCTGACCGGCGTCGCTAACATCCGCGATACCGAGCCCTTCCCACGCACCTCTTCCGCTTTGAAGTACTAAAAATGAACAACCAGACTTTGAATGAAGAAAATCTGAAAAATCCTGCCCTCGAGGGAAACTCTTTCGTCACTACTGATATGCCCGATCCGGAAGAGAGCAGGAAACAGTTGGCGCGTAAAAGGATTTTTTACGTCGCTTTGGGATTGATCGTCGTTGTTTTGGGCTTGATCACTTGGGAGATTATTGACTTGGCTTTATGAAAAAAGAACGTCAGCAAACGCAGGTTATCCAATGGAAAGAGAATAGAGTTCCTACCTCGATCCGCGTTGGCAGAGCCTTACTAATCGCCGGCGGAGTTCTTTTCATCATCAACGCGGTTGTGTCATTCACTTATTGGTGCGCACGCTTCGGTCTTCATTGGCTGCCTAGCACAGCTGAGAGTTACGCAGACATCAAAGAACTTTTCCCAGACCTTTCCTTCTGGGGCGAAGATGTTGATTTGATCAACGCCATCAGCGATGCCTTCGATCCGATTATCTGCATCCTCAAATTCTTGGCGGCCCTCGGGGCTTTCGCGTATGTAAAAGATAAGGGTGGGCGCTTCATTGATTGGGTGTCATGGGCCGCGATTATCGGCTTGGGCGTCTGCTTCTTCGATTTGATTACGAATATCCGTACATTGGTGACTTCCAATTTCAATTGGGGGCAATTCGGACTCAGTTTCCTCTCAATGCAGGCGGATATTTTGATTTACTCAATCGGCTGGTTCTTGGCCAAGAACTGGCTTGATTAATCAGCGCTTGGCGGCGTCGGGTTTTTCGGCGTGTATTTGATGTCTTCTTCGGCTTTGAAGTCTTTTAATGATTTGGCGTAAATGGTTTTCGCGCGATGTTGAATCATCACGAAGCGGGAGATCCATGCTTGGCAAAGATAAGCGTACCAAATCCAAGATACCAGGAATAGCGACGTCTCTATATAGGCTGGCAGGTGGGCCAGAACGAAGGTTGGATTATGCGTGACGGCCGGGAAACGGGCAAGCATCGCGATGCCGAAAGCTTTGACTACTAATGGATCGTCGCGATAAACATCGGCTCCGGCGTTCCATTCGTAATGGAAGAAAAGCTCGCCGAATTGTTCAAATATGTTCTCTCGCCATGTTCCGAACCCCAAACAGCAGAAGACCCAAACAAGGAGAGCGAGCACGGAAATGGCAAAGGGGATCAACGTTTGCTTGTAAAGCAGGCGGTTGCTTTTGCGGATGGCAAGCTTTCTGAAGGCTTTTGGCGAATCGACGACATGCGTCCTGGCCGCATCGGACATGATCGTGTCGACTTTGCTCGCTTGATAAACCATGGTTTTGTGGACGGCCATGCCCAAAAAGCCAAGCAGCAAGAAAAGCAGGAAAAGAATGATTATCAAAATAATGAGGAGACGGCGATCGGTGTCGTTCATCGTCACCGAGACAAAAGAAAGATCAATCATGGGCATCCTCCTTTTGCTCTATCGGAGTTTCTGGAAGTTGCCCTGCTTGTTGCACGGGAATCTGTTCGGGGATGGGCGCTTCCCACATCGTTGCGTTCATTCCGGGAATTTGATCAGCGGAGAAGGGGATTGGCTGAACCCTAGGTTCAGGAATCTGATTCGCCTGGTAGGAGCCGTTTGGTTGAGGAATCTGACCGCCGGGGAAACCGTCCGGTTGAGGGATGCCTTGCATATTCTGTTTGGGGAAAGGCATACCAGGCTGGCCCATAGGGCTGGTGTTGTAGTAGACCTGTTGGACGTAGATGTTATTAGGCTGGGGGGCAGGCTGCGGGTTTTCCTTTTCCCTGGCGATGTTGAGCGCTTCCTGCTTTCGACGATAAGCTTCTTCATCTTCTTCAAAGACGGGAAAACATTTTCTGCCCGAAAAGAAATTGATTAGCATTATGACAAATTCGACAATGAAATCGAGCACGCCGTAAACGGCGACCAAAGCAATCAAAACCAAAAGCAAGGGCAAACAGATTGCGAAGATAACGCCGATTCCGAATTCCTTGAGAAACTTCATGGAGAGCTCCGAAAACAATTTTAGATTCACTTGTTCTTCTTTCCTAGAAGAACATCGCTTAAAGAAGCAAGTCCCATGCTTGCTGAAAAGAACGAGGTGAATAGCATCGCTTGGCTTTTATTGAAGTTCCCGTAGCAAAGCGAGAATCCGATAATGGAGGCGAAAACGGTTATTCCAAGGACTAAGAAAAAACTCCAATGGGGTTTTGGAAAACAATCAGATAACGCCGCAAAACCCCAATAAAATGCGCATCCTAATAAGAAATAAGCCACTTTTGCGTAAATAAAAACGAAAGATATTGCCGAAGCGGATAGCCCGATTGCTAAGACTGAGCCGACCCAAGGAAACTTTACCTGTTCGCTGTATTCGATTCCTAGGCGCGATGCTTGCAAGGAAAAAAATAGGTGCGAAAGACCGGTGACCGCGAACGAGTATGCCAAGGCAAATAGAGCAAACGAGTCATAAAGCAAATCGGAAGAGGCGAGTCCGAACAAGCTTCTGATGACTTCTCTCATGTCGATTTCGTAGATGGCTTTCACTAACAGCAACGAGAGCCAGAAGAAACAATATTGGACGATAGACACCAGAAAATTCATCAAAGCCGTGTTGCTTTTCCTTCTAAGGAGAAAGCCGTAAAGGAGACCTGAGCACAATGAAGGCAGCAGGTAGAAAAGGGTGTTCTCGAAGCTCCAGGCGGAGACGGCGATGGAAACCCCTAATGCTCCGAAAAGATATAGCGCGTAATAGCGTTTTTTGCAGAAATAAGCCACCAATGCGGCTAATAGAGGCGCCAGCATCATCAAAAAGAAGGCAGACATCGGAAGCAGGGCGCCAACAAGCGAAAGTATTCCGTCGAAAGCTGCTATTATCGCGCAAAAAGCGATGTTCTGAGCGGGCGTTTCTTTTCTCGAAAAAACCTTCATGGAAAATATTTTACTAAGAGAGGGTCGGGCAAGAATAAAGTTTTTCACATCTTTGGTTTTTCCGCCCGCTCTTTATTTATAAAGAGGCTCGCCGAGTCTACAATACCGAGGTATGACAACCGACTACCTATCCTCTTTGAATCCTGCTCAGCGGGAAGCCGTCACGACTGACCGCCAGCATGTTCGCATTATTGCCGGCGCGGGATCTGGCAAAACGCGTGTTTTGACCTGCCGCGTTGCTTATTTGATTGAACATTTCAACGTCGATCCATCGCGGATCCTCGCGGTCACTTTCACCAACAAAGCCGCGGGAGAGATGCATGAGCGGGTTGCCTCTCTCGTCCCGGAATCGTCGATGTTCCTCACCGTTTCCACGTTTCACAGTTTTTGCGCCCGCTTCTTAAGAAGAGAGGCCGGGGTGATCGGCTATCCTTCCAGTTTCAACATTTTCGATGAAGACGACCAAGAAAAGCTCGTCAAAAACATCGCTTTGGACAAAGGCCTCAAGAAGAGCGATCCATTGGTGAAGCTCGCCCTTTCTTACATCCGGGACCAAAAAGGGAAGGGCATCTATCCTGAAGAAATCACCTTGTCGCGCGGAGGCTATGCCAATGAGCAGGAGTGCCTATCTTTTTATGCTGAATACGAGGCGAAGAAACGCGCTATGCTCTCCTTCGATTTCGATGACCTCATTTTGCAAACGGTTGCCATTTTGAAGGGGAATGAAGACGTGCGCGAGAAATGGAGGCGCCGTTTCTCCCATATCCTCATCGACGAGTTTCAGGACACGAACAATCAGCAATATGAGCTTATTAAGCTCCTAATGACTGGCCAGACCAACCTTTATGTCGTCGGCGACCCTGATCAAACAATTTACACATGGCGAGGAGCCAACCAAGACATAATTTTGGCTTTCCCAAGAAACTTCCCAGACTTTCAGGACATCTTCCTGAATCAGAACTACCGTTCGACCCAAAACATCCTCAGCGGGGCGAACTCTTTGATTGGCTTTAACAAAAAGAGGGTGCCTAAGGATCTGTTTACCCAGCATGGTGATGGCGACCGAATCGTCGTCAAACGTTTTGAAGAAGCGACCCAAGAGGCCAAATGGGTTGCTGAAAAAATCGAGTCTCTGGCCGGCGATGGGGATTATTCGCACATCGCCGTGCTTTATCGTTCATCCTATTTGACTAGGCCTTTCGAAAGCGAATTCGCAAGCCATGGCATCCCCTACCGCATCTTCGGAGGGCTGCGCTTCTACCAAAGGAAGGAAGTCAAAGATGTTTTGGCTTACTTCAAGTTGCTTTTGAACCCGTTGGACGACGTCAGCTTCGAGCGCATCGTCAATGTGCCCAAACGCTCCATTGGGGAATCAACGGTTGAAAAAATAAGAAACCACGCTTCTAGAGCCGGCCTTTCTGAATATCAGTTCTGCCAAAATTTCGATAAGTATGACTTCGACGACATCCCAAGCAGGGCGGTTAACCAATTGACCTCTCTGATTGCAAAAATGGAAGCCTGCAAGAAAAAGCTATCCGAGAATCTTGAGGTATACGGCGCGGTGCTGCGCGACTTCATAACGGACCTCGGCTATTACGAGTACATCGTCGAGGACCAAGGCGTCGATGAAGACAGGGCTGGGAACGTCAATGCTCTCTTCGACGACATCAATCACTTCATTTCTTCACATCCTGACTCCACTTTTGAGGAATACCTCCAAAACGTATCCTTGCTGACTTCCCAAGATGACATGAACGAAGGGAACTACGTATCTTTGATGACGATCCACGTTGCCAAAGGGCTGGAGTTCGATAACGTCTTCATCATTGGAATGAATCAAGGATCCTTTCCTTCTCTCCGCAGCCAAGAGGAGAGAGGGGGCGATGGGATGGAAGAGGAAAGGCGCCTTTGCTATGTCGCCATGACCAGAGCCAAAGAAAAACTTTTCATGACCTGCAATTCCGGCTATTCCTATGTTACCGACAGCCATGCGGTTCCGAGCCAATTCTTCAAAGAAGCCAAGCTTGAGTTCCCGAAAGCGCCGTCATTTCATTCTTATGGCACCCCTTACCAAAGCAGGCGGGAAAAGGTCACTTGGAGCAATTCGCAAAACAACCGTTACAGCAACGTCTCCTATTTCAGCGACGGCGACGCCATATCGCCATTCGAGGAAAAAAAGGAGAAGAAGCAGGTTCCTAGCGGTAACGGCATCACCGATTGGGGGGTCGGCGATCGCTGCCTCCACGATAAATTCGGCGAAGGCACAGTCAAAGAAATGATCAGCAAAGAGATTCTCATTGTCCTCTTCGATTCCGGCGAGAAGAAGACGATGCTCGGAACTGCCCCGATGATGCATCGCATTCACAAAAAAGGAGGAGAAGCATGAACCGCGAAGAAGCCAAAAGCCGCGTGCTGTTCCTTACCGAGCAGCTTGAGAGATGGAATTACGAGTACTACGTGAAGGACAACCCTTCTGTCTCCGATGCCGAATTCGACCGCGCGATGAACGAACTTCAAATGCTCGAAGCCGAATTCCCCGATTTGAAATTCAAAAACAGCCCTACCCAAAGAGTCGGCGGGCAGGTTCTTTCGGAGTTTAAGAAGATCCCTCACAAGCGTTTGATGCTCTCTTTGGGCAATGTCTACAACGAAGATGACGTTCGCGATTTCGACCGCAAGGTCAGGCAAACCCTTGGCAAAGAAGTCATCGACTATGTCGGCGAAGTGAAGATAGACGGCCTTGGCATGAGCCTTGTTTACGACAAAGGAGAGCTGCAGTACTGCGTGACGCGCGGCGATGGGGTGATGGGAGAAGACGTGACCCAAAACGTCATCACCATTCCTTCCATTCCCTTGCACATTAAAGAGACCCGACCTTTAGAGGTGAGGGGCGAGGTTTATATGCCGAAAGCCTCTTTGGAAAGGCTCAATGAAGCCAGAGCCAAAAACGGCGAGCCCTTGTTCGCCAATGCGCGCAACGCAGCCGCTGGCTCGATTCGCAACCTCGATTCCGGGGTGGCCGCGAAAAGGGGCCTAGACGCCTTCTGGTATTACTTGGTCAACGCCAAAGAACTTGGCCACAATCAACACAGCGAGTCGCTCGATTATCTCGACGCCCTTGGCTTCCGCACAAACCACGAGAGGAAAAAGCTCCACGGCGTCGAGGAATTGCTCGCTTATATCGAAGAATACACAAAGAAAAGGCAAGAGCTCGGATACGATATCGACGGCCTTGTATTCAAAGTTGACAACATCGATGACTATGATGTGCTTGGATATACCGCGAAAACCCCGAAATGGGCTACTGCTTACAAATTCCCTCCTTTGGAAGTCAGCACGAAGTTGCTCGATATCGTTTTGACGGTCGGAAGGACGGGGAGAATCACTCCTAACGCCGTTCTTGAGCCGGTCCGCGTCGCGGGCAGCCTTGTGCAAAGAGCGACCCTCAACAACGAGGATTTCATTAAAGAAAAAGGCCTCATGATCGGCGATTACGTGGTTTTGAGGAAAGCCGCTGACGTTATTCCTGAGGTTGTCCGCCCGCTGCCTGAAAAAAGAAACGGCAGCGAGAAACCTTTTGCCATGTCCTCTACATGCCCCGTATGCGGGGCTCATTTAGAGAAAGTGATGGGCCTTCATTATTGTCTTAATCCTGAATGCGCCTCACGGAAGATCGAAGCGCTGATTCATTTCTCTTCGCGCGATGCAATGGACATCGACGGAATGGGCGACTCTGTCGTGGAAGAACTCTTCGCAGAGGGATTCCTCAAAGACATCCCCGACATCTATCGCCTCTATGATCACGTCCAGGAAATCAAAGCTTTGGATGGGTGGGGCGATAAGAGCATGAGCGCTTTGGTGAATGCCATTGAGAACTCAAAAAAGAAATCACTTGAGAAGCTCCTATTCGGCCTGGGCATTAAGGAAATCGGCGCAAAAACGGCCAAAACGCTTGCTAAACAGCACCGGAATCTCGAAGACTTCTTCAATCTCAGCGAGGAAGATTACCTTTCGATTTCGGATATCGGCCCAGTCGGGGCGAAAAGCCTCTTCGATTATTTCCACAACCCTGTTAATCTGGCGATGCTGGAAAGACTTAAAAACGAAGGCGTCAACTTCGCCTATTTGGGGACGGACGCCATCGACGTGAATAATTATTTCTATGGCAAAACCGTTGTTCTGACTGGGGCGTTGGAGCATTACACGCGTTCGGATTTGACCGCGATACTTGAGGGCATTGGGGCAAAGGTATCTGGCTCTGTCTCCAAGAAGACTGACGTCGTCATCGCCGGAAGCGACGCGGGAAGCAAACTCACCAAAGCCCAGGAGCTCGGGATAAAAGTGATGGATGAGGAAGAGGCGAGAAGCCATTTGTCCACTCTCCGCAACTCCTAGCCTCTCTTCTAGAAGAGAGGTGATCTTTCGCCTATAATATCCGGGCATTTTGTTACAAATGAGGAAAACGCATGAAAGAAATCACGATTGATGTGCTCAAAGATGCGGCAAATCGTCTCCTTTTCACGATGAGCGATGAGCAATATCAAACACTTTATGAGGAATTTGAGGTGCTTAAGCGTCAAATGGAGACGATTGGCAAAATCGAAGGGCTCGATTCGTATGAGCCTATGACCTTCCCTTTTGACTGCACGACTTCTTTTTTGAGGGACGATATCCCCGATGAGCCGCTCAGCCGTGAGGAGGCCCTGAAAAATGCCGGGTCGAAAGAAGACGGCCAAATCAAATTGCCGAAGGTGGTTGGATGATGAGTTACTTGGATTGTTCGATAAAAGATATCCATCAGGCTTTGGTGGAAAAGAAAACGACCCCTCTTGAATTGACGAAAGAGGCTCTTCGCCGTGCGAAAGAAGATAAACAGAATTGCTTTGAACTGATCCTTGAGGAGGAGGCTCTTGCCTTTGCCTCTGCCTTGACGGAGCCAGAAGCGGACAATTTGCTCTGGGGCATCCCTTACTTAGCAAAAGACAACTTCTCCACCAAAGGAATCGAGACCACCGCTTCCAGCAATATCCTCAATGGCTATGTGCCTTGCTTTGACGCGACGGTTATTAAAAAACTACAAGAAAAGAAATGCGTGCTCATTGGAAAGACCACATTGGATGAGCTTGCGATGGGCGGCACTGGGACGACCGGGCACAAAGGCATCACCTACAATCCTTATGACCCGTCTCACAAGCGCATGATTGGCGGGTCTAGCTGCGGCAGCGCCTCAGCGGTCGCTTCATCGATCACCCCTTTTGCGCTTGGTTCTGATACTGGTGACTCCGTTCGCAAGCCGGCCTCCTTCGGCGGGCTAGTCGGCATGAAACCTACTTGGAGCAGGATTTCTCGCTATGGTCTTTTCCCCTTTGCGCCAAGCCTCGATCACGTTGGATTCTTCACCCGTTCAGTCGAGGACAGTGCCATCTTGCTAGAAGCGCTTTCCGGCAGGGATGATATGGATTCGACCTCGTCCACCCGCCCAGTTGAAAACTACGCAAATCTCGCTTCTTCTTCAATGAAAGGGAAAAAGATTGCGGTTTTGCGGGAAATAATGGATTCCGTTTCCGACGCAAAGATGCGCGATCTGTTCAATAAATCAATCTCGAAGATGAAGGAACAAGGCGCTGAAGTCAGCTACGTCGACTTCGGTCTTGATCTCCTTAAGTCTGTTTATGCCACCTACATCGTCATCAGCTGCGCCGAGGCCACGAGCAACGACGCCAATCTCGATGGCATAAAATTCGGCCCTTATTATGGCGGGAAGACCTATCAGGAAGTCATGATGAATGCCAGAACCAAAGGCTTCTCGGAGCTCATAAAGCGCCGCTTCGTCATTGGCAGCTTCGCCTTGATGAAAGAGAATCAGGACGTTCTTTTCCTCCGCGCGCAAAAAAATCGCGCCAAAATCGTGGAAAAGGTGAATGAAATCCTCTCTTTATATGATTGCATATATCTGCCCGCGGCCCCCTCTATCGCCCCGCTTATCGGAGGGAATTCCGATAAGCTCTCCGATGAGTATCTAGTCGTCGACAACCACCTTGCCCTCGGCAATTTCGCCGGGCTTCCATCCCTGACTTTGCCTCTTGGGATGGAAGATGGAATGCCTTTAGGGGTCAATTTTATGGGGCGCGCCTTCGAAGAAAAATCTCTTTACGAGATTGCTAAGGCGTTTGAGAGAATCACGGGCCTCGAAGGTCTTTCTTCTCACAATATGAAGGAGGGCAATTTATGAATTTCGAAGCGATAATCGGACTTGAGATCCATGTCCAAATGAAGACGAAGAGCAAGATGTTCTCCTCTTCGCCAAATTCCTTCTCCCGCACGCCTAACAGCGAAGTGACGCCTTTCGATATGGCTTTCCCGGGCACTATGCCGCGGGTGAACAAGCAAGCGGTCATTAATGCCATTCGCGTGGCCAATGCCTTGCATATGACCATCGACCATACGCTTTATTTCGATCGCAAAAACTATTTTTACAGCGACCTTCCCAAGGGATTCCAAATCACGCAGCAACGCCGTCCCATAGGGAGCCATGGTTATTTGGATATCCTCGATAAAGAAGGAAAAACCAAACGCATCAAAATCGAGCGCATTCATATGGAAGAGGATACCTGCAAGCAGCTTCATCTTTCTGATTGCTCTCTCCTTGATTACAACCGCGCGGGCACCCCGCTTATTGAGATCGTTTCCGAGCCGGACATCCGCTCCGGCACCGAGGCGATGCATTATGTCGAGGCAATTCGCAATATCGTCGTCTATTCGCTTACGAGCGATGGCAAAATGGAAGAAGGTTCCCTTCGCTGCGATCTCAATGTTTCCTTACGTCCTTTTGGGGAGGAGAAGTTTGGCACAAAGGTCGAAATCAAAAATCTGAACTCCGTCAAAAACATTGAGCAAGCCCTTGATTATGAGATCGCTAGGCAAAGTTCTTGCCTTCTTATGGGCATCCCCATCCAACAAGAGACGAGACGCTTTGACGAGGGAAGCGGCAAGACGGTTTTGATGAGGGTCAAGACCGATGCCGTCGACTACAAGTATTTCTGTGAGCCTAACATCGCCCCAATCCACCTCAGCGATGAATTCGTCAATGACGCTATCGCGACTTGCCCTGAGCTTTATGATGCGAAGAAAGCGCGCTATCTGAAGAATGGCCTCTCCGATACGGATGCCTCAATCATCCTGTCCGATCTTGCCATGTCCTCTTATTTCGAAAAGGCCTTGGAAGGGTCGAAAAGCGCGAAGACAATCGCTAATTTCCTCATCGTCGAAGTGAATTCTTACCTCAACAAAGAAGGAAAAACCATCGCCGAGTTCCCCCTATCGCCGGCTACTTTGAAGGATGTTTGCAATCTGCAGGATGATGGATACACCCATAAACAAGCGATGCAGATTTTCAATTATCTTTTGGAGAACGGCGGCAACGCAGAGGACGCTCGCGCCGCTTTGAAGATTGAGAAGCAGTCAAACGACGAAGGCGCTGTTTTGGCTTTCGTAACTCAGGTGCTCGATGCCAACCCGCAGTCCATCGCTGACTTCAAAGCCGGGAAGGATAGGGCCATCGGCTTCTTGGTCGGCCAGGTCATGAAAGCTAGCAAAGGTAAAGTGAACCCCGCTGCCGTCAGCAAGGTGCTGCAAGCGGAGATTGCCAAGCGCTGAATATATGGAAAAAGAGCTCATTGAACTGAAAAAATATCTTGAGACCGTTGCTTCTTTCACCTTGCCTCAATATAAGGAACTGCCAGGCGTGGAACTTTATATGGAGCAGGTTCTCAAATACATCAATGGGACTCTTGATTCTTTGACCATCGACCAAAAGAACATGCTTACGTCCTTCATGGTCAACAACTACGTCAAGGCGAAGATGATCGATCTGCCCGTCAAAAAGAAATATTCCAAAGAGCAGATTGGCTATCTTCTGGCTATTTGTCTTATGAAATCAACAATCTCGATGGCTGACATGTCGCTGCTACTCGAATTGGATTCCTGCGTCTCCGTCGATAAAGGCCGTCTTTATGCTTTCTGGGCGAGCATGGAAACGTCCATTCTTCAAGACACTGCGAAGAAGACTCTCGATAGGGTTGGGAATTTCACCAAGGCGTACAGCTCTGGCAAAGGTAAAAAAAGCAATGCTTCAGAACAAGACGCCAGAGCTTCTCTAGGGCTTATCGCTTTGCGTCTTGCCATTCAGGCGCAGGCGAATAAACTGATATCAGACTCCATCATCGCCGCTCTTCGCTCTGATATGCACGGAGACGAACGAAAAGAAAAGGCCGTGCAGGCAGAGCAAAAAGAAGCGGATCACCGCGCAGACAAGCACGCTAAGAAAGAAGCGAGGCGTTTGGCCGCGGAAAAAGTGGCGAAAGCCAAAAAACGAAAGAAAGCTGCTAGCTCAAAAGGAGGAGAAAAATGAAGAGAATTCTTGTAACTGGCGGGACGGGTTTCATTGGATCGGAGACGGTCATTTGTCTTATCCAAAGCGGATACGAACCGATTATTGTCGACAACCTCTGCAACTCGAAAAAAGAGGTTCTTTCCCGCATTGAGACCATAACCGGCGTGCTGCCGAAATTCTATGAGGTTGATTGCTGCGATTACTCTTCTTTCAAAAAGGTATTCGAGCAGGAGGAAATCGACGGGGTCATCCATTTCGCTGGGCTCAAAGCGGTCGGCGAAAGCGTCGTCAAGCCGATTGAATATTATTCCAATAACTTCATTTCGACCCTCACCTTGCTGGCGCTCATGAGGGAATTCTCAGTGAAGAATATAGTCTTCTCCTCCTCTGCGACTGTTTATGGCGTTCCGAAGCATGTGCCTTTGAAAGAGAGCGATCCAACTTCTGACGCCACAAATCCTTATGGCGAGACAAAACTTGTGATCGAACGCATTTTGACGGATGCCCAGAAAGCCAATCCCGACTGGAACGTTGCTCTTCTCCGTTATTTCAATCCCATCGGTGGCCACCCTTCCGGATTGCTTGGCGAAGATCCCAATGGCATCCCCAACAACTTGATGCCTTATATCTGCCAAGTCGCCGTCGGCAAAAGAGAGAAACTCCATGTTTTCGGCAATGACTACCCAACCCCCGACGGCACAGGCATCCGCGATTACATCCATGTCGTCGATTTGGCGGAAGGCCATGTCGCCACCTTGACTAAGCTTGATCAGAATCCTGGTCTAGTGATTTACAACCTTGGAACTGGCAAAGGGACATCCGTCCTTGAGCTGGTCAATGCCTTTGAGAAAGAAAGCGGCGTTAAAATTCCTTACGTCATCGATCCTCGTAGGCCCGGGGACGTCTCTGAAAACTACGCTGATGCTTCCAAAGCCGAGAAAGAACTTGGTTGGAAGGCGAAAAGGGACATCTTTGATGCCTGCAGGGATGCCTACAACTTTCAAAAAAAGAATCCAAACGGAATTTGATGTTCTGCCGTTTGCCTGCTCGGCTATGTCTCGCGCGTTGCGCGTGACAAATGGCATGGACCTAGTAAAATGGAGCGAATAAAGGAGCAACTATGAAACAAAAGAAAACCTGTGTTGTGTTTGCCATTCTTCTTTTAATTGTCAGCTTGGCTGCTATTGGACTGTCCTTCCTGCCAATTGGAATCCATGGCGAAATAGGGGAGTTTCTCTCCGCCGCCGAATTCGACGCTCTTCTTGGATGCCTGATCTATCAAAACGGGAAGACCGGAATCGTCCTTGGCACCGCGATGTATGTCGGATTTGTTTATGTCTTCGTGATGACTGTTATCGCCTTCGCCAAAAAGCGCGGCGCCTTCATCTTGCTTGATCTTTTGGCTCTTATCCTTGGCTTCCGCGCTGCCATGAACCTTGTTTATGGCTTCGTCGTCAATCGTGACGCCACTGGCATTCTCGCCTTTTCGATCATCCTTGGGATTCTCTGCATCGTCTGCGCAATCTTCCCTTTGCTTTGCCCTGGGAAGCAAGAGACTGCTCACCCCACCGCTCTAGCCTCCATGCCTTCCACCATCCCGACCGTCGACAAGAAATCTTCCGATGAAGAGGAGAACGCGGAAGGAGACAAAGAGACAAAAGCTGAAGAGTCTGCAGCCGCTGAGCCTGCTGAAGAGCCCGCAAAAGAAGAATCTGCTGAAGAGACAAAAGAAGAGCCCATAGCGGAAGAACCAGTTAAGGGGGAACCGGTCGAAGAAGAAACGAAAGAAGAGGCCGCTCCGGAAGCTCCCGCCGAGGAGAAAACCGACTCAACTGAGGCAAAAGAAGATAAACCCGCCGACGTTAATGAGGAGCCTGCCGTAATTGAGGAGAAGCCTGCCGAAACCGAAAAGGAGACCACCGAAGCTCCGAAAGAGGAAAAAGCCGAAGAACCTTCCAAGTCTAAAAATGATGGTAAAATTGCCAAAACTGAGGTGAAAACCATGAAAGAGGAAAAGAAAGCAACAAAACCCGCCGCGGCAAAAGCCGCTCCGAAAGCCGCCGCCGCAAAGGCCGCAAAACCCGCTCAAAAAGCGCAAGGAAAGTATGAAGTCTATCCCGAAGCCGGTTTCTTCAAATATCGTTTGAAAGCCAACAACGGTGAGATTCTCATCGTTTCCAATGGCTACAAAACCCGTGATGGCGCTCACAAGGGCATCGATACCCTTGTCAAGGCCGTCGCCACTGGCGTTGCCAAGATCGTCATCGACAAAAACAAATACGCTCAATTCCGCCTCTACACCGCCTCTGACTCTCGCTTGATTGTCGCTGGCGAATATTATCCCAACGCCAAAGGCGCTCAGAATGCCCTTGAGTCCGTTGAGAAATTCTACAAAACCGACAAGATCGTCGACCTCGATGAGATCCCCGAGAGCGAGATCAGGGAATGGCGCATCGCGCTTCCCAAGGCCGAGAAGAGCGACAAAGGAAAGTTTGAAATCTACGTCGATGAGACCAAGAAGTTCCGCGGCAGGCTGCTTGCCAATAATGGCCAGCTTCTCTTCGCCACTTCCGCTTACGCCGCGAAAACAGGCGTCACCGGGGCACTGGAGAAAGTCCAAAAGAAGTTCGCTTCCTCTGATGTCACCGTCACTTGCGACAAACAAGGCCGCTATCAATTCATCGTCTATGCCGATAACGGCGCGGTTCTGGTGATGGGTGAGTCTTATACGAGCAAGGATCGCGCAATCTCCGCGGCGAAGAGCTCGATGAATTTCTCCACCAGCCCTGCGGTTGTCGACGTAACCAAAAACGAAGACTAACCTTCTCTGAAAACCTTAGCCTCGGGAAATCCGGGGCTTTTTATGTTGATTGTAAGGGGAGGCAGATTTATGATTTATATACCCATAGGGGGTATATTTTATGCAAAAGACTGATTGCCCATGCTGCTCTAAGAAAAAGCACACGCCGCGTGGCGAAGACGAGAAAAAGAAATTGGTAAATCGCCTTTCACGCATTGAGGGGCAGCTGAGGGGCATTGCCAAAATGATTGAGGAAGATCGTTATTGCGGCGATGTGATTATACAAATATCGGCGGTTGAAAAAGCCCTTCAATCTTTTGGCTACATTCTTCTTAGCGCGCATTTAGAAAGCTGCGTGAAAGACGATATATTGGCCGGAAGAGACGAAATCATAGGCGAGACGATGGAACTTATTGAGCGCCTTAAATAAATATGGATAAGAAGATTAGATTTGACGTCACGGGCATGACATGCGCCTCTTGCTCGGCCCATGTCACCAAAGCGGTATCCTCTTTACCTGGCGTGAAGGAAGTCGATGTAAGCTTGCTGACAAATTCGATGTATGTCATTTTCTCTGCCCCTGCGGATGAAAAACAAATTTGCGTTGCCGTTGAGAAAGCTGGCTATGGCGCGAAAATAAATGGCCAATCCACTAATGAGAAAGAACAAATAAAAGACGAAGAAACCCCGAAGCTATTAAGACGGCTCATCGCTTCTTTGGTTCTTTTGGTGCCCCTTTTCTATTTTTCCATGGGCTATATGAACCCCTCATGGGGCTGGCCTTTGGGCGTTATCGGGACCAATCCTTTCTATTATGGCCTTCTTGCGATGTGCCTTGCTTTGGCCATTTTGATCATCAATAAAGCTTTCTTTGCCTCTGGCTTCCGGGCTTTGCTGCATGGTGGACCGAATATGGACACGTTGGTATCGCTAGGAAGCGGGATTGCGTTTATTTATGGGATCATCGTTCTTTTCATGATGGCGTCCCAACTTGGACCAAATATGAGCGAAGCGAATTGGGAAAGAGTTATGAGCCTTTCGATGGGTCTGACTTTCGAGACGTCAGGCATGGTGCCTTCTCTTATCACGATTGGCAAAACGTTGGAGTCTTTTTCAAAAGGGAAAACCACCAACGCAATTAAATCGCTGATTGATCTGTCGCCTAGAGAAACGCATCTTCTCCGTGAAGGCAAAGTTGAGACTGTGCCCACTGAAAGCGTTAAACCTGGAGACATATTCTTAGTTCGCCCAGGCGAAGCAATTCCCGTTGATGGGACCGTTATCGAGGGCGAGAGCGCGATTGATGAATCGGCTCTAAGCGGGGAGAGCGTGCCAGTCGATAAGAAGGCAGGCGATTCGGTTTGTGCCGGTACCATCAACAAAAACGGCGCGCTGCAATGTCGGGCTACTAAAGTCGGCGAGCAAACCACTTTGCAGCAGATTGTGAAGATGGTCGAAGACGCCGCGATGAGCAAAGCAAAAATATCCCGCATTGCGGACAAAGTCTCAGGAATTTTCGTGCCCGCTGTTCTTTTGACGGCATTTATCGTTTTGCTGTCATGGCTCTTATTCGGCGGAAAATACGTGAATAGTACTTTCCTTGGGCAGACAAGTACCTTGAGCTATGCGCTTGAGAGGTGCGTGTCTGTTCTTGTTGTGGCTTGCCCCTGCGCGCTAGGCTTAGCAACGCCTGTCGCAATAATGGTCGGCTCTGGGAAAGGGGCAAAAAATGGGATCCTCTTTAAAACAGCATCCGCTTTGGAAGAGACCGGCAAGGTCGATTTCGTTCTTTTGGATAAAACAGGAACGCTCACAAAAGGATCTCCTGCAGTAACTGGCATCTTTCCTTCTGGCAACTACGACGAGAATGGGCTTTTGGAGTTCGCCTATTCGCTGGAGGTGTATTCTGAACATCCCCTTGCCAAAGCTGTCGTTAATAAAGCTAAGGAGGTTGGCGTTTCTGCAAGCCGTGTCTCTGATTTCAAAGCCATTTCTGGCGTTGGTGTTTCCGGGATTTTTGATGGCGTGATGTGTTGGGGTGGTAAGCCTGCTCTTTTCAAGGGCAAAATTGACCTTAGTGAGTCTATATTGGATATGGTCAAATCTTTGTCAAATGAAGGCAAAACGCCTTTACTTTTTGCAAAAGGAAACGAGATTTGCGGCGTTATTGCCGTATCAGATGAATTGAAGAATGATTCCAAAGAAGCAATAAATGAGCTCAAAGGTCTCGGAGTTATCCCCATAATGCTTACCGGTGACAACGCTCGCACCGCTTCTTATGTTGCTAAAGAACTCGGGATAGATTTGTACAAAGCCGATCTTTTGCCTGGAGACAAAATGGCTTTCGTAGAATCGCTTAAAAAGTTTGGGCGTGTTGCAATGGTGGGCGATGGGATTAACGATGCGCCTTCTTTGACGGCGGCAGATATAGGCATCGCGATTGGCGCAGGAAGCGACGTCGCCATAGAATCCGCCGATGTCGTTTTGATGAAAGACGCTCTGCTTGATACGGCCGCCTCTATTCGTTTGTCCAGACGCACGCTCCTTAATATCAAAGAGAACCTTTTCTGGGCGTTCTTTTATAACGTGATAATGATTCCAATAGCTGCTGGTGCCTTTTCTGGACTTGGGCTTGCAAAAATGAAGCCATGGTATGGGGCCGCAGCGATGGCCCTTTCCTCCGTGACGGTTGTATGCAACGCCTTAAGAATCAATTTTTACAATATTTATAGCCCGCGGATCCAACGAAAAAGTAAAATTCAGAGGGAGAACATTGAAAAGATGTTTTTGAATGGTAAAGAAGGAAAAAATATGAAGAAGGAAATAGAAATCTCAGGCATGATGTGCGTCCATTGCGCTGCTCATGTTAAAGCGGCGCTTGAGGGAATCTCTGGCGTGTCAAAAGTCGAAGTCGCTCTCGATGAGAAGAAAGCCTTTATCGAGTCCAGCGCTACCATCGATAATGCCTTGATTAACGAGGCAATCGAGAAAGCCGGATACAAAGTCGTTTCAATAAAAGACTAGGCGAGAAGGGCGATTATCTCATCTTGGAGGCCGCCCACCACTTCTAATTTTCCATCGTTGTTATAAAGATCAGTTTCGCTTCTTACACCGAAGTCTGGGGCGTAAATTCCCGGTTCATCGGAAAAGGATGTGCCTGGGAGCAGAATTCTTTCATCGTGGGTTTCGTAGTTATCCAAGTTCGCGCCCGGGCCGTGTGGCGAGACATCGTCTGAAATATTGTGGCCGACACGATGAATGAAGAAATCGCCGTAACCAGCATCGGTTATTATCTTTCTGGCAACATCGTCTGCCTCGTAGGCTTTAACCTCGCGTAGCGGAAGCTCCTTCTTTAAGAAAGAGATGACTCCATCGCGAGCGGCTTTGACAATGGCGAAACGGTCTTTGTAAATTTGTGGTATCTCTTTGCCGACGTATGCCATCCAAGTAATGTCGGCATAGACGGCTTCTTCTTCGTTGTATTTCGCCCACATGTCGATGAGAACCAAATCCCCTTCTTTGATGGGTGAATGGATATCCGCTGTTGGCCCGTAATGTGGATTGTTTGCATTGCCCCCTATCGCCACGATTGCGGGATCGTCATATACCATCCCCTCTTCATGAAAACGTCTGCAGATGAACTGCTGAATCTCGTATTCGTCGCTGGCCCCTTTTTCAACGATGTCTTTTCTAATCCTATCAAAAGCCTCATTTTTTATTTTTAGCGCGGTATTGCAGGCTTTTATTTGCGATTTGCGCCCTTTTTCTGAAATTATGGCAGTCATTGATTGAAGAACATTCATGCTTGAGGACACTTCTAGGCCGAGGCTTTTGACATATTCAACCGATCCGTAATCGGCCAAAGAAACCCTCATTAGCAGCCCACTTTCGGAAATATCCATCAAGACAATTTTGTAATCTTTGAGCAGTGACTTTTCTAAGGAAAGCATCTCTTGCCAGGTCTTATAGACGTTCAGAAAGAACTCAGATTTTATTTTTTCGTCTTCGAGAAAAACTTGGTCGATTGAATGGCAAATAATCTGGGCTTTTCCCTTCGCCGGAATGATGACGACGATTTTCCTCGTCAGCATCTTATGGAGGAGCAGCTTCGCGACAACCGGGTTGCGGTTTTCGTAATCGATGAGGACCCAGGCGTCAGCGTGTTCTCTGACGATTTCTTTTTGTATATTTGAAAGCTTCATTAATGTGCCTTCTTTCGGATTGGGATTATATCACGATGGATTTTTCCACCTGTTACAATATCTGCATGCATACCTCCGAAGGTTTGAAAATCAACAAAGCCTGCCCGAGAAGCGAATACCCGCGTCCTCAAATGGTCAGGGATTCTTACTTTTGCCTAAATGGTGAATGGGAATTCTGCCAGAACAAAGAAAAAAGCAGTTTCGTGGCTTATTCCTCAAAGATTACCGTCCCTTTCGCGGTTGAAACTCCTCTATCAGGCGTCGGCGGAAAAGTGGAGAAAGATGACTATCTCCATTATCGAAAGATTTTTGCCCTTCCTAAAGGGTTCATCGGAAAACGTGTTTTGATTCATTTTGATGCCGTGGATCAAGTCGCCGATGTTTTCTTCAACGGCGTTCATTTGGGACGCCACTTGGGTGGTTATTTGCCTTTTGAATTCGAAGTAGAAGGGAAAAAAGGCGAAAATGAGCTTCTTGTCTGCGTGAAAGATGATACCTCTTCCTCAATTTATCCTAGAGGCAAGCAATCCCTATCTTCTGGTGGCATTTGGTACACTCCAACCTCCGGAATCTGGGGAAACGTTTGGCTTGAGGCAATCCCAAAAGAAGCCATTCGTTCTCTTAGAATAACTCCTGACTTCGATGCCAAATCAGTCGACATCGAAGTCGCATGCGATGGGAAGATAACCTCTTCTTCGATTAAGGCGTTTTTTAAAGGCGCGCTAATCGGAACGGCGAAACTCGATGCGAAAGGGCGCGCTAAAATAGATTGCTCAGCTTCGTTCCATCCATGGTCGCCTGAAACGCCAAATCTTTACGATCTAGAAATATGCGCGAACAAAGATAAGGTTTCTTCTTATTTTGGATTAAGGAAATTTGGCTCCACTACTTTTGATGGTCGACGCGTTTTTGCTTTGAATGGAGAGCCCTATTTGATGAAAGGCGTCCTCGATCAGGGCTACTTTCCGGATGGTGGGCTAACCGCTCCCAGTGACCAAGCGATGATCAACGATATCCAGCTGATGAAGGACATGGGCTTTAATATGTTGCGCAAGCACATCAAAATCGAACCTTCTCGCTGGTACTACCATTGCGATAGGCTTGGAATGCTGGTGGTTCAGGATTTTGTGAACAACGGCGCGGCTTATAATAAGTTTTTGGTTGTTCTCGCACCCGTTCTCAAATTCCATTTCAAAGATGATGGTAAAAGAGACCACAAACGTTTCGGACAAAAAGACCCCTCTTCCAGGCGCTTCTTCGAATCGCAAATCCCATTCGTCGTAAGCCTTTTGTTTAATTCGCCTTCCATCTGCTCCTATGTTCTTTTCAACGAAGGCTGGGGGCAATTCGATTCCGTTCGTCTGACCGAAGAACTGCGAAAGTTGGACGGCACAAGGCCAATAGACTCCAATTGCGGCTGGTTTGATCAAGGGACTGGCGACTATAGCGGCGATCACATTTATTTCAGGCCGATGAAATTGAAGCACGACGGGAAGCGGATGCTTTCTCTGTCTGAATTCGGGGGCTATTCTTTGAGAGTGTCGGATCATTGCTTCTCCAACAAGAATTTCGGATACAAGGTTTTCAAATCGAAAGATGGGCTGGAGAAAGGCCTTTCCAAACTCTTCATCGAAAAGTTGGGCAAGCTTGTCAAAAAGGAAAAGGTCTCTTCCTATGTTTTCACCCAGCTAAGCGATGTCGAACAAGAAACGAATGGGCTCATAACTTATGACCGCGAAGTTGTTAAAGTCGATATTGAGTTGATGCGAAAACTGAATGGCGAGATGCATTGGTGATATGAAATACGAAGCTGCCTTTTTTGATGTCGATTGGACCTTGTACGACCATGCTTCAGGGCGTTTTATTCCATCGGGGATAGAAGCAATTAAGCGTCTGCAAAAACAAGGGACAAAAGTTTTTCTCTGCACGGCAAGGAACTACGAGAGTCTCCGCTCCTTTGGGCTTTATAAGCTTGGGATTCATTGGGATGGCTACGTCAGCCACGCCGGAGGAGTCGCCAAAGTCGGAAATCATTATGTTCAAAAGCAACTAGTTGACCGCAAAATTATCAAAAAACTCTGCAATACCGTCA
This sequence comes from bacterium, assembly GCA_963611815.1. Taxonomy (GTDB): domain Bacteria; phylum Bacillota_I; class Bacilli_A; order RFN20; family CAG-826; genus Alloenteromonas. The sequence goes on from CAVDSY010000016.1 coordinate 63,599, forward strand.
CCGATTTAGGCAGAAACCTTGAAATTGTCACCATCAAATCTCGCTTCATGATCCATGAGCCCGATGAGTATACGAAAGCTTATTACGAGATTTTCAAAGACCCACTTCCAAAGGTTAAACCATACGCAGGCCAAGATTGCGTTGGCGTTCTTTTCTTTGGGCCAAAGGAATACGATGCTGAATTGGAAAGCAAAAACCCCGGGCTTACCTATTTCCGTTTCGCCTCTTTTGGAATGGACATTCAGGTTCTCCCCCATATTAAGGGCGAAGGGATCAAGGCCATACTGAAATACATCGGCGTCTCCAAGGAGAAAGCAATCGGTTTTGGCGACGATCTCCAAGATATGTCAATGGCGGACGCCTGCGGAACATTTGTTTGCATGGGAAACGGCAAAGAGGAAGTTAAAAAGGTCGCCGCTTTCGTCACAAAACGCATTGAGGACGATGGCCTTAGCTATGCATTGGAATCTCTAGGCGCTTTCGCTAAGTAACGAAGCCGACGGCATGTTCCTCTTGTCATCATCCTTTATGATGGCTCATAATCTCCAGGCTTATGGAATGGATTGGAACTGCCATTTTGTTGGGAGTCGCCTTGGCCATGGACTGCCTTGCCCTTTCCATCACCGATGGCTTGGTTTATAAAGGGCTTAAGATTTGGCAGGCCATTTTCATCGCTTTCGTCTATGCCGCTTTGCAAGGGTTGTTCCCTTTGGCAGGCTACTTTTTAGGCGCCACATTCATTGACAAAATCAGTCCATGGCATCTTCTTGTTGCATTCGGACTTCTCGCAATCATCGGCGGAAAAATGATTTTCGACGGCATAAAAGGAATCGTTAAGCCCGAGGAGAAGAAAGAGGGAAAATTCTCTATCCCCTCTGTGCTTCTGCAAGGCGTCGCCGATTCCATTGACGCTTTTGCCGTTGGCATTACTTTGACTTCGACCATCAACGCCGAAAACCCCGCTTCTGTTCCTTTCGCAACGACTATGTGGGTTATAGCGATCATCTCCATCTGCACTTTCGTCATTTCCCTCATTGGCGTTTTCATGGGCAAGGGCATCAATAAGCTTCTCCGCGGCCATTACGAAATCGCCAACCTCTTCGGTGGCTTGGTGCTGCTAGGCATCGGCATCAAATCTTTAGTCGAATTTTTCATCGAGATTCTCTAACGTCGTGGAAAGGGTTTACCTGCTAAGGTAAAATCCACGTATGACAAAAAAGACTGGCTTGGTTTTGCAAGGCGGAGGCATGCGTGGGGCTTTTACCGCAGGCGTATTGGACGTTTTCATGGAGCGTGGTGTCTCCTTTTCTTATGTGATTGGCACTTCGGCCGGGGCGCTTAATGGGGTGAACTTCATCTCCGGGGATATCGGAAGAGGAAAGTACGTGACCTGCGAGATGGTTCATGACAAGAAGTTCCTCTCCTTGAAAAACTTGCTGCTCAAGCGAAGCCTTTTTGATTTCAAATATCTGCTTTTCACCTTGCCTGAGAAGAACATACTGCCTTTCAACAACAAAGCCTACGAAGAAAATCCTGCCGAGTTCTTGGTCGCTTGCACCGGCATGGAAGACGGGGCTGCCCATTATTTCAAAAAAGGCGAATGCAAAGATTTCTGGAACGCCATTGCTGCCTCCTCGTCTTTGCCTTTGCTAGCTAAACCCGTTGAAGTCGAAGGGCATCTTTATTTGGACGGCGGCCCCGCGGCTTCCATCCCCTTCCGCAAAGCCATTGAAGACGGATGCGACCGCATCGTCGTTGTCGGCACGCGTGAACCATCATTCCGCAAAACGGCTTTGAAGGAATCGCATAAGAGCCTTTGCAAAAGGTTCTATCACGCCTACCCAAGATTCATTGAATCTTACAATCGGACGGTTGAGGAATATAACGCAGAGGCCGATGAAATGGAAAATCTTCAAAAAGAAGGTAAACTTTTCATCGTTCAGCCAGAATTCCCCGTGACTGTCTCGCAAACGGAGAAAGACGAAAAGGCGCTCTACGCCCTTTATCTTGAAGGCAGAAGGATCGCCGAAAAGAATCTGGACTCGATGAAAGACTATTTAGAGAACTAAATAATGAACAAAAACGACAAGAAACAGCATCGCCCGAACGAGAAGGGCGTCTTGAACCCCAATGCCATCAAGGATTACAAGGTCTATCAGGACACCACTCTTTTGGAGTTTCTCTACTTCAAGATGCCGGATACCGCAAAAAAGAATGTCAAGGCTCTGCTCTCTCACCATCAGGTGGCTGTTGGCGGCGTACCGGTGTCGCAGTTCGATTATCCTTTGACGAAAGAAGACGTCGTCACCGTTTCGAAGTATAGGATTGCCAAAAAATCACGCCGAGATCTGCCGATTCTATATGAAGACAACGATATCTTGGCTTTGGATAAGCCTAGCGGCCTTCTTTCCGTCGCCACGGAAAGGGAAAAAGGGAAAACTGCTTATCGCCTGGTTTCCGATTATGTTGCTTCGCGCGATAAGAAAGCCAGGATCTACGTTGTTCATCGCTTAGACGAAGATACTTCCGGGGTTTTGATTTTCGCAAAAAGCCAGGAAGTTCGTGAGGCTCTTCAGCACAATTGGCAAGAAATCGTCAAAAAGCGTGGGTACTACGCAATCGTCGAAGGGGCAATGGAAAAGAATGAGGACACTCTGAAAGATTATCTTGAGCAAGACAATTTTCAGCTTGTTCGCGTCACCAAAAACAAGAACAAAGGAAAATTAGCCGTCACCCATTACAAGCTTATTGAGGCGAAAGGCCCTTATTCTCTTTTGAACGTCAACATCGATTCCGGGCGAAAGAATCAAATCCGCGTTCAGCTTGGCAACATTGGCCATTATGTCATCGGCGATGATAAATATGGTGAGCCGACGGATCCTTTGAAACGCCTTGGCCTACACGCTTATGAACTTGCCTTTACCAATCCTTTGAACGGTAAGGATTATGACATCAAGTCCCCGATGCCGAAGGAATTCAAATCCCTTTTCTTCGTCACGCGCGAACAGCAAAGGGAAATGAAAAACAAGGTTAATGAAAAGAAAGCCAAAGAGGTGCGCGATTCCCGGGCGGAGATAAAAATCCAAAAAGGCAAACAAAGAAGGAAAGCGTTCAGATTCGGCCGTTGACCATGGAAGAGAACAAACTGCACTCCATAACAAATTATAAAAACAAGCGTTTTTCCTGCAAAACCTGGATGAAAACGCACATGCCTTTTCTTTTTGACATAAAAAGCGTTTTTTATTTCGGCCTGTTTCTTTTTCTCTTGTCCGTCGCTTGGTCGCTCAATCTGCTTATTGAGAATTCCGGGACGAGCATGCTTGGCTGGGATTACACTTGGCAGTTCGTCTCTTTTGCTTATGACTATTACGACCAGTGGCATGTCTTTTTCACGACCGGGCATTTCCCTTTGTACGACACGACCATTTGGGTTGGCTTGGACAATATCGGATCGAACTCTTTTTACAGCCTTTTCGATCCGTTCAATTTCCTTTTCGTTTTCTTTCCGCGCGCCTGGATTCCCGTTCTCTTCTCTTTCACAACATTCCTTAAATTAATGATCTCGGGCCTCATAATGAGGCGTTATCTCCGCTATCACGGCATCAGTGAGGCGGCGTCTAGAATCGGGGCGACTGCGCTTGCTTTTTCCGGCTATATGATGTTCATGGTCGGGTTCCCCACCACCGTTTCCAGTTGCGTCTACATCCCTCTCATTCTTTTGGGCATCGACAAGATCATCCGCGAAAAGAAACCATATTGTTTGATCACTGGGCTCTTTTTGCTCGGTCTCACCTCGTTCTTCTTTTTGGTTGTCGCTTGCATCTGGGGCGTTTGCTATGCATTGTGGCGTTATTTTTGGAGCTTCAAGACGCGCAAGGCGAAAGACAACGTGATGGTCATGCTGATGGGCGTTGCCTCTTTCGCGGTTGGGCTGATGATGAGCGCGTGGACTTTGCTCCCTTCCTTGCGCCAATCCTCTCTTTCCGGGCGTTCCGTCTCCATTGGCTCGGCCTATCTTTCCGCAGTCATCACCTCGCTTAAGAGCCACGATCTTAAATCGTTTTTCCAATTGATCTTCGAGCCTGTTGGAGATGCCCCAACACGTGAGCTGATGGGATTGGTATCTTTCTTCTATCCAACTGGCGGATACATTTATTTGCCCTTGCTTCATACTGGCTATGACGCGTGGACAGCTTCGATATTCTGCTATTCTCCTTTCATCATCCTGTTTTTCACAGGCATCATCATTTCCGTCAAAAAACATAAATGGAACCACATAGTCGCCATTTTGATCTGCCTCTTTTTGCTCTTCACCAATTTCGCCTATTTCTTTTTCTATGCTTTCTCGGGGAATGGATATGGGAGATGGTTCATCATGCTCGTGCCCGAGATCATTCTTTATGGGTGCTGGGCATTCGACGAGGCGAGAAAGGAACCTCAATGGGTACGCCTGATCGGCAGCGCCGTCTCGCTTCTTGGGACCCTGCTGACTTATGTTTTGATCGAGAAGCTGATCACAACCTCTTCTTGGCCAAATCCCAATGAATTGACCTATTTCCCTTCTTCTTATACCTCCCCAGAAGACGTGAAAGGCGCTGGCAACGCGATGTGGTACATCTACGTTCAGTGCGGATATCTTTTGGCAGAAGGCGTCATCTTCACTATTTTCAATGCGAAAAAATGGATGCCACATGCCTTGCTTGGCTTGCTTTCTGTTGAGATTATCGTGGCCGGGAACGCGGCCTCTTCTAACTATTATTCCATATATAAATACGAGACGCGTTTCATGGGCGGGACGACAGGCTTTGAGAATGCTTTGAAGATCGCCGACGCCATCAAATCAGATGACCTTGCCTTTGGGCGCACTCAAATGGATCAAGTCAACGGCGGCAGCAGCGAAGCTAAGTCCTACACAACCGTGCTTGGGCTCAATGGCTGTGCGACTTTCCACTCTTTGATGAATTTCGACGCTGAGAGCTTCGCGCTTCTCAACAACATGAAAAAGCCCGGGAGCAAGTTGATTACCTATAACGATACGGAAGTATACAACCCTTCATGGGCAGGATATTATGGCAATAAGCGTTTCGCTACTGACAATGCCCTTGGCTATCGTTATTATGCCGTCAAAAACGATTACACCGACTGGGTCGATTTCATGCCTGCAAACGTTCCTTTTGGGGCAACCGAAATCTATTCGATGCCTGCGAGCGGAAAAGAGGGCAAGACACGTTACAAGGTTTATAAAGTAGGCGACGACTGCGCCGCGACATTAGGGCACGCCGTAGACTCGTCGAAACTCTATCGGATAGGGAACGTCGAAGGCTCATATTACCTCAACTCTTTTTATAACAACAGCACCGGCGCAGCAGGCTTTAGATCTTTGATCAGAGCCGAAGACGCCTATCTAAATGGCGCGATTTTCGAGGATGATGCGGTTCTTCCTGAGGGAATGAGCACAATCGCCACGCCTTCTGTTAATTCAGACGGCGAGGTGCTGTCGCAGTATGGGCTAAAAGCTCTGCGCGTTGGCGCCAAATCTGGGCTCCAATGCCACGTGGTCACGACCGATAAGGGGGATGGGCTCTTCCCCAAAAAAGGACTTACCGGCAGCGTGAACGACGCCGCTTATTTCTTCGATCAGAGCGTCTACCAATGGGAAGATGTCACTTCGGTCTCCAACACCACCGTGGTGCCAGATCGTGGGCGCGCCGTTTTCTCTTCATCTGACGGCGGCTATCTTTCCGACGATGAGACCGGCTGTTACATCGAAATGAAATATTGGAACGACTCCGCTCCGAGAGTCTTAGTTTTCGGCGATGTGAAGCAAGATAACGGAACGGTGCTTGAGAATCAGCTCCTGACCTTTGAATATAGCTCAATCTACAATGCCAACCAAGCCGATTCCAATTACAATAACGGCTATTTCTCCGCCCGTTCTTCCACCTTTGGAATTTATGTGAACGGGCACGCCAAGCATCTTTGCTTTGTTTGGCCTAATGGCAACAGCAACATCTCCCTCAAACAATCAAATCTCACGATTTACGTCACGGGGAAGCAAAAAATCTTGGAGAAGCAAGCTGAACTCGTTAACGACTCGCTTAAGAACGTGAAAAAGGTGAACGCCAACGAGTATTCCTTCTCCACAAGTTATACCGAAGGCAGGATCGTCGTCACCCAATTCGGATACGACAAAGGCTGGAGTTGCGTTTGCACGAAAGAGGACGGATCTGTTTACAACTGCCCAATGTACAAGCTTGACGGCGGCCTTGTCGGCTTCTACGCGCCTTCCGGCAATAACACTTATCGCTTCTCTTATGAGACGCCGTATTTGAAAGGCGGCGTCGCGCTTGCGATGGTCGGTTCATCTGTTTTGTTTGGATTCGTCATCTATTCGTTTTTGGCAAAAGCGAAAAGGGATAGGGCCTAAGCCCCACTCACTTCTTTAGTTTCAGCGATAAATCGTAGACTTTGTTCTTTTGAACGGAAAGTTCCTCGGCGACTTCCTTAACGGCTTCCTTCGTCCGCTTGCCTTCGCTTATTTTGGTTTGAAGGGCATTTTTTATATCGTCATCGCTTGCGCCGGCTTTTTGGTTTCTGCAACCCTCAACTACTATCACCATCTCTCCGCGTAGCGTATCTTCGCTCAATTCGGCAAATTCTCCTAAACTTCCTCTGATTACTTCCTCGTGGGCTTTGGTCAGCTCGCGGCAGATAGCCGCCTTGCGATCACCCAAGATTTGGTTCATTGAATTCAAGGTTTTGCCGATTCTATGAGGCGACTCATAGAAGATAATTGTTTCCTTCCTATAGGCTAAATCTTTGAGTTCTGCGGACTTTTCGCTTTCTTTTGCGGGCAAAAATCCTTCGAAATAGAAATGAGATGTATCTAGCCCTGAAATCGACAAGGCGTTTATCGCGGCGCTTGGACCGCTGACAACGGAGACTTTTATCCCTTCTTCAAGACAATGGGCTACGAGCTTTTGGCCTGGGTCTGAAACCGTGGGATATCCAGCATCCGACATATAGCAGATTTTCTTTCCTTGTTTGAGCAGGGAAACGATTTTGGCGGAGGCTTCGTTTTCGTTATGCTCATGGCAGGCGATAAAGGGCTTGCTTATGTTGAAATGGGCCATCAACTGGCCGGAATTCCTTGTGTCTTCAGCGGCGATGAAATCACATTGGGAAAGCACTTCTATTGCCCGAGACGAAAACTCGCTTAGGTTGCCTATTGGGGTGGCAATCAAATAAAGAAGAGGGGACGGGCCTTCAAAGTTCAATTCTCTTGGATTCATTTTTGCTTGTATCCCTGCCCATTGCGGCGGGAAGAATGATATCCCCCGTGATGGGAGTGGTAATGGTGCGGCTGATTATTGCCGTTATTTTGCTGCTTGCCGTCGTTTTGGCCTTTTTTGTTCTGACCTTGGTTGTTTCTATTCTGATTGTTGTTTCTGCCGTGGTGCTTTTGCTTTTGCCTATCGTTTCTTTGGTCGAGGCCTTTCCCTTCATCATTCTTTTGCACTTGAATGGAGGGGATATCGAAATCGGGTAGCGTTTCTTCCTTCGGCTTTTCCTCTTTCTTTTTGTACGTTCCATTCATCATGGCTTTGACGTCCTCAAGAGAGAAACTCTTGAAGTTGTCGCGCTTAGCGTTGGCAAGACGAACAGTCCTGGAAATGATGTTGAAGCTGTCGACGTGATATTCGCCTTCGTCCAAACGCACAATCGTGCCGGGGCGAGGGAAGTCTTTTTTCTCTATGTCGTAAGTATCGTTTTCGTAAGCCAAGCAGCAGAAAAGCTTGCCGCATGGTCCAGAGAGCTTCTGCGTGTTCAAAGAAAGCATTTGATTCTTTGCCAGCGCAATCCCGATTGTCTGCGCCCAAACCAAGAAGGTGGAACAGCACAAAGGAAGCCCGCAGATGCCGATGCCGCCAATCGTTCTTGCCCTTTCGCGCGGGGAGAGTTGGTGGAACTCGATGCGTGCGTGCAAAATCGAAGGCAGTATTTTGAGGAGTTCGCGGAAATCGACGCGATGTTCCGTGGAAGTATAAGTTATGGTGATTCTTGAACCATCAAGACTGTAATCGGCGTCTAATAGATTCATTGGCAGGCCGAGTTTGTCAGCCTCACGCTGAGTGATTTCAAGTGCCTTGCGGTCCTGCTCAATGTTGTAAGTGTAATCCTCCATATCTTGCTTGGTCGGCTTTCGGAGGATCGGCTTCAATTCTAGATCTGAGTTGTAAAGCTCTCTTGGCATCAAGTTAGTCGAAAGCGCAGCCATTTCGTAGCCGCTTGGAGTTTCAACTACGACGAGATCACCGCACTTCAAATCAGCTATGTCGGTCGAGAAAAAATAAGATTTTTCTGAATTTTTGAATTTGATGCCCACGAAATATGGATATTGGATTTCACTCATAGACTCACTCCTTGCCTAGCTGATAAAGCATATGGAGGATCAGCAGGCCTCCGTTTATATTGGTTTCCGTTTCTTGTCGTAGCTTCATTACGAAGAGAAGGTCGGCGTTCGGGTTTTTTCTTTTTGTGGCGAACGCTTGGCTCATTTTAGCATAAGAAGGCATTTTTATTGATGCATTAGCTTTGGCTAAACAGGCATCTTGAAGGAAAAGGCCAACCATTTCGATGAAGTAACGCAGCGAGGATCTTTCCTTCAAGGCAGGTATCACTTCTGTTTCCGCGATGAATCTTGCCTCGGCGATATCGCTTGCCAAAGCCGGCACCAAAGCGTCAAATGCCCCTTTGGCAGCTAGATAGTTTTTGGATTTTGACTCCTCTTCAATCAACGTTGGATCATTGCAGAAAAAAGACAAAATATCGAGGTCTTGCGGAGATATTTGTAAGTTTTGCGAGGATTTTATGACTTCTTCCCTCGGCAGAAGACGCAAATGGAGAGTCTGACAGCGGGAGATTATTGTCGGCAGAACCTTTGATTCATTCTCGGTGGTCAAAATTGCGTAGGCGGCCGGATTGGGCTCCTCCAAAAACTTGAGAAGACTGTTAACCGCTTCAACGGTCATGCTTTCGACACAGTGAATTAGATAGACCATCACCCCTTTTTTCTCCAAGGGCGTTTGCTCGAAATAATGGATGAGGTCCTGCACCTCATCTTTTTTAATGGTCCCTTCTGAGCCATCGTAGAAACGGAAGTCTGGGTAGTCGCCGTTTTCTATGCGCCGGCAGGTTTCACAGGACTCGTCGGCGAGAGGATTGGGCGCATCGCAAAGAATTGACTTAGCCAAATATTGTCCTGTTTGGAGCAACGGCGTTCCTTTTTCCCCTACCAAAAGGTAAGCGTGCGAAAGTTTTTTGCTGAGCAGCGATTTCGAAAAAGTCTCATACAAAACACTTTGCTTCTCTTTTAGGTAGGATTGAACGTTCATAGTCTTTCTTTTATTGCTTTGTAAGCGTCCTTGACGACATCTTCTAAAGCCTGGGAAGCATTGATGACGATGTAGCGATCAGGAAAACGCTTGGCGAGAGATTGAAAGGTTGCTCGCACACCTTCATGGAAGGAGATTTTCTCCAAATCAAGGCGATTTACCTCTCTGCCTTGATTGGCCGCAATTCTTTCCAGGCCTTTTTTTGGTTCGATGTCGAAGAGGATTGTCAGGTCTGGCATCTCACCTTCGGTTGCATATTCATTCACTTTGAGGATTTCGTCCACGCCTAGTCCCCTAGCTCCTCCTTGGTAAGCCAAAGAGGAATCGAGAAAACGGTCGCACAGGACGATTTTTCCTTCTTTGAGCGCGGGCCAGATCTTTTCTACGAGATGCTGCCTTCTGCTTGCGGCGTAAAGCAGTGCCTCTGTTCGAGGGTCCATATTCGTATTTTTCCTGTCGAGGATAACATTTCGTATTTCCTCAGAAATCGTCGTGCCGCCAGGCTCACGGGAGACGACGGTTTGATAGCCTTCCGCTTTCAAAAGCTCATCAACTTTTTTCAAGACGGTGGATTTTCCTGAGCCTTCCCCACCTTCGAATGTCACGAAAATACTCATATTTTTGTCCTTCCCTGCAAAGCCCTCGTCAATGTCAGGCTATCTGCGTAATCTAGCGAAGCACCCATCGGGAGCCCATAGGCAAGGCGCGTGATGGCGACATCTTTGCCTTGAAGCAATTTGGCGATGAACAAAGCTGTTGTTTCCCCCTCCAAAGTCGGGCTTGTGGCAATGACGATCTCCTTTATCCCTTCTGTGTCGATGCGCGAAATCAAGTGGTCAATGTCCAAATCCTCTGGGCCAACACCTTTTGATGGGGCGATGACCCCGCCCAAGACATGGTAGATGCCATGGAAATCGTTCAGCTTCTCGAACGCTAAAACGTCTTTTGGATAACTGAGCACAATGCAAGTAGAGCAATCGCGGGTTTGGTCGGCGCAAACGTCGCATAGTTCTTTTTCAGCGTAGAGACCGCAGTTTGGGCATTTGTGGATTTTGCTTTTGACATCCTGAATCGCTTTGGCGAAATCAAAAGCATCCTCTTCCTTCATTTCCAAAATGGAATAGGCCATGCGCTCAGCGCTTTTCCTCCCCACCCCTGGCAATCTCAAAAAAGATTCCACCAGCGAGAGGAACGAAGGCAATTCGGTCATGATTAGAAAAGGCCTCTTTGCCCGGTGACTTTTTCTTCTATTGCTTCGTTGGCCTTGTCAATCTGAGCGTAGGCGTCATTGAGCGCGAGGACAATGGCTTCCTCAAGCATTTCCTTGTTGTCCGGATCGAGCGCATCCTTGTCAATTTCAAGTGACTTGATGGAACGATTGCCCATCACAATGGCTTTGACCATGCCGCTTTTCTCGACGGCGAACTCTTTGGTTTCAAGTTCGGCGTGCGCTTTTTGAAGCTCCCTCTGCATTTTTTGGGCTTGCATGAGCATTTGCTGCATTTGATTCATAGGTTATCTCCTTAATTCCTAACGTGGTAATTTGAGCTCAATTTCGTCGGCGCGTGGCAACTTGCTGAGCTGAGCAAGGTTGTAGTAAGTTTGTTGGACACGGTTGGAGTCGCTGCGATCGAGGCCGTAGATAAAGACCTTTCTCCCTAGCAAAGTTTCGACTATGCTTTCCAAAACTTTTTGATTTGGCTTAAGGTTGGCGTGCTCTTTTAGGCGTGTGAAGTTGAAATTTATGAGCAAGGCGTCTTGGCAAAGGCAGAACGGTCTTGCTTGGGCAAGCAGCGTGGCCGCATCCCCAAGTTTTGGATCGAGTTTCATTTGCTCGAACTCCGACCATTTTTTCACCAAGCCTTGCCGCTCGGCTTTGTATTTGCTGCCCAACACCATGATTTGGATCATTGTCTCATCAGGCAAGACGATTGTCTCCCCTTCCCCGACCAGACTCTTTCCGGCTGTCTGCGCGGCCAGAGTCTTCACTTCGCTTTCTCTTTTCGGCATTTGAGAAATAGCTGATTTTGGTTCAGGCGTCTCTACTGCCGGCTGCGGTTTTGTTTCCTCGCTCCCTTCGAAAAGGAAATCTGGAGGTACGTTACCTGTGTAGATTTGGTTTTCTGCTGGCTCTTCCGTTTGTTTTGATATGGGATCCTGAGCTTTATGGATTTCGCTTTTTGTTGGCTGAGTTGTCGGTTCGTTTGAGGGAACATATTCGGCTTTTGCGGGCTTTTCGATCGGCTTTTCGTCGATAATAGGCTCCGAAGAGATTGAGCACATCTCCAAAGATGTAAGTTCGAATAGGGAACGGACATTTGAGACGGCCTTTGAATCGATTTGTGTTTTCAGGAGCAAATCAATCATCTTGTTGGCATTATTAAACGACACCAAATCAGCTAATGATTTCGCCGCTTCTTCTTTTAGTGATGTGCAGAGGTCCGCTCTTTTCGTTCTCTTGTAGATAAGGACATCTTTAAGAACTTCCAACAAAGAGGCGATCAGACGCTTGATGTCTATCCCTCCTGTCAGGAAGTCGTTGAGCTTTGCAAGCGTCTTGACGACGTCTCCTTGGCAAACGGAAGCGAGGTAATCGACTTTCTCTTTTGTGGAGGCTAGGCCGAAAACAGAGAGGACATCATTCTCCTCGAGTGTTGTTCCAGCGAAAGCCAAAACCTGATCGAGAATCGAAAGGGCGTCTCTCATGCCGCCGTCAGACAAATCGATGATGGCGTTTAACGCCCCCTCGTCATAACTGACATTCTCCTTGCCAAGCACTTCTTGGAGCTTGGCTTTCATGTCTTTCGGCTCGATTTTTCCGAAGTCATATCTTTGGCAGCGAGAAAGGATGGTCGGAAGCACTTTATGAGGCTCGGTTGTCGCCAAGATGAAAATAACGTGCTCGGGTGGCTCTTCCAGTGTTTTCAACAAAGCATTGAAGGCCCCTTGGGACATCATGTGGACTTCGTCGATTATGTAGATTTTGTAGCGTCCGCGGATAGGGGCGTAATTGACCCTTTCAATGAGTTCCCGAACTTGGTCGACGCCATTGTTGCTGGCCGCGTCGATTTCAACGACGTCTGGGTGGGAGCCGTTGTTCAGCGCTTCGCAGTTTTGACAGTGGTTGCATTGGCGCCCGAGCCCTTCCGAGCAGTTGAGGGCTTTGGCAAAAAGGCGTGCCATGGTGGTTTTTCCAGTCCCACGAGGGCCGCAAAAAAGATAGGCATGGGCGATTTTGTCGTTGGCGATCGCGTTTTTTAGCGTTCGGACAATAACTTGCTGACCGGCGACTTCTTCGAAACTCTGCGGACGGTATTTGTTGTATAAAGCTGTATAGGCCATGGCAAACGAAATTATACCTTCCCCTCTTTCTTCTTCCTAGGTCTAATCAAAGATTAGGAGAGGCTTCTGGCCCATGCTATAATTTCCGCCGTTTATGGAAGAAAGCATGCGTAAAAGGCTTGAGGTTACCCAAGCAAGATTCAGGCAAATCGAAGAAGAATTAGCCGATGAAAAAGTGGCCGAGGATCTCTCAAAACTGACGAAATTGACGAAGGAGAGGGCTTCTTTGGAACCGATTGTGGCCCAATACAAGGTCTTTTTGAAGAACGAGGAAAACTACAAAGACAGCTTCACCATCGAAGAAAGCGGCGACGAAGAGATGATTGAGCTCGCCAAAGAAGAGAGAAAAAGCGCTTTGGAGGCGATGAAGCAAATCGAGGATTCGTTGCAACTGCTTTTGGTTCCCAAGGATCCTAATGACGATAAAAACATCATCGTCGAAATCCGCGGTGCCGTTGGAGGGGATGAAGCCAATTTATTCGCGGGAGATCTTCTCCACATGTATGCCAAATATGCCGAAAGTCAGGGATGGACCCTTAAACTTTTGGATGCCTCCCTTGGTTCGGCGGGGGGCTACTCTAGCGTCTCTTTCATGATCAAAGGCGACTCTGTTTACTCTAAGCTTAAATTTGAAAGCGGTGCCCACCGCGTTCAGCGCGTCCCAAAGACAGAATCGCAAGGCAGAATCCATACTTCCACCGCCACGGTTCTGGTGATGCCTGAAGCCGAGGAACTTGACGTTCATATCAATCCGGCCGATCTCAAAATCGATACTTATCATTCGCAAGGCGCCGGAGGACAAAACGTCAATAAGACCGAATCGGCGGTCCGCATCACTCACCTCCCGACAGGTTTGGTCGTGGCTTGTCAAACTGAGAAAGCCCAACTGCAGAACAAGGAAATTGCCATGCAGATGATTCGGGCTAAAGTTGCCGCCTACTTCCAGGAGCAAGAGGACTCCAAACGTGCACAAGAGAGAAAACTTAAGGTTGGCACCGGCGAACGCTCCGAAAAGATACGCACATACAATTATCCTCAAAACAGGGTTACCGACCACCGAATCGGTTTTACCATCAATCAGCTGGACCGCGTGATGGAGGGTGAACTTGACCCGGTCATAGACGCCTTAATTCACTATGACCAAGAACAAAAGATGATTGAAGAAGGAAGGCGTGAACAGAATGCCTAAGATCTACGAGGTTTACAACAAAGCCCTTAACGAAGGCAAGCGGGCCGGCGTGCTTTCTAACGACATTCGCATTTTGATCGCGCTCGATAATGGCTTCAAAGAGCCTATCGACACGTTGTTTTATCGCGATTCAGAGATGAAAAACCTCGCTTTATTTGAAAACCAATTTAAGCGGCTTTTGCAGGGGGAACCAGTTGAATACATTGCAGAAACGGCCTCTTTTTTGCAATTCAAGCTTCATGTTGACCACCGCGTTCTGATTCCCAGGATGGAAACTCAGGAGTTGGTGGCTAAGATTTCGGAAAGCATCACGAACTGGTTTGACCCGCGCAATTTTTTGGTGTGCGCGGATATCGGGACTGGGTCGGGGGCGATTGCCATCGCATTGAAATCCCTTTTTCCCAATTGGCTGTGCTATGGCTCGGACATTTCTAGGGATGCTCTAGATGTCGCTAAAGGAAACGCGCAGAAATATAACCTCCCGATTCATTTCTATGAAGGCGATTCCCTTGAACCCTATATCAAGGAAAACATGAAGCTGGACATTATTGTCTCCAACCCCCCTTATATCGTGAACAAAGACGAAGTCCAGGATTCCGTGAAAGACTTTGAGCCCGGCTCGGCGCTTTGGCTTGATAAAAACGACTCTGTCTACGAAAAGATTTTCCGTGACGTCAGCAAAACAAAAAAAGGCGAGATGATGCTCTTCTTTGAGATTGGTTACGATCTTGAGGAATATTTAATCTCTTTGATGGAAAAATACCTGACTGATTTCGAGTATACCTTCGAGAAAGATTTGAACGGTTTGATCCGTTTCTTGTTTGTCCATTTGCGCTAAGGAGGCTTTATGGGAAAAGTTCTTTATTGGAAAAACGTCGAAGAGGCGGCTGAATTGCTGAAAAAAGGCGAGGTGGTCTGCTTTCCGACTGAGACCGTCTATGGCATGGGGGCGATTTCCTCTTCAGAAGAGGCGTTCAACAAACTCGTTGCCATCAAACGCCGCCCCGCCGACAAGCCATTCACTTTGATGTGCTCGTCGATTGGCGAGGCGGTTAGATATTGCGAAGTCGATGTTCGCTCCATCGCTGTGATGAAACGCTTCCTCCCTGGCGAGGTCACAGTTCTGCTTCCCGCAAGGGCAAATCTGCCAACTTGGATTACTTTGGGAACCCCTTTTATTGGAATTCGCGTTCCCAATTCCCCCGAGGTTCTCGATTTGATTGAGAAAGTCGGCACGCCCTTGCTCGTTCCTTCCGCCAACCGTTCTGGCGAGCCAACATCCACCACTTTCGAAGAAACTTATTCCGTCTTCAAGGATGAGGTTGGCGCCATCGTCAAAGGCAAATGCGAATCCAAGCTGGCCTCGACCATTGTGAAAATGGACCCTATTCTTGGAATCTCTTTGATCCGCCAAGGGCCCGTTCCTTTTGATGAAATCAAGGACGTTTATGAGAACGGCTCGATGAGTGTATCCCTGGCTTCTGACCATGGAGCCTTTGATTTAAAGAACGATATTCGGGTTTATCTTCAAGGGAAGGGGTTCAATGTTTTGGACGAAGGCACGTATTCCAAAAATTCCTGTGACTATCCTCTTTTTGCCTCAAAAGCCGCTGCCGATGTCGCGACGGGTCGCGCTGAATTTGGGATTGTTTGCTGCACTTCCGGCGAAGGCGTCTGCATCGTCGCCAACAAAATAAAAGGCATCCGCTGCGGCGTGGGGTATGACGACGACTGCGCCGCCAAACTGCGTGAGCACAATAATGCTAATGTCATTAGTTTCGGCGCCAAATACATGAGTAAAGAGGATGTGCTGCGCCGTATTGACATCTTCCTATCCGCCACTTTCTCGCCTTTAGAAAAACATCATCGCAGAGTTGACGAGATCGTCGCTTTGGAAAAGTAAAACCTCCAATTCGCCCATTGGCCTTTATTTAATGGTGTGGGCACTGCTTTTGTTTGTTCCATATGTGGGAATAGCGACCCCAAGTACATTGGAGATCGCAACGGCGTTCCTTATTGCCGGAAATGCATAACCTTTCAAGGAAAGGCAGCACGCCAGGTTTTGCCTCGGCCTAAGGACTCGCCTCTTTGCCTTGGCTATTCTCTGTCCGAGGAACAGGCGAGATTGGCTCAAAAGGCAGTTGAGAATTTCAAACGCGGCATCGACACTTTGATTTATGCTGTTTGTGGCTCTGGCAAAACGGAAATTAGCTACCCGATTATCCAATATGCGATGGAAAGAGGTCTCAACGTCGGCTTCGCTTTGCCTAGAAGGGACGTGGTCATTGAACTTTATGCACGCTTGAAATCCGCTTTCCCCAAGAATTCGATTGTGGCCGTGTATGGTGGGCACACCGGCGTGCTTGAAGGTGACTGCGTCATCCTTACAACCCATCAGCTTTTTCGCTATGAGAAGTATTTTGATTTGTTGGTGATGGATGAGATAGACGCTTTCCCTTTCAAAGGCAGCGACACCCTCATGGCTATGTTCAAACGTTCGCTTCGCGGGCACTGCATGATGATGTCGGCGACTCCTTCCAAAGAGGTGGTGAAAGTTTTCAAAAGCCCGGGGCATGAGATGCTAACTCTCCATACGAGATTCCATGGCCACCCCATCCCGGTTCCGGTAATAAAAATCGTCCATAACCCCGCAAAAGTGGCATTTTTGATTAAAAAACTGCGTGATTATCGTAAGCAAAATAAGCAATGTTTCGTTTTTGTACCAACCATCGGAGACAGTGAAATTCTCTTTTCGCTTGTTCGCTTATTCGCCCCCGGGGGGAACTACGTATCTTCGAAAAAGCCAGACCGCGCAAAAGTCATATCCGATTTCAAAAAAGGGAAATTCCGCTACCTGATCACGACCGCCGTTTTGGAAAGAGGCATCACGGTCAAAGACCTTCAAGTGATCGTCTATGGGGCGGATTCTTCGATTTACGATGCGGCGAGCCTCATACAAATAGCCGGCAGGGCAGGGAGGAAAGCAGATGCGCCAAAAGGAGACGTTTTCTTCGTGGCTGACAAACCGAGCAAAGCAATGGAAAGAGCAGTTGAGGAAATCCGCTACTGCAACACCTTTTTGTAAGGTTTGCTTCAAGCCAATCGCTCAGGATTCTTTCCTTTCAACCGTTTTGGGCGAAGCCTCTCTTTGCCCCCATTGCTACCGGGAAATGAAACCGGAATGGTTTGGTTGGAAAGAAGACAAAATCCCTTGCCTGGCGCTTTATTTTTACAACGAGACGATTCGCTCGATGCTTTATCAGTTCAAAGGCTGCGGGGATTACGAGTTGAAAGACGCCTTTTTCGCTTACCCAAAGTATATTTTGCAAGCCAGATTTCGTGGCTATCACATCGTCCCGGCCCCATCCTCCCGCTCCCACAACGAGAAAAGGGGATTCAACCAAGTCAAAGCGATGTGCGAATGCCTCAAAATGCCTATTCTCGATTGCCTCGAAAAGACGGTTGACGCAAAGCAAAGCGACCTTTCGGCCGAAGAGAGAAAGAAGGTCGGGAAATACCTCATCTACCGCGGCCCGCCATCCCTGTCCGACAAGAAAATACTGCTCGTTGATGACGTTTTTACAACCGGCTCGACAGCCCGAGGATGCCTGAAACTTTTAAAGGCCCGCAAACCCCGAAAATTAGCCTTTCTAACAATGGCAAAAACCCTCTTGAAATGAGCCTTTTTGGCGCGTTGCTTACCATTTCTTGAAATGGTATGATTACCGGGCTTTGTGCGTAGGAGTTTTTTGTGGCTAATTTCATTGAATCAATCTTCCACCTCGAGAAACGCGAACTGAACCGTTATGGCAAGCAAGCCGACAGAGTCATGAGCTACGAGGACCAGATGAAGGCACTTAGCGACGATGAGTTGCGTGCCAAAACCAAAGAGTTCCAAGAGGTGTTGAGGAATAAAACCAAAACACTTGAGGACATCAAATTCGAAGCGTTCGCCGTGTGCCGCGAAGGCGCTAGGCGCGCTCTTCATCAGTTCCCCTTCAAAGTGCAGATCGTCGGCGCTCTTGTTCTTAATGACGGCAACATCGCCGAGATGAAGACGGGCGAAGGCAAAACGTTGACCGCGACGATGGCCGTCTACCTTAATGCTCTGACCGGCGAAGGCGTCCACGTCATCACCGTCAACGAATACCTCGCCGAGCGTGACGCCAATTGGATGGGCGAAGTTTATCGTTTCCTTGGCTTGACGGTCGGAGTCAACCTCGCTTCAAAAGGCCCGGCTGAGAAAAAAGCCGCATATCTCTGTGATATTACCTACACCACCAACTCTGAACTTGGTTTCGATTATCTCCGCGACAACATGACTCAGTCGCTTGATAACCGCGTTCTCCGTGGATTGAAATTCTGCGTCGTTGACGAAGCCGACTCGGTTTTGATCGACGAATCAAGGACACCGCTCATCATCTCCGGCGGGCAGAAATCCTCCGCTAGTCAATACATGGTCGCCGATCGCTTCGTCAAAACCCTCCGCAAAGAGAAAGATTTCACCATCGACATCAAAACCAAGACTTGCTCCCTCACCGACGAAGGAAATAACAAAGCCGAAAGGATGTTCGGCATCCGCAATCTCTACGACCCCGAGAACCAAGACCTCGTCCACCGCATCCATCAAGCCCTCAAAGCGAATTACATCATGGGCAGGGACGTCGAGTACATGGTCGACAAAGACAGGCAGATCCAGCTTATTGACCAATTTACCGGCCGTATTATGAAAGGCCGCGAATACAATGATGGTTTGCAACAAGCCATCCAGGCAAAAGAGGGCGTGGAAATCAAGCAAGAGACCATCGTTTTGGCGACGATCACCTATCAGAACTTCTTCCGCCTCTACAAGAAACTATCCGGCATGACAGGCACGGCGAAGACCGAAGAAGAAGAATTCGAAAAGATCTATAACATGAAGGTCATCTGCATTCCGACCAACCGGCCGATTCAGCGCGTTGACGCAGACGACGTCATCTATGGGACCCACCAAGCCAAACTCAAAGGCCTGATTGAAGAGGTTAAACGCCGCCATGAGACCGGTCAGCCGATCCTCATCGGCACCGTCTCCGTTGAAAGCAACGAGGAAATCTCAAAATTGCTGACAGAAGCCGGCATCCCCCACGAAGTGCTCAATGCGAAGAACCAAGCCCGCGAGGCTGAGATCATCTCTCACGCCGGCGAAAGAGGAGCCGTTACCCTTGCCACCAATATGGCTGGCCGTGGTACCGATATTAAACTGACCGACGATATCAAAAAGCTCGGCGGCCTTTGCGTCTTTGGGACCGAAAGGCATGAATCCAGGCGTATCGACAACCAGCTCCGTGGTCGTTCCGGACGTCAGGGCGATCCTGGCTATTCCCGCTTCTACGTCTCCTTCGACGACGAGCTCATGCGCCGCTTCGTCAATGACAACATCCGTCAGACTTTCCAGACGCAGCTTGGAGACGATCATCTTGAGAACAGGATGCTTCAAAGCGTCGTCACGAACGCCCAAAAGCAAATCGAAGGCCGCAACTTCGACACTCGTAAGAACCTGCTTGATTACGATGACGTCTTGGCCAAGCAACGTCAGATCATCTACGACAGGCGCGACCGCATCATGCTCGCCGGCGATATCAATGAGCTTGTTCACTCCTTCTTCGCCGACACCGGCAAATTCCTCGCCAAGAAAGCCACCGTTCCAGGCAGGGACGAAGGCCTGATCTCAGGCGAGGCCCTCAAAAAACTCGTCGAACCGGCGTTCGTCCCTGCGGGCGAATTCCCCGCGAAGGCTTATGATGAGGCTTCCGTTGAGGAAGGCGGCGAGGACCTTGGCGAATACCTCTACTCCTTCTACCTCAAGAAACGTGAGACCTGGCCCGCCGACCAAGCCGACCGCGTTGAACGCTCTATCTCCCTTTCGGTCATTGACCGCAACTGGACAAAGCACATCGACACGATGTCTCATCTCCGCGAAGGGATCGGCCTGCGGTCATACGCTCAGACCAACCCCCTTCAGGATTACGTCAACGAAGGCTACGCGCTCTTCCGCGAGATGAACTCCAACATCGCGGTCGACTGCGTCTACAACTTCATGAATGTTCGCCTCGTGAAGAAAGAGGAGGCTCCAGCTCAGAGCCCTGAGCCGATTGAAGCCAAGGCCGAAGAAAAGAAAGAAGAGTCCAAACTCGAGGTTGAGCAGCCTGAGTACACCCCGGAAGAGAAGCCTTCCGAAGAAACCTCTGAAAAGCCAGCAGAAGAAGCGAAATAACCGCAAAACACAAAGGAATAAACATGAAAGAGTTAGTCGAGTTAAAACAAAAAGCCCAAGATTTGGGCAAAGTAGTCTCGCATCTCGGTGATTCTCTTTGACCTCGTCAGTCTGAGAAAAGAAATCGCCGAACTTGAGGCTAAGCAAAACGCGGAGGATTTTTGGAACGACCAGAATTCCGCAATGCAAATCGTCAACCGCCTCGCCGACATAAAAGAGAAGGTCAATGGATATGACAAAGGCCTCTCTGACATCAACGACATCAACGAGCTTATTTCTTCGTGCGACGAAAAAGACACGGAGATGCTCGAGCTCATCGAATCGATGGAGAACGATCTTGAGCAGTCCGCGAAGGAACTCCGCGCCGTGCTGCTTTTCTCTGGTGAGTATGATGCCTTGAATTGCACTCTCGACATCCATCCTGGCGCCGGAGGAACCGAAGCGCAGGATTGGTCGTCGATGCTGCTAAGGATGTATGGCCGCTGGGCCGAACGCCACAATTTCAAATGCCAGGTTTTGTCCCTGGAAGACGGCGACGAAGCCGGCATCAAATCCGTCACTATTAAAATCACTGGTCACAATGCTTATGGGATGCTGAAAGGGGAAAAAGGCGTTCACCGCTTGGTCCGCATCTCGCCTTTTGATGCAAACGCGCGGAGACATACTTCCTTTTCTTCCGTCAACGTTGTTCCTGAATTCGGCCCTGTCGCCGATGTCGTTATCGACCCAAAGGACCTCCGCATCGACATTTTCCGCTCAGGCGGAGCCGGAGGGCAAAATGTTAACAAAGTTTCCTCCGCCGTCCGCATCACTCATATTCCAACCGGCATCGTCGTCTCAAGCGAGGCCGAGCGCGATCAGCCCAAGAATAAGGCGAACTGCATGGCGATGCTTCGCGATAAGCTGATGCAAAGGAAAGTCGAGGAACGCGAGGCGAAGATGAAGTCCATCATCGGCGTTCAAAAAGCCATCGAATGGGGCTCGCAGATCCGTTCCTACGTTTTCCAGCCCTACCAAATGGTGAAGGACCACCGCACCGATGCCGAAACGGGCAACGTTCAGGCCGTGATGGATGGCGATATCGATTTATTCATCAATGCTTATTTGGAGATGGAGGCCAAGAACGTCGATGCTCAAAAAGCCCTTGAATAAAGCCGAACTCAAAAAAACCATTATTAATATTTCCCTTATTACTTTTGGGTGTTTTGTTTTAGCTGCCGGCACCGTCGCTTTTTTGCTGCCTTTGGATCTTGTCACCGGCGGAGTGAGCGGCGTTTCCGTCATCGTCAACCATTATCTGGAGCCGGTCTTTGGCACGCCGATCCAAGATATTGTCGCTTGGATTATCCAAGTCATTTTGCTGGTTGTCAGTTTCATTTTCCTGGGCAAGAAATTCACCTTGCGCACAATTTACGCAACCCTTCTCTACCCCGCTTTCCTCACGATTCTCATGCGAACGCACGCTCTTGATTTCATCTCAAACGCAATCAAGCCCGATGGAGCTGGCGACATGCAGATCGTCTACACCCTCATCGCCGGCATTTTCGGAGGCGCATTCTCAGGGGCTGGCGTCGCCGTTACTTTCCTTGGCGGCGGATCAACTGGCGGCTTCGATGTCCTCGCCGCCATTTCCGCTAAGCACACGCCCGTCAAAGAGGGTCTTTCCACTTTCTTGATTGATGCCGCCATCGTCGTCGTCGGCATGATTTGCCTGAAGGACATCGCGAATGGGCTTATCGGCATTTTGTCCGCTTTGGTCTGCGCTCTTGTCGTCCAATATGTCTACGTCAACTCCAACCAATACGTCATCGCCGACATAATCTCGGACAAAACAGACGAGATCATGTCTTACGTGCATGGGAAGATGGAGCATGCTTCAACTGTCATCAACGTCACTGGCGGCTACACTGGGCAGCCTCGCAAAATGCTCCGCGTGGCTTTCAACAAGAAAGAGCTTAATTCTTTCCGCTCCTTCATCGCCTCAACCGATCCTCGCGCCTTTGTTTCATTCACCCAAGCTTCAATGATAAACGGTGAGGGCTTCGTCCCCCTTGTCACTTCGAAGAAGGGAAAAAAGGATGAGTAAGGTTCAAGGATACGTTTCTCGTCCTTTTGAACTGAAGGCTCCATATGTCCCTACCGGCGATCAGCCACAGGCCATCGCCAAACTTTTGGAAGGCGTCAAAGAAGGCAAGCAGGTCCAAGTGGTTTTAGGTGCCACGGGGACAGGCAAGACATTCACCGACGCCAATATAATCGCGGCACTCAACCGCCCCACCCTCGTCATGGTCCACAATAAAACCCTGGCGAGCCAGCTTTACGCTGAATTCAAAGAGCTTTTTCCCAATAACCGCGTGGAATATTTCATTTCCAATTTCGATTTTTACCAACCTGAGGCCTATATTCCAAAAACCGACACGCATATCGACAAAAATGCTGTCATGAACGAAGAAATCGATATGATGCGCACCTCGGCTATGAACTCCGTTTTGTCGCGAAGCGACACCATCGTCGTCGCTTCCGTGGCCGCTATTTACGGTCTTTCCGATCCGAATGAATACAAAGGCCTCATATTCGAAATACGCCAAGGCGAAGAACTTGATAGGAATGCTTTATACCATCAGCTTACTGAGGCTCAGTATACCCGCAACAATCTCGAGCTGAAGCCAGGCACTTTCCGCGTAAGAGGAGATATCATCGACATCGCTCCGGCAACCCACGATTACTACATCCGCATCGATTGCTTTGGCGACACCGTGGATTCTATTTCTCAAGTTGATGTGGTGACCGGGGAAGTTTTGAAGACTTATGCAACCTATCCGATTTTCCCTGCTTACGATCACGCTTCAACGAAAAAACGCATAGAAGCCGCCTGCGAAAGCATTCAAAAAGAACTTGAAGAGAGGCTCGCTTATTTCAGGGCCGAAGGCAAATTGCTAGAAGCTGAACGCCTTGAGATGAGGACGAAACAAGACATCGACAGCATGCGCGAGCTCGGCCGCTGCCCCGGCATCGAGAACTATTCCCGGCACATCGACGGCAGGAAAGAGGGCGAGCGGCCCTTCACTTTGCTGGACTATATGCCTAAGGACTTCCTCCTCCTTGTCGATGAAAGCCACGTCACTTTCCCTCAAATCAGAGGCATGTACAACGGCGATCATTCCCGCAAGGAAACCCTTGTCGAATATGGCTTCCGTTTGCCAAGCGCTCTCGATAATCGCCCTCTCAATTTCTCAGAGTTTGAATCGCTTATGCCCTCAGCGGTGATCTGCACTTCGGCAACCCCGGGAGATTATGAGATGGCGAAGGCAAACAATGAGGTTGTGGAGCAGATCATCCGTCCTACGGGATTGCTTGACCCCGTGATTTCGGTCCGGCCAAGCATGGGGCAGATCGAGGATTTGATGTTCGAGGTCAATGAGAGAATCAAAAAACAGGAAAGGGTTATGATCGTCACTTTGACCATCAAAATGGCTGAGGATCTCACTTCTTATCTTAAGGAGAGAGGCATCAAAGTCACCTATCTTCACAATGAGACCAAAACACTTGAACGGACGGAGATCATCTATCAGCTCCGTAAAGGCAAATACGATGTCTTGGTGGGCATCAACCTGCTTCGCGAAGGCTTGGATATCCCTGAGGTTTCTCTTATCGCTATCCTTGACGCCGACAAAGAAGGGTTTCTCCGTTCCACCCGCTCGCTCATCCAGATTATCGGAAGGGCGGCAAGGAACGCGCGTGGCGAAGTTATCATGTACGCGGATTGCTATAGCGATTCGATGAAAGAGGCCATCGAAGAGACCAACCGCAGACGTTCAATCCAACAAGCCTATAACGAAGAGAACGGCATTGTTCCTACGACCATCATTAAACCAATCACTCCACCCCTGCACAACAGCGAGACTGAAACGGAAAACTTTGTCAAAAACTCCGCAAAAATGTCTCAAACAGAGCTCCAGAAGCATATTTCCGAGATTGAGAAAGAGATGAAAAAGGCCGCAAAAGCATATGATTTTGAGAAAGCCGCCGAACTTAGGGATATCCTTTTCGAAGCACGCGCCTCTTTGGAGGGCAGGAAATGAAGAAATACGATGCCTATCTTTTCGATTTCGATGGGACGCTCTTCGATAGCCGCGAATCCTTGTTGCCTGTATGGCGCCATGCCTTCAAAAAAGTCGGAATCGAAAACATAAGCGAAGAGCAGTGCGCAGAGTTCAGCCACCATCCTTTGAAATATGCCGCAGAGCAAACGGGCGTCAAAGATTACGATTTGTTTTTCTCCGCCATCATTGAGGGGCTGGAACTTGATGAGACGATCGAAGCCACCAAGATGTTCCCAGACACCGTTTCACTGATTGCAACTCTCTCTTCCCACAACCTGCCATTAGGGATTGTCTCCAGCAACGTCTCTTCCCATGTGCGGCGCGTTTTGAAAAGCAAAGATATGCTTACTTATTTCGATGTTTTGTCTTGTTCTGATCTTTATTCGTCTCCTAAGCCCGCCGCTGAGCCTTGCCTTTATGCGCTAAGGCAAATGCGGCTCGCGCCTTCCAAATCTATCTGCTTAATAGGTGACTCAATACAGGATGTGGAATGCGCAAATAACGCTGGCACGACTGGGATTTTGTTAGACCGCTACGGAACTTATCCTGATTTTGAAGGGATTAAAATAGCCTCGCTTTATGAACTTGTTTTTTAGTTGTAACGGGGCGAATAAAAGTCTATCCTTTATTAGCCTGTTTGAAAGGAGCGGCCTTTATGCAATGGTATGATATCGTCTTCGTTGTTGTATCTCTGATCGTCATCGTTCTTGCCTTGCTTCAAGGCGGCAAATCAGAAGGCGCTTCCGGCGCTATTACCGGCGGCGGCCTGAACGTCTTTGCAAAAACCAAGGAACGCGGTTCCGAGAAGGTCATAACTTATCTAACTTTCGGGTTTGCAATCGTCTTCCTCTTCATCGCTTTGCTCATCTCAATCAATACGAAAGCGGCGAGCTCAGATTCATCCGATTCCTCAACTGCTGTCGAAGCAGCGATTCGCCTCCTCTTCTAAGTTTGCGTCCCCACCCTCCTAACGGAGGGTTTTCTTTATCCTCTAAATTTTGTTTTAGTGTATTCTTCTTCCTATGGAAATCCGTGACTTCGTGAAAGAGAGAAAGCTAGCCCTTGCTAAGCGCATTGATAAGATGACCCGTCCGCCGCATCTGACGATTATTTTGGCCAATGATGATCCAGCTTCCGCTTCATATGACCGCGGAAAGATGAAAGATGGCGCGGAGATTGGGGCTCTCGTCGATTTGGTTAAACTATCCTCTGATGTTTCAGAGGAAGAGCTGCTCTCGACAATTGAGCACTTTAATAATGACGAATCCGTCGACGGGATCATTGTTCAGCTTCCTTTGCCTAAACACATTTCCGAGGAAAAGGTCAAATTGGCCGTTAACCCTAAGAAAGATGTGGATGGCTTTCATCCATTGTCATCATTTTCTCCTTGCACTCCTTTGGGCATCATCCGTTATCTTGAGGAAGAGCGGTTTCCTTTCCGCGGGAAAAACGCGGTTGTGCTAGGCCGCAGCAATATCGTGGGAAAACCAATGGCCAAAATGCTCACCAAAAAGGATTGCAACGTCACGGTGCTGCACAGCAAAACAAGCGACGAAGATAAGGCTTTCTATTTAGGCCATGCGGACTTGATTGTTGTGGCCATCGGAAAACTGGGCTATTTGGATGGACGCTTCCCTCTGAAGAAAGATGCCTTCGTCGTGGATGTTGGAATAAATCGAGGGGAGGACGGGAAATTGCATGGCGACGCAACTCCTTCTCTTCCAGTCCGTTTGCAGACCCCTGTTCCCGGGGGAGTTGGGCTATTGACTCGTTTGGCCTTGATGGAGAATCTTGTCGAGGCCGCTTCTGGAAAGTAAAAGAAAACGGCAAGTCATTGACTGACCTGCCGCTTTTTCATTCGGCCTTATCTTCGCCTTTGTTTTCACCAGTATTTTCGTCTTTGTCCTTGCTTTCGATTTCTTTGATCTGCTGATGTCCGATTTCTTTTACTTCAGCTTCAGTCACGTCGCTGGCCTCGACTTCTATAGGCTCATCTTCGGCCGGCTTCGTCTCTGCTGGTTCTTTGTTTTTCTTGGCTTTCTTTTCCTTTTTCGGCTTTTCGGCTTTTTCGTTTTCAACAGGCACAAGCGCGGCGTTTTTCTTTCTCTTTTTGCCGGAGACAAGGGCAATGATGGACAAAGCGACAGCGACGATTGCAAGGACCGATCCGGTCAAGATGAGGCAGATGCGGTTCCTCGCTTCGACGCTGATGTTATAAAGAATGACGATGTAAAGGCCGACGCCGATGAGAATGCCGCCGAAGACGATTTCAAGAATCGGCATGGCGTAAGTTTCGGTGCTTTTTCTGATCAATGAGACGACGGAGAAAGCGAGGAACATCGCGCCGATAACGATCGTCCCAATGGCAATGAAATAAACCAACGCCTCAACGAGGATCTGCTTGAGGACAATCATGATGACGATGCCCAAAGTGATCTCGAATCCGCTGATTAATAGGATAGATTCTTCCCCGGTTTTCTTTATCTTGAGAAGAGTCATGATGAGACGGAGCAAGCCATCCAAGATGATGAATGAGGCAATTGCATAGGTGATGACAGAATTGACGATGTTTCTGAAATCTTCATTGCCGTCAATGCAGCCGACAACGATGGCAAGCACGCCGGCGGCGAGGAGAAGGACGTCTTCGACTAGATTCCAAATCGTCCAGAATTTGTTGATCCCTTTATTTTTTACTTCTTCAGGCATAATTCTTTCCTTTCCTTTATCTTTGATGCGTCTAGTATAGTCTCAAAGAGGCTTGTTATGAGGAAAAACTTAATCAAAGAGTATGCGAAATTGCTCGTTAGAACCGGATTGGTAGTCCATAAGGGACAAATCGTTATTGTCCAAGCCAACGTTGATCAGGAAGATTTTGTCGCGCTGGTTTGCGACGAATGCTACAAAGCCGGCGCGAAAAAAGTAATTGTCAGATGGATCTCCCAAAAGGTCGGAAGGGTCTCGTATAAGAGAGAAAAGCTTGAAAACCTTGCAAATCCCCTTCCTTTTGAGATTGAAGAGGCAAAATGGAAAGCTGAAGAGTTGCCCGCTTTGCTTTGGATAGACAGCGATGACCCAGACGGAAACAAAGGAATTGACGCTAACAAAATGGCGGCCGTTAGAGCTGGAAGGTACAAGGTAATTGGCAAGTACAAAGAGGCTATGGAGAACCATTACCAGTGGTGTATAGCTGGTGCGCCTTCACCGGCTTGGGCTAAGAAAATATTTCCCAACGAAAGAAAGTCAGTCGCGATGGAAAAACTTTGGGAGGCAATTTTGCTTACCTCTAGAGCAAACGACGGCAAGGGTATTGAGAATTGGGCCAAGCATGACGCTGAACTAAAAAAACGCTGCGAATATCTCAACTCCCTCCGACTTAAGAAACTGCACTACACTTCCAAAAACGGCACGGACTTGACCGTCGGTTTGATTCCGGGCGTAGTGTTCCTTGGTGGCGGGGAGAAAATAATCGGCGGCGATTTTGAATTCCAGCCGAACATCCCTTCGGAGGAGTGCTTTACTTCACCAAAACGTGGTGAGGCGGAAGGCGTTGTCTACAGCGCTAAGCCTTTGGTCTACAACGGGCAGATGATCCGCAACTTCCATTTGGTTTTCCGCGGCGGCAAGGCCGTTGAGGCTTATGCCGAGGAAGGTGAAGAGGCATTGCGCTCAATTCTTTCGCTCGACGAAGGCAGCGCTTATCTTGGAGAATGCGCCTTGGTCCCCTTCGATTCGCCGATTAATAATACGGGGCTTCTCTTTTATAACACCCTTTATGATGAGAACGCTTGCTGCCATTTGGCTCTTGGGCGTGGCTTCTGCGAGCTTTATCCAAATTTTGAGAAATACAGCGAGGAGGAGCTTCGTTCTTTTGGCATCAACCACTCCCTCTCACATGTTGATTTCATGATCGGTTCAGAGGATCTCAGTATCGTCGGCACGAGAGAAAGCGGCGAAGAAGTCGAGATTTTCAAAAACGGCAATTGGGCCTTCTCACTTTAAGCCTCTTCCAGATTCAGCAAATCCCTGAAATCGATGGACCGGCTGGAAAAGTACAACTTTTTCTCCTGCCCATCGATTTTCCTTATATTGTCAATGAACTCGTAGATATGCCCGTCTTGCCAATATCTCGCTTTGACGGGGCCGCTTGCGTAGTTTACGAGGACGTAATTGATTTCCTCGGCTCTATCGGAGGAAATCATGGGACGCGGGACGCGCGATCTTCTTTCCCTCATCTCCGCTAAATACTTCCCTTGTTCAATCAAAGACTGGTAAGGCGCCCACTTCATCATTCCGCGATCGCTGCAAGTCATGCTCTATGCCCTCCGATTTGCTGATGCCTCTCCTTGATCGTCGAGTCTTTGGTCAAAGAGCTGGCGCGTAGCACGGCGTTTTTGCCGTACATCGCTGCTATTCCGTCGATAGATTCCAAAAGATCCTGCGTTTTTCTTTCGCTTTCCGCGGATGCGAAGAGATCGAACTGATGCCCTGATGAAACCGAAAGGTTGGAAAATGAGATTCCTAATCCCCTTACTGGGCTGCCTTCGTAATAACGCTCAAAAACTTCTAGAATCGCTGCGTTCAGTTTTTCTGGCGAGGAGGTAGGGATATTTAGGGCGGCCTGTCGGGAAAAGCCTCCGCCGAAGCTGACGTTATACCGGACGAAGACAGAGACAGTGCCGCATTTTTGATGGGATAAACGCAAACGGAAGCACAGCTCATCGCACATCTCAAGCAAAAGCAGCTTCGCTCCTTTTTCGTCGTAATCTCTCGTTAGCGTTTGCCCAATGGAAAGATTTCTTTCTTTTGGGGTGTATTTCTCGCGGATGTCGGTCCGATCGATGCCGTTTGCCAAATCATGAAGCTGGTGCCCGATGACGCCGAACTCTTTTTCAAGATTCATGACATCTGCTTTTGCCAAGGCCTCCAGCGTGTGAATCCCCATCTTGGACAGCCTGCCTGCGATGCCATAGGATATGCCCCAAACGTCGGTCAAAGCGATTCTCCAAAGTTTTGTTTGGACATCGCTCATATGCCAGTGCGCGCGATACGGCTCTTTCTTCTTTCCTTCACGGTCCAAACAGACTTTCGCCAGGAACATATTGGGCCCCAGGCCGGCTGTCGCGACCAGCCCGAGATTTTCTTTTATGCGCTTTTGGATCTTTGCCACCAGTTCTTCGGCGGTGCATTTGTTCAAAAACAAATAAGGAGTCAAACGGAGGAACGATTCATCGATTGAATACACGTGCAAATCCTCCTCAGAAACGAAATCTAGAAAAATATCCACAACTTTTGCGGAGATTTTGACGTAATACTCCATTCTCGGCCGGGCATATATCATTCCTTTTATCTTGGGGAGATCTTTCATTCTTTCGACGTTTTTGACCCCGTACTTGCTTTTTAAATATGGCGTTGCGGACATGACGATGGTGTTCTCTGTGCGGGTTGGGTCACAAACGACGAGAGGCGTCGAAAAAATATCCAAACCCCTAGCCGCGCATTCGCAGCTGGCGTAGAAACTCTTCATGTCAATGACTGCGTAGACCTCTTCCATGGGAGACAAATGGTAAAAGGAAAAAAGAGAAATATCAGTCTTGCTTTTTCTCCTCTTTTAGGCGGGTTGGCTTCTTCTTTTTCGAAATGGATAGAAGATGTCCTCCCTTCCCAAATAATCTTTGACAAAGTACGAAAAAAGACGATGTAAGCGGATGAAACATTCTTTCAAATTGGCGTATCCGGCATAATTATTGCCCATCCAATATGATGTGATTTCGACGTCATTTTGCTCGCCTGCCAGCGTGATTTTCTTTCCTTGTAAAGGCAGGCCGAATGACTATAATTAATCCGCGTTGGGCCTTTAGCTCAGTTGGGAGAGCGCTTCCTTCGCAAGGAAGAGGTCGCCGGTTCGAATCCGGTAAGGTCCACCAAAAAGAACGTTAGATGAACTTCGACGGTTCATCTTTTTATTATGTGATCCACCGCTTGAGCGCATGATGTGACGGAATGTAACATCTTTTTATTTATGATTTACGCCGGTTATTTATGCCGCCTAAAGGCAGGCTGAAGAAACCAGCAAGCCAAGGCAAATCGTTAAAGACGCGTCGGTGAAAAATGACAATGTGTGGCCCAGTCATTCAATAAGCGACCTTTATACGCGCGCAAAGAAGGAACGCTTGCTGTTCATTACTCAGGAAAAAGACGGATGAGACAAACGTGAAGCGAAAATCGTATTTACTGAAATTGGTCAGTGATAGAATTGCCACCGGAAAGGAGTGAGAAACATGGAATTCGTTAAAAAATCTCTGTCAAAATGGATTGAGGCCGTCTTGATTTTGGTCATTGGCATCTTAGTCATTGTGGCGGGTGCACAAATGGGCAACACCAGTATGGATGCTCTCGTCAATGGCAATGGATCCGCTGATACCATCAAGTCGATTTCTCTTGTCTTGGGCATTTCCTTTATTGTGATTGGCTCTCTTGGTATCCTTGGCGGTCTTTTCGCCTCCGTCTTCTCTGGCGCTGGCTTCGCGGCCGCCGCCGTGAGCGCTGGAGTGACTTTGGCCGTCGGCATTTGGCTCGTTGTGCGTCAGCAAGCGGGCAACCTGATGTTTGTCTTGATTGGTTTTGTTCCGTTTGTGATGATCGTTGTCGGCGCGGTTTTGCTCGTCGATGCCTTCTTCTTGGGCTTCAAATCCTTCAAAGGCAAAGGCATTAAGAAAGCGCTGCCTGCAATCATTTTCGGCGTTATCGTGGCTGCTGCTTCCATCGTTCTCGGCGCGCTTTGCATTGCGACCAAGGACGGGGGAGAAACCGTCATCGCCAGCAACGCCCAGCTGATCATCTTCGGTGTTATCCTCGTGATTTATGCCTGCTTCCTTGTTTTGGCAACTTTCGTTACCATCCCCCTGCTCACCGTTGTTACGGTGAAAAAGGAAGAGCCTATCGATAGCCAAAGCGAAGACACAAGGGCCTAATCCAAACGCCTAAGCACCCTATTCGATGATGGGGTGCTTTTTATTTTTGCCCAATTGCGGCTATCCATGGCGATTTGGAATGCGTTTCAATTTCGGAGAAGCCAGCTTGAACCAAGAGAGAAGACAACTGCTTGGCATCAAAGAACCGCATGTCTGGCATGATGCCCTTCAAGCGCTCCACTTTTTGCTTGTCTTCGCCATCATCCTCGTTGATTATGATGATTTTTCCATTCGCCTTAAGGACGCGCCTGGCTTCTTGCAGCGCTTTGACGGGATCGTTCCAGAAATAAAGCGTCTCAACCGCTGAAACCAAATCGAATGACTCGTCCATCAATGGCAACGCGGAGACGTCGCCTCTAAAGAAGCTGCATTTCCCTTCTGCAATCGCTTCCCTGTTATTTTTGCTCGCCTCTTCGACGGCTACTTTCGAATAATCGACGCCAAAGCAGTAGGATGCGCCGAGCTTATGAAGCAAGAACGAAACCGTTCCGCCGCCTCCACAGCCCAAATCAACGCACTTCGCCTTTTGTGACTGTGGCAAGAAAGAGAAGCCCCATTCGATCAAAGGAGCGTGGTGTTCATTCATTTCCGCGACTCTTTTCCTGCCGAGCTCGCCGATGGGCTTGGAAGCGTTAGCGATGTATCGTTTGTTCATCCTAGAACTCTAGGAGCAAGGCGAATTTGAAATTGGATAGCGCTTTGACCGCGTGAAGGCCGTTTTTCGCGAAGGCGAAAGAGTCCCCTGCTGCCACTTTGTTTTCGACCCCTTCGTAAGTGATGATGCCTTCGCCGTCGAGGATGAGAAGCAGCGCTTCTCCCGGCGCTTTGTGGGCAGTAAGCTCCGTCCCTTTGCTCATTGCAATCAAAGCAAGCTGGGAAGTGGCGTTCTCCATCAAAGTGAGATTCACGATTTTGCCTTCTTGGTATGGCAAGGCGTCTTTTAACGCGAAGACCTTTCCTTTACTCAAAAGTTCATTCATTTTGTTTTCCTCTCCCAATAGCCATTCGAGATAGACGAAGCCGTTTTTCGCGCGCTTCCCCAAACATTGGTTTTTGTCTGAAAAGAAGCAATCTCCTTGTGAGACAAGCGCCTCTTCCTCGCCGAACAAAGCGCCATCGCCGCATAATCCTATATATAAAGAGGGGCATGGGTAGCTTTCTTTTGAAATCGAAGTCCCTTTCCCCAAGGAGAAAACGGTTCTGCTTTTGCCAATGCGCTCTGATATCGTGAGCGAAGCAAGCGGCGCGTTTGTTTTTGCGAAGTCAAACTTCTTCCCTATCTCCATGGCTTTCCTTTCCTTGATATTGTAACGGAGAGGGCGATAGAAAAGAGAGAGAAAGAAAACTTCTCTATTCTTTTGGCTGTTATGGGCTAAAATCATCGTGATTAAGGAGGCTTAACAATGGCATGCACTACAATTCTTGTTGGCAAAAAAGCCAGCAATGACGGATCGACGATGATCGCTCGGAACGACGACGGCAACTTCGACGCTAAGAAGCTGGTGGTCGTCGAACCGGAAAAACAAGGGAGGGTTTACACCTCGAAAATCGGTAAACTCAAAATCGAGCTTCCCGACAACCCTCTGCGTTACACGATGCTCCCCAATGTCGTCAAGGATTCTGGCGTTTGGCCGGCTTCTGGCGTGAATTCGCTTGGCGTCGGCATGACTGCGACAGAAACAATCACCAGCAACCCCCGTGTGATGGGCGCAGATCCATATGTGAAACCAGGCAAAGGAAAGCCTGGTGGAATAGGTGAGGAGGACATTGTCCTTCTTGTCCTCCCTTATATTCATAGCGCTCGCGAAGGCGTGATTCGCCTTGGGGCGTTGCTTGAGCAATACGGGACTTATGAGCCTAACGGCATCGCCTTCAACGACCAAGATGAGATCTGGTGGCTGGAGACCATAGGCGGGCACCACTGGATCGCGCGGAGAGTGCCTGATGACCGTTATGTCGTCATGCCCAATCAATTCGGTTTGGATGATTTCTCCTTCTCCGATGCATATGGAAAGAAAGAAGAAAACATGTGCTCCGCGGATTTAAAGGAATTCGTCGAGAAACATCATCTCGCGTTGGACCAATACGAGGATGACTTCAATCCCCGCCTTGCTTTTGGCTCGCGCGATGATTCAGATCATGTTTACAACACCCCGCGCGCTTGGTTCATGCTCCGCTACTTCAACTCAAGAAGCGCGGATTTCGATGGGCCAAACGCCGATTACACCCCAACTTCAGACGATCTTCCTTGGTCGATGGTTCCTGAGAGGAAAATCACCGTCGAGGATGTCAAATATATTCTTTCATCGCATTATCAGGACACGCCTTATGATCCTTATGGGAAGGCAGGCGATCCTTCTTTGCATGGCATTTACCGTTCCATCGGCGTCGCGAAAACCTCCTTCATGACTTGCCTGCAGGCTAGGCCGAACCTCCCTAAGGAAATTGCGACAATCGAATGGCTTTGCATGGGACCGAACCCCTTCAATTCATTCGTGGCAATCTATCCCAACGTCCCCACCATTCCTTTTTATTTCTCAGGGACGAGCAATGTCGTCGATTCGCAGAATTTCTATTGGGCGAATCGCCTGCTCGCCATCATCGCCGATGCTCACTTCAGCGCGACCTCGATTTTCATCGAACGTTATCAGAAGGCGATGCAGAACTTCTGCCGAAGCCACATCGAGGCGACGGACGCGAAATATATTGGCGCTAAGGAAGATGGAGAAAGCGTCCTTGTCGAAGCCAATAAAGCGATGGCGAAAGAGGCTCAAAGCAAAACCAATGATGTCCTTCGCTCAGTTCTTCGCGTCGCCTCGGCAGACATGAAAAACAACTACCACCGCACCGACAATTAATTTGTCCAAAAACGCCGAGGGTCTCTTTAAGAGAGGCCCTCTTTTTGGTAAATTATTGCTCATGTCATACGCCGATAAAATCTTCAAAGAAAACGCCAGGGATATCTTGGAAAATGGAGTTTGGGACACCGACTATCCCGTTCGCCCGCATTGGGATGATGGCGTACCTGCTCATACCATCAAAAAATTTGGAATCGTCAACACATACGACCTTCAAAAAGAGCTTCCGATACTCACGATTCGCAAAACCAATTTCGAGGCGGCCCTCGACGAGATTCTTTGGATTTGGCAAAAGAAATCCAACAATGTGCACGACCTTCATTCCCATATTTGGGATTCATGGGCGGATGAAAACGGGTCCATCGGCAAGGCTTATGGCTATCAACTTGGGAAAAAATCGATTTATCCGGAAGGCGAATTCGATCAAGTTGACCGCGTGCTTTTCGATTTGAAAAACAACCCCCATTCCCGCCGCATACTGACGAACATCTATAATTTCGACGACCTTCATGAGATGAATCTTTATCCCTGCGCCTACTCCATGACCTTCAATGTCTCCGGCGATACCTTAAACGGAATTCTGAATCAAAGGTCGAACGATATGCTGACCGCGAACAATTGGAATGTCCTTCAATATTCTCTGCTCCTTATGATGTTCGCGCAGGTCTCCGGGCTGAAGCCAGGAAAGCTGATTCACGTCATCGCTGATGCGCATTTCTATGACCGGCATATCCCCTTACTTAAAGAAATCCTCGCAAAACCCGAACATTCTGCCCCGAAACTCAAAATAAATCCCGACGTGAAAGACTTCTACGAATTCAAAGTATCCGACTTTGAGTTGGAAGGATATGAGTTTGAAAAGCTTGGAAAGAAGATTCCCGTTGCCATATGAATAAGCTTATCGAGATTCTGAACTGCGACTCCAAATGGGGTATTGGAAAGAAGAATGGCCTTCTTTTCCATTTGCCAAAAGACATGAAATTCTTCCGCGAGACCACGCTTAATCACGTTGTGGCCATGGGCGAGAACACCTTGCTTTCCTTTCCTGGCAGCAAGCCTCTTCCAAAACGCGAGAGCATCGTCCTCTCCCAAGATCCAACCCACAATTACGAAGGCGTGATCAACGTCCATTCTTTTCCGGAGTTTTTAGCTGCGATAAAAGAAAAACTCCTCTCCCAAGACGTCTATATAATCGGAGGGGCTTCGATTTACCGTCAGATGCTCCCCTATTGCGATGAGGTTCTTCTCACGAAGGTCGCCGATGATGGTCTCGCCGAGGTTTTTTACGAGAACCTCGATGAAAAAGAAGAATGGGACTTAGTCTCATGCACCCCAGAAGAAAACGACAACGGCCACTTCATCCGTTTTTGCACTTATAGAAACAACAAGAAGGCGGCTCTTTAATATCCGTAACGTTTCCTCATAAAAAAGAGGAAGAATAGCATCGTGCCGGTTGAGATGATCTCGGCGAAGCAGGCGGAGCTCCAAATGCCGTTTACCTGCAGCCAAAGCGGGATGACGAAGACGAAGAGCAACTCTGAGGCGCTGCGGCAAAACGAGATGATGGCCGAAACCGTTCCATTGTTCAGCGAAGTGAAATAGCCGGACATGAAAATGGTGAAGCCAGCGCTGAGATAAACGAAAGAGAATATGCGGTTGGCGATGACTGCGACCTCTTTTACATGCTCCGATCCACCGGAGAGAAGGCCAGACATTGGCACGGCCAACGCCTCGCCCAAGCCGAACATCGCAACGCCAGCGATGGCGATCAGAATGAAACTTTTCTTAAGGATGTTGGACAGCTCTTTTTTGTTGCCTGCGCCGTATTGGTAACCGACGAAAGGCGAGACTGCCGTCGAATAGCCCATGAAAATAGCCATGAAGACATATGATAAGTACATGATAATGCCGTAAGCTGCAACGCCATCTTCGCCAATGAAGACGAGCAGTTGGGCGTTGTAGCACATCCCCACGATTGAAGATGAGACGTTTGAGACGAATTCGCTTGAGCCATTCCAAGCCGCTTGGCCTAGCGCCTTCGCGTCGAATGATGGTTTGCTTAAATGCAAAGCGTTATCTTTGTTGAAGGTGAAATAAAGGAAAGGGAAAACCGAGCTAAAGCCTTGCCCAATCAACGTCGCCGCAGCCGCACCGACCACGCCCCATTTAAAAACCCCGATGAACAAAGCGTCTAAAGCCATGTTGGTCAATCCGGCGCCCAAGATGACCATAAAGCCGAGCTTTGGTTTCTCAATCGTGAGGAAGAAAGCCTGAAAGATGTATTGAAGCATCATCAAAAGGGTTCCGCCGCAAAGGATTCTGCCATATAGAATCGCGTCGCTGATCATGGCTTCGCCGGTTGCTTCCTTGCTGAGCGAAGCCATCCAACGGACGAAAGGCTCAACACAGAAAAAGCCCGCCACTCCAAGTATGGTGCCGAAGATCAGGATGAAGTAAATGAACATGGAGAAGTACTGATTGGCTTTCTCGTTGTTCTTTTCTCCTAGCGTTTTCGAAACCAACGCACTTCCGCCTGCCCCAAACATGAAGCCGAAAGCCCCGAGAATCATGATGAACGGGAAAACTAGATTTACCCCGGAGAAGGCTTCCGCCCCGGCGAAGTTAGAAACAAAAATGCCGTCGACGATGGAATAAAGAGAGCTGAAAACCATCATTAAAATCGGCGCGTATGAAGCAATAAAAATCTTTTTGAATGTTAGATGTTCGTTCAGATGGACCGTCATAAAAACCTCAATAGACATTTTCACAGGGCAAGCCTGGCATCTTATCTAACGATGGACGCTGTCCACCATCCTCCGATGAGCGGGTAAATTGTAGCCAAATGGGATTGCTTTGCAATTCCTGCTTTCCCTTTATTGATCGATGGAATCCAAAAACGCAGAGACGAGGCGAAGATAGTCTTTTTGATTTTCGGCGTAGGTAAGATGCCTGCATCCTTCAAAACAATGGATTGTCTTATTTTGGCTGCCCAGCAAATCGAACATTGTTTCATTTTGGATTTTGGTCGATTCGTCTCTACCGCCATAGAGAATCAATGTTGGGCACGTCAAAGAGGGCAAGAAGTCTCGGGTATCGTAGGAATTCAAAGATCCTGTTGGCGTGAATTCGCTTTCGCCCCACGCGGATAAATAAGAGATGGATCCAAAGTTCTTCTTTCGGCGCAGACATTCGGGAACGCTCATATCTTTCACATCGAAGTCCGAGACGGTCATTTTCATGTAGCGTTCAGTGGCCTTCTTGAATTCCGGCGATGAGTAGATGCCGGCGGCTTCTGCTTTCTCAATGGCGTCTTGGTCTTTCAGAGATAGTTTCTTGATGAGTTTGTGCGTTTCTTCTCTCCATAACGATGCCGAGCATAATGTTGAGGACAAGACGATTCCTTTTATCCCTCCTTGCCCTTTGCTTTGAAGATAAAGCTGCAAAAGCATCCCGCCCCAACTATGGCCAAGCAAAAATAAGTTTTTATAGCCTAAACGTCTCCTCAAAAGATGGAGCTCTTCGACCCATCCGTCGGCGGAGTAATCTTCGGGGTTGTCGGAGATGGAAGATAAACCGCACCCGAATTGGTCGTAGAAAACAAGGGGCCTGTCTCCGAGGTCGGCCAATTCGTCCAAGAGTTCTAAAGAGTTGTGAGTTGATCCTGGACCGCCGTGAAGAAGGAGCAAAGGAGTCTTTTTTCCGGTTGGATTCACAATCCTCACATAAGTGGCGACACCTGCCTTTAAAGGCAACAAAAACTCCGCAATTCTCATGTTTTCAGCGCAAATGTTCGGGGAATTTTTCGTCAGGAATATTCCTTAGCTTTTCATCCATATAGCTGATGATGGCTTTTCTAGTGACTATTCCGATGAAGACGCCGTTCGCGTCTAGAACGGGGACGAAATTTTGCTTCGCGGCCAATCCGACGAGGTCCCTCATCTCGGCGTCGAAGCGGATGGGTTCGACTTTCCTTTCGTGCTTAAGGTCTGCGATGGGCATAGTCTCAGCTTCCTTGTAGTTCATGTTTGCCTTCAGCTTGATGAACCGGAAAAGGTCGCCTTCGGAAATCGTCCCGACATATTTTCCATCCCTATTAAGAAGAGGAATGGAAGTGAGGTCGTTGGCGATCATTTTTTCCGCCACTTGACGCAATGACCAATGGTCTTCCGCATAGCAAACCTCAGACTTTGGAATCATGAAGAATAAGATGTTCATAACAATATTTTAATTCAAGAAGCTCATCCGTAGAAATCGCCTTTGCTATAATTTCTTGCGATGGACTTCAATGGCTGGGAAAAATTGTCTCTTGTGGATTTCGACGACTATCTTTGCACCACTTTCTTTGCTTCAGGCTGCAATTTTCGTTGCCCCTTTTGCCACAACAAAAACCTCGTCTTGAGTCCTGACGACAATCCTTCAATTCCTTGGGAGCTGATGCTTGGCTACTTGGAGCGTCGCAAAAGGGAACTCGATGCTGTTTGCATCACCGGCGGTGAGCCGACATTGATGAACGATCTCAAGGACAAGCTCATCCAAATCAAAGAGCTTGGTTATAAGGTTAAACTCGACACGAATGGCACAAACCCTGATTTGCTGAAAGAGTTTTATCGCGAAGGATTGGTCGATTATTTCGCCATGGACATTAAAAATTCCAAGGAAAAATATGCGAGAACTGCAGGTTTAAATAAAATAAACATCGCAAAAATTGAGGATTCTGTTTCCTTTTTGATGTCCTCAGGATGCCGTTATGAATTCCGCACGACAATCATGGAAGAGTTTCATGATGAGCAGAGTTTCGTCTCAATCGGCGAATGGCTATCAGGCGCTGAGAGATATTTCCTGCAGCGGTATGTCGATTCCGATAACTGCATAAAGCGTGGCTTCCATATGGTGAAAAAAGAAGAAGCCGAGAGATACGCCCAGCTTCTTCGTGATTCTATAAAAACAGTCGACCTTCGCGGTTACGATTAAGCGAGGGTCTCAAGATAACGTTGGCACATCGTTGCGGCGATGGCGCCGTCGTTGGTCGCGGTGATGACCTGACGGACGTCTTTTTTGCGGCAATCGCCGCAGGCGTAGACGCCAGGGGTCTTTGTTTGCATTTTTTCATCGGTAAGGATGAAGCCTCTTTCCAAATCGACCAAGTTCGCGAAAGGCTCGTTATGCGGCACTTGGCCAATCGCGACGAATAAACCACCGCTAGAAAGCGTTATCTCGCCGCCGTTTTTCTTGTCTTCGAACGTCGCTGCAACGCCAGCCCCTTTTTGCTCAATCTTTGTGCAATTCAGCTCATGCCTCACATCCACGTTAGGCAAACTGAGCAACCTCTTCTGAAGTATCTCGTCCGCGAAGAAATGGTCGAACAAGGTCACCACGTGGACTTTCGCGCATATGGCGGCAAGGGAAATCGCGTATTGGAGGGCCGTGTTGGCGTCTCCGATGAGCAGCACTTCTTTTCCGGCGTAAAAAGCGCCGTCGCAGACCGCGCAATAAGACACTCCTTTGCCAACGAGCTCCTTTTCTCCGGGCACGTTCAGGCAGCGATGGCTGCAGCCGCTTGCGATGATGACGCTTTTTCCTTTGAAGGTTTCATAATCGGTTGTAACGGAAAAGCTACCGTCGCATGACTTTTCGACTTTGGTTGCTGCTCCGAATTCAAAATTGACCCCGAGATTGGAAATCTGCGTGAAAAGATTGTCTGCGAACTCCGATCCTGAAATCGAGATTATCGAAGGATAGTTCTCGAGGCGTGGGCTTAAGGCGATTTGCCCACCGACCCCTTCTTTTTCGATAAGCAAAACCGTTTTGCCTGCCCTAAGCAGATACAAACATGCGCTCATGCCGGATGGCCCGGCGCCAATAACGATGCAGTCGTAAATCATAATCTAAATCAAGAAGGCCCCGCGCGGGGCCTTCTTTTCTCCTTGTTAATGCGATGTTTTGCTTGATTCGAGATAGCCCTTAATCAGGGAGGCGTTCTCGTACAGCTTGTAACCGTCGCCTTCTGGCACAAGAAGCGTCGGGGCCTGTTTGATGCCGTAAGCGATCGTGAGGTCCTTGTTCGCCGCCGCATCAACGTTTTGATAACGGAATCCGGCTTTGTCGAGAATCATCTTGGCCATTTTGCAGTTTGGGCAGGTCGGAGAGGTGAAGAGCAATGGCTCTTTTACTTCCGGAAGCTCATCTTTTGGACTTTCGGCAGCGGTTTCCTCAACACGGCGATGCTCATCGGACAAATCGCATTCTTTGCTGACGTCGTAGGTTTTTCTCATCTTGAATTCCTGACTCTTGCCGGCATTCCAGTTTTTGACCGGACGATAATATCCGGTGATGCGGGAATAGACTTCGGTTTCCTTGCCGCAATGAGGGCATCTCCACTGCTCGCCCGAGATATAGCCATGATCGGCGCAGACGGAATAGGTTGGGGAAATCGTGTAGTAAGGGAGCTTGTAGTTCTCCGCGATCTTACGGACCAGCCTCATGCATGATTGCCAGTTCGGCAGACGCTGGCCGAGGAAGGCGTGGAAGACGGTGCCGGAGGTATAAAGAGTTTGGAAGCGGTCTTCGATATCGAGAGCCGCGAAGATGTCGGAGGTGTAGCCGACCGGAAGGTGGCTGGAGTTCGTGTAGAAGGGAGTGTCGCCATCTTTGGATGCGGCGATTATGTCCGGGTAACGCGCCTTGTCGTGTTTGGCGAGACGATAGGAAGTGGATTCGGCCGGGGTAGCCTCGAGGTTGAAGAGATCGCCGTATTTCTCTTGATAATCAGAGAGGCGTTCCCTCATGTGATTGAGGACTTCTTCGGTGAAGGCTTGGGCGTTGGCATGGGATAGATCTTCTTTGATCCAGCGAGCGTTGAGGCAAGCCTCATTCATGCCGACGAGACCAATTGTGGAGAAATGATTTTTGAAAGAGCCGAGGTAATGCTTGGTGTAAGGATAGAGGCCAGCGTCCAAAAGTTTGGTGATGGTTTGCCTCTTGACGCTCAATGAGCGGGCGGAGATATCCATCAACCGGTCGAGTTTTGCGTAGAAATCCGCTTTGTCAGTCGCTTGATAGGCGATGCGAGGCATGTTGATTGTTACCACTCCGATAGAACCGGTAGATTCTCCGGAACCGAAGTAACCGCCGCTCTTTTTTCTCAGCTCGCGGAGGTCGAGACGCAAACGGCAGCACATCGAGCGGACATCGCTAGGCTTCATATCGCTGTTGATGTAGTTCGAGAAATAAGGCGTGCCGTATTTGGCGGTCATTTGGAAAAGGAGCTTGTTATTTTCCGTGGGAGACCAATCAAAATCTTTGGTGATCGAATAGGTCGGAATCGGATATTGGAAGCCGCGCCCATTGGCGTCGCCTTCGATCATCGTCTCGATGAAAGCGCGGTTGACCATGTCCATCTCTTCTTTGCACTCGCCATAGGTGAAGGGCATCTCTTTCCCTCCGACAATCGCGGGAAGATTTTTCAGATCGTCTGGGCAAGTCCAGTCAAGGGTGACGTTGGTGAAGGGAGCTTGGGTGCCCCAGCGGGATGGGGTGTTGACTCCGTATATGAAAGATTGGACGCACTGTTTTATTTCTTTATAGGAGAGGTGATCGGCTTTGGCGAAAGGGGCGAGATAGGTGTCAAAGGAGGAGAAAGCTTGCGCGCCCGCCCATTCGTTCTGCATGATGCCGAGGAAGTTGACCATCTGATTGCAAAGGGTCATTAGGTGCTTGGCGGGAGAAGAGGTGATTTTCCCCGGGACGCCGCCTAGGCCTTGCTGGATGAGCTGCTTAAGGCTCCAACCGGCGCAATAGCCAGTCAACATGGAAAGATCGTGAATGTGGATGTCGGCGTTGCGATGGGCATCACCGATTTCCTTGTCGTAAACCTCGGAGAGCCAATAATTCGCGGTGACGGCACCGGAATTCGAAAGGATAAGGCCGCCGACGGAATAAGTAACTGTGGAGTTTTCCTTCACGCGCCAGTCGGCGACGCGGAGATAGCTGTCGACGACTTTCTTAAAGTCCAGCTCGGTGTTCTTGACCTGGCGGAGTTCCATGTGCTTTTTGCGGTAATCCATGTAGGAACGCGCGACGTCGACATAGCCGGATTGGATCAAAACGATTTCAACGGAGTCCTGAATATCCTCGACGCCAATGGTCTCGTCCACCACTTTCGCGTTGAAATCCGCGGTGACGCGGAGAGCCATGAGCTCGACGATGTCTGGAGTCACATCTTTGTGCTCGGCGTTGAAAGCGCGCGAGATGGCGTTTTCGATTTTTGAGAGGTCAAATGGGACGATTGATTCATCGCGTTTACGGACTTTTAGCATATGCAGACTCCTTTGAATACCCAAAGCGAGGGGGACAATAAAAATTCCTTGCGGAATTGCTCACATCCCACGCTACCTTTTGGGTTTCGCGCCCATCATAATAGAATCGCGGATGTAAATTGCAACGGGGTTCGTTTTCATGAGTTTTCTTCTCTTTAAGAAGAGTCTCGAAAAACCGTTATTCTTTAAATATTCGTGATGGACGGAAGAATTCGATTTCCGTTAGTAGTTTCTTGGGAAAGAAAAATACTCAATGTGGAAAAAAGAAAAACCGAAATATATGACAGTGTCTAATAAAAATGAGATTGTTCACACAGGAACTGTGGAAAACTTTTTAGCAATCAAAAGAAAAACGGCGAAAACGCGCGATGGATGTGCATTTTTTGTGATTTGAAAGAAACTTTCATCCGCTTGACGAAAAATAGTTTTCGGCTTGGTTTTTTCTTTGCCTTGCTTTTGCTTTTTCCCTAAGGGAAATGCCCGTTGAACGGACAAAAAAGTAGTCCTATAGTATTGCCGTCATTTTTGGAGGTCTTTTAAAGGATTATTTATGACTAAAGAAGAAAAACTCGCGAAGCGTAAGGCTTGCAAAGAAAAAGGCAAAGGGCTGTGGAACGAATTCAAAAGCTTCATCAACAAAGGCAACGCCTTCATGCTTGCCGTTGGTGTCGTTATCGGCGGCGCCTTCAGCTCCATCACTACTGCCTTCGTCAACATCTTGCTCAGCGTTTGCACCTGGACGGTTCCTGGAGGCTTGAAAGGCCTTGTCAGCGTCCTTCCTGCCGTCAATGACGCCCAGAAGGGCATGGATGTTGCTAATGGCCTTGGGCAATATTTCGACGCTTCCAATTTGCAGACTCTTGCTAAAGCGGAAGCCGAGGCCCTCTACACAAAGGAAGTCATTGAGGAAACTCCGACTCTCATCGAATCCGTCAAAACAACGATTCTCAGCAAATATACCCTTCACGGCACCACATATACTTACAATATGTCCGCTGTTATTGATTGGGGCACTTTGCTCAACGCCATCATCTCCTTCCTCATTGTTGCTTTGACTTTGTTCATCATCGTCAAAGTCGTTTCTTCCATTAACAAGAAGCGCCTCGAGTTTGAAGCCAAGGCGAAAGAAGCCTATTACGAGAAGCATCCCGAAGAGCGCCCCGTCCCCGTCGCGCCCGATGCTCCGAAGCCGACCTCCGAAGAACTTCTCACCGCGATCCTCGCCGAGCTCAAAAAGCAGAACGGAACCGCTGAGGCCGCCAAGAAGTAACTTCGAATTTGACCTCCAACGAAAGCGGGCCTATGGGCTCGCTTTTTTCTTGCCGTCGATTGGGGTAGACTAGCGGGGCTATGGCAAGATTCTACACATTCGAAGGCATTGAGAATTTCCGCGATCTGGGCGGGTACGAATGCGACTACGGAGAGACCAATTTTGGCGTTATCTATCGTTCTGCTACCCTCAAAGACGCCACGGAAAAAGACGTTGAGAAAATCGCTTCTCTTGGCATCAAGACCGTTTTGGACATCCGCGAGAAGAAGGCCAGAGACGAACAGGTCGGCTTGATTGAAAAAGATCCGCGCTTCAAAATTATTCCTTTTGACATCAACGGCGCTGGCCGAATTCCTAACGATTATGAAGATGGCTTGAACAGCTATATTGAGATGCTAGATGATCCTTATTCGGTGCGTTCCTTGCTTAGGGCCTTCATCCACGAAGATAAACCTTTGTTATTTCATTGCAACGCCGGAAAGGACAGAACCGGGGTTTTTGCGGGGTTATTGCTTTCTTTGGCTGGCGTAGATTTCCGTTATATCAACGCTGACTATATGGCTTCGTATCCTCTTTTGGAGAAAGCCACAATCAAATTAAAAAAAGAAAGCCCCGATCTTTTGCCGGACGTTTGCCTCAATCCGAATATCTTCTACCTCAGGGATTTCCAAAAGAAATTCAAAGAGAAATTTGGCTCTTTGGAATCCTATTTGGAGAATATCGGACTTAACGAAGATGAAATAAACGGGTTGAAGAACGTCCTCGGAAAGCAGGAGAAAAGCTGCGGAGCGGTTGTCTTCAAAAACGGGAAAGTTCTCGTCGAGCATATGAAGATGGGGCATTATTCATTGCCCAAAGGGCATGTGGAAGATTGCGATGAGGGCGATGAAAGAAAAACCGCGGCGAGGGAGATAAAAGAAGAGCTTGGCTTGGATGTGACTTACGTTCCTGGCTTCCGCTTCACGACTGATTACTCGCCTTTCCCCGGGAAATTTAAGCGCGTCGTTTGGTTTGTTGCCTACGCAAAAGAAGGCGATATAGTCACCCAAAAAGAAGAAGTGCAGGACGCCTATTGGCTTTCTCCCGCCGACGCGGTTCGCATTTTGACTCATCAGGATGACAGAAAC
This sequence comes from bacterium, assembly GCA_963611815.1. Lineage (GTDB taxonomy): Bacteria > Bacillota_I > Bacilli_A > RFN20 > CAG-826 > Alloenteromonas. Next base: position 108,422 of record CAVDSY010000016.1, read on the forward strand.
GTCGTGACTAAAGCTTCTTATTTCGAAGCGGGCACGAAGGTGAAAGAACTAAAAGATTGACGGCCGCTGATATAGAATTCAACTGCTTGAAGGGATGCGTATGAACAAGAAAAATCGCGATTCAAATATTTGGCTCGAGCTTCTGAGATTCGCCATTATAGGCGGTTATGCCACTTTGCTTGATATGGCGGTTGAGGGCTGGTTCACTTCCGCGGTTTCTTCGCGGACGGTCGGAGCCGGCCATGTTGCCGCTTTCTTTTGGATGTTTTTGATCTCCGTCGCTGGATTCATCCTTTCCACTCCGGCGAACTGGTCTCTGTCTTCTGTTTGGGGATTTCGCAACGTCGATAAGACGGCCGAAACCAAAGCAAAATCATTCAAAGGGCTTCTCGTTTTTACGTTTTGGAGTTTTGTCGCTTTGCTGATCGGCGCCTTTATCCAATTCATTGGGTACATGATTTGCATTGAATGGTCCGGGTGGAATATCGACATCCTTGGCGGATTCTCATTTGAAAGAATGTTCGGGGAAGGCGGGTCGCTAAATTGTTTCTTTGCCTGGCTGGTCGTTTTCGTCATCAGGACCATTGTTACCCTGACGTTTAACTACGTCTCCAGGAAGCTTTTTATCTATAAAGCGCCGAAAACCACGCAAAACCTTAATAATTAATCAACGTATTCTATTTTAACTTCGTTGAATTTCGCCGCAGTTTCCGGCGAAGGATCGTAATAATGCGAGGCCATGTCGAGAATGACGTTCTCGGGGACCCATTTGTCTTTCCTCCGGAGTTTGTTGCGGATTAGGCAGGTTTTGTAGTCGTGAAGCTTTAAAAGAATCAATGAATAGAAGTCGAATTCTTTGAGCTCATTGATGAAGAAAAGACGCCTTTCGTCGTAAAGCATAGTCGTGTCCAAAATAACGCTTATGCTCTCGTTCTCCTTAGCCAAAGCATGAACGCGCCTGATCATCTCCGTATAGATGTGGCTCATTTTTCCGTCGGCAGGGAACTTATCATAGCCACCGCACAAGTCTTTTCTCACATCGTCAGAGGCCATGACAACGACCTTCTCATCCGGATGAGCGGAAGAATAATTCTTTGACCAAGTGGACTTCCCAATCCCAGCAGGCCCGCAAACCAATATCAACTTCTTCATAGACATGGGAGATTATAGGCTTGATCGACGCGATAGAAAACCTTGCTAGAAAGCAAAGTTAATTTAGATTATTTCCTTGTTCCCATCTTTTTGATTGGTTGTTAGAATAAGTCCATGAGCACGAACAAAAAGCCGTCAAAAGCCATGGAAGATTTTCTTGAAGCACTGCTGATGCTTGAAGAAGAGGGGAAGCCTTTGGAGACGACCCTTGTCGCGGAGAAATTGGATATCTCCAAACCCGCTGTACACCAAATGGGGCACGAGCTTATTGACAGGGGCTACATCACCAGGAAAGACTATGGCGACATGACGCTTCTTCCGGCGGGGAGAGAAATCGCTAAGGTTACCCTCCATCGCCATCGCGTCCTAAGAGATTACCTCCTCTCGATTGGGGTGTCTGAAGAGACGGCCGAGCACGATTGCTGTTTAATGGAACACGTCGTTTCGGATGAGACATTCAAGGCGATGGAGAGAATCCTGAATAAAAAATAGACAAAGCCAGAAGACCTCGCTTTTCCTCCAGCGAGGTCTTTTTGTTGCCATATTTTGATTAAAAAGGAGTAAAAAATAAAACTTACTCCCAAAAAACAAGCGATGCTGTCGAATCTAAGCGTTTTCAATGAACTAAAATATTGATTTTACTTCTCGTAAGAACATAATTGCGTTCCGTAATGAAGCCAAGGAGGGAAAAGGCTTTATGAGGAAATACAGCAAAGACGACATTCTACGTATGGCGAAGGAAGAAGGCGTTTCTTACGTCCGCCTTCAATTCACTGATATTTTGGGCACGATCAAAGCAGTTGAAATTTCCGTTGTCCAGCTAGAAGACGCTCTAGACAACAAAATAATCTTCGATGGGTCCTCCATTGAAGGCTTTGTCCGTATCAAGGAAGCCGACATGGTTCTTCATCCGGATTACGACACATGGCTCATCCTTGATTTTGAAGATAGCACGCATGGCAAAGTCGCTCGCCTTATCTGCGACGTTTATACGTCTTATGGAAAGCCTTTTGCCGGAGATCCACGCTACATCCTGAAGAAGCAGGTCAAGAAGATGAACGATATGGGCTTCGCTAACCTCGATGTTGGCTTTGAGCCTGAATTCTTCTTGTTCAAAATCGGCCCCGATGGGAAGCCTACGATGGATCCCGTCGATAACGGGTCCTATTTCGATCTTTCTCCGATGGACGGCGCCGAATACGTTAGACGCGACATCGCCCTTGAGCTTGAAAAACTCGGCTTTGAGATTCAAACAGCCCATCACGAAGTTGCCCCCGGCCAAGAAGAAATCAACTTCCGTTTCGACCATGTCGTCGAAGCCTGCGACCACGTTCAGACTTTTAAGCAAGTCGTTAAATTTATCGCAAGAAAGAACGGTTACCTCGCCACTTTCATGCCTAAACCAATTTTTGGAATCAATGGATCCGGCATGCACACCAACTGCTCTTTGAGCGACAAAGATGGCGCTAACCTTTTCTATGATCCAAACGACCCGATGAAGCTCTCTCTTCTTTGCCGCAAATGGATTAGCGGCATCATTTCCCATGCAAGAGGTTTCGCCGCGGTGACCAACCCGACCGTTAATTCTTATAAGAGGCTTGTCCCGGGCTATGAGGCTCCTTGCTATGTTTGCTGGAGCGACGCCAATCGTTCCGCGATGATCCGCATTCCGGCGAGCAGAGGCAAAGGGACGAGAACTGAATTGCGCAATGTCGATGGTACGGCTAACCCCTATTTGGCTTTGTCCGTCATCTTAGCTTCCGGCCTTGACGGTATCGCTAACGTAAAGGATGCAGATCTCGTCCGCCCTGTTTATGACAACATCTTTGCTCTCACTCGCGAGCAAAGAGAGGCTCAGGGAATTCCTAATCTTCCGGAGAACCTTAAAGACGCTATCAAATCGCTAGAAGCCGATCCGCTGATGAGGGACACTTTGGGCGACCACACTTTCGAGAAGTACATCGAAGCCAAATCCATCGAATGGGATCGCTTCCGCACCCTGATCACCTCCTGGGAAATCGATACTTACATTGACAAATGAAATTTGTACCAATGATGCGACCCTCTCGGTAAAATTGCCTTGCTATGAGAATCGCTGTCGTTGGTGCTTCGGGTGCAGGATTGCCCTTCGCCGCCCTCTTGCTGCAGAAACATCCGGATTGGGAAGTCCACCTTTTCGACGCGAACTCCAAAATCGGCAAAAAACTTCTCGCAACGGGCAATGGGCATTGCAACTTGCTCAACGCTTCTGCTAAGCCAAGTGATTATAACAGCCCTTCTTTTGTCTCCTCTGCCTTTGAGCGTTTCTCTTACGCGGGGCTAAAGGAAGTTCTTTTAAGCCTTGGAATCCCTCTTTTAGAAATGGGCGACTTGGCTTACCCGAAGAGCTTCGCCTCCTCTGGCTACGTTGATTGCCTTGCTTCTTTTGTCATAAACAAAGGCGGAATCTTGCATCTCAACACTAAGATACTTGATTACTGGAAATCGGAAAATAAGTGGTTTTTGCGGGGTTTTGATTCAGAAAAAGGTTTTGATTTGCTGGTTTTTTGCAGCGGTGGGAAAAGTGGAAAGAACCTTGGATCGGACGGCAATCTGTTCGACGTTTTCCACGAACATGGCTATCGCATTGTTCCATTTAAGCCGGCCCTTTGCCCTATTAAAACAATCGAGGATACCTCATCCCTTGCTGGACTCAGGCACTCAGCTCGGGTCTCCATTGTTGCTGATGGCGAAATTGCGTATTCCGAAGATGGAGAGATCCTCTTCAAAAATGACGGTCTCTCTGGCATTGCTATTTTCAATGTTCAAAGGATGCTTGCTCACAATGGAGGCGATTTGGTCAACGTTGATTTATTTCCTGCACAAACCGCGGAGGATCTTTCAAAAGAAATTAGCTTGCTTGCGGAGGCGAATTCCGATTTTGTCCCCGCTTTTCTTTCTCCTCGACTTTTTGATTTCTGCGTTCGCTTGCCAAACACGAGGAACAGGAAATCCGCGCTCAACGCCGACTCTGTTGCATATGCTCTGAAACATTTGGCTTTCCATGTTTCGTCTTTCTATGGTTTCCCTGATTCTCAAGTGACAATCGGCGGCATTTCGCTAAATGACGTTTCCTCTAAAAACTACGAATCAAGAATTGAAAGCAATGTATACTTCTTGGGCGAGGTTCTTGACGTCGATGGGCCTTGTGGAGGGTACAATCTTGAGTGGTGCCTTCTTAGCGCGCTTTGCTTAGTGGAGTCTTTATGAAGTACGTCGTGGACAGAGTAATCGTCAGCATGGACGATTCGGAAAGAGAGATTCGCAACAAAATAGCGAAACGCTTATCGGTATCCGCCGAAAATTTCCGGTACGAAATCATCAAGCGCAACCTTGAAATCGTCGAAGGCGAGCCTGTTTACTACCTTAAAGCCGTTGTCGACACAAATTCTTTTATCCGTGATACATCCATTATTTTCTTCGGCCCTTCCGAATCTATCATCATTCAACCTAAGCGCGGCAAGCGTCGGCCTTTGATAGTCGGTGCCGGCTTGTCGGGCTTGTTTGCTGCTTACGTCCTGGCAAAAGCCGGTATGAAACCTATTGTTGTCGAACAGGGCGCGGACTTCACTAGCCGCGACGACAACATTGCCTTCTTCGAGTCTGGCGATCCCAATGGCGTTTCTTCTTATAGTGTTGGCTTGGGCGGATTCTCTGGCTGGTGTGGTGGCGTTGCTTTCTCTAATAAGCTTGATTGCTACGGCCAGTTTGCTTTGGATACTTTCTTGGAATGCGGCGCTTCTAAAAGGATGGTATCGGACGGTACATCTTACGTGTCTTCGGGCGAGATGAGACAGATTGTAATAAGGCTTGTACACGAGATTGAAAATCTGGGCGGCGAGGTCATTTTGAATACTAAAATGACTGCAATTCTCACTTCTTTTGGGAAAATTAAAGGGATTCAGTGCGTCAAGCCGGATGGTAAGAAAGTTGTTTATAAAAGCAAGAGCGTAATTTTGGCCACGGGCCCGATTGGCCCATCTATGCTGTCGATGCTTGGGAAGGCCAAAGTAAAGACAGAGGCTAAACCCTTTTATCTCGGGTTGCTCGCCGAGACTCCTTCTAAGGATGCCGATCTCGCTGTTTATGGCCCGGGCGGAGCCTCCAATGGTTTGCCCCCTTTCTACTTCAGCAGAGACTTCAAAGTCTCCTCCGGGCGTCGCGCGAAAATTTGTTATCTTTATCCCTCCGGACGAGTTTTTAACGATGCGACCAGATCATCTGAGGTTCTTCTTCGTTCGTCTTTCCCTAGTTCAAACACAGACAATTACGTCGCCTCGATTTTGCTAAGGATCGATCCGCGCGATTTCGACCATTTTGGGGATTCAGGGGTCTTTTCCTTCTTGCACAATTTCTACAGCTCCATTTATCGTTCTTCCTCTCCTTTGTACGCTCCGTGCGAAACGCTTAAAGACCTCGTCGGCGAGAGCGATCCTATGAAACTTGGGAAAGGCAGAACTTCCTATTACCCGGGCGTATATTTGCAGGATCTCGCTTCGACCGCTCCGGCTTTCTTGGAAAAGGATCTCCTTGAAGCCGCCTCTTACTTTGCCGGCAACTTCCCTGGCATAAAACCTAGCGACGCCATTGTCCTCGGATTCACCGATGGCAGAACATCTCCTTTCCGCGTGGTTGCCGACGACGAGTGCAACACTTCGCTCAAAGGCTTCTTCTCCGCCACTCCCGCCACACATAAAGAAGAGTCGATTTTGGATGAGGCTCGACGCGGGATTGTTTGTGCTTTCAGCCTCCTTAATCAAGATTAAAAAACGTTCGTTGACTATCGTCACTAGATAGACTTTAATATTCACGCTGTTCTTTGCCCGTAGGGCAGAGTTCATCGTATCCTAGAGGTCGTAAAATGAAGTATTCTTCCACTACTCGAATCCTAAATCTTGTCTTGTTTGCCCTCCTGTTCGCCGGCTTTGGCGCACTTGGTATTTGGGCTGGAATCCTTGTTGCTCCATTCATGATAAGCCAGGTTGGCCCAATTGATTTGCCTTCTTTCAGCGTCGCTCTTGCCTGGGAACTCGGTGCTCTCGGCATCGCGGGTTGGATTCTTTCTACCTTCGGCCTTGTCCACTCCGTCCGGGGCATGGTGCATGCTAATGACGACGCTTCCGTTTCCAACGCCATCTCTTGCTATGTGGGCCTTGGTTTCCTCGTTGTTATCTTCTTGCTTCTCAATGGCGCTTGGCTTTATCGCCTTACTACCACCAATTTTGGTTATTCTGATCTTGGGTTCGCGGTTGCCTTCTTCATCGTTATCGCTGTCATCATCGCGGTTGCCGTTAGCATCCCCTTCGTCAAAATGCACGGCGACGACGCGAACCAAAACTCCCAAATGTCGTTGATTGCAAAACTTTTCTTCTCCGTTAACGCTGGCGTCGCCATTCCCGGCGTGCTCTTGCTCATTTGCTCGCAGAACGTCCCGAACCTTAAATTCTTCTCCGCCAAGCTTGCTGTTCTTGCTTTCATTCCTCTTGCTGCCGCTATCGCTTCGCTTGTTGCTTTGCTCGGCTATGACCGCGGAATCAAGAACGGGACAGTCAGCAAGCTCAACGGCTTCCTCTTCGAGGGCTCGTTGCTTCTTGATGGCCTTGGTTTCCTTGCGGCTGGCTGCTTCTCTTATCTCCTCGCCGATGAGAATGGCTATAAAAAGACCTCATTGGTCGCCAAAGCCTGGGGAAAATCCGATGTTAATTACCTCGACTTCTCCGTTATGTCTTGGATTATCGGCGGTTTGATTATTCTCTTCGTTTTCGCGGCTATCGCCTCTTCTCTGCGCTCGTCAAAAAGCAAAGGGCATCAAGCTTAATTAGCTTATTCGAATTATTAAAAAGCTGGGCGGCGCCCAGTTTTTTGTTATTTCACCCTGCTTGTTACTCCGCTTTCGTCAACGACGTAGACCTCGTCGTATAGGCGTAAAGCATCTTCGCTTGGGTCCTCATATTCTCCTCGCAAGGAAGCCATGGCTGATTCTGGAACGACACGACCGGGGAAACGGCCGAGGTTTCTTTGCTGGCATACCTCGTAAGGGACATCGAATCTCACAAGTACCAGCTTATCGTAAAGAGGGGCTGCCTCGTTGGCGTAATATATACGGTATTTATTGCTAAGATTCGTGGAATCCCCGATGACAGTCACATCCTCTTCTTCGGCTGCCTCAATTATTTGCCTCCGATATTCGATCCAAACGTTTTCGTCATTGCTGACATCGGAAGCGTCGCCGTTAAGCATCTCACGGATATCATCGCTTGAAACGATGATTACGTTGTCATGCTCTTTTTGATATAGATGGGCCCATGTTGATTTACCCGATCCAGGCATCGCGGAGAGGAGAATAAACGTTCGCATAAGGCTATCTTATAAGACGCTTCCTCATTTTTCCATATTTTCCTTTCGGAGGAAAAAGCGATAATAAAGCGCATGAAATCATTGTCTGGTCTCTATCGTATTGGCCCCGGCCCGAGTTCAAGCCATACGATAGGCCCCCATCTCGCTGCGCGGGCGTTTTCAAAGCGCGTCGCTTCATTGCATCCGGACTCTTATCGGGCGGTGTTTTTTGGCTCGCTTGCCTATACGGCGGTCGGCCATGGATCGGATAGGGCTGTTTGCTCGGTTTTCTCTCCTCTGCCCTGCTCGGTTGTTTTGGACAAGGAGACGAGAGTCGCGCATCCTCTCACTATGACTTTCTACGCTCTTAAGTGCGGTCGAATCCTCGACAAGGCAACTTACCTTTCATTGGGGGGCGGAGAAATACACAGCGATGATGATGAATCGGTCAACGAAAGCGATATCTATCCCTTCGTCAATTTTGAGGAAATTAAGGCGTTTTTGAACAAAAACGGTATCACTGATATTAAGGATTTTTGCCTTCGCTTTGAGAAACAATCCATCGACGATTATCTTTTATCCTGCGTTAAAAAGATGTTCTTTTGCGTCGAAAACGGAATAAACCAAAATGGCAAAATCCCCGCAAATTCCAATCCAAAGCTTCAAATTAACAGGGTTTCTGGAGAAATATACAAGACCGCTTCAGGGATGAATCATGAGGATGGCAGAAACACTCTGCTGATGACCTCTTACGCGTATGCCGTCGCTGAAAGCAATGCCTGTGGAGAAATGGTCGTGACCTCTCCGACCTGCGGTGCAAGCGGGGTATTGCCCGCGGTGCTTTATTTTGAGCACAAACAAAGGAAAGTCCCTCTCTCCAAGATAAAAGATGCCCTTTACGTGGGCGGCTTATTTGGAAACATCGTTAAGCAGAATTCTTCTATCGCGGGTTCCGTTGGTGGATGCCAAGCCGAAATTGGGACGGCTAGTTCGATGGCTGCAGCTGCTCTTTGCTATATCCACGATTTAAGTCTGTATCAGATTGAATACGCGAGCGAATGCGCGATGGAGCACTTCCTAGGACTTAGTTGCGATCCTGTTGACGGCTATGTCATGATTCCCTGCATTGAAAGAAACGGCATTGGGGCGGCAAGGGCTTACGCCGCTTATCTCTATGCCAAATCAATAGCCCCCATCCGCACCAATCAGGTCCATTTCGACGATGTTGTAAAAGCCATGAAATTGACAGGCGATTCTTTGAATGAAGATTACAAGGAAACCGGACTAGGAGGCTTGGCCAAGGTTCTTTCGCCGAGAAGCTGCTAATGTGTGCATGCCTACGCCTTTTTTGCTAAAATAGATATGTATGGACCGCGTTATTCAAATCAAAAACAAGAAGTTCGTGGTGCAGAGCGTCCGCGCCACGCATCCCGATCACGAATCCTTGGTCTGCACTTGGAGCGGACGGACTTACCTCGTCCGCGTTTTTTCCGTCGAAGAGGAATTCAAAAAGGCAATGGCCGACTACAAGGTCTTGAAGCACGCTGGCATCAATATGGCAAAGATCTGTTTCCACGACGATGCAAACCATATCATCGCCTTCGATTATTTCCCTGAGGAAGACTGCCTAACAGTTCTCTCCAAAGGGCCGATGAGTGACATCTATTTTGAAGCCCTACTTTCCCTTTATCGCTTCGCTCGTTTCTCTAAGGTCGCCCTTGATTGGGCTCCGCAAAACTTCATGCTCCGCGGATCCTTGATGTTCTATTTGCCAACGAAGTGGGGAAAATTGACCGACGACAACCATCTGGAGAAAGATGGCATTCGCCTTTGGTTTCACGGCAAGGAAGGCCGTTCATTGCTTGAAAGAAAAGGCTATAACACCGCAAAACTCCCCTCTTTGTCAGAATTAGAGGTCAATAAAGCCGTAACCTTGGCAACCGTCAGGTATTGGTGAATGAAAAATATAAAGGGGGCTTAGGCCTCTTTTTGTTTGCCTCCGAACATCTCCAGGAGTACTATCCGCTTGCAAAGCTGTTGCCTCGGAACCCAGCTTAAAAAAATCAGGAGGTCGCTTATGACCGATACACATCGTTTGATCCGCTCCATTGTCGAGAATGGCATGATCGCCGCCCTCTACTTCGTGATGAGCGCTTTTATACCGGGCATCTCCTTCCAGATGTTCAATTTTCGGTTTGGGGAGGTTCTCGTCCTTCTTTGCTTTTGGCGCCCGGATTTTGGCGTTGGCCTGAGCGTTGGTTGCTTGCTGGCAAATTTTTATGGCGCGATGACCGGCCAGACGGCTTTGATCGATATGCTGATGGGGACTGGCGGGACCATTCTTTCTGTTCTCTGTGTGGCTTTTTGCTCGCCGCGTCTTCTTATCGCGACCATCTATCCCCCAATCTTCAACGGCGTTTTGGTCGGCCTGATGCTTTACTACTTCTACGATTTCGGCTCCATCGCCTTGTGGGTGGAGATGGGCTGGGTCGCGCTTGGGGAGCTCACCATCATTCTTCTGGGTTACCTTCTTTGGATGATCCTCAAAAAAGGCTCGTGGTTTTTTAACCTTCTGAAACCTACTCGCCACCTTGATGCGCGCTGGTAGATTGCCCTTTCAACACGTTGAGACTAAGATTTCCCTGCTATGCAGGGCTTCTACTTAGAAATTAAACACATCGATCCAAATTCCGGGGCTAGATATGGGGTTTTACATACATGGCATGGCGACGTTGAGGTCCCGATGTTTATGCCAGTCGGCACTAACGCGACCGTAAAGACCCTTTCCCCTGAGCAAGTATCCGCGTGCGGATCGGGGGTTATTTTGGCCAACACCTACCACCTCCACCTCCGCCCTGGGGAAGAGATTGTGAAAAAAGCCGGCGGCCTGCATGAATTCATGAATTATCACGGGCCTATTCTCACCGACTCGGGCGGCTTTCAGGTATTCTCTTTGGCTTCGAGAAGGAAAATCACCGAAGAAGGGGTGACTTTCCAAAACGAGGTGAACGGCAACCGCGAATTCTTCTCTCCTGAGGAAGCTATTCGCATCGAAGAGGCCCTCGGGGCCGACATCATCATGTCTTTCGACGAATGCATCCCTTATCCCGCGAGCAAGGAGTACGTCGCGCGTTCCACCGAGAGGACCCTCCGCTGGGCAAGGCGCGGGCTGGAAGCCCATAAAAGGGAAGACCAAGCTCTTTTCGGCATCGTCCAAGGCGGCGATTTCCAAGACCTTCGCTACCATGCCGCCCAAGAACTCGCAAAAATGGATTTCCCGGGCTATTCGATCGGAGGCACTTCCATCGGGGAGCCCAAGGATGTCTGCTTCCGCATGATCAAAGATGCGGTTCGCTTCCTTCCAAACGATAAGCCGCGCTACCTCATGGGGGTCGGCTCTATTGACTACATCCTCGAGGGAATAGGCAATGGCATCGACATGTTCGACTGCGTCCTTCCCACTCGCCTTGCGCGCCATGGCGCCCTAATGACAAGCAGAGGGAGGGTCAATATCCAACGCGCTCAGTACAAAGAGGATTTCACCCCTCTTGATCCAGATTGCGATTGCTATACCTGCACCCATTACACGAAGGCTTATCTCCACCACCTTTACAAGGCGGGAGAGGATTTCGGGAAGACGCTAAACTCGATTCATAACATCCGCTTTCTTATCCGTCTCGTCGAAGGGGCGAGAAAAGCGATACAAGAGGACCGCTTCAACGAATACAAAGAAGCGATATACGCCGCCTATGGCGACAAAAGGGGGTTCTAATGGACATCAATCTCTTTGATTACAACCTGCCGAAAGAGCTTATCGCCCAAAGCCCTCTCCCCGATCGCGACTCATGCAAACTGATGGTCGTGAATAGGGAAAAGCAGACAATCGAGCACAAACATTTCTACGATATTCTCGATTATTTGGTGCCCGGTGACGTTTTGGTGAGGAACAACACGAAGGTCCTCCCTGCGCGCCTTATCGGAACGAAAGTCGAGACCAAAGGCAAAGTCGAGGTTCTTTTGCTGCATCCGGTGGAAAATGAGGAAGACGTATGGGAATGCCTCGTGGGGAATGCTCATTCCGTGAAAGTCGGCTCCCATTGCTCCTTCGGCGAAGGGATGCTCACTTGCACTTGCGTGAAAGTGCTCCCCGAAGGCCTCCGTCACATGAAATTCGAATACCAAGGCATTTTCCTCGAGGTTTTGGACAAACTCGGCCTCATGCCCTTGCCCCCTTACATCAAGAAGCAATGCGAGAACAACGACGATTATCAGACCGTTTACGCCAAAGTCCCCGGATCCGCGGCCGCTCCGACCGCTGGTTTCCATTTCACCGAGGAGCTCTTTGAGAAGATCAAAGCCAAAGGCGTTGAGGTCGTCGACGTCACCTTGAACATTGGGCTAGGCACTTTTCGCCCGGTTGAAGTAAGCGATACAAAAGACCACCACATGCATGTGGAAAGCTATCACATGAGCGAAGAAGCCGCTTTGAGGCTCAACAAAGCCAAAGCGGAAGGAAGGCGCATCATCGCTATCGGCACCACCTCAGTCCGCACCCTCGAGTCGGTCTATTCCAAATTCGGGAAATTCGCCGAGGACTCCTCTTCTACGGGCATTTTCATTTCCCCCGGCTACGAGTACAAAGCCGTTGACGCTTTGATCACCAATTTCCATTTGCCGAAATCGACATTGGTCATGCTCGTCTCGGCCTTCATGGGCAGAAAGTGGACCCTCCATTGCTATGAGGAGGCGGTGAAAGACCGATATCGTTTCTTCAGCTTCGGCGATGCGATGTTCGTCTACGGGAACTACGACTACCTCCACGGAAATGAGTGAGAATTATTATCTGAAGTCGCTTGAGGAGATTGCCTCTTTGCCAAAAGGCAAGAAGCCCACTTTCCTTTTTCATGTCTGCTGCGGCCCCTGCGCCTGCTTCCCTCTTCTCTTCCTCGCCCCTCATTTTGACATCACGATTTATTACGATAATTCCAACATTTTTCCCGAAAGCGAATTTCTTCGCCGCCGAAGCGAGTTAGAGAAGCTGCTAGCTCTCTATAAGCGCGACTACGGTTATGAAATCAAGCTTATTGAGCCCCGTTATGACCATGAGGAATATATGAAGGAACTGCGCCCGCGCTCACGCGATAAAGAAGGCGGTGAGCGTTGCCGTCTTTGCTATAAGAAGCGAATGAAGGAAGCCTACGATTACGCCGAAGCCCTTGGCTTTGACTATTTCGCCACCGTGATGTCCATCTCCCGCCAAAAGGACTCCCAGGTCATGAATGAAATCGGTAGAGAGCTGGAGAAATCACATGCCCGAACGAAGTACTTCTATTCCGATTTCAAGAAAGCCAACGGCCAGCTTTTCGGGGTGAAGCTGAGGGACCACTACAAGCTCTACAACCAGCTCTACTGCGGATGCGAGTACTCTTTGGAAGAGGGGAAGAAACGTCTGCTAAGCGAAGGAAAAGACCCGAATTCCATCCTTCCGAATACCCAAAAATAACGAAGCAAAAATAACTAAACTTTGTGCATCGTGCACAAAAAATAGACCTTCACGAAAAAACTTTCGATGGGGCCTTTTCTTTTTTCGGCGGCCTTTTCCAGAAAAGCGAAAAAGTAAGCAATCAGGCTCAAATTTCGTAAAAAACCGCTTGCGCACGCTTTCCCACGCGCGTATTGTTACACACGCTGGCGCTTGCGATGAAACGCGAGGTTGCTGACACACCCACAGGCGTTGTCATGATGGGGTGGTCAGGGAATTCGTGTGGAACGAACGTCAGAAGCCTGAAAAACATCACAAAGGAGGAACATTCATGGCGAAAGAAAAAGCGATCCGTATTCGCTTAATGGCCTATGATCACAAGATTCTCGACGACTCAGTTGAGAAGATCGTCGATGTGGCCAAGAAAACCGGCGCGTCTGTCAAGGGACCTATCCCCTTGCCGACCGAGAAGCAGGTCTACACCGTTCTCCGCGCAACCTTCAAGTACAAGGATGCCCGCGAGCAGTTCGAGATCCGCACCCACAAGAGGCTGCTTTATGTCAGCAACCCCACCAAAGAGACCATCGACCACCTCAAGAGATTGAATCTCCCCAGCGGCGTCGATATTGACATCAAGTTATAAGGAGGACCCGAATCATGAAATCCCTAATCGGAAGAAAAATGGGCATGACGCAGGTCTTCGCCGCCGACGGCACCATGTACCCGGTCACCGTCATCGAAGTATTGCCGAACGTCATCGTTGACAAGCGCACCATCGAGAAGAACGGCTACGAAGCCGTCCAGGTTGGCTACGAAGACAAAGCCGAGAAGCGCGTCAACAAGCCTATCAAAGGCATCTACAAGAAAGCCGGCGTCGCCACCAAGGAGCATCTCTACGAGCTCAAGGGCGACGAGATCTACAGCAAGAACATCGGCGAGACCATCGACGCTTCCATCTTCGCTGCTGGCGAAGTCTGCGACGTCATCGGCCACAACAAAGGCCATGGCTACACCGGTACCATCAAGAAGTACCACCACCACATCGGCCCCAAAGGCCACGGCTCCGGCTATCACCGCCAGATTGGCTCTCTTGCTAACAACGGCCGTGACAACAACCGTGTCATCCCCGGTAAGCACATGTCCGGCCACTGGGGACCCGAGCAGTGCACCGTCCAGAACGTCACCATCATCGAGAGCAACGCCGAGAAAGGCTACATCCTCGTCAAGGGCGGCGTCCCCGGACCGAAGAAAGCCATCGTCATGCTTCGCACCCCCGTCAAGGTGCAATTCCGCAAACCGGTCGTCAAACCGGTTGCCGTCATCAATGAAGAGAAGAAAGGAGAATAACAATGGCCGCTAAGAAAATCAGCCTTCCCGTCATCTCGCTCAAAGGCGAAGACAAGGGAACCATTGAGGTCTCCAGCGAAGTCTTCGGCATCAAAGAGGAGAACCCCCAGGTCGTTCACGATGCAGTCGTGACCTACATGGCCAACCTCCGCCAAGCTACCGCGAAGACCAAGAAACGCCATGAGGTTCATGGCACCGCCAAGAAGCCCTGGAGACAAAAAGGAACCGGCCGCGCCCGTGCGGGTGATGTCAAATCACCGATCTGGGTTGGCGGAGGAACCGTCTTCGGACCCGATGGCAATCAAAACTACAAGCGTTCGCAGAACAAGAAAGCCCACAACCTCGCCCTCCGCACCGTTTGGAGCGAGAAGGTCAAGAAAGGGCTCATCGTCGTGGACGATTACGCCGTCGAAAAGATTTCCACCAAGGAATTCGCTTCCTGCCTCTCCGCCATCAAGGCGAGCGGCAAAACCCTCATCGTCGTCGATGGTGGCGAGGAGAATCTGATCCTCTCCGCCAGGAACATCGGCAACGTGGGGCTCACCGAAGTCTGCAACGTCTCCGTCTATGACTTGCTCAACTTCGAAACCGTTGTCATCAGCAAAGACAACATCAAAAAGATCGAGGAGGCTTTGAAGTAATATGGCCGACGAAAAGAAAGTTGAGAAAGCGACCTTCGCCAAACCGACCGCTCACGATTACTCCGTGATCATCGAGCCGCTCATCACCGAAAAGACCATGGCCCTCATGCAGAATGAGAACAAGGTCACCATGAAGGTCCTCAAAACCGCCAACAAGACCGAGATCAAGAATGCCTTCGAAAGCATCTTCCAGGTCAAGGTCGTCGGCGTCAACGTCGTCAATCAGCATCCCAAGTCCACCACTCGCGGCGGACGCTACCAAGGCAAGATCCAGGGCTTCAAGAAAGCCGTGCTCACCTTGGCGGAAGGCAATGCCGTTGACCTCTTCAAAGAGTAAGGAATCACCGTCTTATATCCTTATATATAAGAGAAGCATCCAATATAGGAGAAAAAGGAAATGGCAATCAGAACCTACCGTCCTACGACAAAGTCGCGTCGCGCTATGACGAACTCGACTTTCGAGGAAATCACCAAATCGACTCCTGAAAAATCGCTGCTCGAACCCAAGAAGAACACGGGTGGACGCAACAACCAGGGGAAGATCACCTGCCGCCACATCGGCGGAGGCAACAAGAACCGCTACCGCATCATCGACTTCCGCAGAAGGAAGGACGACATCCCGGCGACCGTCAAGGCGATCGAATACGATCCCAACCGCAACGCCCTCATCGCCCTCATCTATTACGCCGATGGCGCCAAAGCCTACATCATCCAGCCGCAGGGCCTCCATGTTGGCGACAAAGTCGTCTCCGGCGAAGCCACCGATATCAAAACCGGCAACTGCTGCGACCTCAAGAACATCCCCGAAGGTACCCTCGTCCACAACATCGAGCTTCAGCCGGGGAAGGGCGGCCAGATGTGCCGCGCCGCTGGGACCAGCGCTCAGGTGCTCGGCTCCGAAGGCAAATACGTCATGCTCCGCCTCGCCTCTGGCGAAGTGAGGAAAGTCCTCGGCACCTGCCGCGCGACCATCGGCCTCGTCGGCAATGAGGACTTCAACCTCATCAACCTCGGCAAAGCCGGCAAGAACCGTTGGAAGAACATCCGCCCGACCGTCCGCGGCTCGGCGATGAACCCGAATGACCACCCCCACGGCGGTGGTGAAGGTAAGTGCCCTGTCGGCCGCGATGCTCCTCGTACCCCTTGGGGCAAGAGAGCTCAAGGCGTCAAGACCCGCCACATCAAGAAGAATTCCACTCGCCTCATTGTCAGGAGAGCTGGTAAGTAAGCAAAGGAGAAGTAGAACAACATGTCTCGTTCCAGCAAAAAAGGACCGTTCGTTGATGCCTACCTTATGAAAAAGGTCGAGGCTCTTCAGAAGTCCGGCAAAAAAGAGATCATCAAAACCTGGTCTCGCCGCTCGACGATCTACCCCGCCTTCGTCGAACAAACCTTCGCCGTCTATAACGGCCACGAACACATCACCGTCTATGTCACCGAGGACATGGTCGGCCATAAGCTCGGCGAATTCGCCCCGACCCGCACCTTCGCGGGCCACCACGGCAACAACGTGGGCGACCAAGCCGCCAAGAAGTAAGGAGAAAGATCATGGCAGAAGAAAAGAAAACCGTGAAGAAGGCTCCCGCCAAGAAAGAGACCTCCAAGAAAGAGGCCCCCGCCAAGAAAGAAGCCGCTCCGAAGAAAGACACCGCTAAGAAAGCGGTCAAAGAAACCAAGGAAGTCAAAGAAGAGGCCAAGGTGGAAAAGAAAGCCGCCAAAGCCAAGAAGACAGTCAAGGAAGAGGTGAAGGTCGAGGAAAAACCCGCCGTCACCGAAGCCCGCTGCTTCGTCCGCGACATCCGCGTCACCCCCCGCAAGGTTCGCCTTGTGATCGATGCGGTCCGCGGGAAGGACGTCTCCGAGGCCCTCGGCATCCTCGCCAGGACCAACAAGGCCGCTTCCCTCCCGGTTGCCAAAGCGATCAAATCCGCCGCCGCCAACGCCGTCAACAACTTCCACATGGAAGCCAGCAGCCTCTACGTCGCGGAAATCCAGGTCTCTGACGGCCTCCGCATCAAGAGGTTCATCCCCAGAGCCAAGGGCAGCGCTTCCCCGATCGTCAAGCGCAATGCGAACCTCCGCGTCGTCGTGAAGGCTCGCTAAGTAAGGAGGACCAAATCAAACTATGGGACAAAAAGTTAACGCCGTCGGTCTCCGCGTGGGGATCAACCGCGATTGGAACTCGAAATGGTTCGCCAGCAAGAAACAGTATGGCACCAACCTCGCTGAGGACCTTGCCATCCGCAAATACCTCGAGAAGGAACTCGCCAAATCGATGCTCTCCCGCATCGAGATCGGCCGCGTCAATTCAGACAAAGGCACGAAGGTCACCGTCTCCGTCTACGTCGCCCGCCCGGGCGATGTCCTCGGACAGGATGGCGAGAACATCAAGAGGCTCAAAGGCGACCTCTGCACGATCGTGAAGAAGCCCAATGAGCTTGAGCTCGTCGTCGTCGAAATCAAGAACCCCGACCTCGATGCCACCCTCATGGCGAAATGGATCGCCAGCGAACTCGAAAACCGCGCTGCCTTCCGCTCCACCATGAAGAAGGCTCTTCAAAGGATGAGAAAAGCCGGCGCCAAAGGCTGCAGAACGCTCTGCTCCGGCCGTCTGGGCGGCGCTGAAATCGCCCGCGAAGAAGGCTATAAGGAAGGCGTCATCCCCTTGACCACCCTCCGCGCCGACATCGACTTCGCTTCCGTGAGTGCCCATACCACCTACGGCTGCATCGGCATCAAGGTTTGGATCTGCCGCTCCCTCAATAAGGTCGGCACCGAAACCGTCAATGAGCCCGCCCCCGAATCCGCTCGCATGAACAGGTTCGACCGCAGGCCGGGTCAGCGCCCGGGCAACCGCGCCCCGCGCACTAACGTTAGCGACAAAGGAGGAGAAGACAATGCTGCAACCAAAACGCGTTAAGTACCGTCGTCCCCATCGCTTAAGCTATGAGGGAAAAGCCAAAGCCGGCACCACTGTCGACTTCGGTGAATACGGCCTTGTGGCGCTTGAAGGGAACTACATCGACAACCACCAAATCGAGGCTGCCCGTATCGTTCTCGCCCGCTACACCGACCGCGCTGGCAAAGTCTGGATTCGTATCTATCCTCACCTCGCCCGCACCAAGAAGCCCGCTGAAGTCCGTATGGGCTCCGGCAAAGGGTCGCCCGAAGGATGGGCGGCCGTCGTCGAGAAGGGAAGAGTCATCTTCGAAATCGGCGGCATCGATCCGAAAATCGCCCAAGAAGCTTTGCGCCTCGCCGGCTATAAACTTCCGGTGAAGACCAAAGTCATCAAGAGGACGAAAGCCCTCTCGCAAGCCGAATTGCTCAAGATGGAAGCGACCCACGAATCCTCCCTCGAGGAAATCGAGAAGGAAGATGCGTCGGAGCAAGTCACCGTCTCTGACACCGGCAATGAAACCCCGGCTCCTGAAGCCGAGGCCAAATAAGGAGGCCTAAGAGATGGAAATCAAAGACATCCGCGCCCTCTCGGGCGAGGAGCTCAACGACAAAATCTATGAGCTCAAGAGCCAGATGTTCGAGCTCCGCCGCAAGAAAGCGGTCGGCAACCTCGAGCATGGCGAAATAATCAGGGGTCTGCGCAAAGACCTCGCCAAAATGGAAACCGTGAAGCGCGAAAGAGAGCTTCACATCGAGAAGTAAGGAGGAACTTGACATGGAAAGAAATCATCGCACCGCCATTCAAGGC
>CAVDSY010000017.1:0-65144 GCA_963611815.1 bacterium
AGCCAGCATACGAAATAAATGGAATCAAAATAATCGACCCAGCTGAATGGCTATTAAATGTGATCGGATAAATACTGCACTGCTCCGCCATTGGAAAAACATCCTATCCATATACGTTCATCGCTATGGATTCTGATTGATAATAAAACTTCCTTTTCTTATCGCCGTCTGCATTTGCGGAACGCTATCCAGATGGCTATCAACCGTTTCTTTTGATCTATCTTTTGATAAAATGGGTCAAACGGAGGATGGTGGGCATGAAAAATAAGCGCCTTGATGGCCTTGTCTTTGCTTTCCTGCGCAATCCAAAGCGCGGAAGATCCAAAAGGGAGCGAGCTCTCTGAGAAAGAGCCGAACCTTTGCACAGTGAGCTTCCATTTCAAGGGCTCGGTTATCGAAACAAGGGAGGTCGCAAGCGGCTCTAAGCTCACTCCTCCTGATGATTCTTTGATAAAGGAAGGGTACGAGATCGACGGCTAGCACGTGGAGGAATACGGTTTTTCCTCGCCTTGGACATTCAGTGGATGCCTCGTCACCTCTGACCTAGATCTCTACGCGGATTACCATTGCATCCCCTATAAGATAACCTATGACCTCGACGGGGGATGCAATCACGCGGACAACGTGAGCGAATACACGGTCGAAGACACAGTCACTTTGAAATCCCCGGCCAAGAAAGGCTATTCCTTCCTCGGCTGGACGGGATCAAACGGGGATGACCCGGAGCTAGAGTGCCGCATTGAACTAGGGAGCGTCGGCGACAAGAGCTTTCTGGCCCACTGGGAAGCCGCGAAGCAAGAACTGATCCTCCTTTCGAACGACCCCTCCTTAGGAAGCGTGGCTTTGGTCTCGGGGAATGGCTATACCGGGACGAGCATGACCGTGGAGGCCACCTCCGCGGAAGAGGGAATGTTTATGGGTTGGTATTGCGGCGATGAGCTGGTGAGCGAAGAGGCGACCTATACCTTTGCTATGCCTGACGAATCCACGTCCCTCAAGGCCTATTTCGCCTCCAAGGAGGAGCTGGGCGCGGTTCCGGTTTACTCCTCCTCCTCGAGCACTGTGACCTATGGCCTATATCCTCAAAGCCACGTGAATGACCTCTCTTTGATCTCATGCCTTGATTCCTTGGAGGAGAAGAAAGACGGGTCTTGGTACTCTTTCAAGGATTCCTATTACGTCAAAGCGGTGGCTAGCCCCTATCAGGATGACTATCTTTTCGAAGACGGGGATAGCATCGCCGCTGGGGAGAGCTACTGGTTTAAGTGCGAGAAGATAAGCTGGAACGTTCTTGAATCCTCTTCCGCGGGTGGATCGACTTCTTACAAGCTCATCTCCTCTAGGCTGCTTGACATAGAGACTTACCATTCATCCGAAGAGGAGCGCCTCATCGACGGGACGACGATCTACGCGAACAACTACGCGCATAGCGACATAAGAGACTGGCTGAACGGCGATTTCCTGAGCAGCGCTTTCGCTCTTTCTTCCTCCTCCATCATCGAAACCGAAGTCGATAACAGCGAATCCTCAACGGGGTACTCCCCAAACAAATACGCCTGCGAAAACACGGTGGACAAGGTATATCTGCCAAGCTTTAGCGAGGTAAAGAACACAAGCTATGGCTTCAGCGATTTGCTTAACGCGGATGAGGCCAGGGCGGGCAAGACCACGGATTACACTAGGGCGAAAGGGTCTTTTGTAAGCGAAGCGGGATGCGGGGAATATTGGCTCCGCTCGCCTAGCACCTGGCGTTCCTACGCTTTGTCCGTGGTCGGTGCCGATGGCAATCTTCACATGTTCGATATGCCTCCCACCCAGCCTCATTTCAACGTCCGTCCCTGCATTGGGATTGAAATATAAAAAGAGGACGAGGCTCGCGGGAACGCTTGTTTGCATCTTCGAAATAGGCAAGGGCGTTTGCGGTTCATTGGGGAATGAGATCGAAGTCATCGACTGGGTGACTTGCCTTTTTAGGCTTTGGCAAAATCGTTGCTGGCGAAAAATGCAGCATGGGATTCGTATGGCTCCCATGCCGGGGGAGTGGTTTCTCTACACGAACAATTTCGCTCACTTTATCGCCCACCTCGTGGATGGGGTTTGATGGAGCTGCCAGCACATTACCAGTGCATGCAATGGTTCGCATTTGTGACAAAAGGCCATTGGAAACCATTCACGTATGTGAAAGTGGCACATTGTGGACAAATTGGAAATCGAATTCGAACGCAAAGCATACGAACATATGCTGTGGTGGAAACGCACCAAGGAGCCAAACTACGCCCTGTTTCTGAAGGGCGCAAGGCGCGTAGGGAAAGCACTTTGGCGGAGATGTTTGGGGAAAGGGAATACAAGAGCCCATTCGATTGGCTGGACGAGACAATGATCGTCAAAATCGCCGAGCGCGTCGCTGAGCCAAGCGCTGCTTTCAATCTATCCACGATAGATCCGTGCCTCAAATGCTTCACGATGGACATGGGCCTCTTGGTCTCCCTCACTTGCAAGAGCAAGAGTCATCTAGACAACGAGCTTTATCGGGAGATTCTCTTCGACAAGCTTCATGTGAACGAGGCGATCGGGCACAAATGGAGCGAGGATCTTTCGAGCTGCGCCTTCTCAAGGAGGCGTTTTCTAAAAGGCGGCATCGAAATCAGCGCTAAAGCCTGTTCTTCATTTCATTGCACGGATATTCGATTTTTCGATAAAAAATAGAAGAGGATTCGCCTTCATTTGGATAAGGCTTCGGTCTTTATGTTCATCGCGTGGCGCTTCAGGCCCAATATTTGATTCGCTATTCTTTTGTAATAGGTTTTTTCCATATTTTATTTTGGTTTTTTCTGCAAAACGTTTTCTGCTTTTTCTTGCGTATTGCATTGATATCCTGAGGCGGTTTGATTCTTGGACCCTTAGCAGATAACGTCTTCAAAATTGCGAGATAAGCCTCAAAACTGCGAGAAAAGCATATCGAAATTGCGAGATGATGCACGGGAAATCGCAATTTCCCTTTAGACATCCGATGCCCATTTCAGGCTGCGCGGCTGCTCAATGTCCCTTTGGCGTACTCGCGTGTTTCCTGGAGAAAGAGACGGTCGAGCGGCCGTTTCTTTCAAACGATAAGCGCCCCGTAAAGAGGCGGGGGATGCGTTGGCGTTCGTGACAAGATAGTTTTCACCAGCTGGGATGAAACGGCTTTTGCCAACCCATGATCCTGTTTTTTCGCTTCAACGCCGGGAAAATCCCAACTAGGGCGAAGGTCCTACACTTTACCCTCTTTGTTAAAAAGCCGATAATAGGCCGCATGAGCACCACGCGCATCCTCTTCGTCTGCCAAGGCAATATCTGCCGCTCGCCTTTAGCGATGTTCCTTCTTCGCTTCCGTTTGCAGGAACGCGGCCTGGAAGAGGAATTCGTCGTCACCTCCGCGGGGCTTGAGAAGTCCACCCAGGGCGAGGACATGCACGAAGGCAGCAAGAGGGAACTCGATGCCCATCATGTCCCTTACCAGAAGCACGAAGCCCATATGCTGAGCCCCAAGGAATACCTTCAGCAGGATTACGTCATCGTGATGGAGGGCTACCAGAAGATAGGCATCAAGCGCATGATGTCCGGCGCCCATCCCGAGAAGCTGCATCGCCTTCTTGACTTCACCCCTTTGAAAAGAGACATCGCCGACCCTTATTACACCGGGGACTTCGCCACCGCCTACGCCGACATATCCAAAGGCATCGACGGATTCATCGAAGAAGTGGCTAAGAAAGCCTCTTGATTCCCTTCGACAAGAAAAGGCCCCTCGCTTGAGGGGCCTGTTTTCGTAACGCCTTATTCTTCGTCGCCCTTAGGATTGCTATGAGGATGGTAGCCGTAGCTATGGTAGCCATAGCCATAGCCGTATTTGGAAGCGTAGCCATAGCCGCATTTGCCCTGGTCTTCGTCGGTGGTGACCATGCCCATCGCGATGCCGATGACGTTCATCCTCTTCTCCTCGAGGGAGCGGCAGGCCGCGTTGACGTCTTTCTTCTTGGAGACGTGCTGGGCGCAGACGACGAGGAAGCCGTCGACGTCATGGCCGATCAGATATGCGTCGGAGACGACGAGGACGGGAGGGGTGTCGAGGATCACATAATCGTATGTCTTCTTGAGTTCGGCGAGGAGTTCCTTCATCTTCGCGGAGCCGAGTATCTTGCCTGGGAATGGCGTGTGGCTGCCGGAGGAAATGACGTCGACCCCGTTGCAGGAATGGATGATGTCGCTTAGCTCCGCGTCGCCTTTGCAGTAATCGACGAGGCCGATCTTGTTCTTGAAATGGAAGAGGCGGTGGATGGCGGGTTGGCGGAGGTCGAGGTCGAGGAGAGCGACTTTGAGGCCTTTCTCCGCGTAGACGACGGCGAGGTTGGCCGACATCGTTGTCTTCCCTTCGGCTTCCTGGGCAGAGGTGACCGCGTAGCAATTGATCTTATGCTCAAGCGAGGCGAAATCGATATTGGTCTGCAGGCGGATTATCGCGTCCGCCTCAACCGAGTTGAAATCTTTGATGATCCCGGCATCGTTGATGCGGTGCTGGGTGGTGACGGGCTTTTGGGCCTCGTTCTTGGCTTTGTTCTCACTCATGGTCTTTCTTCGCCCCTTTCTCTTTTGATTCTCCCCCCCCTGGCAATCCGTACTTCGGGATCATGCCGATGACCTTGTAGCCGGTGAGGGCTTCGAGGTCGGTTTTGGAGGACACTTTAGTGTTGAGGAGCTCGCGCACAATGCCGTACCCCGCCCCGATGACGAGGCCCGCCAAGGAGCCGACGAGAGCGAACACGACGGTGGAGGTGGAGGTGTCTTTGGCGCTATTGGCCGTCCCCATGCGCTCGATGGAATTATGGAGCATTGAGTAAGCACCGGTGTTGCTGGAGTCGTTGGCGAGCTCGATGGTGCTCGTGACGACGTAGTTGGCGGTATCGACGGCGAGGGCTTCCGTTTTGCAGGTCGAGGTGACGCTGACGAAAATGCTTGTCGAGTTGGTGGTGACGGTGGGGATGGCGACTGTGTAATAGGATTTGACCTTGGCCAGATCGATTTCGGCGGTTTCTTTGCCGTTTGCGTCTTTGACGTAGAGCTCCCCATAGCCTTTTTCGATAAGCTTCTTGCCGACGGATTCGGCGACCTCGTCGAATTGCATGTAGCCATAGACGATTCTGGCCTTGGCGATGGCGTCGTTGATGTTGTCGGTGGTGGTGGATTTGTCGTTGCTCACGACCATGACCTGCACCGTCGCCTGATACTTCGGGGTTTTGATGAATTTCGAATAGGCTACCCCGGCGGCAAGGCCGACGAGAAGGCAAATCACCGAAGCCACCCAGTGCTTCCAGATCATATGGCCGATCTGGCCGAGGGTGATGCCTTGCTTTTCGGTGGAGGCTTTTCCAAGCTGCTCGTCCTGATAGGATTCGAGCTCGGGATCCATTTCGATTTCTTCCTTTTTCTTCATGGTTTCTCCTTTTCTTTTTCAGTTTATGCGGCTTTGGCTAATTTCGGCAGATATGGGACTTCGTTCGACACCGCTCCGACATAGTCAGGGAGAGCGATGGCCATCGAGCTGAGGGAGCCTTTGCTCACGGTGAAGAAGAGGATGAGCAAGACGGCCCCAAGGACGATGCGGTAGACGCCGAAGGCATTGAAGGTCTTGGTCTGCAGCAGCTTCATGAAGAAGCGGATGACGACCAGAGAGACGAGGAAGGCGACGGCCATGCCGACGAGGATGATCGCGATCTTCGTTCCATCAAGCCCCGCGGCTTCGCCTTTGCTCACCTTGATGCCGTAGCTGATGCCTTTGATGAGCGAGCCGCCCAGCATCGCCGGGATGCTTAGGTAGAAAGAGAATTTGGCGCTGGTGGTGCGGTCGATGGAAAGGAGCAGGGCGGCGCAGATGGTGACCCCTGACCTCGAGGTGCCTGGGATGAGGGCAAGGCACTGGGCGAGGCCGATGATGAGGGCGTATTGCAAGGAGATGTGGGCGACGCTTCTGATGTTGAAGAGGGGATAAATGTCAGCGGCCTCTTCCTCATCTTCCTCGTAGGCCGTTTTGGCCGAGCGGTTGAGATGGTAGCGGTCCTGGATGCGGCGCGATTTCCTTCTGAGCAGGAACTCAATGAGCAGGAAGGCGACGCCGTAGACGATGAGGGTTATCGAGACGACGAGGTAGTTATAGAGGTATTTGTCCATGTAGTCATCGAAGATGATCCCGATGACGCCGGCGGGGATTGAGGCGACGAGGATCTTCGCCCAGGTGCGCCATACCGCAGCCTTTTCTTCGGGGCTCTTTTTTCTTCCGAAAGGCCAAAGCTCCTTGAAGAAGGAGAGGATGACCGCGAGGATAGCCCCGAGCTGGATGATGACGAGGAAGAAATCGTAGAACTCCGCGCCTTGGGTCTGCTTGAATCCCCAATATTCGCCGAGGATGATCATGTGCCCGGTAGAAGAGACGGGGAGCCACTCGGTGATGCCTTCGACGATGCCAAAGACGACGGCTTTGAGGATTTCGATGAATGTTTCCATTATTGTTTCCTTGGAATTTGGTGCGCTTAGCGCAGCGAGAGGGGCGTTTTAAAACGCCTTTTCGTTGACCTCTAGGGGCTATTTTATTAGGGCGGGGGAGCAAATGAAAGAAAAAGGAAAACGATAGTCTATTTAGACTATGGGGAATTCGGGTGCTCTTTCCACTAGGGCGATGCTGATTTTCTCTGCACGCTTAATTCAATTTCCTCATCAGATTCGCTAATATTTGCTTGTTCGGCAGCCTGACTGCCTGAGTAGCGGAGGCAAGTAGCATGTATGACTATCTGATTGTCGGGGCGGGGCTTTTTGGGGCGAGCTTCGCCAATCTCGCCCGCAAGAAGGGCCTTTCCGTCCTCGTCATCGACAAGAAGGACAAAGTCGGCGGGGCCATCAGGAGCGAGAGGAAGGACAACATCGACGTTCACCTTTATGGGCCCCACATCTTCCATACCTCCTACAAGGACGTCTGGGACTATTTCTCCTCCTTCTCCGAGATGAATAACTTCGTCAATGAGCCCCTCGCCTATTACAAAGGGAAGCTCTACCACATGCCCTTCAACATGAATACCTTCAACGCCCTTTGGGGGGTCATCACCCCCGAGGAAGCGAGAAGCAAAATCGAGGAGCAAAAAGGGGAGATGAAAGGAAAAACCCCGCAAAACCTCGAGGAACAGGCGATCTCACTAGTTGGAAGAGACGTTTTCGAAACCCTCGTGAAGGGCTACACGGAGAAGCAATGGGGCAGGGATTGCAGGGATTTGCCGTCTTCTATAATCAAACGCCTCCCGGTGAGGCTCACTTACGACAACAACTATTTCAACGACCGCTATCAAGGCATCCCGGTGGACGGCTATACCGCGGTCATCGAGAGGATGCTCGAAGGGGTCGAGGTGAGGCTGGGAGAAGACTATCTTAGCGATAAGGATGGCTATCGCTCCTTGGCCAGAAGAGTCATATACACCGGCGAGATGGACCGCTATTTCGCCTATTGCCTCGGCAAACTGCAGTACCGCACCCTCCGCTTCGAGACGGAGAGGCTCGAGATGGAGAACTTCCAGGGCAATGCGGTCGTCAATTACACCGAGAGACAGATCCCCTTCACCAGGATCGCCGAGCACAAATGGTTCAATTACCGCGAGTCGCCTGTGACTTACATCACCCGCGAATACCCCAAGGAGTTCGAGGAGGGCGATGAGCCTTTCTATGCCCTCAACGATGAGCGGAACTCCTCGCTTTACGCCGAGTACAGAAAGCTGGCGAGCAAAGAAAAAGGGGTCTATTTCTGCGGAAGGCTTGGCCAATACAAATACTTCGACATGGACGACACGATCTACGAGGTCTTCAAGCTCTTCGACGAGCTTGAGGGCTAAGCGGCGCCGATTAGGCGCGATAAGCGCTCATCGCGATCAGAAAATCCATTTTTTTGTCGACCGCTTTCTTTTTTCAATGTTACACTACCACGGAAGGGAGGCAACCTATGACCAAAGCGACCGTTTCTCAGGTATTCCACGGCGTCATGCCAAAGTTCAAAGAGGCCCTTTTGGCCGTTGTGCCGGTCGTGGCGGTGATGGTCATCATCCCCCTTTGCATCCCTGACATGAACCTCGAGATGGATGGCTCCAAATTCGGGCCCGTCATGACCTCTTTGCTCATTTCGGTCGTCCCTTTGGTCCTCGGGACGACTTTGTTCAACGTCGGCGTAGAGAAGAGCCTCGTCAAGATAGGCGACATTGTGGGCACGCGCCTCACGAAGAAGAAAACGATTGGTTGGCTGCTTTTCATTGGCTTGCTGATGGGCGTTTTAGCTACTTTGGCAGAGCCGGATCTTTCTGTCTTGGCAAGCCGCATCTCTCCTAACGGGCCTGACTGGTCGCTCATCGTCATCTGCGCCGTAGGAGTTGGCATCTTCATGCTCGTGGCCCTGGTCCGGGTCATCTTCAACAAGCCTTTGAAGTATTGGCTCTCGATCGGCTACCTTTTCGTTTTCACTTTGGCGCTTTTCGCCGATAAATCCTTCTTCTCGATCGTCTTCGACGCGGGCGGGGTCACCACCGGCGTCGTTACCGTCCCCTTCATCATCGCGATCGGCGTCTCCGTGGCCAGAAGCCTCGGCGACAATTCCGGCGGCGATTCTTTCGGTTACTCCGGCCTCTGCTCTTTGGGCACGGTTCTCGCCGTGCTCGTCTTCTCAATCATCCTGAAGAACACCGACGGCATCGCTAGAATACAAGAGATACTCAAGACAAAGAACTTCTTCGAAGGCTTGGATGAGTTCGCCACGAAAGGCTATGGGGCCATCGATTCTTTCTACTTCAACAATTTCCTTTCGGCTTTGAAAGACGTCTCCATCTCCATCGCCCCGATCACCGTCTTCTTCTTCGTATTCAACATTTTCCTCAAACTCCCCAAGAAGGAAGTCATCTCAATCCTCATCGGCCTCGTCTACACCTTCTTCGGCCTCATCTTCTTCCTGATGGGCGCCGAAAGCGGCTTCATCCCCGCTGGGAGCCAGTACGGGGTCTATTTCTCTGATTCCTCTCGTCTGCCGCTTTTCTTGCTGATCGGGTTCTTGCTGGGCGCGGTGGCGATGCTCGCCGAGCCTTCCGTCAAGGTCTTGGCGGACAACGTTGCCGAGGTGAGCCACGGGGTCATCTCGGAAGTGACGATCTACGTTTTCCTTTGCATCGCGATTGGGCTAGCCATCGTCCTTAACATCGTTCGCGTAAACTATCAGATCGATTATCTCTACTTCGCCGTCCCGATGTTTCTGGCCGCTTTGCTGCTCAGCTATTTCGTTCCGACCATCTACGTCGGCATCGCGATCGACGCGGCGGGCGTGGCAACGGGCGCGATGGCCTCTTGCTTCTTCTTGCCGATGTTCCTTTCTTATGTTCAAACCGTCTCTAGCGGGGCTGAGAACTCCGGGGAGATGATAATGTCCTATGGCTTCGGGGTCGTCGGAATCATGTCGATGATGCCGATTCTCGCCATCGAACTGCTCGGCCTCTTCTCGCAGGTGAAGACCGAATTGCAGAACCATCAGGCGCTCAAGCGCGTCCTCGAGGAGGATGACAACCAGCTCATCCACCTCCCGCTTGGAGAGGAGGAAGGCCAATGAGCTTCATCCACCGCAAAAAGACCGAAAAGACCAAGTCCAGCGCACCTCAGGCGCCCTTTGAGAAGAGGGAAAAGGTCTATGGACTCTCGCTTTTCTTCACCATCGTCACGCGCAACCAGTCCCATTATTACGAGACTGCCTATCAGAACGCCGGGGCCTCGATGTCGCTCACTTTCTACGCCCATTCCATGCCGCCGCAGGAGATCCTCGCGATCCTTGGCGACATGGAGACGAAGAAAGACATCGTCGTCACCGTCTGCCGCAATGAGCTTATCCCCACCCTCAAGCAAATCGCCTCCGAGCGTTTTGCCATTTCCAGGGCCGCCAAAGGCATCGCCTTCGCCTGCCCTATCGAAGCGGTGCAGGGAATCGCCGTCTATCGCTTCCTCGCCGACCAGAACAAAGAGATCCGCCTACAGGAGAAGAAACATGGAAGAAAATAAGGAAAAGAAAACCGTCGAGGCGAAGAAAAGCCTCATCCTCGCCATCGTCAACCACGGCTTCAGCGACCTGGTGATGAACGCGGCCAGGAAAGCCGGGGCAAGAGGAGGCACCGTCAGCAGCGCCAGAGGCACCGCCGATCCCGAGATGGCTTCCTTTTACGGCATTACCCTGACGCCTGAGAAAGACATGGTCTACATGGTGGTGGACACCCCAGACCGCGACCGCATCATGGAAATGATTTACGAAGACGCCGGGCTAAAATCGAAAGGCAATGGCATCCTATTCTCCCTCCCCATCACCGACGCCGTCGGCTTGGAACCCGCTTCCAGCGGCGAAGAGAAGTGACTTAAAGAGTTTTGCTTCTTTACGCACAAAAAAAGAAGGCCGACCGGCCTTCTTTTTATTGCTTTTGATCAAACAGTTTTGGCGGTTTCGCAGCTGATTTCGCCGGCTTTTGTGAGGGCCATCTTCGTGATGAAAGGGCCGGTGAGCTCATAAATGAGGGTGCTTGTGAGGACGACGGCGACGATCATTGCCCCGATTGATTGGATCTCGGGGTTAGAGGATTCTCCGAAGAGGGTAGAGGCGGTGGTGGCTAGACCTATCGCGACGCCCGCCTGGGGGACGAGGGTGAAGCCGAGGTATTTCTTTACCGTCGGCTCGGCGCGGGTGATCATCGCCCCACTGAAGGCGCCAAGCCATTTGCCGATGACGCGGCAGATGAGATAGACGATGGCGACGACGAGGACCATGTAGCCTTTGGAGAAAACGGTAAGGTCAAGCGAAGCGCCTGAGATCATGAAAAAGAGCATGTAGATGGGCGAGGTGAAACGATCCATGAAATCGAACACCTTCCCCGCGTCCCTCCCGAGGTTGCAGTAAAGTGCGCCCGCCATCATGCACATTAGCAAAGAGGAAAGCTCGAAGCCTCCACATTGGTCGAGGCGGAAGAGATTGTAAAGTCCGACGCTTGCGAAGATGGAGAAAATCGCCCAAGTGACCCTGTTGGCCCTGGATTTGAAGTAGCGCGTCGCGAAGCTCATTACTAGGCCGAGAACTGCGCCGATAGCCAATGACAGGGCGATTTCAATCAGGGGCTTGCCCAGCATTTCATAGAGGTCGAAGTCACCTCCGGTGGCAATGGTGCGCGCGATTTGGAAGAGGATCGCGAAGAAGATGAGCGCGGTCGCATCGTCCAAAGCAACGACCGGGAGCAAAGTGCTCACGACCGGCCCTTTGGCCTTGTATTGCTTGACGACCATGAGAGTGGCGGCCGGTGCGGTGGCGGCGGCGATGGCGCCCAAAGTCAGCACCAATGGCATGTCGACCTGCTCGGGGGCGATGAAATGGACGAGGAGGAGGCCGATGATCACGACGACCGAGGCAAGCCCCGATTCGAGGACGGTGATCCAAAGCACGCGCTTGCCAACGCATTTGATTGCGCTAAGTTTGAAGGAGGAGCCGATTGAGAAGGCGATGAAGCCCAAGGCGATTGAGGAGACCCAACTGAGGTAATCGGGCCCGTTTGTTTTGCCGTGAACATAGGTGTAGAGGGGGTTCAGCTCAGGCTTGGCGACGTCGGCAAAGCTGCTCACCTGGCTCCAGTCGACGAAGGCGAGCCCAAAGACGAAGGGGCCCATCAAAATGCCGGCGATGATGTAGCCGGTGACGTTGGGGAGATGAAAAACCTTCATGAGGCGGGTGGAAAGCAGCCCCATCAAAAGAAGGCAGGCCACATAAAGGGTGACCGAGAAGAAATCGATGGCCATAGAATCAGAAAGACCCTTCGTAATCTTCGATGTCGCGGGAATACATGCCCCCGCGGATCGATTTGAAATCGTTGGTGTGGTCGCGGATCACTTTCTTCAGCTCATCGAGTTCAGTGTCGTCAACGACGAAAAGGCAGAACATCGCTTCTCCGTGGCTATGCAGCCTCTCGTAGGCGGCAAGGGAGAAGAAATGCGTGTCTTCCGGCTGATTGTCATCGTTTGCGTGGCGGAGAGAGGTGGTGTGCATGAGGGTACCGTTGTAGCCTTGCTTGCGGATCGATTCGAACACGTCGAGGGCGGATTCGCCGTTCTCGAGAATTAGATAGAGGACTTTTTTCATTGGCCTATCCTTCTTTCGCACACATTGTAGGCGTGTGGGAGAAGGATGGTTAACAAAACCAAAAGAAAGCCCTCTCAATTTGCGCTAAGATAGGGCCCATGGCAAAGCTGATTCTGCTGCGGCACGGGCAATCGACCTACAATCTCGAGAACCGTTTCACCGGTTGGAGTGAAGTGCCTCTAACTGAAAAAGGCAAGAAAGAGGCCAGGGAGGCGGGGAGAATGGCGAAGGCCGCTGACTTAAGGGTGGACGAATGCTACTGCTCCTTGCTTAGCCGCACTTATGTCAGCGCAGAGCTTTTCCTTGCCGAGCTTGGAATGGGTTTGAAGCCCATTCCGGATTGGCGGCTCAATGAACGGCATTACGGGGCTCTTCAAGGGAGAAGCCGTGAGGAATGCTCTTCGCAATACGGGGCTGCTCAGGTCGAGCGCTGGAGAAGAGGGTATTTTGATTTGCCCCCTTTGCTTCAAGAAGGGGATTATAGATGCCCTTATAACGACCCTTATTTTCAAAGGTTCATAGCTGAGGGCGCTCTAAGAAAAGAGGATTGCCCAGTTGGCGAATCGCTTGAGATGACGGAGAAAAGAATAAAGCCGTTTTTGCGGGATAAAATTTATCCTGAATTGCAAAAAGACCGCAATATCCTTATATCAGCTCATGGGAATTCGATTCGTGCCATTCGCAAAATCCTCGCAAAAATACCAAATGACGCCATTTTTGCGCTTGAAATACCGTTTGGAACCCCTTATGTTTTCGAATTTACCCTCGATATTGCGGTTAAAAAAGAGGGCCCTCTTTCTAATTACCTTCCTTCCTAAGAAGGAAAAGGAGGTCTATACTACATAGGCTTATGCAAGACCCTGTTGTCAACGAAGAGCCAAAAGAAAAAAAGAAGAAGAGCGCGTTGCGCTACGTCCTCTATCTCTCCATCGTCTTGATCGCAACTGCGCTTTCTTTGCTCCTTTCCCTTTGGGGGCAGGTCGATCAGGTCGTCGAATGCTTTAAATATTCCTTCCAGACAGCGAATGGATGGATGTACATGCTCATCATCGCCGGCTGCGTCGCCCTTTCTTATATGGTCGACGCGCTCATCATCCTCGTCTTCTGCCGCCTTTACACTCGCAACTACAAATACCATCAGGGCCTCGCCACCTCTTTGATCGGCCAGTTCTATAGCGACGTCACCCCGGGGGCTAGCGGAGGGCAGATCATGCAGGCTTACACGATGAAGAGCCAAGGCATCCCGGTTTCCAGCGCCGCCTCGATCCTCGTCATGTGGTTTATCCTTTATCAGACCGTTCTCATTGCCTTCGACCTTTTCGCTTTCGGCTTCGAATTCAACAACATCATGGCCATTCCTGGCATCGAGTTCGATATTTTCTCCTGGCACGTCAACATCCCGATGGTCCCGATCATCATCTTCGGCTTCTTGCTCAACATCTCCGTCATACTTTTGCTTTTCCTTATGAGCTACAGCCACCATTTCCATAACTTCGTCTTGCATTACGCGATTGGTTTCCTCGGCAAGATCCACATCGGCAAGCTCCGTTTGCTCAAGAACCCAGATAAGACCAGAGAGAGCCTCCGCGTGCAGGTTGAGAATTTCAAGATCGAGCTCCGCCGCCTGCAGTCGAATGTCCCGGTTGTGCTCCTGCAGCTTTTCCTCTTCCTTCTTATGTTCCTTTTGCGTTTCTGCATCCCTTATCTTGCCGGTCTTGCCATGGGATACCATGACACCTTCTCGATATCGCGCATGTTCGAGGCCTCCTTCCTCAGTGCCTTCCATCAGATGGTCACAGGCATTCTGCCTTTGCCTGGATCGGCTGGTGTCTCCGAGCTTTTCTACGGTTATCTTTTCAAGAACTTCTTCACCCAGAACACGGCGGTCATCTCCTCCTCCCTCATCCTTTGGAGGACCGCGACCTTCCATCTTCCTTTGCTCGTCTGCGGCTTCGTCGCGGCCTTCTACAAGTCCCGCCCGAAGGAGTCCTTCCACAGCGCGAACAGAGAGACTTTCGTCACCTTGCAGCTAGAGACCTTCGATGAGCGGAGAAAGAGCGCTGACACGATGTATGAGACCGCTCAGCTTTCCCGCCGCGCCATCCAAGACAAACTCCGCGCCACCACCAAGAGCGTTTTCGGCAAGAAAAAAGGCGCCGTCGGCGACAATTTGGAAGATTTCGATTCTTCTTTCGTGGAGGACCGGCAAAAGGAAGAAGAGGCCAAAAAGCAGGCGGAACCCTCCAAAAAGAGCGGCAAGAAAGTGAAGGCGAAAACCGTCAAGAAAGCTATCGATAAGAAGGGCAAGGAGCAGGATTCCTGGGAATCCTTCGACATCTGATGCGAATCGCTCTTTTCTCAGACACATACCCCCCGGAGATAAATGGGGTCGCAACCTCGACTTTCAATTTAAGGAAAACCCTCATCGCTCATGGCGACGAGGTTTTGGTGGTCACCACGAATCCTTTTACCAACAAAATAACTTATGAGGATGGCTTGCTGCGGATCCCCGGCATCTATCTCAAGAAGCTTTATGGCTACCGCTTTTCCAATTTCTACTCCAAGGAAGCGATGAAGATAATCGAGCGCTTCAAGCCTGAGATTGTCCATTGCCAGACCGACGTAGGCATCGGCATCTTCGGAACGATAGTGGCCTCACGCTTCCATTGCGGGATGGTCTATACCTTCCATACGATGCTGGAGGATTACGCCTATTACATCACCCATGGCTATTTCGACCGCGCGGCGAGGGCCATCGTGCGCTTCTACTTCAAAGGACAGTCGGTCCGCTTCAACGAATTCATCGCGCCGAGCGACAAAATCAAAGATTATCTCCGCTCCATCCAGATCGACTCCTCAATCTCGGTGATTCCCACCGGAATCGAGCTCGATCGCTTTTCCAAAAGCAACCAGAATGACGCCGATGTCGCCGCTTTGAAGGCGAAACTTGGCATCGATCCTGAGGATTTCGTCGTTCTCTCATTGGGGAGAATCGCCAAGGAGAAAAGCATCGATGTGCTTCTTAAAGGGTATGCCAAATTCCTCCGCTCGCCGCAGAAGAGGAGGACGAAATTCCTCATCGTCGGCTGGGGTCCGGCCGAGGATGAGCTGAAGGAACTCGCTGGGCGGCTTGGAATTGAGGACAACGTCATCTTCGGAGGGGCTTGCAAACCCGATGAGACGCAAAGGTATTATCATCTCGGCGATTGCTTCGTGAGCGCCTCCATCACCGAGACGCAGGGCCTCACCTTCATGGAGGCGATGGCTGCGGAGCTGCCGGTTTTGGCGAGGTATGACGATAACCTCGTTGGGACGATAAAAGAGGGCGAGACCGGGTTCTTCTTCAACAACGAAGACGATTTCGCCGAAAAGCTTTCCTTTCTCATCGATCTGCCTGAGGCGAAAAGAAGCAAAATAATAGAGGCTTCCTTGAAGGCCATCGATCCGTATTCCATGGAAAAGTTTTATCAAAACGAAATGGGGGTGTACCGCCGTGTCTGGAAAGCCAACTGGTAAGACAGTCAAAGAAATAAAGAAGAAATCATCCTCCGTCGTGGTGGTTCTCTCTGATGGAGAGAAGCTCAAGCTCTCCTTCTCTTCTTACACCGAATTCAGGCTGTATGAAGGAAAGACACTGAGCGAAGAGGAGCTCTCTTCCTTGCTTTCTTTCGAGAAAGAAGGCGAATTCTACGATTTTGCCCTGAAACTTCTCGGCAAAGACAATTACACCATCGCCTCGATGAGGGACAAACTCCTAGGCAAAGGGGCCGATGAAAGGCAGGCTTCCTCGATAATCGAGAGGCTCAAGAAAGAAGATCTCCTCAATGACGAGAGATACGCGAAGATCTACGTCGAGGACATAGCCTCCTTGAGGCTGTTAGGCAAAAACAAGGTCCTCGCCGAACTGAAAAGGAAAGGCATCGAGGACGAGATCCTCTTCAATCTCGCCTTCCCTAGGGATAAGGAATTGGAGAAAGCCCGTTCCTCGGCTTTGCTGCTCAACAAGAAATACGCCAAAGCCGCCAACGCCGCCAAAAAAGACAAAGCCATCAGGGCGCTTCTTGTCAAAGGCTTCTCCTATGAGATCGCCGAGGAGGCCATTGAGGATACCTTGGTCATGAACGACAAGGACAGCGAGAAGGAAAGCCTCCAAAGGGATTTCGAGATCGCCTACGCGCGCGCCATCCATAAATATGAGAAAAGGAAAGCCCTCGAATCAGCCTTGAAATACCTATTGAGGAAAGGCTATTCCTACGAGGACATCATCCCATTGATCAATTCGAAAAAGCAGGAGGAAGACCATGATTTCTGATTTTCGCGTCGGGCTCCGCCTAGAAGGGGCCGAATTCATCGTCAGCGATTGCAAAGGAGGCGTGGGGAGCACGGGCAAACGCTACCTTTCGATCACTCTCCAAGACGCTTCTGGCAGCATCGAGGGCAAACTTTGGGACGTCGGCCCTGATGACGAAGCGACTTTCGCCAAAGGCAACATCGTCTCCATTAGCGGGGACGTCTTGTCTTATCGCGAATCCCTGCAGCTTAAGATCTACGGCGGATATGCTCTTCCGAAAGAAGGGATAGACTGGTCGCGCTTCGTCGCCAACGCCCCTCTTGGCAAAGACCTTCTGCTCGCCAAACTGAAGGATTATCTGAACTCGCTCGAAGACAAGGATGTGAAGGCTTTGGTCTGCGAGTCGCTAAAGGGTTACAAAGAGAAATACCTAACTTGGCCCGCCGCGACGAAGAACCACCATAACTACGTCTCGGGGTTGCTATACCACTCCCTCACAATGGCCGATGCCGCTATATCCTTATATAAAATATACCCATCCCTCAATAGGGACATCCTCCTTGGAGGGGTGATCCTTCATGACCTAGGCAAGGTTATCGAGCTCTCGGGCCCTGAAGCCACAACCTATACCTTAGAAGGAAAACTCTTAGGACATCTCACAATCGGGGCCGCCCTTGTTAGAGATGCTGCCCTCCGCTTAGGCTACTATGCATACAAGGATATGGGCGAAGAGGTTTCCGAAGGAGAGAAAGAGGCGGCCTTCCATCGCTATGAAATCGCCGTCGCCTTTGAACACATCCTCCTCTCGCATCATGGCAAGCCTGAGTTCGGCTGCGCCGTCACCCCGCTTACCAGGGAAGCCCTCGCGGTCTCGATGATCGACGACTTCGACGCGAAGATGATGATCCTCGACAAGGCCTTTGCCCAAACGAAACGAGGGGAATACACAAGCAGGCTCTTCACCCTCGACGACCGCTCCTTCTATTATCCTTTCTATGCTCCGGAGCCCAAAAACCCCGGCCTCAGCCTAGAGGAAGAGGACGGATTGCTCAAAAAGTGAACGAAGGAAAAAGGCTTCCGGTTGGCCGGAAGCCTTTTTTCATTTGATGCCTTCTTTGATGCTCAAGGCGAGACGAGGCAAATCCATCGAGGAGGTGTCCTGGGCTTTCATGCTGATTTGAAAGCCTCCCTCTCCCCCGGTGTAACGCGGGATGACGTGCACGTGGAAGTGAGGCACGCTCTGTCCTGCCGCCTCGCCGGCGTTGGTGAGGATGTTGACCCCTTTCGCCCCGAGGACCCCAACCATGGCTTGCCCTATCCTTTGAGCGACGTCATAGACTTTGTGGGCGATCGGCGAGGGGGTGCTCAGGAAGTCCTGGTAATGCTTTTTTGGCATGACGAGGGTATGGCCCCTCGTCGTTTGGGAGACGTCGAGTATCGCCAGTACGTCGTCGTCCTCATAGACTTTGGTGCTTGGGATCTCACCATCGATTATTTTGCAGAATATGTCTTTCATTGTTTGACTCCTTCTTTCCTAAATTATAGGGCGAACGAGGGAAAGCGTAACTGAAAAGCGGCCCCGTTTTGGGGCCGCTAAGCGATCGTCAGTCGAAGAGATCAGGGAAGGTCTTCTCGAAGTAGTCGTAGACGTCTTGGTCGTGGTAGGAGATGGCGGCTTCCTCAACGTAATGCTGATTGGCGGCCTTCTTGTAGGTGTCGGAATCTCCGAGCAGCCCGGCGACTTCCCAGACAATCTGGTTGGCGGTCTCACTGCCGGAACGCCAATCGGCGTGATCCTTTTTGACGGTGTCGTAGTAGTTAATCCCGTCCTTGACTAATTTGCTTGCCTTCACCGCCTCATCGATGCGGATGATGTACCAGGTGGTGGAAGAGGAATCGTAGAGGACGTAAGGGGTGGCGTCGGCGCTAGCGTCATCATAGGTCTCCGGCATCAGATAGTATTTGCCGTCGGCTTTTAGGCGCGTGGTGTATTTGCCGTCGTCGCGGCCGATTTCATCCATGACGGAAGAGTTCGGCTCGGTGTCTAACTCGTTGGCCACGTTCATCTTGAAGAGCCTGGTCTTGAAGTCGCTGGCGAGATCGCTCAGGCCGGAGGAAGTGTACCAACCGGTTGTGACGTTGTTAGTGGTGCGAATGGAGTCTTCCTCGATCTTGAACCCGGTTTCCTTGGTGTAGGCGTTGGAGTTGGTGAAGTCGGTGGAGGACTCGCTGCTCTTCCAGCGGTTATCGGCTTGTTTGCCGTAATCGAGGACGAGCTTGCCGTATTTTGTCTCCTTGTAGAAGGGGACTGATAGAGCAGTGGTGCCGTCGGCGCCGTAAGCGGTGTTTGAGGTGTCACTAGGAGTGAATCCAGCCATATCATAGATCCACTGGGCGACCATATATGACTCTTTGCTCTGCTCATCTTCGCTGAAGTAGCCGATATATAGGCTATCGAGGAAGCGAAGATCGCGGAAGGAAGCGTAATCCTCCTCGGTTAGCCCGGTTGCGCCAGAAAGGTTGGCGATTTCCTCATCGCTCTTCTCCAAAATGTATTTGGCATAGGTGTGGAAGAGGCGGTAAAGCGAGCCGAGGTGGTCGCCGCCGTTCTCGTCTTTGATGGCGACGTACTGAACTTTGCGGGCGTAGGAACGTCCGAGGACGCCATAGTTGTTGGAGATGAGATAGCTTTCGACGAGGGCTTTGCGATAGGCGCTTTGAAGGATCGATCTTTCGATGTAGTCCTGGTAGGTGCTCATCCAGCCTTCGTGGAAGTACTCATCGACGTCTTCGTAGGTGTCGTGCCCTTCGACGAGTTTGCGCTCTTTCTTGATCAAGGCGAGGGTCGCGTCATCAACTTTGCTGAAGTCGTAGAGCTCAGCCTTCTCAGCTTTATAGAAGAGCTCTTCGATGAAGTAGTTCCTCTCCTGGTAACTGCTGTTCTTCACGGTGCTCCAGAAGGATTTGTTGATGGTGACGATGAGGGTGTTGATGAAGTCTTTGACGTTGGCGACGGTGGCGTCTTTGTTCACGGAGCCGTCACTGTTTGTGACTTTGTAGATCTCGTGCTTCTTCTCGGTAACGAAGCTGTAGATCTCGTCGTCGGTCTTGCCTTTGAGGGAAAGGAGGCCGGTCTCTCCGTTCTTGTCGTAGAAGGAGCCGTATTTCGATTCGGCCAAGACGAGGAGGATATTGTTGAGAACCTTCTCAGAATTGGTGTCGCCAGAAGTGATGAGGGCATCATAGATTTCCCTCATCTCATTGTTATAGATGTCGGGGTTGTTTCCATCCTTGTCGACGAGGATCGGCTCAGCCTCTTGCTTGGCCGTCATTCTGGCTTCGACGTCGTCGCAGGAAGCGAGAGCGATCGTCGCGCTGGCGGCGAGGACGAGCAGGAATTTCTTCATTTTACTTTTTGCCATCATAACCAATGCCCTCCGTGTCATACATTCCAGTGCCTTTCTTGGCGCTTTCGCCCTTGTAAGTGAGGGCGACGCATTCGGAGATCAAGCGTTGTTTGCCGTCGCCGATATTGCGTTCTTCGTTTTGCCTCGTGAGAACTTCTGCATAGGTGTCCCAGGCATCGTCGAGGGCCTTAATTTCGTCTTCGTGGTTCTTCTCCCTTGTGGCGGAGATGTAATCCTTGACGAGGTTCTCGATCTTGACGCCGAGTTCGGTGCTCGAGAACTTGAGCCCGATGTTGCTGTCCTCGATCAGCTTCTGGAATTCGAAGGTGTCTTCCGAGGAGTTGTAGGACTTGATCGCGTCGGAGATCTTGTCGGCGTTCTCCTGATACTTTGTGTCGGTGGTGTTGACGCGGTTAACGAAAGTCGATTTCTCGACCTCGGTGTCGCCGCTCTTGTAGGTCGGGAAGTCCGAGGAGCTCGGAGTCTTGACGGTGAAATAGTCGGAGAGCGAGGTGACGTCGGCCAAGGAATTGCCGGCAGCGTCGTAGCAGCCATCGGCCGTGGCGTCTAGAAGCGAATCGTAGGTGGTGTAGGTGTTGCTGACCTTGTTGTATTTCACATAAGCGTCGAGCGAGGAGCGGTTCACGACGATGAAGTGGATTCCTTCATAGGCGTTGCCGGAGGAATTGCTCGCTTTGACGGCGAGAATTACCTGCCCGCGCTCGTTGGTGAGGACGTTTTCGCTGTGCGTCCCTGCGGAATCGGTGATGTCGAGGATGTCGGAGGTGTCGTAAGAGAAGCCCGGAAGACTTGCGTAGTCCGAGGAATAGGTCCCGCGATACCAGCCATTGTTATCCTCATAGTTCTTCTTTTCGTTTTCGACGTAAATTTCGGCTTCGGTCTCAGTCATATCAAAGCCGTTTTTGTAGTCGGCGTAAGCGGCATTGAAATCGATTTCCTCTGGCACGATGACTGCGATCGAACGGTTGTTGAAATACTTATTGAAAATGATGTTACGCGCATAGTAGGTGGCGTCGTCATCATTGACGGTGTAACCGAGGTTTGGGTCGCTTGCGACGTCGTTATACCCAAGGGCGACTGCTGCGCCGTATGGGATATAGCCGATGCCGAGTTCGGTCTCAAAATAGTCGCGGGTGTTTCTGGCATCGGGACCGAAAGTGTCGTCTTCGCTAGGAAGGACATGCTCGCGCAATTCACCTTCATCGCCGTTCCCGGCGACGTCGTAATCGGTGCTGCGGGCATATGAATCAGCGGCTGTGTGCTTATTGTTGTACAAAGCATCATAGGCATAGACGCCGAGGCGGAATTCGGAAACATAGCCCGATTCCATGAGCCCAAGGTTGCCGTAGTCGGTGGCGGAGGTGTCGTCGGAAGGCAAGGTGAAGCAGATCTGGCCAAAGGTCTGGCGCGCGCTGTCCGCTGTCTCGCCGTCTTCGGTGTTGGCCGCGCCGGCGAAAGCCTTGACGGCCTGAGAGATCTTGAGGGACTCGGCCTTGGTGATTGTGAACTGGCACGATTCACTGTGGCTGGAGGAGCTGAACTTCACAAGGAAGTGGGAGACGTGGTAGGGGGTCTTCTCGACGAGATAGCCGTTGCTTCCACGCCCATAGGCGTCGCTCTTGGGGAAATAGGCCTTCCCGTTTTCATCCACGCCGGTTTTCATGGCTTCGACGGCGCTGTCGTTCTTGAACTGGCGCTCGAAGTCTTTTTTCTCTTCTTCGTAAAGTTTGGCTTCGAAAAGCTCGGAGATGTTCTCGACGTTGTTGCTGTCGAGAAGCGTCTCAAGCTCGGCGGCGTAGCTCGTGCCGTTGCTGTCGGCGTTGCTTTGGGCCTGCTTCTTGATCGAGTCGACGCTGTTCTGCGCCGAGGTCTTCAGGGTCTCGAGAGTGGATCCGCCCTTCACTTGATAGTATTTGCGGATCAGGACTTCCTTGACTTTGTTAAAGTTGGTGCTCGCCGCGCTTGAACCTTGCTCGTAGTTGTCGAGAAGCTCGCTGGCTCTGTAGTCAACCCGGGTTCCGCTGTTGTCCGTGAATGTGAGCACCACCCCGTCCTTCGCCGTGACGTCATCGCAACCGGTCAGTGCCATGACCGCGGAGAAGCTGGCGACTAGGGCGAGGGTGAGTTTGCTTTTTTTCATAAAAACTCGTTCCTCCTTCGTCTGAAACGTAGCGCGATAATCATAAACTCTAAGAGTTCCTCTTACAACAACATTTTTAATGTCAAAAAATGCCGTTGTGGTGTAGAGAAATTGACATGTCATGTCTTGGATAACGCTCTTTTGGCAAAGAATAAATTCTTTGGTAGATTTTTTACCGCTTTTGTTGTCGCTGTTCCCTCACGTGTCTAAAATAGTCTAGCCTCGCTTGGAGGGTGTTATGTCGAAGCTCATTATCAAAAACCTGCATGTCGCCGTGAAGGACAAGGAAATCCTGAAAGGGGTCGATCTCACTTTGGAAGAAGGCGAGACTCTAGCTTTACTAGGCCCTAATGGCCATGGCAAATCCACACTGCTCGCCGCCATCATGGGAAATCCTAATTACATCGTCACCGAGGGCTCGATTGAGCTCGACGGGACGGATATTCTCTCTTTGCCGGTGGACGGGCGATCGAAAGCCGGGCTTTTCCTCGCCATGCAATATCCCCCGGAGATCCCCGGGGTCAATTCGGCCGATTTCCTAAAGGCCGCTCTCAACGCCAGGAGAGAGAAGCCGATGAAGCTCTTCGAATTCTACGGCAAGATGCAAAGCGCCTACAAAGAGATGGGCATCCCCTTTGAGATGAGCACACGCAATCTCAACGAAGGCTTCTCGGGAGGCGAAAAGAAGCGCAACGAGATTCTCCAAATGAAGCTGCTCGACCCCAAGTTCGCCTTGCTTGATGAGATCGATTCTGGCCTTGACGTGGACGCGATGCAGGTCGTCGCTTCCGCCATCAAGGAAGAGCAAGCGAAAGGCAGGGGATTCCTCGTCGTCTCACATTACGCCAGGCTTTACGACATGATCAACCCGACAAAAGTCGCCGTCATGATCAATGGGCGCATCGCCGTCAAAGGCGAGCCAGACCTCATTCAGAAAATCGACACCCAAGGCTACGAGTGGATAAAGACGGAGCTGGGCATCTCGATTGAGAAAGAAAGCCAGGAAATGAGCAAGCAGTCAATCGGCGTCTGCGCCACCCACGCCGCGGCGAAAGAAGGCAGCAAATGACCCTCACCTTCGTCGATGAACAGATCAAAAACGCGGAATATGAGGTGAAAGAGGGCGAGACCCTGAACCTGAATTTCGCTTCCTTCGCGGGTTTTTCCTCATTCGAAATCAACGCGAAAATCCGCGCAAATGCGACGATTAACGTGGCTTTTGCGGACTTATCGAACGGAAAAGGAACGATAAAAGCCAATATCGAACTTCTTGGCGAAGGAGCTTCCTGCAAATGGCATCTGGCTTCGATTTGCGGCGCTTCCTCGGAAAAGACGGTCGATGTTTCTTTGCTCCATAAGGCCCCCCACACTTCTGGCGTTGTCTCCAATTATGGCATCGTCCAAAGTGAGTCGCGCCTTAATTTCCTTGGGGTCTCGGAAATCCAAAAAGGCTCCTTTGCCTCCTCCACGAGGCAAGAGGCGAAAATCATCGTTTTCGATGAGAGGTGCATCGGCAAAGCGATGCCCATCCTCAAAATCGACGAGAACGACGTGGTCGCTAGCCATGCTGCGGTCGTCGGCAAGCTCAATGAGCAACATCTTTTCTATTTGCTTTCCCGCGGCATTTCCTTGCCCGCGGCGAGGAAGCTCTTGACGCTAGGCTATCTTAAACCGATCGAGAAATATTTCGACGATGAGCCGCTCCGTCAGAGGATCGATGAGTCCATCGAGGGGGGCATCTGATGTTCGACCCCAAAGCCATCCGCAAAGATTTCCCGATGTTCGCCGAGCATCCTTTGATGCAAGGCCATCCTTTGGTGTGGCTCGACAACGCCTCAACGACTTTCAAGCCTGAATGTGTCATCAAAGAGATAGAGGATTATTACCGCAGCGAGACGAGCAACTCCCATCGCGGCGACTACGATCTTTGCTATCAAATGGACCAAAAAGTCCTGGCCGTGAGGAAAAAAATCGCCAAATTTCTCAATTGCGATGCGCGGGAAGTCGTCTTCACTTCCGGGGCGACGGCTTCTTTGAACACGGTCGCCTATGGCTATGGGCTGAAGTTCCTCAAGGAAGGCGACGAGATTCTCATCACCGAGGCTGAGCACGCCTCCAATGTTTTGCCTTGGTTCCAAATCGCCAAATACACGGGCTGCAAAGTCGCTTATATCCCTCTTTCCGAGACGGGCAGGATAACCCCGGAAAACCTTGAGAAAGCAATCACCCCACATACGAAGCTCATTTCTTTCGCCGCGGTGGGGAACGTCTTGGGCTATGAAGAGCCAGTCAAAGAGCTGACGCGCATCGCTCACGAGCACGGGGCCCTGGTCTGCCTTGACGGGGCTCAGTCCGTCCCGCACATGAGAACCGACGTGAAGGACCTTGACGTCGATTTTCTGGCGTTCTCCGGGCATAAGATGCTGGGCCCTACAGGCGTTGGCGTGCTGTATGGCAAATACGATGTCCTTTGCAAAATGGATCCGCTTAATTCCGGAGGAGGCAATAACGACAAGTTCCATTCGGATTGCTCAGTCACCTTCCTCCCGCCCCCTGAACGCTTTGAGGCGGGCACGCTCAATCTCGCGGGGATCCTCGGCTTAAAATCGGCTATTGAATACTTGGAAAATTTGGGCTTCGACGCCATCTACGAGCATGAGAAAAAACTCAAGAATTTCGCCGTAGAAAAACTGAAAGAGACGGGAAATGCGGAGATTTTCAACGAAGACGCGGAGGCCGGCATCGTCACTTTCAACATAAAAGGGGTTTTTGCCCAAGACGCGGCGACTTACCTCAACAGCCAAGGGATCGCCTGCCGCAGCGGCCAGCACTGCGCCAAGCTTCTCAATCAATCTTATTTGCCTACCCCAGCCACCGTCAGGGCGAGCTTCTATATCTACAACACCGAAGAGGATGCTCTCGCTTTGGCTGAGGCCGTGAAGAACGGAGGGAATTACCTAGATGCCTACTTCTTTTGAACTGACTCCTGAGATGATGAGGGAAATCATCATGGACCATTATTCCTCCCCCTCCCACAAAGCCTCGCCAAGCGACGGATCGGCCTATTTTTCGACCCATTCCTCCTCCGTCAATTGCATCGATGACATCGATGTGTATCTGAAAGAGGAGAACGATGTCGTCGTCGACGCTCTCTGGAACGGCGTCGCCTGCGCGATTTCGACCGCCTCAACCGACATTCTTTGCGACCTTCTCA
Source organism: bacterium (assembly GCA_963611815.1). Lineage (GTDB taxonomy): Bacteria > Bacillota_I > Bacilli_A > RFN20 > CAG-826 > Alloenteromonas. The sequence goes on from CAVDSY010000017.1 coordinate 25,279, forward strand.
TCGGCAAAAAGAAGGAAGAAGCCTTATATATCATCGAGCAATACAGGAACATGATCCTCAGCAAGCCTTACGACAAGGACGTTTTGGAGGAGGCTCTCGCCTTCATGAACACCGGCAGGCAGGCCGCGCGCATCCATTGCGCCACCATCGGCTGGGACGCCTTCGAGAAGGTAATCCACGAGGAAGGGGGATGCTGCCATGGCAAATGAGAAAATCGATCCCTCCATTCTCAGCAAAGAGTACGAATACGGCTTCAAGGACAAGGATGTCTCCATTTTCACTACCGGCAAAGGGCTGAGCGAGGACGTCGTCAAGGAGATCTCGAAAGCCAAAGGGGAGCCGGAGTGGATGCTTGACTTCCGCCTTAAGGCCTTCCATGCCTTCGAGAAGATGAGAATGCCCTCCTTCGGCCCGTCTTTGGATTTCGTTGATTTCAATTCCTACACTTATTTCACACGGGTCGCCAAAAGCGAGGAGAACTCTTGGGATCAGGTGCCTGAGACCGTGAAAAAGACCTTCCAGAAACTCGGCATCCCCGAGGCTGAGCAGAAATTCCTCTCCGGCGTCTCCACCCAATACGAATCAGAGGTCGTCTACCACAACATGCTTGAGGAAGTCCGCGAAAAAGGGGTCATCTTCCTTTCCTCGGACATGGGGCTCAAACTTTTCCCCGATCTCTTCCGCAAATACTTTGGGACCGTCATTCCCATCGCCGACAGCAAATTCAGTGCCCTCAACGGCGCTTGTTGGAGCGGAGGCACTTTCATCTACGTCCCCAAAGGCGTGCATCTAGACAAGCCTCTTCAATCCTATTTCCGCATCAACAATCAGAAAACGGGGCAATTCGAGAGAACCTTGATTATCGCCGACGAGGGCAGCGACATCCATTACGTCGAAGGGTGCACGGCCCCAGTCTACAACAAAGAGTCTCTCCACGTAGGTGTGGTGGAAATCGTCGTCTGCAAAGGGGCTCATGTCCGCTACACCACCATCCAGAACTGGTCGAACAATATTTTGAACCTCGTCACCCAAAGGGCGAATGTTTTCGAAAACGGCTTCATGGAATGGGTCGATGGCAACATCGGGTCGATGATGACCATGAAATACCCTGCCTGCATCTTGAAAGGCGACAACTCCAGGGGGGCGACCATCACGATCGCCGTCGGGGGCAAAGGGCAATACCAGGACTCTGGGGCGAGGATGGTGCACGAAGGGAAGAACACTTCCTCGACGATCATCTCCAAGTCCGTCTGCCACGATGGAGGAACCGCCAATTTCAGAGGGACCGTCAGGGTTTTGCCTTCCGCCACAGGGGCCAAGTCCCACATTGAATGCGATACGCTTATCCTCGATAAGAAATCCAAGTCAGACACCTATCCGAAGAATGAGATCCGCAACGCCGACTCCTTCATCGAGCATGAGGCGACGGTCTCGAAAATATCCGAAGAGCAGCTTTTCTATCTGATGTCGCGCGGCCTAAGCGAGGCGCAGGCCACCCAGATGATCGTCATGGGTTTCATTGAGCCTTTCGCCAAAGAGCTCCCGATGGAATACGCCGTTGAGCTAAATCAGCTCATCAAAATGGACATGTCCGAGTCAATCGGCTGATTTATGGGCGAGACTGATTTCGATCTCATCGTCGTCGGGGGAGGGCATGCCGGAGTGGAGGCGAGCGCCTCCGCCAGCAAGCTGGGCCTGTCCGTCTTGCTTTTGACGTTAAACAGGAAAATGATCGCCAATATGCCCTGCAACCCCCATATCGGAGGCTCGGCCAAAGGCGTGGTGGTGCGCGAGATAGACGCTCTTGGCGGGCTCATGGGCAAAGCCGCCGACCATCACCCTTTGCAGACGAAAATGCTCAACACCTCCAAAGGGCCTTCCGTCCAATGCTTGAGGACCCAGCAAGACAAGAGAGGCTACCCGTCTTACGTGCAATCTCTTCTCTCCGAGATGGAGAATCTCACCATCAAGGAAGGCGAGGCCGTCGATCTTTTGGCTGAGGGTGGGCGTGTTTGCGGAGTAGTGCTTTCTAGCGGCGAGAAAATAACCTCGAAATGCGTCATCTTGACCACCGGCACCTATATGGAAAGCCGCATAATCTCTGGAAAAGACGTCCATCCCGGCGGACCTGATGGAGAGAAACCATCCCATGGGCTTTCCGCTTCTTTGGAGAGGATGGGAATCGCCATCAAACGCTTCAAAACCGGCACGCCGCCTAGGCTTGACAAAAACACCATCGATTTCTCGAAAGGCGAGATCCAGCTTGGCAGCGATCTCCGTTTCGGCTTCTCTTATGAAACGAAGGAATTCGTGCCTTTGGAAAAGCAGCTCCCTTGCTATCTTATCTACACGAACGAGCGAACCCATCAGATCATCAAAGACCATTTCGCGGACAGCGCCGTGCTCAACGGCACCATCAAAGGGATAGGGCCCCGCTATTGCCCGTCCATTGAGTCAAAGATCGTGCGCTTCGCCGACAAGGAACGCCATCAGCTCTTCTTGGAGCCGGAGTTCGAGGAAGGCGATTCGATTTACCTTCAGGGTTTTTCGACAGGCATGCCTCACGAGGTGCAGGAGGAGATGGTCCATTCTCTCCCCGGCCTAGAGAAGGCCAAATTGCTCAAATACGCTTATCAAATCGAATACGACGCTGTGGCCACGCCGCAGTTCGACGAAACTTTGAAGATCAGGAAATACGACGGGCTCTACGTTGCTGGGCAGATCTGCGGGACTTCGGGATACGAAGAGGCGGCGGGGCTGGGGCTCATCGCCGGGATCAATGCCTCAAGATGGGTGCTTGGGCTCCCTCCTTTCGTCTTGAAACGCAATGAGGCCTATATCGGGGTGATGATCGATGATTTGGTGACCAAAGGCACTGATGAGCCTTATCGTCTCCTCTCTTCAAGGGCCGAATACCGCCTTTTGCTCCGCCACGACAACGCCGATTCCCGCCTAACCCCATACGGCCGTGAATTGGGACTGATAAGCGATGAGCGCTACCAAAGTTTCATCGATAAGTACAAAAGAATAGAAGAGGCTATAGGGGTCCTCTCTTCCAATAACATCAGCGACAAAGCCGGACTCAATTCCTATCTCAAAGAGATGGGCGATGAGGAGACGAGCGAAGGGCATAAAGGCATTGAAATCCTTAAACGCCCCCGTTATTCCTACCGACGCGTTGCCTCATTGATGGAATCGATGAAGGGTTTCGACTTCGATGACGAAAGCGTCCTTGCCCTTGAGACGAAGGTCCGGTATTCCGGATACATCAAAAAAGAGGAGAAGGAGGTTGAGAGCTTCGCTAAAGTCGAGGCAATGCCCATCCCTTCTGACTTCGACTTCCTTCATTGCGAGGGGCTGCGCTTAGAGGCGAGACAGAAGCTTGATGCCGTTCGCCCCTCTAGCATCGGTCAGGCTTCGCGTATACCAGGGGTTAATCCAGCTGATTTAAGTTTGCTATTATTGGTGCTGAAAAAGGAGAGGCGCATATGACTTATGAAGAGATGACTGCCTTACTGAATGGGAGCAAAGTGAACCTTGATGAAGGCATGCTCAAAGCCTTTCATGTCTACGCGGAACTGCTCAAAGAGTGGAATGAGAAGATCAATCTCACGGCGATAACCGACGAGCCATTGGTCATCGAAAAGCACTTCTACGATTCACTGCTTATCGCAAAAAAATGGGATTTTGCGGGGAAATCGATTGCAGACATCGGATCTGGCGCAGGTTTTCCAGGCATGGCTTTGGCCATTGCTTTCCCTGATTCGCGTGTCACTTTGATCGATTCGACGAGGAAGAAGTTCCTCTTCTTGGACGAGGTTAAAAAGGCCTTGAAACTAAAAAACGTTAACTTCCATGTCGGGCGCGTCGAGGACATGAAATCCGAAAGGAACCATTTCGACATTGTCACTGCGAGAGGATTCGCGGCGATGAATGTCTTCCTTGAGGTCGGCTCGCCTCTAGCCAAAGTCGGAGGCACTATCGTGGCGATGAAGTCGCTTAAAGGCGAGGACGAGCTTGTCAAATCGAAATTCGCCATCCGCCGGCTTTGCCTTGAGAAAAAAGAAACTCAGAAAGACGCCTTGCCAGATGGCGAGATCCGCCTCAATTACTTCTTCGAAAAGAAGGACAACACCCCTTCCTCTTATCCCCGCCCTTGGGCCGAAATCCTCAAAAAGCCGCTTTGATTCGCTAAGCGCGTACGTTCTCCTTCCCTCTCCCCTCCGCGCGTTGGCGATTGAAAAAAAGGCATCGTCAACCTATTATTTTTGGCATGTCAAAAGTCATCGCGGTTGCCAATCAGAAAGGGGGCGTTGGGAAAACAACGACCTCGATCAACCTTTCATCCGCCCTGTCGCATTTGCAGAAAAAAGTTTTGCTCATAGATCTCGATCCCCAAGGCAATTCTGGGCGTGGCGTGGGCTTGGACATAACCACCGTCAAAAAGACCATCTACGAGGTTTTGGATGGGCGCGCTTCCATAAAGGATTCCATCATCGTGACCCCTTTCGATGGTTTGTCAGTCGTCCCGGGGAACCTCCGCCTCGCTGGCTTGGAGGCATCGCTTTATTCGAACCTCGTCTCCGAGCCTTTCTCTTTGCTCAAAAACGCTTTGTCGGAGATCAGGAATGACTACGATTACATCATCCTCGATTGCCCTCCTTCGCTGGGCTTGCTTTCCATCAATGCGATGGTGGCTTCCGATTCCGTTCTAGTCCCCGTGCAATGCGAGTATTTTGCTTTGGAAGGAGTGGCTGCGGTGCTAAGCTCCATCTCCAATGTCCAAAACGGGCTGAACCCCAGCTTGAAGATCGAGGGATTTCTGCTGACGATGTATGACGCGAAGACGGTTCTCGGGACCGAAATAGCCGCTGAGGTTCGCCGCCTGTTCCGCGAATCCACCTTTTTGACAACCATTCCTAGAAACCAATCCATCCAGGAATCGCAAGCGAAGCAAATGCCCGTCACTTCTTTCCGTCCAACCTCATCCGGATCAGTCGCCTATTTTGCCTTGGCGAGGGAGATCATCGACCATGAAGAGCGATGACAAGAGACGCTTATCCTCAAATCTGAGCGATCTCATTGAGAAATTCTCCCAGAACGATGTTATCGCCGAGATGGAGAAGGAATATCAAAGCGCCCCGGCTAAGCTGGTCAATTTGGTGTCCTTGGTCGACAACCGTTTCATCTCCAGCGTCAAACTCGCAAAAACCACCATCGATTATTTCGCCGCCACCCTCAAAGAGAAGGGCATCTTTAATCCTTTGGTCGTCACGCCAAGTGGCGACAAATTCGAGGTCGTCCTCGGGAGGAAGAGGTACCTCGGCGCCAAAAAGGCCGGTCTAGTCTCATTGCCATGCGTCATCAAAGAGATGGGCGAAGAAGAGGAGCTGCTCATCCTTTTGGCGGACAACCGCGACCAAAGAGAAAGCAACGTCATGGAGATGGCTTTGATATGCTCGGCTTTGCAAAAGCGTTTCGGCTATACCCAGCAAACCCTCGCCTCTCTCTCCCATCAGTCCCGTTGCCAGATCACCAATACCATGCGCTTGCTCCGCTTGAGCCCTGAGCTTCAGGAGGAGGTCAGCCTTGGCAAACTGAGCTACGGGCACGCTAAAGCCATTGCCTCTTTGACCCCCGAAGGAATGGAAGAAGCCGTCCAAAAAATCCACGAAAGCAAACTATCCGTTCGTGAAACAGAGCTCTACGTTGCCGACAAAAAAGCGGGTTTGAGCGGCGTTCAAAATTTGATGGAATACGATATCCCCAACTTGAAATCTTTGAGGATTGCGGGGAAATCGGTGAGGCTTGATTTTACTTCAGAAGAGGCAAAAAACGAGTTTTTGCGGGGTTTTCGGACAAAATAAAAACCGGCAGGTGAATCCTTGCCGGTTTTCGAGAATCGCGCTTAGTCTTCGCTGATAGCTTGGACGGGGCAGTTGGCGATGGCATCGTCAACTTCGGTCTCGTCGCCGTCAGAGACAACCGCGGCTTTGCCGTCGTCGTTGAACTCGAAAATCGAGCTGTGGCAACCGACGCAGAGACCGCAGCCGATGCAGGTGTCCTGATCGACTTTTGCTTTCTTATTAGCCATTTTGATTTCCTCCAAAAATCGGTTGCAATTATAAAAGGCGGCCGCAAGAAAGGCAACACATCGCGAATTCTACGCTCTTCCGTGTTCAAAAAAGACGCTTATTCTTTTAGAATAATGGCCATGGAAACGCGCATGGAGAGATACCGGAAATACCGTGATGAGATCCGCAACACGGCCGAAGAATCCTTTCCTCAGGCCAAGGCCGCTTCTTCTGCTTCGGATGATAAAGCCTCTGAGCTCCCTTCCTCCGGCAAAAACAGCCCTTATTATCTCTATGCCAAGCGCCTTAGAAAAAGAACCTTAGTCCTGCTCGCCCTTTTCCTTTTGTGCGTCGTTGGATTCATCGTCTGGTTTTTCTTGCTCCAAGGAAGGAAGGTTTGATTCATGTTCGTCTCAATCGCCATTGACGGGCCCGCCGCCGCGGGGAAAAGCACCGTCGCCAAAATCGTCGCCAAGCGCCTAGGGTATGTCTACATCGACACCGGGGCGATGTACCGCGCTTTCACTTATGCCGTCATCAAAGCGGGCTTGGATCCCAAAAACGAGGCCGCCTCTTGCTCGCTTGTCGGCAAAGTCGATATCGAGCTTACCGAAGATGGTCGCGTCTTCTGCAACAAAGAGGACGTCACAAAGCCAATCCGCGAGAATGAGGTCTCCAGCAACGTCTCTTACATTGCTTCCTACAAAGCCATCCGCCTCGAGCTCATCAAACTTCAAAGGGAGCTTGCCGCAAAACAAAATGTGGTGATGGATGGCCGCGACATCGGCAGTTACGTCTTGCCCGACGCCCAGGTCAAAATCTTCCAAATCGCCTCCGTTGAGACGCGCGCCAAAAGACGCTACGACGAGAACCTCGCCAAAGGCATAAAAACGTCTTTGAAAGATGTCGAGGAGAATGTCAGGCAAAGGGATTACATCGATTCTCACCGCGATTTTGATCCGCTTATGAAAGACAAAGAGGCCATTGAGCTGGACACTTCGTACATGACCATCGATGAGGTGGTCGACGCCATTCTTTCCATTGTGAAGAAGAAATTGGGGGATTGAAGATGAGCCTTCCATTGATCGCTTTAGTCGGGGCGCCCAACGTTGGCAAATCGACCATTTTCAACCGCATAGTCGGAGAGCGCCTTTCCATCGTCGAAGACACTCCCGGCGTCACCAGAGACCGCCTTTATGGGACGGGAGAATGGCTGACGAGGAAATTCCGCATCGTCGATACGGGCGGAGTGGAAATCGCGAACCGGCCATTCCAAGTCCAGATCAGGGCACAAGCCCAAATTGCCATCGAAGAGGCGGACGTCATCGTTTTCGTCGTCGACGGCAAGCTTGGGGTTACTGGCGATGACAGAGTCGTGGCCAAAATGCTTTATAAGTCTGGCAAGCCCATCATTCTAGCGGTCAATAAAATCGATAACGCCGAGCGCCTCAGCGATGCCCAGGAGTTCTATTCCCTTGGGCTAGGGGATCCCATTCCGGTTTCGGGGGCGCACGGTATCGGCATGGGCGACATGCTCGATTCTATCGTCGCCAAAATTCCTGAGAAAGAAGATGCCGATTACGGGTCCGCGATAGCCTTCTCCCTCATCGGCAGGCCTAACGTCGGAAAATCATCCATCACCAACGCCATCCTCGGCTCGCAAAGGGTCATCGTCAGTGACATTGCCGGAACGACGCGGGATTCCATCGACACGCCTTTCTCAAGCGAAGGAAAGAACTACGTCGCCATCGATACGGCTGGCCTAAACAAGAGGGGGCGCATCTTCGAGTCGATCGACAAATACGCTGCCATAAGGTCGCTGGCCGCCATCGATAGAAGCCAGGTCGCCGTGGTGGTGATCGACGCCTCGACGGGCATCTTGGATCAGGACAGGCACGTTTCCGGCTATGCGCTGGAAGCGAAGAAAGGCATCGTCCTCGTCGTCAACAAATGGGATCTTGCGCCCAAGGGATTGGAGCAGGGGGCCTTCGAGCAGGAGATCAAGTCGCGCTTCAAGTTCCTCGACTTCGCCGAGATCATCTTCGTCTCCGCCAAAACGGGCAAAGGCATCGAGAGGATAATCCCCGCCATCGAAAAGGCTTACGAAGGGTGCAATCGCCGTATCCCCACCTCCGTTTTGAATGAGATTGTCCAAGACGCGCAGATGATGAACCCCACTCCGGAATTCAACCATGGGCGTCTCAAGATCCTCTTCTCAAACCAAGTCGCGGTGAACCCCCCGACATTCGTCATGTTCTGCAACAATCCGAGCTTTGCTCACTTCTCATACACGCGTTACTTGGAAAATCGCCTGAGAGATTCTTTCGACTTTTCGGGCACCCCGATCTCGATTCTCTACCGCATGAGAAAATGAAAGGGCTTACATTTCGTGAGCCTTTAACATATATGTTAAGGATTCTCCAAAATCCTAGACAATGTATAAAAAACACCTAAAAATGCCGTGGGAAAATTTGCGTTAGATTGACGTATACAGTCATTTAAAAATAAAAAAAGTTTTGCAAAAGTTTCGATGAGGTGTTAACTTATGGTCAAGATTAAGCATTGAGGAGGATACACCAAATGAACAAAGCTGATCTCGTTCAAGCCGTTGCCGAAAAAGCGGAAGTCTCTCGCCGCGATGCCGAGGCCGTCGTCGAAGGCGCCATCGACATCATCGTCGCGAAGCTCACCGCTGGTGAAACCGTGAAGCTCTCCGGCTTCGGGAACTTCGAGAAGAAGACCCGCGCCGCCCGCACCGGCACCAACCCCACCGATGGCAGCAAGATCGACATTCCTGCCCGTGAGACCATCGTCTTCAAACCCTCGAAGACCCTTAAGGAAAAGCTTCAGTAAGTTACTCTGAATCTTGACGCCCCTTCGGGGGCGTTTTTATGTGCTATCATCAACTCATGGATCTTCCTTTTCTAAAAGAATACGCGCGCCTTTACAAAGAGCATGGCTTCCTTCTTTTCGCAATCGGCGGCACGAGCAGGGACGCTCTGCTCGGCCTTTCCCCAAGCGATTTCGATTTTGTGACCGACGCGACCCCTGAGGAAGAAAGACGATTTCTCCCCAACGCGGATTATTCCTTTGCGAAATTTGGTTCCATCAAAGCTAAAGAAAACGGAATGGAGATTGACATAACGACCTTCCGAGAGGAAGGGGACTATCTTGATTTCCGGCATCCATCTTTTGTCAGATTCGTCTCTTCTCCGGAAATAGACAGCGCCCGAAGAGATTTCACGATCAATGCGCTCTATCTCGACGATAATGGCGCGGTGCTTGATTTCCACGGCGGGCTGGAAGATCTTGAAAGCAAGACCATCCGCTTTATCGGCGACCCCAGCAAACGCATCCAGGAAGACCCCCTTCGCATTCTCCGCGCCGAACGCTTCGCGCGTAAACTCGGCTTCCGTATCGACCCGCTGAGCCAAAAGGCGATAGATGAGAATCGCGCCCTTCTTGCTAAATTGAATCCAGAGAAGGTGAAGAGCGAAGCGAAAAAGGGTTAGAATTAAGCAGTTATGTATCCTAGCAGCCTATCCATGGATGCGGTTGATTTCCGCTTCCTCCTCCTAGAAAACTACAAACGCCTTGGAATCCCCGAGGAAAAAGTCCTCGTTTTGCTGATGGTCGACCATCTTCTTCGCGGCGGCAATTACTTTATCACCGGGGACCTTCTGTCCCTTAAAATGAGTTTCAAGACGAGCAAGTGCGATGAGCTTTTGGCCTCCTTAATCAAAGAAGGATATCTTTCATACGAGGCGATTGACGGCAAGATGAGAACGACCCTTGAACCCCTCAAGAAAAAGCTTTATTCGCTTTTCCAATCGGATATAGCTAGGGCCAAAGCAAGCCTCAATTCGGCTGAGAAAAGCGAGAAATTGTCTCGTCTTTACGCGTACTTCGAGAAGCGTCTTAACCGCACCCTGTCGCCGATCGAGAGCGACATGATCGACACTTGGCTTGACGAAGCCTACAGCGAAGACTCGATTAAAGACGCTTTGGAGAATGCCATCTCAAAAGGAAAGAAGACCATCAAGTCGATCGACAAAGAGCTTCGCACCAGAAGAGGCAGCGAAGACATCGCCAAAGAAGGCTATACTGGCGTTTCCGATTATTGGGACAAAGACATCGAGCGGACCATTGAGCTCGCGAAGCAAAAATGGAAAGAAGATGAAGACAAGTAAATCCTCTTTCGTCTCCTCTTCCCTGCAAAGCCATTATCCAAACGCGAAATGCTCATTGATTTTCTCTTCACCTTATGAGTGTCTTGTCGCGGTTTTACTCTCCGCCCAGTGCACTGATAGGAAAGTCAACGAAGTCACCCCGGCGCTATTTTCTAAATACCCTGATATAGCCTCGCTCTCCGCAGCTGATGCGTCGGATATAGAAAAGATCATCCATTCGCTTGGCTTATATAAAAACAAGGCGAAAAACCTGCAAAACCTTGCTCTTTCTTTGGCTAAGAACCATAAGGGCGAGATTCCTTGCGATTACGATTCGCTCATCTCTTTGCCGGGGGTGGGCAACAAAACGGCCCGCGTTGTCCTCATGGAAGCTTTTGGGAAGCCCTCTTTCCCCGTGGACACGCATGTCGCCAGAGTCTCTTGCCGGCTGGGCTTAGTCCCTGCTGGAAAGCCTCCGGAAGAAGTCGAAAAAAGGCTCGAAAACATTTTCGACGAAGGCGAGCAAAGCAAGCTCCATCACTGTTTCATAGAGTTCGGGAGGGATATATGTCACGCCGCGAAACCCGAATGCGAAAGGTGCTTCCTTGTGGGGCAATGCACTTATCACTTGAAGAAGAGTTCTTTCAAAACCGGCAAGTAATCGTAACGCGGGGAGAACGTTTCTTTGACGAGCCGCCCTTTTTCTTCGATGAAAGCTAACGTCATCGAAGCCCTTGGCCTTTCCTCGTAGAAGGAAATGACGGTCGAGGCTGGCAGAAGGAAGGTTTTGCCCAGCAGCTCGAAATGAATCAGAAAGAAAGCAATGCCGTTTTGCTTCAATACGTTTTTGAGATGCTCGATTTGCTGAGGGGGGATGTTCGCGAGTGGAAACGAGGTTTTATTGCGCGTGCTTTTGGCTTCGAAATCGATGTAGCGACCTTCGCACACGCCATTGTAATCGGTTGTGGACTGGGTTTCGAAATAGGCCTGAGTGATGGTTGCCCCGTGCGAATAGTCTACTTTCACAACATTGATCGGAGTGGGCCGTTTGGTTATGAGACAAAGGCCCTTTTCGCGGTAGTAATCGTTTGACTCGTTGATGTCGGCTTCGAAACCCATCCCACGATTTCCGGCCAAAACGGGTGCTTTTTTGAAATTTGATTTGCTTTTTGCGGCGCTTTTGGAACCAAAAGGCTTTACTCCAGGAGGGTAGTTCACGCTAATTCCTCCCTCACCCATGTTTGGAAATCCTGAGCAGATACGTCTTTTCCGTTAGCCAGAGCCAAGGCGGCTCTTCGCAGCGCGGTGCTCATCGTCCCCCCGTTGGACAGAATCTTGATGTAACGCTGCTGTATGAGTTCTTTCTGCTCAAGAAAGGCGGTATAAAGCGAAACGAGGTTCCTTGCGTCGTTCAAGGCATCGTGGTTTTTGCCCACCATCGGAGCGCCAAGCATTTCGCAGGCATGCTGCAAAGAAAGGGTGTTTCCTCTGTCGTCCTTAACATAGGATGAGAGGAAGGAAGCGAAGTCCAAATAATGGTGCGATATGAAACGGACGTCTTCAATGAAGGAGTCGGGGTTGCGCTCGGCGGAGCTCTTAAGCATCACAATGTCCTGGCTCCCGTAAGCCAAGAACATGCTTTTGTACCAATCTCCTCCGACATATTTGCGGAAGCCCTGCTGGGCCAAACGGAATGAAACGCCGTCTTTTTTCAGCATATCGTCGGTGATGCCGGTGATTTCTGTCACGATTGGGCCGACTTTGCTTTTTGGGAGCACGTAGCATTTGAAGGGCCGGAAGATCTTCTTCACGGTCAAATCGTCCTTCAAATAGACCTTGTAGGCGCCGATTTCGATTGCCTCGTGGCTGATCTGCGTTCCCTCAAGGTCGATGAAGACGATGACCTTGCAATCTCTTAGCTTTCTCTCAAGGGCTTTCACAAGGGAAATTATAGCTTCCTATTGGCTTGTTTTTGTAGGTGCTATTTTTATCGCTTTCGTTGATAGGAAGGGTGGATTTGAATATAATTCAAAAGGAGCTCGGGCATGGAAGAGAAAACGATATTCCTGAACGCGGACGACATCCTCCGCGAGAAGTTCACCAAAAACGTCAAAGGCTACGATCCGGATGAGGTTGACACCTTTTTGGACAGAGTGATGAATGATTACCGGGCTTTCGAGAAGTACTTCAAGGAAAGCAAAGCCTATATCGTCGATCTGGAGGGACAACTCCGGAAAGCGAAGGAGGCCAATAGCCAGCTCACCATTGAAAACGCGAAGATGAGCACCCGCCTTGCTGGCGTGAAGGATTCTTCCGGGGTCAATTCGAGCAACCTTGAGTACATCAATCGCATCGATCGGCTTGAAAAGGCGTTATGGAAGGCAGGTATTGATCCAAGCAGTTATAGATAACAGAATTCCGGTCTGGACGACTGCTGCCGAAAGGTAGAGGAAAGTCCATGCTCGCACCGCCTGCGACGGCGGTAGTGATTGCGCTGGGGAAAAAATCAACCCCAGGCACGCGGGAGCGCGTGACGGCGGAGGAACTTCTCTTGAGAAGGGAATCCCCAAGGTGCCACAGAGACGAGCTTGATGGCGACATCAAGATGAAACGAGGTAAACCCCACAAGCGAGAAACCCAAATTTGGTAGGGGAAGCGACCGATCCGAACTGAAGGAAAGGGAGCCGGCGCAAGCCGAGATAAATTGCCGTCCTAGACAAAACATGGCTTATAGGACCGGAAACTCACTAATTTGAATCATGAAAATCAATCTTCCAACAAAAATAACGATCCTGCGCATCGTCCTTGTTGCCGCCTTGCTCATCTTCCTTTTCGTTTGGGCAATAGGTGGCAAATTCTGCGGATGGGTAACGCCTTACCTAGGGAACGTGCCGCTAGTCGGGCTTATCAGCGCGATTGTCTTTGTCGTGGCTTCCGCGACAGATGCTCTGGACGGCTATCTTGCCAGGAGCAGGAACGAGGTCACTGATTTAGGCAAATTCCTCGATCCGATCGCCGACAAAATGCTCGTGAATTCGTGCCTGATTTTCTTCGCCGTGTCCTGGGAATTCAGCGCCGACACGCTGCGCATCCCCGCCTTTTGCGTAATTCTCATGGTTCTGCGCGACCTCGTTGTCGACACGATGAGATTCGTCGCGGCTAGCAAAGGCAAGGTCGTGGCGGCGAATATCTTCGGTAAATTGAAGACGGTTTTCCAAATGATCGCGATCCCGGTTGTCATGCTCAATGGCTGGCCTTTCTCTTATTTTGATTTATGCTGGAATCCGCTTTGGCGCATCGCCACTATCCTTATATATATAGCGACGGCGATGTCTCTCATCTCCGGCGTTATCTACGTAGTCATGAACCGTCATGTCCTGAAGGAGGAATCCCATGATTAGTGCGCGCGATCTTTTGCAAAGGCTGGCTCAGCGCAATCTGAAGCTCGGCTGCGTCGAATCTTTGACCGGGGGGCTTTTCGGCTCGACGATGTGCGAAGTCCCCGGCGCCAGCGTCGTTTTCAAAGGCGGCGTGATCTCCTATGACCCAAAGGTCAAGGCCGACGTCGCTGGGGTGAAGCCATCCACGATTGAGAAATACGGTGTCGTCTCCCCGCAAGTCGCCATTCAAATGGCTGACGGCGGACGAAGGATCCTGGGCGTCGATGTCTGCATCTCCTGCACCGGCAACGCTGGCCCGGACGTCCAAGAAGGCGGCGAGCCCGTCGGAACGGTTTATCTTGGCTTGGCTTACCAAGGAAACGTCTGGAACATCCCCCTCCATTTGGAAGGCTCTCGCAACGAAATAAGGGAAGCCACGGTGGAAGCGATGATCGCCTTCGCGGCCAGCTTGTTCCCGGAAGAGACAAAGTAATTTGGGAAAAACCCGAAATATCACTTTATTGAATGGTGGAGGCAATATCAAACATGGTAAAAGCTAATCAAAACAACACCCCCGACAAAGACCAGGCCCTCTCTGATGCCCTGCGCTCAATCGAGAAAGCCTATGGGAAAGGCGCCGTCATGCGCCTAGGCGATCATCCGAAAGTGGATGTAGATGTCATCCCTACAGGCTCCATCCTCCTCGACCAAGCTCTTGGCGTAGGCGGCTATCCTAAAGGCAGAATCATTGAGATCTATGGCCCCGAGTCCTCCGGCAAGACCACCCTTGCCTTGGAGGCGGTGGGACAAGCCCAAAAGAAAGGCGGCCGCGCCGCCTACATCGACGCGGAGCATTCGATTGATCCCGAATACGCCAAAAAGCTTGGGGTCAACATTGACGACCTTATTCTTTCTCAGCCTGATTCCGGCGAGCAGGCTCTTGAGATTTGCGAGATGCTCGCGCAGAGCAACGCTCTTGACCTCATCGTAGTCGACTCTGTCGCGGCCCTCGTTCCTCAAGCCGAACTCGATGGAGTGATGTCTGACAATCAAGTTGGCTTGCAGGCCAGGCTCATGTCCAAAGGGATGCGCAAAATCGCCGGCGTCTTGGCGAGGACCGGCTGCACCGTGATCTTCATCAATCAGCTCCGCGAGAAGGTTGGCGTGCTCTACGGCAACCCCGAGACGACGACCGGCGGTCGTGCCCTTAAATTCTATGCGACAATCCGCATCGACATTCGTCGCGCGGAAGCCATCAAAGAAGGGTCGAATATGATCGGCAACACCGTTAAAGTGAAAGTCGTGAAGAACAAAGTCGCTCCGCCCTTCAAATCCTGCGTCATCGAGATGATCTTCGGGCAGGGGATCTCGCGCGAAGGCGAGATGCTCGATCTCGGAGAGAAATACGGCTTCCTCAAGAAAACCGGATCTTGGTACGAATTCGAAGGAAACAAGATAGGAAATGGCAGGGAAGCCTGCAAGGCTTACCTCCGGGAGCATCCTGAAATAGCTTCCGCCATCGAAAATGGTGTGCGTGATGCCATCAAAAAGGAAAACGGAACTCCTTCGGACGAAGATGACGAGTAATAAATAGCAAAAAGGAAGCGCCATCGCTTCCTTTTTTGTTGCTTGCACGGGTAGAATAGCCTAATGAGCAAAGAAACGAATGTCTGTTACTTCCAGTCGGGCGGCCCGACTTCCGTCATTAATTCATCTCTCTATGGCGTCCTAAAAGAAGCCAAGAGAAAAGGCGTCCGGGTTTACGGCTCCCTCAATGGCGTTGAGGGCCTTATTTACGACAATTTGATCGACCTCTCCGCTCTTCCGGAAAGCGAAATCGAATTGCTTCCGCAAACGCCCGGCGTCATGCTTGGGTCGTCGAGAAAAAAGCTTGGCGAGGATCCCTCGATTTGGGATTCGATTCTAAAAACCCTGCAAAAGCACAATATTTCATGTCTTTTGCCTAATGGCGGGAATGATTCGATGGACACCTGCGCGAAGCTTGGAGAGCATTTTTCCTCGAAAGGGATTGCTGTCGTCGGCATCCCGAAGACCATTGACAATGACCTTGCCCTTACCGACCATTGCCCAGGTTTTGCTAGCGCCTGCCGTCACATAATGAACCAGGTGAAGCTCATTTCCATTGACGCTCATAGCTACGCCAAGGGGAAAGTGGTTCTCATCGAAGTGATGGGCAGAGAGGCCGGCTGGCTCGCCGCCTCCAGCGATTTGCTTCCTGCCCCTTATCACCCCGACCTCATCCTTCTTCCCGAAGCCCCGTTCTCAGAAGAGACTTTCCTCGAAGAAGTGGAGAAGGCCTACAAACGCAAAGGCACCTGCGTCGCCGTCCTTTCCGAGGGAATCCCCGTCCATCATGACGTTCTTGCTTTCTACGATTCTTTCGGGCACGTCTCGCAAGAAGGTGTGACGCTTGAACTCGGGAAGATGATAAACAAGAAACTTGGCATCGGCGTCAGAACGGTCGTTTTGAGCACGCCTGTTAGGGCCAACCCATATTTGGTCTCGAAGCAGGACTCTTTGGAAGCAAGCGAGCTTGGCGCCGCCGCTCTTTCAACGGCTTTAGAAGGCAAAAGCGGTGTCATGATGGCTATCAAGCGCCTTTCGGACGACCCATATATTTATGAAATCGTGGCTGTTCCAGCGAAGGATGTCGCCAACAAAAACCGTCTCTTTCCTAGCGAATGGATTCTTTCCACTTCTTCATTCTCGCCTGAATTCCACGCTTATCTGAGGCCGCTTCTAAAAGGTTCCATTGACGTCAAGACAGATGAAGAAGGCGTCTTCTTGGCTGCCTCGCTAGCCAAATAAGCCGCAAATCAGCCCTCGTTTCCAAATTTTTGTCATTTTGCCATAAAAAGGCACATTTCTCGCTACTTTTTCATTGCCCAACTTGTTAGAATAACCCCGTACCAAGAGGTATACACCCATTCTCCTATTTGTTGGGTTGCTAGATAGAGTTCCAGTTTGACTATATAAGCAAATCATATATGTGGCCTGGGTGGTCTTTATACAGGAGTTTTATCATGAACGAATTGTCGATTACCTTCCTCATCCTCGCCATTGTCGGATGGCTTGCCGCCATTGCTTTGGCCGTGATTTTCCTCATTGGGAAAAGCAAGACCAAAAACGCTTCTCGCAACGCCGAGGAAATCCTCCGTGACGCGAAAATCAAAGCCGATCATTTGACCAAGAACGCCGAGCTTGACGCCAAGCAAGTCGCTTTTGAGGCCAAAAAGAAGGCCGATGAGGAGATCCGCATCCGCAAAGGCGAGATCGCCGATGAAGAGAAGAAACTTGACGCCAGGGAACAATCCATCGACGCCAGGGATGCCGCTTTGATCCAAAAAGAGAACAACCTCGACGCCAAGAAAGAGCAGCTTGAGCATGAAATCGATGTCAACAAAAAGAAGGGCGAGGAACTCGAATCCAAAATCAAAGTGATCCTCGAGGAACTAGAAAAAGTCTCCGGCATGTCGGTCAAAGAAGCCCATGATGAAATCATGGCAAGAGTCGAGAGCAAAATGGCCAGCGAAATCGCCGCTTACATCAAAAACAAAGAGGACGAGGCCAAGTCAGCCGTCGAGGCTAAAGCCACGAACCTTCTCTCTTTGGCGGTTCAGAAATACGCGCAGGACGTCGCTACCGAAAGGACCGTCTCCGTCGTCGCTTTGCCGACCGACGAGATGAAAGGCCGAATCATTGGGCGCGAGGGCAGAAACATCAAAGTCCTTGAACAACAGCTCGGCGTTGACCTCGTCATCGATGACACCCCCGAGGTCATCACGGTTTCCTGCTTCGACCCCATCCGCCGCGAAATCGCCAGGCGCTCCCTCGAATATCTAGTGAAGGATGGCCGCATCCAGCCCGGGAGGATCGAAGAAGTCGTCGCTAAGTGCAAGCGCGAAGTCGCCGAATCCACTCAGAAATACGGGCAGGAAGCCTGCTATAAGCTCGGGCTCAGCAACATCAGCCGCGAGCTCATGGGCTACATCGGTCGCCTGCATTACCGCACCTCCTATGGCCAGAACGTCTTGCAGCATTCAATGGAAGTTGGCTATTTCGCCGGGATCATGGCCGGCGAGCTCGGCCTCGATGTGAATCTTGCTCGCCGCGCTGGCTTGCTGCACGACATCGGCAAGGCCGTCGACTTCGAGATTGAGGGCAAGCACACCGAGCTCGGCGCTCAGCTTGCCAAGAAATACGGCGAAGGAGACGTCGTGCTCAATGCCATCGAAAGTCACCATGGCGACGTCGAGGCGCGCTACATCATCTCCCACCTCGTCGCGGCTGGCGACACCCTCTCCGCCGCTCGCCCCGGCGCCAGAAGCGAAACCATCGAGACCTACATCAAGAGGATCGAGCAGCTCGAGACGATCGGCAAATCCTTCGACGGCGTCCAGCAGGCCTATGCCTTGCAGGCCGGCAGGGAGATCCGCGTTATGGTCATCCCCGAGAAGATCAGCGATTCCGAGGCTGTCCTGATGGCTCAACAAATGAAAGAAAAAATCCAAAACGAGATGAATTATCCAGGCGAAATCAAAGTTTCGGTCATCCGCGAATACCGCGCGATCGAAACCGCCAAATAAAACATGAGGATAATCTTCTTCGGCGATATCGTCGGATCCCTCGGCTTAGCCGCGGTATCCGACGTTTTGCCTTTTTTAAGGAAAGCCTACCATCCGGATTTTCTCATTGCGAATGGGGAGAACGTCACCAAAGGAAAGGGGCTTTCATACAAAGATTATGAATCTTTGATCAAGCTCGGCATCGATTGCGTGACCCTGGGGAACCATTGGCATAGCCGCAGCCAGATCGACAATTACATCGGCGAGGCCGATCTTCTTGTGAGGCCGGCCAATCTCCTCTCTTTCCATAAAGGCACCGGCAGCGCCGTCTTCAAAACGGAGGAAGGAGAGCTGCGGGTTACCAACCTCCTTGGCCAAGCCTTCATGAACGAGGAAGTGAAATCGCCTTACGAGACGATGAACGACATCCTCGGAAAAGAAGAGACCAAATTCCATTTCGTGGATTTCCACGCCGATTCGACCTCCGAGAAGCAAACATTCGCCTATGGTTTCGATGGAGAGCTTAGCGTGGTGGTGGGGACGCATACCCATGTGCAGACAAACGACGCGCACGTCTTGCCTTTGGGGACGGGGTACATCACCGACGTCGGCATGTGCGGCGGATATGAGACCGTCATCGGGGCCGAGAAGGAAAGCGCGATTGAACGCTTCATGTATCAAAACGGCGAGGCCCGCCTCGCTTTCCCATCATTTGGCCCTGAGCAAGTCAACATCGTCATCATCGATCTCGACCCCATTTCGGGGCTATGCAAGAACATCGCCCCGAAGTTCTTCGTAAACGGAAAGGAAAAAAGCTATGGCACGGACTGAATTCGTTTCATTACCAAGCATGGACAAGGCGCGGAGCAGGGAGAGAAAATCGGCTATTTTGGCAGCCGACTTGACGGTCCCTTCCGCGGTGTCTGCCTACGCGAAAGGCCGCAAATACCTCATCAAAACCTTTGGCTGCCAGGGGAACGTCAGGGACGAAGAGGTCCTCGGCGGTTATTTTGAACTCGCAGGCATGACCAAGGCCGAAAGCGACGAGGAAGCCGATGTCGTCATCATCAACACCTGCGCGGTCAGGGAGAACGCCGAGGAGAAGGTTTATGGCGAGATAGGCAAATACAAAGCCAAGCATTACAAAGACCCCGAGCATTTCGTCCTTGGTGTCTGCGGCTGCATGATGCAAGAAGAGGGCGTGGCTGAGAAAATAATGAGAAGCTATCCTTATGTGAATCTCATCTTCGGAACGCACAATATTCAAGACATACTTAAACTTTTTGATGCCCATCTGCGGCGAAAGAAAGACCTCGTGTCGATCGTCTCCGGCGAAGGAAATGTTTTCGAGAACCTTCCTTCCACTCGTTTAGACAACATAAAGGCGTATGTCAACATCTCCTATGGCTGCGACAAGTTCTGCACCTACTGCATCGTCCCTTACACCAGGGGCAGAGAGCGTTCGAGGCCCTTGAAGGAGATCGTCTGCGAATGCCAAAAACTCGTCGATGAGGGCTTCAAGGAAATTACTTTGCTTGGGGAAAACGTGAATAGCTATGGCAAAGATTTCGGCGACGGGACCAATTTCGCGACTTGCCTAGCCAAAGTTGCCGAGACCGGCATTCCGCGTCTTCGCTTCATGACCAGCCATCCTTGGGATTTCTCCTCCGAGATGTTCGAAGTCATCGCCAAATACCCAAACATCATGCATTGCATCCATTTGCCTTTGCAGTCTGGCAACAACGAAATTCTCCGTCAGATGGGCAGGCGCTACACCAGGGAGGAATATATGGCGTTGGTCAAGGAGATCAGGGAAAAGATCCCCGGATGCGCCATCACCACCGACATCATCGTTGGCTTCCCCAATGAGAACGAAGAGCAGTTTCTTGACACTCTCTCCCTTTGTGAGGAGGTCAAATACGATGCCGCCTTCACCTTCATCTATTCCCCGCGCAAAGGCACTCCCGCTGCGGCGATGAAAGACAATGTCTCAGACAAAGACAAACACGAGAGGTTCAACCGCCTTCTGAAGGTCATTGAGGAGGGGGTGATGTCGCATTCCTCTTTGATGGTTGGCAAAACCTATGACGTTTTGGTAGACGGCCCTTCAAAAAAGGACCCGCATATGCTCTCGGGCTACACTGAGGGAGGCAAGCTTATAAACTTCGCCGGTCCTTCTTCTTTGAAGGGCCTGATCGTCCCGGTCAAGGTGGTTGAAGACCACGCTTTCTCGATGATTGGCGAGCTCGCGAAGGACCCGTTGATCCTTTTGGGCGAGGAACTTTCCAAACGCCTGAAGGAAGAGAACGAGGCAAAATCCTATTTTGAGGCCAAGGAGTCTTTTGAAAAAGATGTTTCTCTGCAAAAGATCCGCGACGATATTGAGGATAGCCAAAAGAAGATGATGTCCTTCGCCAATCAGCACAAGGAGATGGAATACCAAAAAGCCAAGAAGGATTACCAGGCTTTTATGAAGGCTTACAAAGAGCACCCTGTTTACGTCAATTTGGAGAGGGCTGAAGAGGATTTGGATGCCCTTTTGAAGCAAATTAGCGGGGAATTGCAATGATTCTGGTCTTAACAGGCCCAACAGGAAGTGGAAAAAGCGCCCTTGCTGTTTCCCTTGCCAAGCGCCTTGGCGGAGTGGTGATAAACGCTGACGCATATCAAGTCTACAAGGAGCTTAGCATCGCCACGGCCAAGCCGAGCGAGGAGACGCGTTTGGAAGCCCCGCATTATCTTTTCGATTTCGTGCCCTTGAATTCCGATTACAACGTCGCCGAATACCAAAGCGACCTGCGCGGGGAAATCCATGAGCTCGCCAAGACTTCTCGCCCCATCATCATCGCGGGGGGCACTGGCCTCTATATCAAGGCCGGGCTTTTCGACTATGAGTTCCCTGAGGAGAAAAAGGTGGACATGTCTTCTTTCGAATCGCTGGATGGGGCCTCCCTTTATGCAAGGGCGATGGAGATAGATCCGGAGGGCGCCAAATCAATCCACCCTCACAACAGAAGGCGCGTGCTGAGGCTTATCGAATATTATCTGGCCAATGGGAAGAAGCGCTCCGAGGCCGTTGCAGAGCAGGTGCACAAGCCGCTCTTCGATATCAGATTCTATGGGCTTGAAGTCGAGCGGGGCGACCTCTATTCGCTCGTCGAAGATAGAGTCGAGAGGATGTTTGACGCCGGTTTGGAAGAAGAAAACCGCCGGCTCGTTGAAAAATACGGCAGGGCGCCGCACGCCTTCCAAGCCATTGGCGTGAAGGAATTCTTCCCTTATTGGGACGGCAAGGCGAGCTTGTCCCAAACAAAGGATTTTATCAAAGAAAACACCAGGCATTACGTCAAAAAGCAAATGACTTGGTTCCGCCACCAATTCCCGATTACTTGGGTAAAAGGAGAGGAAGATTTGCTTTTGGACATGAGCAAATAATGAAATTTATTCCTTCACTTAAGATGGAACTGAACGATAATTTAAGAAATTCTTTTAGAGGAGGGTCCCATACATGTCACTTTTGAGGATTAATGAAATCGCCGGCAAGCTCGGCCTCGCTGACGAGGATATCGAGATGTATGGCAAATACAAAGCGAAGATCAACCCCAACGTCTACGAGTCATTGAAAGATAAGCCAAACGGCAAACTTGTTTTGGTGACCGCCATAACACCAACAAAAGCAGGTGAAGGGAAGACAACCATTTCCATCGGCCTCGCCGAAGGGTTTGGCCGAATCGGCAGAAAAGCGCTGCTTTGCTTGAGAGAGCCTTCTCTTGGCCCTGTATTCGGCTTGAAAGGCGGGGCCACGGGCGGAGGAAAGGCCTCCATCGCGCCAAGCGAAGACATCAATCTCCATTTCACCGGCGATATGCACGCCCTCACTTCTTCTATCAATCTCATCTCCGCTGTGATCGACAATTCAATTTACCAAGGAAATCCGCTGAACATCGATCCTGACCGCATTGTCTGGAATAGGGCGATGGACATGAACGACCGCGCCCTTCGGGATATCGAAGTCGCGGAGAACGACCCAAAGGCAACCCCGCATCACGGCTCGTTCGTCATCACCGTCGCCAGCGAGCTGATGGCGATTCTTTGCCTTGCCAAAAGCGAAGAGGACTTCTTGGCGCGCATTGAGAGAATCATCGTCGCCTACAACAAGTCCGGGCGGCCTGTCACTTTGAAGGAACTGAAGGTCACCCACGCCGTTATGCGCCTAATGAAAGAGGCCCTCAAGCCCAATCTCGTGCAGACCATTGAGAATAATCCCGTTCTCGTCCATGGCGGTCCTTTTGCAAACATCGCCCATGGCTGCAATTCGATTCTTGCCACCCAGCTTTCTTTAAAACTCGCCCCGATAACCATCACCGAGGCCGGCTTCGGAGCGGACCTTGGGGCGGAGAAATTCCTCGACATCAAATGCCGCGAAGGCAATTTACGTCCTGACTGCGTGGTCATGGTCGCGACCATCCGCGCGCTCAAGATGCATGGCGGGATGGCTTTCGAGGATTTGGCTCAAGAAAACGTCGAGGCTCTCCAAAGAGGCGTGGCAAATTTGAAGAGGCATTTGGAGAACATCAAAAAATACGGGGTGCCACTTGTCGTGGCCATCAACCACTTTGCCCAAGACAGCGAAAGTGAGATTTCCTTCTTGAAGAAGTGGTGCGAAGAGAATGGCTATCCTTGCTCTTTCGCCGATGTGTACGACAAAGGAGGCGAGGGGGCAATTGACCTCGCTGAAACGGTGGCTTCCGTTTTGGACAATACTTGCAGCGCATATCACCCTCTTTATGATTTGAAATCTCCCTTAAAAGAGAAAATATCCAAGATTTGCGGCGAAATTTATCATGCTCGCTCGGTTGTTTATGAGCCTAAAGCAGAGGAACAGCTTGCCTCTTATGAACGGATGGGCTTCGGAGACGCTTATATTTGCATCGCCAAAACGCCCTCGAGTTTCTCCGATGATCCGAAGCTTTTGGGCGCTCCCGATGACTTCACGATGACCATCCGCGAAGTTTCCCTTTCCGCGGGTGCGAACTTCGTGATTCCTTTGACTGGCAAAATCCTCACGATGCCCGGTTTGCCTAAGATTCCGGCTGCTGTGAAGATGGAGGATGAGCCATGGTGAGCGAAGCCGTTCTTCTATATGACGAAGTCGAGATGAAACGGCCTCACCCTTGCGCCTCACATTGCAAAAGATTCCAACTCGTTCGGCTTGGCGCCGATGTGAAAATCCGCTGCCTTGGGTGCGGGAACGTAATCATGATGGATCGCGACGCCTTCAACAAAAGACTAAAGAAAGTGGTCGCTCATCATTCTGAACCTTTGATGAAAGATTGAGCAACCCGCCCATTCCCGCTTTATTTAGAGGTGAGGAGGGGTTTTCTTTGGCTCTTATCAGTCTCAGGAACGTCGGAAAATGGGTGAATGACGGCAAGAAGAAGCGATGGCTTTTTCGCCATGTCAGCATTTCCTTCCCTTCAAAGGGCTTTTTCGCCGTCAGCGGCCCATCGGGCTGCGGCAAAAGCACCTTCCTCGCTTTGCTGTCTGGGCTCAACAAGCCAAGCGAAGGAAAGATATTTGCCGGGAAAAGAGATTTAACCGGCCTTTCCACCAACGAATGGTCACTTTACCGCCAAAAAGTGGTGGGCCTTGTGTTTCAGCACTATAACCTCATCGATTACCTGACCGTTTTGGACAATGTTGTGCTGCCTTCGTCTTTTGCTGGAACCGCCAAAAAGAAAGCCGTCCGGAGAGCCGAAGCTTTATTGAAGAGCGTTGGCCTTTGCGGCAAGGAAAAACAAATTGCTGGGTCGTGCTCAGGAGGTGAGAAGCAAAGGGTCGCCATCTGCCGTTCCCTCATCAACGATCCATGCGTTTTGCTTTGCGATGAGCCAACCGGCGCCTTGGACGAAAAATCTTCCGAAAACGTGATGGGAATTCTAAAAGAAATTTCGAAGAAACGTTTGGTCATCATCGTCTCTCATAATCAGAAGCTCATCGATCGCTACGTGGATTTCGAATGGCGAATGGGAGAGGCCTGCCCAATGCTTCAAGTCGATCGAGGAAAGGCGAATTTGTCCTGGCGCAGAGGGCGTGCCAAAAGTTCTTGGCAGGGGGCTTTTCTTAAAAAGAACCTACGGAAGCATCTGCTCAAGAACCTCATTTGCCTGGCGACGGCGTCGCTTGGCATAGTGTCGGGACTGCTCAGTTTCGGGTATTTCAAGGGGAGTGAAGCTGCCGTGTCGACGCAGGCGAGGAATGCGGTCGATTATCGGACGATACGTTTGCAGGAGGAGAATAAAGTCTCCGTTGCTTCCTCGCCGCTGAGCCTTATCGAGACAAGACGCCCATCATTGAGCGGATGCCTTGATTTCCTGGGCGGAATCCAAGCGGACGTCCGCCTTGATTTCTCTTATTTTTTCCCCGAGGCCTCCGTGTTCTCTTTCGGCGGGGAGAACAAAGATCCGGTTTGCTTATACCCTGTTCTTTCTTTTAACGACGGCTCGCTATGGAGCGAAGAGGAAAGCGTGCCCGACAGCATTGAATTTTGCCTAGTCAACAAGGCTTTCGCCGAACGCTATCAAGAGATTGACATAGGAAGCCGCATTAGGGTTCCTTACTCCTACGAAGCAGATGGGCAACGCTGGAAAGCAGAGGCTTTTTACGGGGATTTCGAGTTTGAGATTGCGAAAATCGTCGAGGATTTTCCTTTTATGAGCTCTCCGAAAATTTATTACTCATACTCGGCTTTGGAAACGTATTTCAAAGATTTTCTCCTTGGAGATGAACTGAGCGTCTACGACTTCGTAATGGACGCCAAAGACAATTCCGCCTACAGCGCTTTTTCACGTTTTGCCTTTTGTGCGAATTGCGAAGACGCCGATAAGCTGTGCGCTCTTTCTTCCGGCAAGGAAAACGGAATTATCGCTTCGAGCAATGTACTTGCTGCAGTGGAGAGTTTTTCCCTTCTTTCGAAAGGGACCTCGTGGTCTTTGCTCGCCTTTACCTTAATTTCGCTCATCTCGGTTGCGGTCGTGATGGCCATGAGCAATTACTCTTCGTTTCTGGATGAGCGAAAGGAGAGGGCCATTCTCTCTTCGTTGGGCGCTTATCGCGGAGAAGTGAACCGCATTTATTATTCGGAGACGTCTCTTTGCGGTTTGGCTTCAGGCATTCTTGCATTGTTTGTTTGTCCTCTTGCCTCTTGTGGCGGGAATGCGCTATTCGAAAGCAAATTCGGTTTGAAGGGCTTGATTGATATTCCACTTTTATCATGCCTAGGAGTTCCTTTCCTTGTGCCCTTGATTGTTTTGGCGTTTTCCTTGCTATTCAATTTGCTTTGCTGCTCGCTCCCCCTTCTCCGAGCCAATGCGGGAAACCTTAATGAGGAACTGCGCGATGAGTGAGGGCGTCGTGTGCAAAGGCGTTATTCGTTCATTCGGTGAGCGAAGAGTGCTTAATGGGATCAGTTTCTCCCTCCCTTCCAAAGGACTATTCGGCGTTGCAGGCGCTTCGGGATGCGGTAAAAGCACGCTGATGAATATCCTTTCCCTTCTTGATGGCGATTACCAAGGCGAATTTCGCCTTTTCGGCAAGAACCCAAAAAAATGGAGCGAGACGAAGAAGGCGCGTTTTCGCTTGCGCCACATCGGCTACGTATTTCAACAATTCAATCTTTTGGAGCTGGAAACGGTAGAGGACAATCTCCTTTTGCCACTCTCCGCATGCTTTGACTGTTCAAGGAGAATAAAAAAACAAAAAGTCCACGAGGCTCTGCGCGGGGTTGGGCTGGAAGGCCTTTCGAAACGGATAGTCTCTACGCTTTCTGGAGGTGAGAAACAAAGGGCGGCGATCGCAAGAGCGACAATAAACAACCCATCGATTCTTCTCCTTGATGAGCCGACGGCTGCTCTTGACAAAGAAAACGCCGTGAATGTTTTTGGAATCCTTCGAAGGATCTCCTCGCGCTGCCTGGTTGTGGTGGTCAGTCATGACGAGGAAATGCTTTCTTCCTACTGCGAAGGCATCCTGAAACTTGAAGGTGGCATCCTTTCCCGCGATCGCTTCCTGCCGAGTGAGGAAAAGAAAGAGAGGCAGCCAAAGATGGCTCTTGCCGAGGAAAGGCGGCCGCCAAGCTTCCCATTTTTTGCCTTGCTGAGGCATGCCTTCCATCTCCTTAAGCACAAAAAATGGCGATCAATCGTTACGGAGTCATCGATTTGCTTCGGTCTCATTGGCATTGGACTTTCCTTTTTCCTTTCCTCTTCCCTTTCCAAGCAACTCAATTCATCCCTTTCTTCCATTGTTCCAGAAAACCAGATTGTGATGGGAAAAAGAAAGGAATCCTCAGCCTCCGTTTCCAATGTCTATGCCTATGAACTGGACGAAATGCAGTCTTTGTGCAACGAGCACCAAGGTCAAGTGCTTGGCTATGGGGCGAGCTATCTACTCAATTTCGAGTCGTGGTTCTGCGACGACAATGATTTCTATGCGATCCAGGGTTCGAAAAGCATTAGGTTGCAAGATTTTGGCGTCCGCTCGATCAACGATTACCAATGGCTAGACTGCAACCGTGATGCTCTTTTTTATCCTTCGACCCCGGCAAGCATGGACTGGGATGATGTCGCCTTCGGCCTCACCTATGCCAACATGTTCCAACTTTGCTATGGCCTTGGGATCGAGCGCTCTTTTGAGAGCCTTGGCAAATATTTGGAGGCCAATCCTTTGCCAATCGTCGTGAATGCAAGCCATTTAGAATGGGGCTTTCAGGATGAGCAGATTTTCTCTTTGGTGGCCGTGACGCAGACGAAAAAGAACGTGATTTTCCATTGGGATCATCTTTGGGCAAGGAAGATCCTCGTTGAGAAAATGCGCTTCCAGCCAACCAAAATGGGTGATTCCTCATCGCCTCAGGCGATCTACGAAGTACCATACCTAGAATTCTCCAACCACCCTTCGGAGTTTTTGCGCCAGGTAAGGCATGAGGCGAAGAGAAAAAACCTTGTTTTTGAGAAAGCGAGCAGCCTCTTCCTTGCTACCTTGCTGGAAGAAGGCGACAAATCGCCTTACAACAGACTCTACGTTTTTTCCTGCGATAAGAGTGGCCCATCATGGGAAGAGATTGACCTGATAGAGGAAAGCAATGCGGAGATAATTGGAAGGGATGTGGTCACCAGCGTCGGGATTTTCGCCACAAATGAGGCTGTCCTAACGGGCACTTCGACGCATCTTTTTTTCTCGCCGAGCGAAAACGATGTGCGCAATGTTTCCGAGGCCTATTCGCGTTTGCCTTATTCACAGAAAGACGCATCTGTGGAATTGCCGGCAGGATGCAAAGACGCCTATATATACGAAAACGCCGCAAAACCGCGCTTAAGTTACGATTGCAGCGGGCTCATCAGCGGAAAATCCCCTTCTTCTTTTGAGGAGGTTGTCCTCTCCTCCGCTCTTTACGAAGCGTGGAATAGGCCAGAGGAAGTCTTTGTCGCTGGTGAGGTCGCGGCGGAAGAGAACGACTCCTTCTACGATCGGACCTTCAAGCTGGGGGCTTTGAAGGTAAGCGGGGTAAAGGAAGAGGGAAGCGATACGATATATTTGCCATCGGATTGGTCTGTCGATTTCTATTTCTTCGCCTTGGATGCCGACCCTTTCCTTTTGGAGCCTAGCGGCGCGGTGTTTCAGATTCGCTCAGGCTCTGACGTTTCGTCTCTCGTTGACAAGCTTAACCGGCAGTATCCCTCTTATCGTTTTACCTCTCCCAGCCTTGAGGTCTCATCGACAATAGAGGAGTCGTTAGGCTACATAAAAGAGATTCTGGTCTGCTTTTCAGCCTTTTCCTTCATAATGTCCTGCCTTCTTTTTATGGTGGTGCTTGGGATAACGATCAAAGAGAACGAAAAAGAGAACCGCCTTCTTTTCGCCCTTGGCGCTAGCCGAGGCGATATCTGCAAGTCGCTGTTCTGTCACGCGCTGGTTTCGACCGTGGGCGCATTGCTTTCCTCAGTTCTTTCGATGATCGTCCTTGAATTCGTCGTTTCGCTCTACCTCAAAGAAGAGTTCGGCGCTTCGTCATCCTTTGCCATCTCTTGGGAACCGATATTGGGCATGGGATGCTCAGCTTTGCTTTTCGCCGCGCTAGTTCTATTGACAATCATCGCGAAGATGAAAAGAAAGAAGATTTGGTGAAAATTGCCTTGTTCAAATGCTTTCGGAATGGTGATATCATCTTCTACAGCCAAAATACCTTTTAGGCGTATGGCTAGGAAGGTTAGGAGTCTCATGAAGGGAACAGTTAAAATGTTCAACAGAGAGAAGGGTTATGGTTTCATCCATGCGGAAGACAACCAGGACTACTTCTTCCACTATTCCGCTCTTTTGATGGACGACTACAAGACCGCCGAGACCGGCGAGCATGTAGAATTCGAGATCGAAGAGTCGAATCGTGGGCCGCGTGCTAAGAACGTCAAAAAAGTAGACTAATTCTTACCTAGCTGGTAACGCCTCCGTGTTTGCTCGGAGGCCTTTTTTTGCCCTTTCTCACGCGCGCCTCGCGCGCTAGAATTAACCCGCCATTTCCAAGGAAGTAAATCTATGCCATTAAAAGCCGGAATCGTCGGTCTGCCAAACGTCGGTAAATCCACCTTGTTCAACGCGATCACCAATTCGCATGTCGAAGCAGCCAACTACCCCTTCGCCACCATCAACCCCAACACGGGAGTGGTGACGGTGCCCGATGAGCGCCTCGATTTCCTTTGCGATATGTTCCATCCGGCGAAAAGGGTCGCTGCGACGTTTGATTTTTATGATATCGCCGGCCTCGTTAAAGGTGCGTCGAAAGGCGAGGGGCTTGGCAACCAGTTTCTTGCAGCCATACGCGAATGCGATGCGATCTGCGAGGTCGTCAGATGTTTTGATTCCAATGAAATCACCCACGTTGAGGCGAGCGTCGACCCGGAGAGGGACATCTCAATCATCGATCTCGAACTCTCGATGGCCGATTATGAAAGTGTCGTCGCGCGTTCTGGCAAGCAGGGCATAAAAGCCAGGGTGGCCCACGATAAAGTCGCTCAGTACGAGATGGCCATTCTGACCCCTTTGGAGAAGTGGCTTGGAGAAGGGAAACCCGCGCGCACCTGCCCGGATCTAAGCGATGAGCAGAAAGAGTACGCCAGGAAAAACTTTTTTCTCCTTTCTAGCAAACCAATCATCTACGTCGCCAATGTCGCCGATTCCGATTATGCGGATTTGGGGAATTGCAAGTACTATCAGACCGTCAAGAGAATCGCGGAGAGCCAGGGGGCGCAATGCATTCCTGTCTCCTGCGAGATTGAATACGAGATTTCCCAGCTTTCCGGGCAGGAAAGAAAAGAGTTCCTGGAGACTTTGGGGGCTGAGGAAAGCGGATTGGATAAGCTTGTGAAAGCCGCTTATCGCTTGCTGAACCTTTCGACTTTCTTCACCTGCGGGACCGACGAATGCAGGGCTTGGACGTTTAAGAACGGAATGACCGCGCCTGAGTGCGCCGGCATCATTCATACCGACTTCCAAAAGGGTTTCATCAAAGCCGAGGTTTACGATTTCGACTGCCTTAAGCAATACGGCTCCGAATCGGCGGTGAAAGAGGCCGGCAAACTCCGCCAGGAGGGAAAGGAATACCGAATGAAGGACGGCGATGTCGTCTTCTTCCGGTTCAACGTTACCAAATGAGCGACACTCGCATCGGCATCGGTGAGGATATCCATCGTTTCATCGAGGGAAAGCAGCTTGTCCTCGGGGGAGTCAAAATCCCTTTCGCGAAAGGCCTGCTTGCCCACAGCGACGGCGATGTGGTGCTGCATGCCGTGAGCGACGCCTTGCTAGGCTCGCTTGCTTTAGGGGACATCGGTCACTTCTTCAGGACTGACGATCCGCGCTGGGAAAACGCCAATAGCCAGGAGATCGTCTCAGGCGTGATGGCGATGGTCAAAGAAAAAGGCTATTGCGTCGGCAATCTGGACGTGATCATCTTGGCGGAGAGGCCAAAGCTTGCCTCCTTCCTGCCTGAGATGAGGCAAAATCTCTCAAGGCTTCTTGAAATCGACGCTTCGCGCATCGGGATTCAAGCAGGCACCGAAGAGGGGCTTGGCGAAGTGGGGCGCGAAGAAGGCATCCGCGCGAAAGCCGCGGTGCTCGTTTACAAAGAAAGGGAATAAGAATGGACAATGAAACGAAATTGAAGCAGAGCCTGATTCCGGTTTTGAAGGAATTCGGCATTGACGCCAACGAAAACGACATCGTCATTGAACGAAGCAAAGACGCCGCCCATGGCGATTATGCGACCAACTGCGCGATGAAATTCGCTAAGCGCATAGGCAAGATCCCCCACGCTTTCGCGGAGGAACTCGTCGCCAAGCTTTCCCTCGACTTCGTTGAGAAAATCGAGATCGCGGGGCCTGGCTTCATCAACTTCTTCATGAAGCAAGGTGCTTTGACCGACGTGCTTGGGAAGATATTCGCGGAAGGGAACTCCTTTGGCAGGGCGCCTAGGAATGGGCAAAAGGTAGACGTAGAGTACGTTTCCGCCAACCCTACCGGGGATTTGCATCTCGGCCACACGCGCTGCGCAGCGGTGGGAGACGTCATCTCCTCGCTGCTTGATTGGGCTGGATATGATGTCACGCGTGAATACTACGTGAACGATTGCGGCAATCAGGTTGAGCATCTTGGCCATTCGATCCGTGCTCGTTATCACGAAGCTTTTGGTGAGCCTCTTGACCTAGCGGAGGACGATTACCACGGCGTCGACCTCATCAAAATCGCCGAAAAGATAAAAGAGCTTTATGGCAATCGCTATTTGAAAGACGACCAGGAGTCCCACGACTTCTTCATTCGCTTTGGCATCGACGCCGAGCTTGAGAAGATATGGAAGGATATGGCGGATTTCCGCGTCCATTTCGATAAAGTAACCTACGAAAGCGATATCCGCAAAGGCGGAAATATTGAGAAAACCATCGCCAAGCTCAAAGAAAAAGGCTATGTCTACGAAGATGGTGGCGCCACTTATTTGGCGACGACCAAATTCATCGATGACAAGGACCGCCCAATCGTCAAATCCGATGGACTTTACACTTATTTCATGCCCGATATCTGCTACCACTACGATAAGATGAGCCGCGGTTTCAGTCACCTTATCGATGTTCTTGGAGCCGATCACCATGGCTATATCGCCCGTATGAAGAGCGCTTTGATGATGGAAGGTTACCCTGAGGATTCTTTGGAGGCTCAGTTTGTCCAGGTTGTCCGCGTCTACAAAGACGGGGAAGAGGTAAGGATGAGCAAAAGGACCGGCAAAGCAATCGCTCACCGCGAGCTGGTGGAGGAAGTGGGCGTTGACGCCGTCCGCTATTTCTTTGTGGAGCGCAGCGCTTCAAGCCATTTGGATTTCAACTACAACCTCGCCATGGAGCAAAGCTCGTCCAACCCCGTCTTTTATTCGCAATATGCCCATGCGCGTTGCGCCTCGCTGCTGAAACTTGGCGATGGCATTGCCATCGATGAGAGCGGCAAGATGCTCAAAGAGCCCGCCGAACTTGCGATTTTGAAACATTTGGCGGATTTTCCGAGTATGATAGAATCCGCTGCGAAGGAGAGGGAGCCGGCGAAAGCCGTCGCCTATGTTCACAAGCTTGCGGGACTCGTCCATGAGTTCTATGCAGCTTGCAGAATCATCGACCGCGAAAATCTCCCCTTGACCTCGTCGCGCCTAGGCCTTATAAAGGCTTGCGAAATCGTCTTGGAAAACGGTTTAGGGATCCTCGGGGTCTCTGCGCCGGAGAAGATGTGAAAGGAAAACCACAATGAAAAAAGAATCAATGATTGACCTCGCTTACAAAATTTTGAGCGAATCCAGCGAGCCCATCGCCTTCAAAGATCTTTGGGATAAGATCAAAACCGAACTTGAAATCGGGCCGGATGAAGAAGAAGCCAGAATCGGCCATTTCTATACTGATATTTCTTTGGATGGCCGCTTCGTTCAGGATGGCGATTATACTTGGAACCTCCGTTCGAGGACCCTTTTCGACAAGACCCGCATCGATACTTCCGTCTTCTATGAGAACGACGAGACCGAAGCCGATAGGGACGAGACCGACGTCAAGGAAGAAGCCGAATACAATGCTTCCGTCACCGGCGAGGCGCTCAGCACGGACGAAGGCGAGAGCGAAGACGGCGAGGAAGGCTCGCACAAAACCGAAACCGCCGCTGATCTTGGCGTTAAGATCATCTGATTATTCATTAAACGTCGTCAAGGCGCTCGAAAGAGCGTCTTTTTCTTTCCCTTTGCTGCGAAATCGGCTATCTTAATAGGCTTTCCTATGAGGAATTTCGCATCGCTTCTTAAAACAATCGCTGAAGAAAAGATCATCACGATATGGGGCCACGCCTTGCCTGATGGCGATTGCTATGGCTCGCAGA
The DNA here is from genome assembly GCA_963611815.1 of bacterium. GTDB lineage: Bacteria > Bacillota_I > Bacilli_A > RFN20 > CAG-826 > Alloenteromonas. Next base: position 57,939 of record CAVDSY010000017.1, read on the forward strand.
TTGGCCTCAGGGAAATCATCAAAGAAAATTTCCCGGGAAAAGAGGTCTACGCCATTGGCGGCGGCATGCCTTCGCTTTTCAAAAGGCTGTCCCCGATGGACGAAGTCGGCGATGACAAGATAAAGCAATCGCTTGCGATTTTGGTTGATGTCTCCTGCTTAAGAAGAGTTGAGGATCAGCGCGTTTGCCACGCGAATCGTTTCCTGAAATTCGATCACCATGATCCAAATCGCGCCGGCGAGGATTTCCCTTTTCCCGATTATTATGTGGACAGGCATAAGATCGCCTGCGCGGAAATCATTGAGAATTTCGCCACGCAGAATCGGCTTAAAATTCCAAAAATCGCCGCAGAAGCCCTATATCTTGGCATTCTTACGGATTCTGGTTGTTTTCGCTTTTATGGCACAAATCAAGGCACGTGCGAGGCTGTGAAAAGGCTGATGAAATTAGGCGTCGAGCCCATTTCAATCCGCAGAATCGTCTATTTTGAGGATGATAGAACAAAAGCCTTCCATTCTTATTTACGCAATCACGCCGTTTCATACAAAGGCATAACCTATGTTTATTTAAAGCCCAGCGATTATCTTTCTTGCGGTATGAGCTACGAAGAGGCAGGCTCGATGGTTAATTGCATTGAGACGGTTTTTAATCCGAATATGTATTGCCTCTTTACCGAAGACGGAAAAGGGGCCATCAGGGGTGAGTTGAGAAGCGATAAGGGCTATCCTGTTCAGCCAACGGCCACTCGCTTCCATGGGGGAGGTCATCTTTTCGCCGCGGGGACTGAAACGTACTCATATGAGGAATCAATGAAAGTGGTGGAAGAGCTTAGCAAGGTAAAGAAAGTGCTTCTATAATTTCGTTTGGAGGTCAGGACGGATGTACGAGAAAGAACTTGAGGCGGCAATCAAAGCCGCTAAGCGGGCGGAAATCAAAATAAAGGAGATCTACTGCACGGATTTTCAGGTCGAGATCAAGACCGATGATTCGCCGGTAACCCTCGCCGACAAGACTGCTGATGCGATGATAAGAGAGGATTTGGGCAAGGCTTTCCCCGACTATGGCTTCCTTACCGAAGAAAGCGTCGACACGAAGGAAAGACTTAGCAAAAAAGCCGTCTGGATTGTTGACCCGGTCGATGGCACGAAGGAATTCGTCAGTCGCAACGGCCAATTCACGACGAATATCGCTCTCGCAGTTGATCATGAGGTGGTCGTAGGGGTTATCAACGTCCCGATGCTTAATGTCCTCTATTTTGCCGTAAAAGGCGCAGGCGCTTATCGTCTCGACGAAGATGGTTCCCGCACGCGCATTCACTGCTCGACAAGGGATGGCCGTTTGAGAACCGTGCGCTCAATCTCGTTTTTCAATGACAAAGAGAAGGCTTTTTACCTCACCCATCAAGACCGCTTCGAAGGCGAGGCGACCCCAATCGGCGCAGCCAATAAGTTCTGCGTCATCGCGCAGGGGGATTATGATTTCTTTTATCGCATGTCTAGCGGCACCAAAGAATGGGACGTTGCTTCAGGTGATTTGCTGATTCACGAAGCCGGGGGCGCGATGGTGCAACCTAACGGCGAGCGTTTCCGTTACAACAGGGAAGATGTCTACAATCGCGATGGTTATGTAATCGCCAATAAAAAGGATAATCTTATCCTGAAATGACGCAAAACCCTTGTATCCTATAAGGAATGGACTATTCTATTCTCCGAAAGGAGCCATTATGAAAACATTTAACAGTCTTCCTAGACTCGTCCAGTTCATTCTTCTTCTCATCCCTGGCGTCAACTGGGTTACCGAACTTATCGTTCGTATCACTTCCGTCATCGAGAGTCCGAAGGGGACCCACAATATCTTGGGTCTTGTTCTAGCCATCATCCCCTTCACCGGGACCATCCTTGGCTGGGTTGACCTCGTCTGGGTTCTTGTTCAACATCACCTTCTTTGGGCCAACGACTAATAAAGAAGCCAAATCAAAGCCCGGCATGATTGCTGGGCTTTTTTGCTATCTCGATATTTTGGAAAAGGAAATGATTTTACGCGATGTGGGCAACTTTGCTCTCGGGGCTGAATTTGACGCCAAAAGTCTTCTCTAAAGAATCGAAGAGGCCATTAAGCACTTTTGCCGCGTAAAGAGTCAAATCAATGGAAAGAATAGAGGAAATGGTCTCATCTATTTTTTCTTGTGGCACGTTATAGCCCTTGAGCGTGAAGGAAAGGAAGTCCTCGATTTTGCGTTTGAAGGTGAATTTGCTGTCGCATGGCCGTTCCATGTAAGCCCTAATGAGCCCAGATGAGCCGACCTCCGTTTCGTAGAAATCCTCTTCGTCCCAGCTTGGGTTATAGGCTTTGAAGGCGTGCTGAAGTTCTTTGGTGGTTCTTTTTCTGATGAATTCCAAACACTTTTGATCTGTATAGGCTTCTAAATAAGCTTCTCTGATGTGATCGTGTATTTCGGCGGCTGCAAGCTGGATGGCTGTCTCAAGGGCATACACGTGGACGGGGTCGTCATTAGGGTAGCTGCGGGCGTGCGCGAATTGGCTGTCGAAAATGAAATCGATGAGTTCATAGAGCACGCCGTCTTTGTTTTTGAAGATGCGGTGGAAGGAAGCGGGGGTGACATCCGCTTCGGCGGTGATTGTTTTCACTCGCGTTTGTTTGAAGCCCTCTTCAACGAATTCCTTCACACAAGCCATGAGAATGCGCCATTTCGGGTCTTTTACTTGCTCTTTGCTGATCATGGTATTTTATTTGCCGACTTTTCGCGTCAATAAAAAATAAAGGAAAAGACGCTTTCTCACAAGAGCATTGGTTAGATTTGCTCAATTAGCATCGTTTTTTGCGCTGAAAATTACAAAGATAAAACAAAAATCAATCGAAAAACGTCAATGTTCGGTTTTGATTGCTTTTATATCCCTGCTTTGGCCAGGGCGGCTTCCTGCTTTTTGGCAAGATACTCCGACATCATGTCCTCGGGAACGCCGTCGGTTTTGACGGCCATTACGCCAGGGACCTCTTCCATCAGAATGATCTCAACGCCGGCCGAGATGTCCTCTCCGGCGTACATGCATCCGCTGCAGGCGCCAGTCATCGTGAGATAGACGATGCCATCGCGGAAACCGATATAGTCGATGTCTCCTCCATCACGCTGGAGGAATGGGCGGACCTTGTCGATCGTCGCCAGAATGAGTTTTTCGGTTGAATCTTCCATAAATTTGCTTCGGTATTTTAATCAGGTAATTTCCCGTTGCAAATGATACGCTTTTTGTTTGTTATTTTCCCTCCTGCAATATAATGAACCGGCCTTTGGGGCTGAGAGTTGTCGAGCCCTTTCGGAAAAAGCTTCGGAAGCGTTTCTACGCCGCTTGCGACTTGCCGTTCCCAAATGGTCAGGAACCACTCCTCCTGGTGGCGCTTTGCATGGCGCATTAAGTGAGTTCAAAGAAAGGCAAAAGCATGAGCAAAGAAGTCAAGAAATTCTCGGAATGGCCCTTTAAGGTTCCTTCCATCCAAAAAGAGGTCGCGAAAACGAAGTCCTTCACCGCCGCCCTTGTCGCCGCTAAAAGCGGAGAAGAAGCGCTTGCGGTTTGGAAAAAGTACGCAAAAGCCCAAGATTCTTTCGGAAACGAGGCAACGCACATCTCCGTTCTTTACTCCTTGGATACGACTAACAAGAAATACGAGGATGCGATGAATGTGCTCAATGAAGGCCTTCCTCTTATCCAAGTCGAGACCAACAAATGGGCCGAAGCCCTTTTGAAGAGCCCTTATCGGCCCTTCCTTGAGGAAAAGCTTGGCTCCTTCCTTTTCGAAATGATGGAATACCAACTGAAGTCCTTCGATGAGAGGGTGGTTGAGGAGGCCGTTGAGGAGAGCAAACTGACGATGGAATACGACGCTCTTATCGCTTCCGCCAAAGTCAGCTTCCGCGGCGAGACTTATAACCTTCCCCAAATGGGCAAGTTTTTGCAAGACGTCGATAGGGAAACCAGAAAAGAAGCGGCGGAGGCTTATTATTCATATCTCGACGCGAACATCAAAGACAAAGCCGAGGAACTTTACGACAAACTCGTTAAGGTGCGGACCAAGATGGCTAAAAAGATGGGCTATTCCTCTTACACCGAGCTCGCCTATATCAAGATGAGCCGTTTTGACTACGATCAGAAAGACGTTGCGAGGCATCGCGAACAAATCAAGGAATTCGTTACCCCGATTACCTGCAAAATCAAGAAAGATCAGTTCAAAAGGACAGGAATTCGCAATCCCAAGGCCTATGATATGGGGCTTTACTTCAAAGAGGGGAATCCTCTACCTAAGGGCACGACGGCGGATAAGATCGAAAACGCCAAGAAGATGTATGACGATCTTTCTAAAGAGACCAGCTATTTCTTCTCGTTCATGGCCGATCACGAAGTCATGGATCTTGAGGCGAAGCCGGGCAAGCAGTCCGGTGGCTATATGACCTACTTCCCCGCTTACAAGATTCCTTTCATCTTTTCCAATTTCAATGGGACGAGCGGCGACGTCGATGTCTTGACCCATGAGTTCGGCCATAGTTTCCAGGCTTATATGGCCAGAGGAATTTCCATCCCTGAATACCGCTCGCCGACGATGGAGGCCTGCGAGATCGATTCGATGTCGATGGAATTCTTCGCCGAGCCATGGATGGACCTTTTCTTTGACGAGCCGAACAAATACCGTTACGTCCATCTGGCTGATGCGATCACTTTCCTTCCCTATGGGGTGACTGTCGATGAGTTCCAGCATTGGGTCTACGACAATCCGGACGCGACGCCTGAGGAAAGGGATGCGAAGTGGGTTGAGCTGGAAAACAAATACACGCCTTACAAAGCTAAACTTTACAAAGGCTGCCAATACCTTGAAAGCGGGCATCGCTGGCTGCTTCAAAGCCATATTTTCGATGTTCCTTTCTACTACATCGATTACACTTTGGCCCAAGTCATGGCCTTCGAGTTCTTCAATCTCGACAGGAAGAACCACAAGCTGGCATGGGGACGCTACCTCAAACTTTGTAAGATGGGCGGGAAGTATCCTTTCCGGACATTGGTCATCAAAGACCATATGAAGGATCCGTTTGAGCCGGGTGTGGTGGAGAAGGCCATCAAGCCCCTGCTTAAAGTGCTGAAGTCCTACAAGCTAGACTAAACAAAAAACGGTAATGCTCCAACGGATTTGCAACTGCCTCCTTGGAAAAAGTGGCAGCTAGAAATCCCGCTGCACCAGCATTACCGTTTTTCTGCCGTCGCCGTCCGTAGACACTAGGTTCAATAACGCCAGTCGGCTTTTAAAACCGCCGGCATCATGCTTTCTCAATAGAAAACGAGCCTTTGAGATGGGCGAGTCGTTTTTGATGTCGTTGCTTTTCATTACCTTTTTACGTTAACGGAAGGCGGCAGTTATGTGTGGTCGGCCTCACTATGATACGGTATGAAGAGGCTCTTGGACAACCATGATTTGCTTTGTTGCCGGGGCTTTGAATCTGATCGAGTCGCCAAAAAAAGCGCTGAGGATGCAAGAAAAACGTCTGCTTATGGTTGCGCGTCGATGGCGACTGAATTATCAATTACTGATAAGAAGATCTGGGCTAGTTATTTAAGGATCTTGAGGGTTGCAGCTTTTGTTCTGGAGCTCTTTTTGCTTTTTGAGCCAGCTTTCCTCTTCGATTGATGAGGGGCCTATGCAATCGATTTTGTGCAGCGCGTTTGCGAAATCGGGGTTCGCTAACATCGCTTTAACTTCCTCTTCCGAAAGAGACTCTATGGGGCCTGGGGCTTGTGACGAAGCCTTAAACTCCGCTGAATTGTCCTTGATTTCTTTGGCCAAGCGCCTGGTTGCTGGCCTCGCTTGTATTCCTAGCAAGATCATAATCACCCCCAAGGCCAAGGAACCGGCCATTGTGAGCCATGACATTATGGTGATCGCCTGCTCCATCCACGCGAATTTGCAATAGAGGTTAATCAAAAGAAAAATCGAGAACAGCGAATAGACGCCCACCAGCATATCCAAGGAAGATACGGCGATGCTGAATGGCTTGTTTTTCTTTTGCGAGGCGATGTAGTTCTTGATGCAAAGGAAAAGGCGGAACAAGCCGTGGATGATCTGAAGGCCAAGGACGAAGGCTCCGCTTTGCTGCATCTCTTGCCTGCTCATCCAGAATAGGCCGTAAGCAAAAAGGACGGATAAGCCCGCCAGCAGGGCTCCAACATATAAGAGGATTTTGTTCTCTTCGGCTTCGGCTAGACGTTTGTTGTAAACGTGGCGATGGATGGCGTTTTTCCATAGCAAAGCGCTGAGTCTGATTAGACCGAGGGATAGATAGATGATCGCGATGCCTGCGTATGCGGGGTTCTTTTCTTTGATTGCCGTGATGGTTGAGACGATGAAAGTCATCGCAGACGAGGACACGACGAAGTAATTTCCGATGCTGTACTTTGTGCCGAAGAGAACCATTTGCTTGATTCGGGAGATGACGCGTCCTTGAAATAGCAGGATGGAGAAGAATCCGTTTTGTGCAAAGAAGAGGACGAGAAAGATGATGCCGGCGACATTAACCGCCAAAACGCGGTCCATGTAGCCATCATTCCCTAGATAAAATACAAGAATGGCCAAAAAGAGGGACAGCGCAACGCAAAGCGAGCAAAGCGACTCGCTTGCCAAAGTTATCCTTTTTTTGGAATGGGGGAAGTAACGAAAGAAAGATAAGACGAGTTCTGCGGAGATTTTGAAGAAAAGGAATATCAAAGGAATAGGGCCTATATCTTTATAGGAAAGGCCTCCGCAGCAGAATGCCGCGGCAATCCATGGCACTATGCAAATTGTTTCCCAGACGCCCAAAGCAAGGGCAAGGCGCGCCTTGGCTTCGGATGCTTCTTTTGAAACCTTTCTATTCGCCATCGTGTAGGAGAGGGCGTAAATCCTTCCAACGGCCTCGAAAAGGAAATAGATGGCGGCAAGCAAAAAAGGCAATAAGCCCTTTGCCTTCCAAATGGCGAAGAAGGAAAAGAAGACAATCCCATCGATGGACACGGCCAGCGACAAAAAGGATGTGATTGCCCCTTTGATTTTCATGCCCATCGTGTCCATGCTTAATCCTATCACGGGGAAGACGGATGTCACCAAATGAAAACCCGCTTTTTCAAGCGGGTCAATCATCAGCGGAAGGCTTTCATCATCAAGGCGTTCAGG